>JBGVEG010000133.1:0-36010 GCA_045119955.1 Paludibacteraceae bacterium
GTGCTAACTTGTGCGGTGCTAACTAGGGCGGTGCTTACTTGGGCGATGCTAACTTGTGCGGTGCTAACTTGGGCGGTGCTTACTTGTGCGGTGCTAACTTGTGCGATGCTAACTTGGGCGGTGCTAACTTGGGCGGTGCTAACTTGGGCGGTGCTTACTTGTGCGGTGCTAACTTGGGCGGTGCTAACTTGGGCGGTGCTAACTTGGGCGGTGCTAACTTGTGCGATGCTAACTTGGGCGGTGCTAACTTGGGCGGTGCTTACTTGTGCGGTGCTAACTTGGGCGGTGCTAACTTGGGCGGTGCTAACTTGGGCGATGCTGGCAAAATAACATCTGTAGATGATATTCTGATTATCGGACCAATCGGTTCACGCGCGGATTATACTCACATTTATCGCACTGATAAGGGGGTATATGTAAAATGTGGTTGCTTCTTCGGCACTGTGGATGAGTTTGCATCAAAGGTAAAAGATACGCACGGAGGCAATAAGTATGCAAACCAATACCTTAAGGTTGTCGACTTTGTGAATAAATACTTTGAGAAAGATGAGCAACATTAACACGGGCACAACCAACATTCCCATCCCCGATAGCTCCTATGCACGATGGAGACGGAGTGCAGAGCTAAGCTATATGACGGCATGGCAGCAGATACAGCCACGCAACTATCGCAACCCCTCAGCCAATGAGGAGAAGCTCAACAAGGAGGCTATCCTGATGCTGACACTCATAGCAGCTCTCGACTATGTTATCTACGACCTTATCGACGAGATGGAGGAGGTAGGCAAGTACAGGCACGCCATGAAGCGTAACATCAACAAGGCTAAAGACCTCATCCTCCACGCCCACGACCTCTTCTACCGCAATATGATGAGCTTCGATGGGGAAGGTGTAAAGCAATATAACATAGCCTCAGAGATGGTGTACAAGGCTATCAACGACTGCGTGTCGTTACAAGCACCTGAGAGGGCATACAATATTCTCATGGCTTGTATAAGGTTGCAGAGTAAGCAGAGGTTGAAGCTCGGGCAACGATATTGCTACAAGCCATCGGTAGAGCTTGACAAGATACCCGCGATGCTTGAGGGTCTCGGCATCCACGACTACAACCTCGATAACATCATCGAGCGCAGAGTGAGACCAATAGTAATGAACGCTGAATATGTAGGATAGTATGAAAGGAATAAAAGCTCTACTATCATCGAAGAGTATCGAGTGGGCAACACCTCAAGACTTTTACGATAAGCTGAACAGCGAGTTCCACTTTACCCTTGATCCTTGCGCCAATGAAACCAACGCTAAATGTAACAAGTATTACACACGAAGTGAAGATGGGTTAAAACAAGACTGGGGGGGGGAGATAGTATTCTGCAACCCTCCCTATGGTCGAGAACTTGGCGAGTGGGTGCGCAAGTGCAGGATGGAGAGTTGGAAACCAAATACTAAGGTCGTAATGCTTATCCCTGCACGCACAGATACGCGATGGTTTCACGAGCATATATACAACAAGGCAGAGATAAGATTTCTAAAGGGGCGCTTAAAGTTTGGCAATAGTAAGGCCTCAGCGCCATTCCCTTCGATGATCGTAATATTCTAATATTTGAATTATAAAACTATGGCAACACTAAAGATTAGCGACCTATCGGTAGGCGATTGGGTGAGATATGATGGCAAGGAATATCAAGTGCAATGTGTAGATGGTCTGAGTGAAATAGTGACACTCTTTGGATATTGTGAGCAGAGAGAAGAGAGCGCAGGCAATCTCCGTACTATCCCCATCACGGCAGAGATACTGGAGAAGAATGGGTTTTCCCATAATGGCAAAAGGTGGTACACCCCAGAGTTATTTACACTTGAACAATGGCGAGATAATTGGTCTATAATTATTGACTGTTCCTGTGGAAATTATGTGTGTGAAGTATGTACCATCAAGTATGTTCACCAGCTCCAGCACGCCTTGAGACTTGCGGGGGTAGATAAAGAAATTAACTTATAAGCTAAGTGCTATGACAACTTAAAACTAAACATTATGGAATTTGACACTGGAATTATGGGCTTTCCTATGCCTACAATGAGAAACTTCCAAAGCAAAACCGAGGCTCTCCAGTTCGCAATCGAGTTTACTGCGAGCGCATCAATGGATGGTCGCAAGGTTGACCTCGAAGCAGCCAAAGAGCTTTACGACTTCATCTGCAAAAATATAGAGTTACCCGATGTACGCCCTAACCCTGCAGATGGGTTGGTGGAGTTTGCAAAGGAGTATATCGAGAAATTGGCAAAGGACAAAGGAGTGGACTTATGAGCACTTATAATACTTACGGCTACGCCATAATGAGGGTTTCCGTGGAGCAGCTCGTAGATGCGATAATATCAGCAGCAAACGCATTTGCAGACTTCGGTAGAGCTGTGCCTCGCATCCGAACATGGCGACGAAAGGCGCAACGCCTACCACAACGCAGAACAATAGGCAAAGAGCATAGAGGCTATGCTCGACGAAGCAGACAACGATTAACACAACGAAAGGGATAAGACTATGAAAGGAGCAGATTTAATCGAGTACATTAAACAAAGACCGCAGCTGCTATGTGGCGATGTTAAGCATACCATTATGGCGTTGCTGAATGATAGACTTATTAACCCATCGGAATTGATAGATGCTCAATATGCTATCAAAGACGAGGAATGCAAGAAGTATCGCTTACATTGGCAGGAAGCAAATGTCGCAGCCAATATTCTTTTGACAGGTAATAAGGAGCAGAAGGAGCTTGGTCGAGTAAGATTGATGTATAACTCATTGGCAGATACGACAATCCCATACAAGAAAGTCTATGCCGACAAGTTAAGCGATAAGGAAATGGAGGATTGTAGAAAGCTCTTTATAATGATGTATGGTTTTAATGGAGAGTAAGTTATGACAATCGAAACGAAGTACAACATCGGGGATGAGGTGTATGCAAAGGGAAACTACGGCAAAGGAATAATTCAATGTGAAGTGCAAGATTTACGAGCATCGGCAGTATTTCTCAGCCCATTACCGACTATTGAATACACGCTGAGATATTGCGTCAAAGGGAGATTGAAGTTGTTGCATCGTTTTGAAGAAGATATCTTCCCCACCAAAGAAGAATTAATTAAAAGCTCGTAAAACATTCCAATGTTTCAAAGATTGTAAAGAATTAGAGTAGTATGAAATTTAATAGTCAAATATGTACCACCAAAGAGCAGTCGGAGCGATTGCTTGCTTTGGGATTAAAGAAAGAGACAGCGGATTGTGTAATGATGTATTATGATGGATGGCATATAGGGGAAGCAGAACATTTTGATTTTGATAAAGACCCCGTTGAACCAGCTTGGTCGCTCCATAGGCTGATTGAGATATACGAAAAGACTTGTATATTTTGGACTGATTGCTTGGACAACCCTTACGAAGCAATGATTAGTCGCATTGCAGATAAAATTAAACGAGGAGAACTTGACAAAAAGTATTTGGAGGAGTAGATTATGGATGTAAGATTATTGCGCAAATATCGTAGAATGGCGTGCAAAAAATTCTATCTAATTGAAGAAGTAGCAGTGTATCCTCGATGTCGATACAGATGGATACACGATAAGAAGGAGCTACTGCCTTGCTATTTCTTATGCGACAATGGCGATAAGATGTGGAATGAAAAAAAACAATGTTATCAAAGTTCAATAGATTTTGATGAAGCTCAAAGGATGCTTCTTGAGCAGAGGACTCGATATATAGGGTATTTGGTTGCAAATGAAAAAATAAAACGATGTCAAAAGATTAAAACAAAAAGAGTATGAAGCAATACTTATCACCAGAGCAGACCGCCAGGCTGATTGGCCTGGGGTTTGAGAAGCCGAGTAGCATTGCATCGGTTGAACCTATCTACGGTATTGGGGGTATTAGCGTCGCAAAAGCCTACAGTATTGGCGAGTTGATTGAGATGCTGCCTGCTGAAATTTATATAGATGGATCGTATTCTAAAGTTACATATAAGAACGAAGTTTATTACTATAGGTGGAGTTTAGGTATATACGCCGAAATATGCGATAAAAATGACGAGTTAATAGACAATCTCTACGATATGGTAATCAAACTAAAAGAGGAGGGAGTGATATGAGCAACCCACTACCTAAAAATCACATCTACATCAACAACACTATAGAGGAGTTGATGGGTTATTCCAGGGGGATAAAGAATAGGAGACCGAGAGAGTAGTATGAAATTAGATTTGTTTGATACAATAGCCATTATAGTGCTATTGGCAATAGGTTTGGTGTTTATAGTATCCGTTCTTTATGTAGGCATTAAACACGCACGATTGGGTGGTATTTCAACCGTACCTCCCGATAGACCAATAATAATTAAACCCAAAAGACACGATGACTAACATAATAGCAATAGCAATACTTTGTTGCTTCGTCGTGAATAGCGGAGCGGTGGATAGTTTGAAGAGGATGCTATGGCGATGGCTTAAAGGGGATGTTCCGTTTAGGGACTTTCCCCTAAAGCCTTTAGACTGCGAGCTATGCTTGACATGGTGGAGCGGGCTTGTCTACATCATCATTAGTGGCAACCTCTCGCTCTTGGCTATACTCTGCGTGGCTCTTGTTGCCTGGTGCACGCCAGTCATTGTGGAGCTTCTCAACCTCCTCGTTGACATCCCTCGATGGCTTGTTGATATGGCACGAAATAAACTGAAACTATAGATAACAATAAACGATATGACAAACGAAGATTATGAGCTCCTCACGGAGTACAAGGAGCAGTTGCATACAGCACTACATAGTGACTATTCGCGCTATGTGCCTCGCCAGGTGGTGAAGCGCATGGCGGAGATAGTGCGAGGCGTAGATAGTAACTATAGAGTGAATGTGTCGTGCTCGCGTTGTGTGTTGGGTATTCTCAAAGATGCAGCGCGATTGTACGAGGCAGAGCAATCACAACGGAATAGCAACGAGTATGGCAAATCGAGAAAACTTAAAGCCAAGAAAGCTGACAAGTGCTGAAGCCAAAGAGATGCAAGCTAAGAGCGTAGAGTCTCGAAGAGCTCAGAAAGAAGGTCGTGAGCTTGTGCGTGACCTCATTACACGCTCGGCTAAAGGATTGCCTATTGCTCAGCCTCTCATCAACCAGCTCAAGGGGCTTGGGGTGTGCGAGAATGACTGCAACATCGAGATGCTGATGCACCTGGGGCAGATGATAAAGGCAGTAAGCGAGGGAGACACAAAGGCATATATGGCAATAATGAAGATGCTCGGCTACGATGTTGAGCAGCTCAAGGTGTCAACCGATGAGCCAATAACGATTAAGTTCGGAGAGTAATGGAGATACGCTTTCCCGCATTGACCGCATACCAACGAGAGGTGCACGACTACATGGAAGATGCTTACAAGAACGGCAAGGTGGCCGTCATCAAGAGCATCCGCCAGTCGGGCAAGACATTCTTTTGCGTATGCCTACTTGCGGAAATGGCATTGCGACATCCAGGCTGTACATCTGCGGTGATAGAGCCAACGCTCAATCAGTCACGCAATGTGTTCAACACTCTCACAAAAGCATTCCGACACACAAACCTCATTGCCCAGGCGAATGCATCGCTCCTCACCGTGACATTTAGCAATGGCTCGGAGATCATCTTCAAATCAACGGAGCAGGGCGAGGGCAACCGTTCTTTTACCGTTAGTGGTCTGCTCATCCTCGATGAGGCTGCATATCTCCCCGATGAGGCGGTGTACACCGTATTGCCATTTGTAAACGCTCACAACGCCCCAATCGTAGTTTGCTCAACGCCATTCATTCAAGAGGGCTACTACTGGGATATGGTCAAGATGGGCAAGGATAACCCTACCGATAAGCTGCGCTTCTTTGATTGGTCGAAGCATCCCGACATTGGTCGCTTCTTGAGCGATGAGCGCAAGGAGTTCTATCGCCAAACGATGTCGCGCAACAAGTACACTACCGAGGTGTTGGGCGAGTTCCTATCTTCCGATGGTCTACTCTTCACTAACATCGAGGCGTGCATAAGCGATAGCACTCCCGAGGCAAAGATGCTTTACATGGGCATAGACTTTGCAGCAGGCGGTGGTGGTGACTACACCGTGCTTTCAGTATTCAATGAGAGTGGGCAGATGGTGGGATTGCACTACACGAATAACCTCCCACCGATGCGACAGGTGACATGGCTTGCGGGACTGATTAATGAATATGGCTGTAAATGTAAAATACACCGCGTATATGCCGAAGAAAATAGTATCGGCAAGGTGTACGTTGACGCGCTCCGTAAAAACGTGCACACGGCAAAAATAACGGCTTTCACGACCACCAACGAGAGCAAGCAGGAAATAGTAACGGAGATGCAGATAGCCTTGGAGCAAGAGAGGGTGCAGTTGCTACGAGATAATCGCCTCCTTGATGAGATGAGGCGCTTTGAGGCCACGGTAAACCCCAAGACCAAGAAGATAAGCTATGGCGGTCACATTGGCACACACGACGACTGCGTGATGGCCACGCTCATAGCTCACCACGCATATTGCGATAGTACCAAGATTGGTAAATATAATATCTCATTTAGGTAAATATGATAGCATTAAAGTATAAGAGTTGGGATGACATCACGATCCCCATCTACCAAGAGATTATCGAGATTGCCAAGAGCAACAACGATGGCGATGCAGATGCCTTCGATGAACGAGAGGTCGACATCCTCGCAGTGCTCTGCGACAGCGATAGAGAGAGCCTCGGTAACATCTACATAGGCGACTATGCTAAGTTAGCACAGGAGGCTCAGTTCTTGCGCAAACTCCCATTCTACACGCCACCGAAGACTATCACCCTTAGAGCGATCGAGTATAAGGTGGTAGTAGATGTTAGCAAGTTCACTCTCGCCCAGTACACGGAGTATAACGCATTGCGTACAGATGCCAATGGCAACATGGCGGGCATCCTGGCTACGATGCTCATCCCCACGACGGCCAAGCATTATGCCGATGGTTACGATGTGGCGGATGTTGTGGAGGCCATCAAGGCAGAGCTACCCTACTACAAGGGCTGTGGCATTCTCCATTTTTTTCAAGTAGCGCAGGGCTTTTCGCTCGCCAATTCTCTGCGCTTGGAAGCAAAGGAGAAGCGCAAGATGGCGAGGATGACTCAATCAAGCGAGGAGAGGGAGAGACTGAAGAAGCAAGCAGCGCAACTGCGCAAAGCATCTATCTCTCTTGGGCGATGCTTGTTAAGCAGATTGTAGACTACACGATGATGGACTACGAGAGAGTGTGGGATATGCCTATCCCAAGAGTATTCGGTCTTGTAGTAGAGATGCAACACCACAATAAGATAACAGAGGAGAGGATAAAGCAATGGCGCAGCAAGCATTAAGGTGGAAGCATCTGCACAGGGTGCTCACTCAATTCGGAGAGGAGTTGGTCAACGAGTATATCGTTAACCTTCATACTCGCAAGGCTAACGCAACATATAACCTCGCCGATAGTGTGAGCTACAAGGTGGAGAGCGGTGCTGGATGGATGGCTGTTGATATCTCTCTCTTGGAGTATTGGAAGTATGTCGAGTATGGTCGTAGGGCGGGTAAGTTCCCCCCTCTGCAAAGCATCGAGGAGTGGATAAAGGTCAAGGGCATAAAGCCTATGACGCGCACCCAAGCGAGTGTCAAGAGGTGGACACAACATAAGGGGCGCATAAGGCGCAACGATGGTGGCATACCAAGCATCAAGAGCCTCGCCTACCTCATAGGTCGTAAGATAAAAGAAGAGGGTATACAGCCGAGACCTATCCTCACCACATCTATAGATGAGGTGTACAGGCGTTTGGAGAGTGCCATCGACGAGGCGATAACCCAAGATATAAACGATAGCGTCGATATAATTATAGCAGAAATTTACGAAATAGAATAATATATGGCAACACCAATTTGGAGGGACACAGTAACACAGATAAACGCGAGTCCATCGGGCACAGACTACACGATTAAGGATTATGCAGATGGCAAGGTGATATTCGCTGGCAAGGCGTATGCGATGGGCGGAGATGAGAAAGTCGACGTATATACTAACCGCATATGTAAGGATGCCCTATCATCGAAGATAGAGCTCGATGGTTCAACAACTATATACCACCAGCCGAACTACAAGAGGACATTCGAAGTAAAGTGGGGACTGAGAAAATCCCGCACTACATTCTACAATGATTGGAGCTACACGCAGTTGCATGAGGATGAATATGCGCAGTCGCTATCTGTACCCTTGAGCGATATTGTAGATCCACGTCAGATACTTATGACTACCGTGGCAAAGATAAGCTCGGGAAGTGCAGGAGAGGTGCGTGTGGAGTTCTACGATGGCAGAGCATGGCACCAAGTGGTGAATACGATACCATCACCCTGCGTTACGATAGCCATCCCTGTATCGGAGTTGCGTGATGGTAAGATTATAGATGTCATGAATGATGTTGACGAAGGTGTGCGACGCTATCGCATAGAGAAGACTTGCGCACAATATTGCCTCTACTATCTCAATGCACATGGAGGCTTCGACCACCTCCTAATCAATGGTAATGCTCTGCGCACGGATACCTACACACGCACGGAACTGACGAGGGATGTGGACAATAACACGCTGAAACATGGCAGAGAGTATACATCGGTAGTCGCAACTCCTAAATGGCAGTTCCACACAGATACACTCACCGATGCGCAGTGGGCGTTGACACATCACCTCCTCGGCTCGACACAAGTGTATCTTCACGACTTGGAAGCTGACGAGATTACACCAGTAGTCATCACCTCCTCACAGACGGAGTTCAAGACATATCGCAATCAGGGCAATAAGAAGAGTAGCCTAACAATCGAGGTAGAGGCCTCAGTAGAGCGAATGCGCAAATAATGGCGCAAAGGGCGCGTGAAGTATAGATATGATAAATAGCAGAGATGAAAGATACACGACTATATATCGCTGATGAGCTTGTAGACCTTGACGCTGACAGCATCATCACCATGAACTACTTACTTGAGGATAGCAACAACCCCACTATCGTCAAGAATAGCTTTAGCAAGAGCATCACATTGCCAGCCACAGCTAATAATAATGCGCTCTTCGGGCATATCTACGACCTCACACGCAAGACCATTATAGATGCTGACAATCTCACTGGCATCAACTTCAACACTCTCAAGCGCACCCCATTCAAGCTATTTATAGATAGCGCCCTTGTGGAGAGTGGGTATATTCAGCTTATAGGCATTAATAAGATTAATGGAGCACCTCGCTACACCATACAAGCATATGGAGGGTTGGGCGACTTCTTCTATAACTTGATGTACGACGAGAATGGCGATAGGCGCAACCTCGCATCACTTAACTTTGGTTTTGATAGATATACTGGCGATGCCAACAACGAGATGGACTTTATCATCAATAAGGAGGTCGTGGCTAATGCGTGGGCAAGTCTTCCAAGAGATACGCGTCATGATCTTGCTAACGCCATCACGTTTGTCCCCGCCTATAATGGCGTGAACAAGGACTTCGATGCGAGTCGCGCCCTACTCAACTACTCCAACATTGGAGAGACTACCTTGCCCTATAACATCACCGTAGAGGGCAAGAGATATGCCCCTTATAACCAATATGGGCTATTAGAGTTTAAGAGACCAATGGACGAGACCGAGGTGCGTGACTTGCGAAGCTACCTACAACGCCCTGCTCTCTCTGTGCGTTCTCTCTTCACTGCGTGTGCTAAAGGTGAGAATAATGGAGGGTATAGTGTAGTGCTCGACGAGAGCTTCTTCAACGAAGAAAATGCATTATACCATGACGCATATATCACATTGCCTATGCTCGGCATGAATGTCGACGACAAGAGTTTGGCGTCTACGCTGATGCCGATGGCAGGGGCATTGGGTGGTGATAGTAATAGCTTCATAAGGTCTATCTCTTTGGGTGTTGTAGATGTCAGCGACTCGCCTAATAATGCTACGATAACAGTGACATCTCCTGTGACACTCAAGATAGACTCGCAGAGTGAATACAAGGGGTTGTTTACCGACATCGATATATACAAATACTACGAGGATAACAATACTATTGGAGGTGTTGGCTTAGGCGGTTACTATGATATTGACAGAACGATAAGCTCTGCCATTGTTGCACAGCTCCTCGTGTACGACGAGAATAAGAAGACCCTCTTGGGGGCATCACCCGAGGTGGCATTCAGCAATAAAGGGAAGTTCGGTAGGACATGGAAGGTATACTCACCACTCGATGATAGAGATAGAGGTGTCGTCAACCATATAGGTAGCTTCACGATGGTAGGCGATAGGCTGACATTTACAACAGAGGATGGTCATGATGTATTCCCCATATCGGTGTCAGTAGTTCGAGGTGTCACAACCTCCATGAAGGTTGTGATGCGCCTACAGCGTGTGTATAAGAAAAACTATGCTGACATAAGCAATGATGCATCTATCCTCTTCGCTGATAAGATTGTGAACACAAAAGATGGTGTATTACCATCGTCAATGTTAGCGAGTGGCAATCTCATGAGTGCCTACCTTGATGAGAGCTCCGTGGAGACCGTAACGACTAACCTTCCGAGCATATCATCAGGCTCAAAGGTGACTAAGGATATACTCCTGGGCTCTACGGCATCGCCCGCAGACTACATACTATCCTACTGCAAGCTATTCAACCTACGCTTCATCAAGGATGTGGCGAGTAAGAGTATCACCGTCACGCCTAATTACTTCACCGGCGAGGTGGTCAACATCCACAACCGCATAGATAGGGGACAAGCGATTACCATCACGCCTAATGTGTTTAGCTCAAAGTTCCATCGCATGGCTTTGACGCAACCTACGACATACTTCAGTGAGAAGTATAGCCAGGCTAATAAGCTCGATTATGGGCAGAAGAGAGTAGATACAGGCTTCACATTTAACAACGAGACCGAGGAGGTGTACAAGGGTAATGTATTCACCTCTGCCGTGCCATGTGTAGCTGTATCGCGCTTCTACAACACATATCGAGATGGGAATGGTGTCGAGACATTTGCTCCATTAGCGGATGATCCTACGCTTTCACTATTCATTTATGAAGGCGGTGGCGTGACATCAGCGAATACTACACTATCGTCGGCAACGCACATAGCACCCTTGAATACTACGCCCTTCAATGTAAACAAGGGCTACGACCTTATTCCCAGGATGTGTTACTTCACGCAGAAAAATGACGAGGCAAGGGAGGGTGTTGACATTAGCAACAACCTTGTGATATTTAATGGGAAACAAAACTTGCGCAATAGTGCGGGAGAGGCCGTGGAGTATTGGGTCACGGATGATGTGGCAGAGATGGTGACGCTCAATAATGGCAAGAGTTGTTATCTGCTTACGAAGAGCGCAACCGATAGATTGGGTGATATTATAGCACTTCGTTACACATCGCTGCCTATGTTCTTATCGGTCAAGGTCGCGAATAATAATGTAGTGGCATCCTTCGATTTTGCCAAGAGCAAGGAGAGTTATATCCCCGCGATAACATATCCCGAAGAGGTCACGCTATACGAGAGATATTGGAGTAAGTTCTATAACGACCGCATGGATGTTGATACACGCAAGGTGTCATGCATGGTAGACCTTACGGGTATGCAGATAGATAGCAAGAGCCTACGCAAGCTCTACGCATTCGATAACTGCGTATGGCTACTCTCGGCCATTGAGGATTACGACCCGACGACTGACCGACTTACACGATGCGAGTTCATCAAGGTTAAGAATATAGACACATACATCAGTAGAGACAATGACGAGGCGGTGAGCGCTATCGAGGAGGAGGAATAATAAAATAGCATAGATATGGCAGAAACAGAAATCAAGCGAGTCATAAAGATTGAGAGTGGGCAATCGGCCAACACTCTCAACAACCTTAGCGCCCGCATCAAAGAGCTTAAGAGCTCTATGGGTGACCTCGACATAGCAAGCGAGGAGTATAGAGAGGTCAGCGAGGACATCAATAGGTTAGAGAATACCAAGCGCAATGCTATTAGAGGTGTGACCGCAGCCGTAGATGGGTCATACAACGCATATAGCAAGGAGTTGAGCATCTTACAGAAGCACAGAAAAACACTCAAGGAGGGCACTGATGAGTACAAGGAGATGACGAAACGAGTGGCTGAGTTGCAAGATAAGCTCAAGGAGATGGATGCTGAGGTGGGCACTCATACTCGCAATGTAGGTAACTACTCATCAGCATTCTCTGGCTTGCAAAATTCGGTCAACCAGGTAACAAGAGAGCTCCCAGTATTGACTATGGGCACAGATAGATTTTTCCTTGCTATCTCAAATAACTTGCCCATCCTCTACGACAATATCAGAGCATACAAGGCGATGGCAACGGAGGGCAAGACGAATGTCAGTGTGCTTGGGGCATTAGGTAAAGCCTTATTTAGTTGGAACACCCTTATTACCGTTGGTATTACTCTATTAACGCAGTTCGGAGGTAAAATTGTAGATTGGGTCAAGGGTCTATTTTCTGCCGAGGATGCAATCGATAGCAATGCTGAAGCAATGGCGAAGTGGAACAAGGCAACAGAGCAAGAGATGGTAGCTGTAGCAAAAGATATATACGAGCTAAAGAGGCTATCGAAAGAGTGGAAGGCTTTGGGTGACAATCTAACGGAGAAAGAGCGCTTCATTAGAAATAATGTTGAGGCTTTTGAGAGCCTAGGCTTTGCTGTACGAAGTGTGGTAGATGCAGAAGAATTGCTCCATGCGAACACTCCGAGATACATAGATGCGCTAAAGATGAGGGCAAGAGCAGCAGCAGCTCAACAAATCGCTGAAGAATACTACGCCAAGGCGTTCCGCAAAAGCGAGGAGTCGCTCCCAGCAAGACAAAAATTGTCGCAATATTACACATGGATAGCAGAGACACAAGAGGATACCTCCCTTTCGGAAAGTAGTAAAAGTGGCATTATTACAGATTACTATGAGAAAATTAGAAAGTTAGGAGAGGAAATAAGCGCAGTTGAGGCTGCTGCCAAGGCTATAGAGCAGATGGGCGACTCGTATTTTGAGATAGCAGAGAGCTTACGAACTAATGCAGACAAGGTAATAGGTGATTTGAATGCAGAAACTCCCTATGAGCCTCAAAGGATAAAAGCCAAAGTAAAATACAATAACAGAATAACAACGGTAGGAGCATACAGAGATACGAGAATGGGCATCCCTGAGCTCGGCAGCTATGCCGTAGATGAGGCAGCAAGCATTGAGGCAAACGAGGCGATAATAAAGGCCTATGAGCAAATGGCCTCAGCTTCAGCCGAGGAGCGTATCGCTATAGAGGAGAGACTCAACGACGAGTTGGCGATGATTGAGGAGATGCGCTTGACTGAGCATGAGATACTGCTCAACGAAATGCTACGAGATGAGGAGCTGACTGCCGATGAGCGCATTGCTATAGAGCAACAACTCAGCGAGGTGAAGGTTGAGCAGATGGAGGCGCAGATAAAAGCAGAGGAGGAGAGAGCTGCTAAGGCAAAGGAGATAAAGGACAAGGAGGTAGAGGAAGAGAAGAGGCGCAAGGAGCAGATGATTGCCATCTCGACCTCAATGGCTACTGCGACATCAAACATACTAAAGAACTCTGCCGAGCTACTACAGGAGGATAGCAAGGAGCGTAAGGCTCTCAATGCAGCAGCCATCGTGCTGGATACCTACGCAGCAGCTATGGCGGGATGGAAGAGTGCGCAGTCGCTAATGTATCCGTTCAACCTTGTTGTAGGTGGCACTAATGTGGCAGCCTCTATTGCTATGGGAGCTGCGCAGTTAAAGAACTTGTACAAGGTAGCCGAGGATGGAAGCAATGCTATGGGTAGCCTATCCGCACCGAGCGTAGCATCATCAATGCCCGCATCGTACACCCGAAGCCTACAGGGTGACAACGAGCTAACGGAGCTTAACAAGGAAACCAGGGTGTATGTCGTAGAGAGTGACATCACCAATGCGCAGAAGAGCGCAAGGGTAAGAGTAGAGAGCGCATCTTTTTAGGTGCGCTTTTTTTTGGCGCAATATTCAACCAATTTATAGATAATAAGAAACGCATGATAATGACGGATAATTTACCGGTATACTACGCAGAGATAACCACCGAGGAGGATGGCATCTGCTGTATGTCTTTGGTCGACTACCCCGCAGTTGAGCGCAACTTTGTGGCATTCGCCAAGCAGGAGCGACGCGAGGCAGTGCGCTTCGCTGCTATAGGTGATGGCGAGCAACGCCTACTCTTGGGCGTGATAATGCGTGCCGACTACCCTATTTACCGCAATGATAATGGCATCGAATACTACATCGTGTACAAGGCGGAGACTATTCGCCACATGGCAGAGAAGATGCTCGTTGACGGCCACGCGACCACCGTAGACTTACAGCATGATGGCAACCTCGTGGATGGTGTACACCTCCAGGAGTTATTCATCAAGGACTCAGCCAAAGGCATCGCCCCACAAGGCTTCGATGATGTCGAGGATGGTAGCCTCTTTGGCGTGTACAAGGTGCACAATGACGAGGTGTGGGAGATGGTGAAGCGTGGTGAGTGCATGGGCTTCTCGTTGGAGGGCTACTTCCATGTATCTCGCCACCAAGATGAGCTACAGAGCCTCATGGCTGAGGTGGAGGAGATGGAACGAACACTTAATAACATACAATAAATCATGATTAAGAAGCTAAAGGAAGAGGTGGCAGAGCTTAAGGCAAAGCTCGCAAAGGCGATGCTCAAGGAGTCATTCGCAGCCACGAAAACTGACAAAGCTATCCTCATTCATGATACCGAAGAGCTGAATATCGGCACAGAGGTATTTATCGAGGATGAGGAGGGCAAGCGCACCCCCGCAGAGGATGGCATCTACACTTTGGAGAATGGCAACCAGGTAAAGGTTGGTAATGGCAAGGTGGAGGAGATTGTCGAGCCTACAGAGGACGAGCTTAAGGCCAAGGAGACCGAGGTGGAGGCTGCTAAGCAGACCCCTGCCGAGGAGTATGCTACAAAGGCAGAGGTCGAAGCTATGGTTACAGTCGTAACGGAGCTGAAAGATGCTGTAGATGCGTTCTTCGCTAAAGTCAACAGTGCGAATGAGGTTTTCAGCGCACGACTATCTAAGGTTGAGCAGATGCCCGCTGGTAAGACTCCCGCCGAGGAGTTCAAGAATGAGCGTGAGGTAAAGACTGGTGACTCTGTGCTCGACCGCAAGTTGGAGAATATTAGACGTTTCAAAAAGTAAAGAACTATGGCAGGATATTGTTCACAGGTACTAAATGGCATCGGCGTGTCGTGCGATGCCTTGATTGGTGGCGTTAGCGCTGTATACATCGCTAACCGCAATGATGTGGAGGATGTGACTATGGAGGACACAATCTCTGCAATTACTATGGCCGAGGGCACGAAGTTCTCGGTATACCTCCATCGCCGAAATGCAGCCGTATCTATGTCGAGTGAGAAGGGTGGCGACGAGGCGATTGGCACTCATGTCATCACAACAAACATCTCGCTCGTGTTTGCGGGTCTCGACACCGACAAGCGCAAGGAGGTAGATGCTTTGGCACGAGGTCAGTTTGTCGTTATCGTAAAGGATAAGAATGGCAAGTATTGGATGCCTATTGTACCTCCGAACGATGACTATATGAGCGCATCGGCTGCTAACGCCTCTACTGGCGCAACCACAAGCGAGGCTAACGGCTACACTCTCACGCTTACTGGCGAGGCTTCACACTTCCCTATTGAGGTGGAGGCATCTGCAATGGCAGAGCTTATTAACGAATTGTAAAACAATTTAAAACATCAAGAAATATGGCAAATCCAATTGTTACATCGCTTCCTAACTATGTTGAGGAGAAGCGTGACTCTCTTATTGCAGAGTCTGTGCTTGGCGCAAAGTCAACAAAACTTTTTAATCTTGAGACCGATGTTAAGGACTCAAAGGCACTCACACTCTTGTCTACCGATATCGCTTTTGGCGATGGTAGCACTTGCGGTTGGGATGATGCGGGCACGCAGACCCTCTCTCAGCGCATCATCAAGGTGGGCAAGCTCAAGGTAAATATGTCATTCTGCGAGCGCGATATGCTCTCTAAGTGGATGGGCAGCGAGGTGCGCGTAGCTGCGGGTGCTGAGTCACTTCCATTTGAGGAGACTTTCACAAGCGAGATTATCAAGTCAATCAACGAGGCCGTTGAGACTGCTATCTACCAGGGCGATACCGCATCTTCAAATGCTAACCTCAAGCACTTCGATGGCTTGATTAAGCTCCTTGGCGCAGAGGAGGGCGTGGTAGATGTAGCAGCATCGAGCGAGTCAACAACATTGGCAAAAATTCGCAAGGTGTACAAGGCTATTCCCGAGAAGGCATTTACTCGCGGTGAGGTTGCTATCCTCGTGGGCATGGACACATTCCGTGCTCTTGTTGGCGACCTCGTAGATAAAAACCTCTACCACTACAACCCAGGTGCTCCAGAGGATGAGGTTGTATTGCCAGGCACCGTGTGTCGAGTTATCGGCGTGAATGGCCTAAATGGCACAAAGAAGGCTATTGCAGCATCTTTGCGTAACATCTACTTCGGCACTGACATGCTCAACGATATGGAGACCTTCAAGTTCTGGTACTCGGATGACAACCAGGAGTTCCGCTTGGCGGTGAAGTTCAACGCTGGTGTTCAGGTAGCATTCCCCGATGAGATTGCTGTCGGCACTCTCTAATCAATAAACAAAGGGGAGGGGCACTCCCTCCCCTTAATTTAGTAAACTATGATAATTGCCGAGAAGGGGGCTACACCCCACATCCAGTTGTGGCGAGGTGATATTACGGCAACAACATTCTACCTACGCTTGGTTAATACCACAAGTAAGGTGGAAACACTTATCGAGGGGTTGCGAGATATTACCCCATCACGCCACATAATTACCCTTGTACCTCCGACAAATAGGTGGGAGACACTACCGAGCGGAGAGTATGAGTATAATATCGAATACAATGGTGGCATCCTCGCATCGGGGTTGCTGAAAAATATAAAGGACACAGAGAACATAGGCTATGACACCGACGAATACTACACCGAGTACAGAGCTGAGTAAGAAGATAGCATTCGCTGCCATCGAGCCTTACACGGCAAGCAACATCGTGAGCGCTGAGGAGCGCGAGGAGCGTGGCAAGGAGTGGATGTCATGGGGCGATGGCAACCGCTATCCTCAGTACCTCGACACGCTCTACAATAACTCTACGACCTTGCAGACCATCATCAATGGTACTGCCGACTATGTGCTTGGCAACGATGTGCAAGTGAATGCCGAGGCGTGGAGTGCCAAGGTGAATAGCGATGGTGAGACTATGGAAGACCTCATCGCTATGCTTGCCGTTGACTACCTCAAGTATGGAGGCTTCGCATTCACGGTAATCCGTGACCGCATCGGCAATGTTGCCGAGTTGTCATATATCGATGTAGCGAGGCTACGCACCGACAAGGATAGAGCGGTATTCTACTATTCGGAGGACTGGAAAGCATCGCGCGTAAAGGTGCTTAAATATCCCAAGTTCGGCATCAAGGACACCAACGCGACCTCTATCGTTTACTATGCGGGCACGAAGACCAGAGGCACATACCCTGTACCCATGTGGAATGCTGCGGTACGCTCTGCCGAGATCGAGAGGCAGATTACCGACTTCCATCTTAACAATATCGCCAACGGCTTTAGTGGAGGCTACGCTCTCAACTTCAATAATGGCGTACCCGATGATGAGCAGAAGGCTGAGATTGAGCGTGAGGTTATGCGTAAGTTTAGCGGTGCGGAGAATGCGGGTCGCATTGTGCTTTCGTTCAATGCAGATAAAGAACACGCCCTTGAGATTGTCAAGCTCGACACCGACGATCTCGACAAGAAGTACGGCCTTGTGCGCACATGGTGTCGTGAGCAGATATTCACAGCCTTCCGTGCAGTGCCTTGTCTCTTTGGTCTTATGACCGAGAACAACGGCTTCAGCCGTGAGGAGTTCCTCCAGGCTTTTGAGCTGTATAATACCACCATGGTGCGACCTATTCAGCGAACTATCTGCCGAGAGTTAGACAAGGTGCTTGGCGTGGCTGATGCTGTCAGCATAGTGCCATTCTCGTTAGATGTAACCGATAATATTACTGAATAATGGAGAGAGTATTACTTTTGGATGAGGAGCTTATGAAGGCTACCCTCGCTATCGATGACAACTTGGCAAGTGGCTATATACGCCCCGCCATCATCTTGGCACAGGACACTTACTTGGAGGAGACCATCGGCACTGTGCTTATGCTCAAGCTCAAGGAGTGTGTGGTGGCTAAGATGAAACGCAACGAGGCAATACCAACGGCATATAAGACCTTGCTCGATAAGGTGCAGAAGATGTTAGCGCACTACGCCACATCGTACATCATCGACAATGTGAGTGGCAAGATAAGCAATGCGGGTGTTCTTCGCACCGAGGATGAGAAGATGACAAGTCTCTCGGCTTCGGAACTTGCCGAGCGCAAGGCATGGGAGATACACTATGGCGATATGTACCGAGGTCGCTTGCAGGATTTCTTAATCGCTAACTACAACGACTACCCCGAGCTAAAGGAGTGGCGAAGCATCGCAGACCTCAAGCATCAGCTACATTCGGCTGCTACTTGTGGCTTGTGGCTCGGTGGTGTCGGTGGTAAAAGAAGTATGTAGCTATGACTCTCAAGACTATCATAGAGAAGCTCAAGGCCTATGCGTTGGCAACACCTAATGTGGGAGGTGTCATCGTTAACGATGTGTTCCGCGAGAACTTTTGGGAGGATGCGCACTATGGCGTTGTCGCCATCATTCAGCGTGAGCATACCATTAACGATAACCTCGCCATCTACCGCTTTCAGTTGGCCTATATAGATAGACTCACCGAGAGCAAGAACAACGAGGTGGATATCCAAAGCGAGGGTGTCATGACCATAAGCAATATAGTGAATGCCCTTGTCGAGAATAATACCGATGTAGAGGTGGATGGCGATATGTCGTTCAGCGTGTTCAACGAGCGCTTCAAGGATGAGTGTGGTGGCGTGCTTGCCGATGTGGCGTTCACCACTACCTCACCTATGGGCGTATGTAATGAGGTAGTCTAAAAACAGCATAAGGCTATGGAACTAACATTTTCAAAGGAGTAATGGATTGGAGTGGCGTTATAGGCGTGATTATGGGTACTATCTCCACAATCGTGTGTGCTTGGTTTGGCTATAATCAGTACGCCAAGAATAAGGAGATAGACCACAAGATAGCCAAGCGTGAGCAGGAGGATAAGGAGAAGCGCAACGCTGACAAGCGTGCTGCCTCTGCCATCTTTAGAGAACTATGGCCTCTATTGACCAAGTTCGAGGGCGTGTTGCGCGTGTATGTCGTGCAACCTCATCCTCTCGATAGAGCAAAGTTTATCTCGGTAGTATATGAGGTGGTGAGCGAGGGCATGGTGAACATCTCGCCCATTGTGCGCAGAATGCCGATAGGTAACATCATGGACTTTGTGGGCGAGCTTGAGAGTAAGGACTTTGTGTATTGGGCGCAGCAGAGTGATGTCAAAGAGGGGCGTGCAAGATCTATTATGCACCAGCTCGGTACGGATAAGATGATTGCGGTGCGCATGATTAGTGACGGCTTATGGCAAGGGAATATCGTCATAGACTTCGACGATGTGGACATTGACATCGAGGCGGTCAAGAGGTCGCTCTACGATGTGCGTAGCAATATCCAGTATATTTTACCCGAAATCGAGGATTAATTAAAAGAATATGGCAAAGTTATCACGTGGGTTAAGAAATAACAACCCAGGCAACATCAGAATAAGTGGCACGACATACAATGGAGAGGTGCACCCCTCCAAAGATAGTGCATTTAAGCAATTCAAGACTATGGCGCACGGCTATAGAGCTATGTTTGTGCTGCTCCACACTTATCAACGCAAATATGGTTTGGACACTATAGTAGCGATGATTAGCCGTTATGCGCCCAGTAACGAAAACCATACAGAGGCGTACATCGAGGCGGTGAGTGATTGGTCGGGAGTGCCAGCAACTGGGCGTATAACATCCACCAATGGCGATGTAATGGTCCCTATTGTGGCAGCTATGTCGAGAGTGGAGAACGGCACTATTGCTAATATGAATGAGGTTGTGGAGGGATGGGAAATGTTCATCAAGGACTATCGTAACCACAATATCTAATATGGTATCTAATAAGGTTGTGTGGATACTCATTGCATTGGTCTTCATCCACAGTGTCATAGGCTCGTTCTACTTTGGCAGAGCGACTAAAGGTACATCTATTGTGTCCACCAAGATAGAGCGAGACACAATCATTGTGCGTGACACCATCCGTGAGAGCTACCCTGTGGAGGTGGAGCGTGAGGTGGTACGCACAGAGTACAAGTACCTCACACGAGTAGAGCGTGACACCATCACACTGCGTGATACCATACTCGTAGAGATACCCATAGAGGAGAAGGAGTATAAGGGCAAGGACTATCGAGCTGTAGTGGGTGGTTACAGCCCCTATCTAAAGAGCATCGAGGTGTACCCCACAACGAAGTACATCAACACCACCGAGACTATCAAGGAGCGCAAGCGCTGGGGCTTTGGCGTAGGCGTGCAAGGCGGATATGGTTTCACGCCTAAAGGGTGGCAACCCTATGTAGGAGTAGGCGTGTCTTTCGGCTATTCATTTTAACTATCACTAACTATGTTATTTTACTTTCGTGCGTCGCTAAGGCAGATGCGCAAGCGCAGAATGACACTTCAGCATCTATGGAGGATTTAGTTTTTATCTATTGGGGCGATTGCCCATGCGTTGCAGAGTCACCTGAAGCGTCACCACCGACGACAGGCGCAAGTGCGACACAGGACAATGAGTAGGCTCTGCGACGAAGTGCTTGCACCTTTAGGTGGGAGTACATTATGAACAAGCATAGAGTAAGAGACAATCAGTCGATAAGAGTTATCAATGACCACGACGAGGTACACGCTATTCACGATGAGTTGCGTAACCAATTAGGCGAGCTATACTACGCCATCAGTAAGAGCTATATTTATAGCTTGATTAGTCGGAGAACTGGGTATTGCACCAAGAGCATAGCCAACATTCTCAACCATACCAAGAAATCGGGAAAGCCGACAACTTGACTGCGAAGAGCGAGGGTAACACCTCGCTTTTATTGTTTTCGGGTCAATAATATATCGTAGAAAGTTCAAAACATCTTTGGCTATTGCACACCTTACACCTATGCTCTACATTTGTGATATGGAAGAAATACAATATATAGATGATGAATGGATAGAGGGGCTTGTCGAGGAGGCAAGGCTCTACGATGGTATCGAGGTAGACATATCGTGGTATAAGGGCGCAGGATGGTATGACGACTATCTGCGGAAGGTTAGTGGCGAGGCTTAGGTCTCGCTTTTTTCTTTTAATATGCCGTTTCTTTTATTTTATCTGAAAATCACGAAAAAAGTAATGCTCTGATATATAGATGTTTACTTTCTTTTCTTAAACACAATAGCGTTTATTTTTTCTTTTATTTACCCTTTTAAACGCCCTTTTATTCGCCCTTTGTTTAGGAAGTTAACTTCCCGATGATGCTTGCAAGCTCCCCATTCTTATATATACTCCAAAGCGTGACAAATTGTCACGGATTGATTACCTAAACGAGTATTTTTTCTCGTTTAAGTGCAAAACGCGGTCTATTTTGAGGCGTTAATCGCACTTAAACCGAGTTGTAATGTGCGTTTATTGCACATTGCTTATGCTCACTTTAAAGTTCACTTTATTGCTCACTTCTTTTTTTTCGGAAATCGTTTCCGTAGATGCGGAAAAGTTAACTCGCCTTTCGTGTGGCTTTTGCTGACCTTTGCTGTGGGAAACAATAGTGTTTCTCGCAATATTAAACATTTTACAATATGTCAGAGACAAAAACGTATGTGTTCGGCGAGGGTGGTAACTCTCAGAACGGCTTTGACCCCAACCTCATGTGGGCGTCAATGATGAACGGTGGTGGCTTCGGTGGCGGTATGAACTACCTATGGCCTTTCTTCTTGTTGTTCCTCTGGGGCCGTGGAGGCTTCGGCGGTTGGGGCAACAATGGCAATGGTTATGGCAACGGCTACGAGTTTCTATCATCACAGATTAATAACTCAACAGGTCGTGAGCTATTGATGCAAGCAATCAACGGCAACGGCAATGCCATCGGCCAGCTTGCCAACAACTTCAACTGCGGCATCGGCGACATTCAGAATGCGCTACATTCTTTATCTACGCAGATTTGCCAGTTCAGCGGCCAGACTGGGTTGGGTCAGCAGCAGATTATCAATGCTCTTGAGCGTGGTGATGCTAACTTGGCTAACCAGATGTCATCATGCTGCTGCGACATCCGCACAGCTATCCAGGCATGCTGCTGCAACACAGAGCGTGCTATCGCTGGCGTAGAGTCTACTGTTACTCGTGGTTTCGCAGATGTAGGCTATGCTTTCCGCGACCAGACTTGCAACATCGAGAAGGCTATCGCAGAGTCAACATCTCGTATCTTGGAGGGTCAGCGCAATGCCGAGTTCCGCGAGATTCAGCGAGACCTTGCAGAGCGTGACCGTGAGCTTGCGAAGAAGGATGTCATCATCAACAACGCACAGCAGACTGCTACATTCAGTCAGATGCTCACACAGGCAACACAGCCTATCTACGCTGCTGTAAACAATTTGCAGAGCGATGTGGACGGCATCAAGTGCAAGCTTCCAAAGACCGTGACCTTGCCATTTGCAGAGGCACAGGCTGTGCCTAACTGCATCGGCTGGGGTCTTGGTCTCAATGGTTGGGGCTTCAACAATAACGGCTTCGTATAGCCGAGAAAGGAGGGAACTATGGCAAGAACAACACCACCCGAGGCGATACAGAGCGTATCGGTGAATGTTACCGCTACGGAGGTGCAGTTTGTATTCCCTCGCCGTCGAGGTTTCGGCATACCCTACTTCGGTGGGTTGTATGCCTACCTCGCACAGGCGATACCCGCGGGAACTACAGCAACGCTTCCAGTAGTATTCACCTCGCAGGGAGGTCCTAATGTCCCAATCGTAGGTCTTGATGATACTCCTATCACCGTTGCCGACATTCCTGGCACAGGTGTATATCATCTATTCTACGAGGAGGCACGAGGCAGATTGCAGCTTCTATCTCCCTACTTGGTAGGCTAAAGTAACAAGGTAATTAACAAAAGTAATATCGTATGTTTCAAGGATTGAGAGAGAATGCCCCTATTTACATTCTCGATAAGACGAATGAGATACCCAAGTTGAGTGTCGGTTATGTGGAGAAGCGCAGCGATGTGTACTCACGCTATGGCACGCCCACAATGCCAATGATGGGCCAACCTATGGATGGCGTTATAGACTTCTCCGTGCGCATAGGTAATGAGGTTGTAGACCTCAAGAAGTTGCCAGCAGCGCAGAGCATCTGTTCTCCAGATGGTCATCCGCAGATTGTCGTCAGCGATAACCGCGAGGCAATCTTGGCAGAGGTAGATGGCATAGAGCGCACAAGTCAAGCTATTGTTGATGGCTACGACCTTAATGTAAGTATCGTGGCTGCATGTGCCGACATGAAGCGTGTGCTTAACCCACAGCTTGCTAAGGAGCAGCAGAGGGATGAGGACATTAATAACCTCAAGAATAAGATAGGGGGGATTGAAAGTTCAATCGGTCGCATTGATGAGAAGTTAGAGGCATTCCTCCGAGCCTTGAGCAATGATGTAGCATCAAAAAACAAGAAGAACAATGAGAGTAATTGAAATCACAGAGGATAAGCGCGAGAAGCTATCCCACAATGTTGAGAAAGCATTGAAGTATATGGGTAAGGTTATGCAGAGCCTTGATACTCTCGATGACGATGACGAGGAGATGGGTTATCGTGAGAATGAGAGTGGCGGTTATCGCGGAGGCATGGGCAATCGTCAGCCTATGGGTCGTCGCAGAGGCGGTGGTCCAATGGGTGAGCGTGATGACGATGACTGGGAGGATGACGAGCCTATAGGTGAGCGTCGTCGCAGAAGTCGCACCACAGGTCGCTTTATGTAAAACAATAAGGGGCGGGGCTATGCCCTGCCCTTAAACCATTAGAATTATGGCAAAGAATTGGAAAAGACCATTGCAGGATTATGACCCCATCCCCGATGATATGAGGGCATATCTACGCAACTATGACTACACATTCAGCAAGAGGGCTTGCGAGTGGGCGGCGTCGCTCATGCGTAAGGATAACCCTGTAACCAAGAAACCAGAGCGCATAGAGCCGTGGACAAAGGAGCAAGTGGACGAGCTCCTCAAGCGTTACAATGTGACGTTGGAGAACAATATCGGCTACAACTATGTGTATGTGGCCAATATGTTGCGTGCGGATAAATACAAGTCGAGCATCCCCGACGAGGCGCACCTTGCCCTCGGCATTAAGGATGTCATTGATGACGTTGATTGCTCCCCTTACTGCGTATTCCTTGAGTGGATGGCGAAAATGGATGGCAACGGCATTCCCATCGAATGGGATGAGATGATGTAGTATGATACGGCAGCGTATATACCTCGACGACTACGATATAGTCGTACACGCCTATTATGCTGTCTCGCACTATTATGCTGACGAGATACTTGATAAGATGTACGACTTGGGTTGTCGTGGTGAAAATATGCGCAAAGCGGAGAATAGCCTCTATGCTGGCAAGCTCGACACCGGACTAACCTACTACTCTCCAAAGAAGCGAGAGGCAGTGATGGTTATAGCCTTGACAAGTTCAGCACAAGAGTTCTATAACAGCCTTACGCACGAGTTATCCCACCTGACAGCATATATAGCCAAGTGGGATAAGATGAGCTTCACAGGCGAAGATATAGCCTATCTTGAGGGTGACTTAGCAAGGGAGATATTCCCCGCTGTTAAGCATCTGCTATGTGATTGTTGTCGAAGTGGTGACAAAATGTAACCGATTAAAATATGAACGACATGGATAACATACTCGCAATACTCGATGACGAGACCCCTCCTCATATTGTGGATGAGATTGTCGCTAATTTTGGTAATAACCAAAAATAAGTTATCTTTGCACAAAGATTTGACATAAGTCAATCGTTTCGTTTCGTCGGGGAGATGAAAATCTCCCCTTTTTTACCGAAAACACCGAGCATTGGCTGATTTTTGACATAGCTTTTTTCTTAAGCCATTAGTATTTAGTATTTTAGTAGTTTTTTCTAAAGTTTGGGTTAGTAGTTTAATAAGATTAGTGTCTTCCCCGCTTGTAGCCGTTGTGAAACGCCTATGAGCGGGTTTCTTGTTTACATGATTTTGCACTTTACGCAAAAAGTGCGTATATTTGTTGCGATAATTGGCTGAAAAACGGCCGATAAATTGGCCGAAGAAACGAAACGAATAAAAAATGGCTACTTTTGCAATTTGCGTCCCCGATGGGAAGCGCAAGGATGGCACATATAGTGTCAAGATAAGACTATACCACAACAGGCAACGAGTATGGATGCGCACGGCATACTATATCGATGCTAAAGAGGTGACGAGAGGTGGAAAGATAAAAAACCAAGCCGTACTCGATAGTTGTGAGAATATCATCCGAGAATGGCGTAAATACATCGTTGACCTGGGCATCGGTGCAGAGGTTATGTCGGCTGCGGAGCTTGCGGACTACCTCCGTAGCAAGACAAAGGACATCCACGGCTTTAGGCTCAACTTCAAAGAGTATATGCGCAAGTTAGCCGAGAAGAAGACACCCAGCACACGCCATAACTACCTCGTAGTGGCAAGTTCTCTCGATGAGTACCACAAAGGGGCACTCGATATCTCGGAGATTTCGGCTCAATGGTTGAGCAAATATGAGGCATGGTTGCGAGATAACGAAAAAGCCGATGGCACTATACATATATATATGACACTCATCAAGAGCACGCACAACCAGGCTAAATACGACTATAACGACGAGGAGAAGGGCGTAGTGCGCATAGCACTCTCGCCATTCACGAAATATAAGTTACCCAAGATGCCCGCACCCGAAGCTAAAGCCGTTGACCTCGACACCATACAACGCATTGCCGACCTGGAGGACGAGCCACGCTTCAATAGTGCGAGGAACTTCGCCAGGGATGTGTTTATGCTCTCCTTTGCTCTCGGTGGCATGAACGCCGTAGACTTGTACAACCTCCCAGCCTCGGCGTGGCATGATGACTACATAGAGTATAACCGCACGAAGACAAAGAATGCAAGAGCTGACAAGGCATTGTATAGGGTGCATATACACGATGCCGTGCGCCCACTCATTGAGCGATGGCGTGACCCTTATGGCAAGCGTATGTTCCGCTTCTACCTCCAACACACGGAGAGTAGCTTTGGCCCAGTTATAAGTAATTGCATGAAGAAGGTTGTGGAGGTTGTTAAGTTTCACCGACACTATGTCTTCTATTCGGTCCGACATACATACGCATCCCTCGGTTACAACCTCGCGGGCTTCGATAAGTACACTATCCATGAGTTACTCAACCATTGTGACCGCGATATGAAGATTACCGAGCGATACATTGAGCGAGACTGGAGCAATCTATTCAATGCCCACGATAAGATTATTGAGTTGATAGACTGGGGGCAGATATGCAAAGAGCGAGACTAATGTCCCGCTCTTCTTTTTATATACCCCAATCTTCGGCGTTAAAACAAAAACCTATACCGAAACCGATTATATGGCGTTGGAGGGATGCTGATACACACACAGCCTCAAAAATTTCATAGCTAACCTTAAAACCATAGTCAATCTTCTTCTCTGTTATCAATGGCTGAAAATCCCCTTGTGAAGAGCAGCTATACACCCCGCTCTGCCAACTCATATAGCCTATTATCGGCATTATTCGAAAGCGATGTGTGATGGGGATAGTGTAGCCCACATGATAACTACGCACCTTATACCCATTGCGTTGAACGCCATCTTCCTTTAGGGTGTGGTTACCTTGTGTATTGAACCCAATATCCGCATACACACCATATAAATTGAGAGAAGCGGTAATGCCTGCTACATTTGCTTGAGACCAATTCAAAGCACTATAATCAATCGAGACTATCATCCTCTTGTTATAGTTAAGGTCTATGCCGTAGTCTTGTGCTCTCGCTACGCCCATAGTCAGCGCCATAACAATGATTAAAAATAGCTTTTTCACCGTACTCTTTTTTTACCATTCTTCCTCTTCTACTTTTTCATAGAGCTTTTTTTCTATCACTTGCTCTATCGAGGACATACTACTCATTAACCCATTGAAAATTGTTTCTGCTTGTTTCTTCGACACTCCTGTTTCCCAAGAACTATGGGACTCTACGACCGGGAATGCATCTGCTGGGTTATAACCAGTGTATGAGGGCAGCATATCATTTGAGTCAACATTATAGGCCGTAAGTACCATCCTCATGCGGTTATCCTTTATTGAAATTTGAAGTTCATACTCCGCGTAGTATGTATGGTACACACCAAGACCCTTATTTACATCTGCGACATCATCTATAAATTTATATAACAGCTTTGTCGGGGTATTTACCTTGCAAGTTTCTGTGACATTATTAAAGTAAGAGCCAAAAAAAATGGTCATACGCTGATAAGTGTCATCGGCGGATAAGCCAGTATTCTCAAATATCTTCTCCTTAGTGATGCAACCATCTACAATCTCATAATCCTGAGCGTGTGCGAAGCTAAAGCAAAGCACAAACGCAAATAGCAAAAAAATCTTCTTCATAGTATTATTTCTTTAGTAGTTCATCCATCATCTTATCTGTACGCTCATTGCGCTTGCAAAGCTCATCTATGAGCTTATTGTTGGTGTCGAGCATATCGCTCAAATGCCCATCCTTACGCTCTATCATATCTGCAAGCATAGTCTCGTTATTCGTCATTGAGCGAGGTGAGCGCAGTATGAAACGCACAAGCCACAACGACTGCACATCGTTTCTATCTACCGCCATGTCACCATAGCTGTTATTACGAGCCTTGAGATAAAGTTTTCCTCCCTCCTCACGCATGATGTATCGTATAATGGCTCCTGATGGCAAGTCGATGAAGTACATCTGCCCTGGGGTAATCGCTATCCCTTTTGGAAGCAGTTGCACAAGTACAGGCTCGCCGGCTCTAATCTCAGGCTCCATATCATCACAGTAGGTGTACGCTTTTGCCGTATGAACAGGCAAGATGTCTTGCGTTGGTTTGGCGTACTCATCAAGATGGCCAGCCTTGAGCTCAGCCTTGATGTTAATCTCTGGGTCTCTTATTATATCGGGCGTGAGTACGATTGTTTTCTTAATCATTTCACTCTCGACCTCCTCCTTAGCCTCAGCTTTTATCTCTGCCATCGTTTCAGGGTCGAACACCGTAATAGTTGCTTGTTGCACTTGAGGAACGAAAGGCTCACAAGGAATAATATATGATTGAATAGTCTCCTTGCCGAAATGTTTTTCCAGTGGAGCTATATGATGTGCCAACGGCTCTCTCTTACCAAGGACAAACTTCGATACGGCAGATTGTTGCACACCCATTATTTCGGCTAATTGAGTCTGGTTCAAGTTGTTATCCCACATGAATTGTTTGAAATCAAGTCTCATATAATTCTAAATTATAATTTATATTAATTCTATAAAATAATTTCATAGAATTTTATAGAACGATTATAATTCTATTTAATTCTATTTTATTATCTTTGCAGTACCAAACAATCAATATTGAAAACAAAATTATAAAAAATATTTGAAAGATGGAAACGAAACCGATAAAAATCACACCATTGCGCAAGTGCAAGACATCTTACACTACGCAGCTGATGGAGCTTGAGGTTGGCGTACCTACCTACTTCAAGTTAGCAGGAACAAGCTACACTAACTTCTATAACGCCAAGTGGATGCTTGAGAAGAAGAAAAATGTAGCATCCTTTGAGATGCGCAAAGTAAACGAGACAACATTAAGAGTAACCCGATTATCGTAGCAACTATGAACGCTCTACAGACCTTTAACGACATACTGCAACACGCTGACCTCATCGCTTCGGCTATCGTGCGACAGACACAGCCCAAGCGTGACCTCATCAGCCAGCGTAAGGCAATCCAAGAGTTCGGCGCAGAACTCATCAAGCGAGGCGAGCAGAGCGGTATGTTGCACCCAATTAGAAATGGCAAAGCCAAGAACTCGCCAATACTCTACTCACGAATGGAGATACTCGCGCAGATAAAGACAGAGGGTATTATGCGCAACGAGGGTTACGCAATTTTGGCAACCTTAAAAGACTAACGAAATGAAACGAAACGAGATTAAAACACAGATTGAAGAGGTAGAGATGGAGTTAGCCGACCTCTACTCAATGAGCGAAGAGGCAGCGTGCTTCCGCTACAATGTAGATAACAAGCAAGAGGCGATAGACCTCATCGGCGACGAACTCACCGAGCTATACAAGAAGGAGCGAGAGTTGCTTAAAGAAGATGTTGAGCCAAGTATGTGGATAACACCAGGCTTTAGGGATGAGGTTGAATTTAGCAAATGGAAAGGAGTACGATGATGGACTTTTACGCACAAATAGGGGAAATCTTCAACCCTACCAACAACCCATTCTTCGGAGCTATAAAGGTCGAAGATGACAACATCGAAGATGCAGAGATAATAGAAGAAATACCTAACGAAAAGAATAACGACTATGAATAAGGCAAATATAAGACTCGCAATCATCGCAATAATGATCCTGGTATGTGTAATGCTTCTCGCAAGCGATAGTGACAGCCTCAGCGCATTCAGATGGTCGAAGATTATAGGCTTCGCTATGATGCCAATAATCGCACTATTGTATAACTTTTGGGATAAGAGAGGCGCATTAGGCGAGTAGTTATGACAGGGTTATTTATAGCATTAGATGAGTACATCATTGACCCCATTGAGGAGGATGTGATGCGAGCTATGATAGAAGATGAGTATATCATCATTCCGTCTAAATCTAATAGGGAGAACTGGGATAAGCCTGGACGACCAAGAAATAGCGCAAACCTTCATAGTATGTAGTTTTAATTAATATTGTCAATGTTTTAGTTTGTTAAATTTTGCGCTTTTCAGCCACCCATACGTGAGGCTCGGTGGCCTTTGCCGAGATAGCTGCCTAATCGGATAGGGTAGAGGAATTGCTAAACCACGCTTATGTGGGGTCGCGGAAATCTGGCCACATTAGTGGAGTTCGACTCTCCACCTCGGCACAATGCGATAGTAGCTCAATAGGTAGAGCACTTGCTTCCCAAGCAAGAGGTCGCGAGTTCGAGACTCGTCTATCGCTCAAGCAACGCCCAAAGCTAATAGAGGGCACTACTAAAAATACTAAACACTATGAGAAAAGACCAACTAACAACAGCTGTAGATTTTGCAAACCTCCCCGACTTAAGTAAGGCGATGCCCGAGCCAGTAGAGATGTCGGGAGAGTATTGGACTCCAGAAGAGGTGGGCGAGAGCAGACGATTATTCTTCTTCGGTCTCAATATCGAGAATGTTGTAGATATGGAGTCTGGCGAGACGCGAGAGCTGCCAGTTGTACAATTTGTTGAGGGTGACGGCAAAGGTGGCGTGCGTTCTGTACGCAATGGCAGTCGTCGATTAGTCGGCATATTCGAGAGCTTTGCACAGTCGATAAAGCAGGGTGACGCTTTCGAGATTATGTACCTCGGTAAGAAGAAGAATAAGAATAACTCCTTTAAGTCGGATAATTGGAGCGTCAAACGCCTAACATTCAACTAATATGGATGTACCATTCGCAATACTTGATCTTGCAAACGCCACTGTGGTAGAGGAACTCTCTCCACAGTTGGCGAATGGTGGGGATTATACTCCGCTGGATGAGTTTGTAGATCTTGTAAAGAAGCTCCCAGAGCAAACAAAGCAAGTATATCACCTCGCCATAAATGGCAATGTGATAGCCGACCCCATGGAGCATTATTTATCGCACCCCTATGTAAGCTCTTCGCAACTTAAAGCTGCATTATCATCCCCTCGTCATTTTAAGAAGTCGAGAGAACCAAAGGAGGATAAGAGAGCAAGACATTTCGAGCTTGGCACATTTACGCATGAGGCAATATTAGAGCCTGAGCGCTTCGATAAGGTTATTGTAGAGCCTAAAGTAGGGCGCAACACGATAGATGGGCTAACTAAGTTGGTGTCGTTCTATTCGAAATTAGTTGGTAATGATGGCACTATCGCAAACCCAAATATGCAGAAGTTAAGGGAGCTTCTTGAAGACCTCAGCGCAAAGGCGAAGCAACAGGGTTACGAGGTGGTAAGTGCTGCTGACATGGAGGTCATTTGTGCAATCAAGGAGAGTATATCTGAGTATGGGGGTGGAGTAATCACGAGAATAATGAGGCACGCTCAGACGGAGACATCAATGTATTACAACGACAGAGAATTAGGATTGGGTCTGCGCATAAGACCCGACGGCATACTCTTGGATGAGACCCTTGGCGCGAATATCATAGTGTCTGTTAAGACCACAAGCGCACAGAGCGTGAACCAATTTATGCGCGATTGTATTAAACATCGCTACGCGCTTGCAGAGGGCATGTACTTGGATGTGGCAACAAAGGCGACAGGGCGCAAGTTCACCGGCACGCTGATGATAATGGCGCAGACCGTAGAGCCTTATAATGTCGCTGCCATTTACTGGGCTCTCGACGACCTCAACGCTGGACTCGAAGACTACTACAAAGCCGTCACTATCGCAAAACAAGTGCTGGAGAGTGGCGAAGCTCCAGGCTTTGAAACATTAGCCGAAGATGACAACATCGGAATAATTGAAAGTTTTATAACAAATCGCTAATATGAAAAGATATTTGGAAACAGAATTGGGAGGCTTCCCGACTAACTACGCCACAAGTGGCGATGATGCGTATAGCTCGATGTTAGATGTAATGAGAGAGCTTATTGCTGAGCCTTCGACAGCAAGCGTAAAGCGAGTGCTCGAAGATGAGGAGATTGAGGCAATGCGCAGTGAGTACACACAGCTCTACGAGAATGACAGAGTAGATTGTGAACACGAACTTGCCGAGTTGGAGGTTGAAAAACGCAAGATAGAGGAGCGTATAAAGGCCAAGCGTGATGAGATGGCAAGCATCATGCAGCATATTAACGATAATGTGCGCACCATCAACGATGGCTACATCACCGAAAACCTCAACGAGGAGGAGAGCTTCAAGGCAGTAGTTGATGGATATGTTCTTCACTATACCTACATTGGCGATGAAGAGATAAAGGGCTGCTTCACTCTCGCCAAGGTCGAGGAGGTGAGCAAGAGCGACCGCTCCATCTTTGCATTACAGACCAACAATCAGGAGAGGTTTATAAAGCGATTTGGGGCTGATTTCAGCGCATTAAATCATTTCGTGACCGTAGATGCCACCAAGGAGAATAAAGCGCGTCTAATCGGCTGTAAGGTGGCAACAATGGTACGCACTGCTTATGCCGACATCCAACGTGACACTATCCTCACCGAAGAGATGGTCGAGTGGATAATAAAGGATGAGGATATAGATAGCGTCGTGATTTATGCCAAGACTGACCACGAGGCGGGGGCGTAAGAGCGCTTACCTGCGTAAGCTATCCTCTGCCGAGTGGCAGAGTGTAGCTCGCAGGGTGCGAATGCGTGACGGACATAGATGTCGCATATGTGGCAGCACGGTCAATCTGGAGGTGCACCACCTCACCTACTACGTCAATGGGCGCTCGATTGTGGGTTATGAAGAAAAATACTTGGATAAATTAATAACCTTGTGTAGCGTGTGCCACGCAAGGCATCACAAGAAAAGATAAGATGGTTAACTCTAAGATAGGATTGTCATATTTTGCGGTAGATACGGACATCTTCCAAGACCGCAAGATAAAGCAGCTCAAGCGTAACTTCGGCTGCCCTGGCATCGCTATCTTGTTCTATTTGTTCGCAGAGGTTTACCGAGATAAAGGCTGTGGCTTGGAGTGGGATGAGAATACTGCCCTTGATGTGGCTGACTACCTCGGTGTAAAGGAGACTTTGGTTGATGAGGTTGTTAAATACTGCGGTGCTGTGGGGTTGTTTGACGCAACATTGCTCGCCAGTGGGATTATAACAAGCGAAGCCATACAACGCAGATATGTTGAGATGTCGAAGCGAGCTAAGAGAACAACGATTGAGATACCTGAAGATTGGAGGATAATCAAGGATGATGCGGTAAGTATTCCCGAAACATTACCGAATACTTCGCGAAATATTCCCGAAACATTCCCCCCTAAAGAAAAGAAAAGTAAAGTAAAGAAAAGTAAAGAAAAAGAGAGTGAGTGTGAAGCGCACACGCCCGCGCTCGCACACGAGGAAAATCCAAATTTAGAATTATTTAAAAAATTCTGTGCCTGGTGCGAGGTATATGCTCCAACAGTCTTGTGGTTCAAAGAGCCTCTCACATTGGAGCAATTCGTATGGCTGAGACAACGATATAGTGCCGATAAGATAAAGCAATGCGCTACAGAGTTACACAACAAGGAGGCCTACGCCAAAGGTCGCTCTGCCATATATACCTGGAAGAGCTGGATAGCCAAACTGCAATGATGACGAATGGTGAGATAGTGACAGAAGTGGTGAGGTTAGGCGTGATAGAACACGCACTAAGCATCTACCATGTACACACCTCTCACCAAGAAGATATGACGCAGGAGGTAGCAATGATACTCCTCGCTATTGAAGAGGCAAGGCTAAACGAGATCTATCAAGCGGGCAAGATCTCGCATTTTGTGACAAGGATAGTGCGCAATCAATGGCGGAGTAAGACAAGTAGTTACTATACCAAGTATCGTAAGTATGAGGAAAAGAAAGCGACAAACGAGCTCAACGGCATTGCTGACCGATGCGATGAGTAACATAGAGGAGCTTATTGCTACTACACTTGTGGGGGAAGATGGAGATGATACCACTCTCAAAGTGGCAAAGGCAATAGAGACTCTATCGGCAGAGGATAAGAAGATATTATCCTACTATGCAGAGCTGCGGAGCTTCCGCCTAATGGCAGACGCTTTGGGGGCTTCGGCAACAACCTGGCGAAGAGAAATGATACGAATAAGACAATTAATTACATCGAAACTATGACACTTAATGAATATCAAACACAGGCTATGACGACATGTATGCCGTCGTGTGAAAACTTCTCTTATATGGCTCTCAACCTCACGGCCGAGGTGGGCGAGATTAACGACAAGGTGGCCAAGTGGGTGCGCAAAGGCATCTGTCGCATTGAGAATAACCACCTCGTGTTCAACACACACGACGAGGAGCTCGTTGCCGAGTACCAAGAGGAGCTTGCCAAGGAGGTGGGCGATGTCTTGTGGTTTGTGGCATTGCTTGCTAAAGAGCTTGGCTACACGCTACACGAGGTCGGGCAGATGAACATCGATAAGCTCCGTGATAGAGCGCAACGAGGCGTGATTATTGGTAATGGGGATAACAGGTAGACAATATGAGTGACGAATTAGTAATTAGAGGCAAGCGCGGTGACTTCAACGACTATGAGAAGTTCATCTCGAAATTCAAGGCAGCAAAAACAACCGACGACTGCTATACTCCGCAGCCGATATATGAGGCGGTCGTGGATTATGTATTTCGCAAGGGCAACCTCGCCGAAGATACGGAGATAGTGCGACCCTTTAGACCTAATGGCGATTATACTGCCGAGGAATACCCCGATGGCTGCGTGGTTATCGACAACCCACCCTTTAGCATCTTGTCGAAGATTGTAGTCTTTTATGTAAGTAGAGGCGTTAGGTTCTTTCTTTTTGCTCCAACGATGACACTATTTGGTACTACTTCTGCTTCTTACTGCACTAAGATAGTGTGTGGCGTGAAGATTACTTACGCTAATAAGGCAAAAGTGAACACGTCGTTTCTCACAAATATCTTTGGCGATAACGCCATTATCTGCGATGGCGAGTTGTATAAAAGATTGGCAACAATAGATGCAGAAATCAACCAACCAACAAACCCCGTCCACAAAATCATCTTCCCCGACTGCGTTGTGTCAGCTGCATTGCTGGAAAAGATATCCAAGCGAGGTATTGTATACACAATCCCAGCTTCGGAAGTTGCCCCGATTAAAAAGGTCGGAGACCTCGCGATCTTCGGGGGGGGGTACATACTTTCAGCCAAAGCGACTGCCGAGCGTATAGCAGCAGAGAGAGCAGCAGAAAAAGCAGCAGAGAGAGCAGCAGCAGAAAAAGCAGCAGCAGAGAAAGCAAGGGCTACACAGGTGAAGCTGACGCTAAAAGAGCTGCGGATGATTGATGATCTCGACGGTAAGATTAAACCGTTTTACGACCAAACACTATTCTAATGGATGCACGACAATTCTACAATATGGTAGTTAAGATGCGCCAAGCGCAGAAAGACTACACCAAGTTGCCCTCTACTCGCAACGCAACATTCAAGAACCAGTATGAGGAGATTATCGATACTGAGATTGAACGTGTGGAGAAGATAAAGTTAACCGAAGCAGAGAAGCAACAACAGAAACTACTATAATATCACGGCTATGGAGATTAAGATTGAGATTAAGTCGATTTGGGGGGGAGTGCTATTTGAGTATTCAAAAGAGAATAACACGATAAAGGATACTATTATTGAAGCTGTAAAGCGCGGTGCTTACTTGGGCGATGCTAACTTGGGCGATGCTAACTTGGGCGGTGCTAACTTGGGCGGTGCTAACTTGTGCGATGCTAACTTGTGCGGTGCTTACTTGGGCGGTGCTTACTTGGGCGGTGCTTACTTGTGCGGTGCTAACTTGGGCGGTGCTTACTTGTGCGGTGCTAACTTGTGCGGTGCTAACTTGTGCGATGCTAACTTGGGCGGTGCTAACTTGGGCGGTGCTTACT
>JBGVEG010000134.1:0-6344 GCA_045119955.1 Paludibacteraceae bacterium
TTTTAGTCTTCTTTGTCAGAATGTGACTCTTGTAAGCGTGTTTACGCTTGATTTTGCCCGTTCCGGTAAGAGCGAATCTTTTTTTAGCACCGGAATTAGTCTTTACCTTTGGCATTTTGTTAATAATTTAAATTGTTAATATTGATTTTAAGTCTCAGGCAGCCATTGGTGGCCCTACGACTATATTTATTTCTTAGGTGCAATATTGACAATCATGCGCTTGCCTTCGAGCTTTGGCATAGCCTCTACCTTGCCATACTCCTCCAGGTCGTTTGCAAAACGTGCCAGCAGCAATTCGCCTTGATCCTTGAACAAAATACTGCGTCCACGGAAGAATACATACGCCTTCACCTTATTACCATCCTTCAAGAACTCTTGCGCGTGCTTGAGTTTGAAGTTATAGTCATGCTCATCAGTCTGAGGTCCGAAACGAATCTCCTTGATGACCACCTTCGCAGAGTTAGCCTTAATCTCCTTCTCCTTGCGTTTCTTCTGATAGAGGAATTTCTGATAGTCCAAAATACGGCACACTGGAGGTGCTGCGTTTGGCGAAATTTCAACCAAGTCCAAGTTCATATCATCCGCCATGCGCATCGCTGCTTCATACGAATAGATACCTTGCTCTACATTGTCGCCTACAAGGCGAACTTCCTTCACGCCACGAATTGCATCATTGATGCGGTTGGGCATTTCTTTTTCTACACGGCCACGACGTTGTTGTGGACCTTTTTGTGGATTTGCTATAGTTTTATCCTCCTAAATTAGTTAATTAAAAAACGCGTTTTTCATTGTGAAATCACTTCTAATCACAATCAGCGTGCAAAGGTACTGCTTTTTTTGCATTCCACAAAATATTTTCGATAAAAAAATAATATTTTTATTATTTTGCCTACTCAAACGGGTAAAATCGACTTTTTCCGTCACTACTTGTTGTGTATGTAATAAAGTTTTAGTAACTTTGCAGGTCGAAATTGACGCAATATGCACATTATAGAAAATTAAACAAATTAGTCATATGAAACTTATTAAACATTTTTCAATCCTTCTTTGCGTAGCTGCCCTCACAGTAGCTTGCGAAATGGCTATTCCACCATTTGGTCCCATCGATCGTCCTGACAATGGCGAACTGCCTCCACCGGTAGAGGCACCTGACACCATCGGATGGAATATCCCAGCCGAAGCTATCACCGTGGCACAAGCACGAGAGATTTGTATGGGACTCGAGAGCGGTGCTAAAACAGACACCAAATACTATGTCATGGGATACGTCAAGAAGATCCACAGCAAACATGCAGATGGCGTTGCTAACTTTGGCAATGCACAGTTCTACATGGAAGATGTAAAGGGTGCTAACTCTGGTGACGACTTCATGGCATATCAAGTATATGGTATCAACAACCAGAAAATCACCGACCCTAACGCCGTATTAGTAGGCGACTTCGTTATCATCTATGGTCCACTCACCAACTACAACGGAACATTCGAGACTACAGGCCAAGGTTCTGCACACATCTGGAAGAGCACCAACCCATTGTTCAACGAGTCACAAGAGCCACAAGAGCCTGAGGTGCTGGTTATCCCAGAAGAAGCCAAAGCATGGAATATCCCTGCTGAGGCTATTGATGTCATCAAAGCACGCGAAATCTGCGCAGGACTCGCTGCAGGAGCTACCACAGGCACCAAGTACTACGTCATGGGTTATGTCAAGAAACTCCATAGCAACCACGCAAGCGGCGTTACAGGTTACGGCAACGCACAATTCTACATGGAGAATGTCAAAGGTGCGAACTCACAAAACGACTTCATTGCTTTCCAAGTATATGGTATCAATGGCACTAAGATTACTGACCCTAATGCGGTAGCAGTAGGTGATTTCGTGGTCGTTTACGGCGAACTCACCAACTATATGGGTAATACCTACGAGACCGTAGGCAAGGGCGCTGCACACGTATGGAAGAGCACCAACCCATTGATGGTGGAGACCAAACCAGAGCCAAAAGAAGTAACTATCATCGAGGCTGATTTGAGCAAAACAAACGCCTTGGATAATTTCACAGTCGCTAATATCGAAGGCGATGCGAAATGGGCATATAACCGCAAAGGACTTTGTACCCAAATCAATGCTGCCAATAACCAAGACTGGCTCATCTCACCTGCATTGGATCTTTCAGGCATGTCAGAGGCTTCATTGAACTTCAAGTACAAGTTCTCAGAGGCTATTGCCGCTGATTACCAAGCGCAATATACTGTGTTGGTATCTAAGGACTATGATGGCAACGTCGAGAATGTAAATAATGCTAACTGGGTGCCACTGACTGGATTCTCCTATGATGCAGCTGCTTACACCGAGTCGGGTGCAATTAACTTGCCTGAAGAAATGATCGGTAGCACATGCTATATCGCTTGGAAATACAACACCCAAGAGGTAAGCCACACTTGGTCGCTGAAGAACATTACCGTTAAAGCGATGACCAAAGTAGATTAATCGCTGCAATACATATCCCAAAAGAAAGAGGGTGAGTCCGTTTCGTGACTCACCCTCTTTTGTACTATCATATGTACAATCAGATATATCAGTGCATAATCTTATAGATCAGTTCTTTCCACAAGTCTGCATCCTTAGCGCTTGGGTTATTGATACCCTTCAAACGCGCATCCGTATCACGGAAATATCCAATAATAGCAAACGTTTTTCCTGCCGAATAACGCCTTGCGGCAGCCGCAAAATCCTTTACAAAATATGGATTAACACCCAACGCACTGGCAACTGCCCTGTCGCTCTTGTCAGGTAAATAGTGGTAAACCATCAAGTTGGCAAAGAAGCCATACAATACACCCAACTCCTTGACCATAGGGTGATCTTTAGAAGAAGCGAAATACTGCGTAATACGATTGGCTTTCACCACATCGCCTTTTATCAGTGCATCTTGCAATTCAAACACATTAAAATCCTTTGATATACCGATATTACGTTCTACCAATGCTGCGTCAATCACTTTCACTCCCTCTGGGCGACCATCTATCAGTTTCTGCAATGCCCCCACAATCTGTGTCAAGTCGGAGCCAATACTATCTGCCAAAATCTTCGTTACCTTATCATCAATCTGTACTTCATCCCCATTGGCTTTCAACTCCTTGTTGCGTTGCGCCACATAGTCACGAATCCATTTCTCGACCTGATAGTCCTTGAGTAGATCGGACTCCATCAACACACCACCTTTCTTTTCCCAGTTCTTAAATAGGTTCTGACGCTTATCGGGCGAACCATATTTATAGCAGAACACCAAGATGGTGGATGGTTGTGGATTATCCATATACATCGCGAGCGCCTCCCACTTCTTGATGTGCTGTGCCTCCTTGACAATGATAACTTTGTATCCACCCATCATAGCAAACCCGCGTGCTGCACCTATCACAGCACTCACATCGCCACTCGCCAAATCCTTGCCATAGATAATCGTCTGGTCAAACTCGCGAGCCATCTCATCCAGCACATTTTGCTCAATATAGTCCGCCACCTTATCTATATAATAAGGTTCTTTTCCACAAAGCATATACGCAGGCGCATACTTACCTTGCTTGAGACCAATCATCACTTCTTCATATTTCATCCTACACCTAAATCTGTATTGTTAATTAATATCTCTATCTTATTCGATTCCTTTAAGTTCGGATAGACTTCCTCAACAAACCACTTTGCCAGATCATCATCCCTTTTGACTGTGGTTGTATTCTCGCAAAACACATTCACACTCGCATATTCAAAATACTGCTCTGCCAACGCAATATCCCTCAATATCCGCTCTCTACTATCGCCTTCCGTACAGCACAACAAACATACCCCCTGAAAATACTTCGCCACATCTGTCGCTGTCACACTCGCGGCAATACCTTTGCTCCATTGCTCACGCAATTGTCCATCAAAGCTCTCTACCCCACAGCGGAACTTCACATGCAGACCCTTAAACTGCTCCGCGAACTTAGCCAAGTGATTTTTATACATATAATGCGCCTCAAACCAGAGCGTATGTATCTTTTTCTCTTTCACCACCTGCTTAATCATCTCCACCGTCTGCTCGTCCAGTTCCATGGCCGAACCCGAGTTAATCACATCCAACACCCCATACACTCCCTGCACTTGCGCTAATACTTCTCTATTCACAGCAAAAGGATCTGCACTCACATCCTCATGATAATCGCAGAAAGTACACTTTTTCCACTTGCATCCCCTACCCTGCAAGAGCACAAACTCACGAGGTAATACCGTATGTATCAACGCGTAGCGTTCCATAAGCCTCTTCTAAATCCTTTCCTAAAGGGAAGTACTTTATTTACATGGATATTTATCCTCCCTTCCCTTTAGGGAGGGGTCGGGGGTAGGCTTGTTAATAGCCTTAATAACCGCATATGCCATTGGCGTACCCAATACAGCCTCAATCAGCAACTTCGACACATATTGGAATGCTATCATTAGCAGCAAATCATGCGTAGAGACTGTCCCTGCAAAAGCTATCAACACAAAGGGCAGCGAGTCGAACCAATACGCCACAGCCGAACTGCCTATCGTTCGTACCCATAATCTTTTGCCATTGGTCCACTTCTTTATCTTATCCATCAACCAAGCATTGCTCAGTTCGCCCAACAAAAATCCTGTCAGCGAAGCAATCACTATGCGAGGCACATAACTAAACATCGTATTGTATGCCTGTGCCATCGCATCCAAATAATCAGGTGAAGGCAGCCATACACCAATCTGCGTGCAAAGCACCATCACGATATTGCATAGCAATGTCGTAAAAATGACCTTGCGTGCTGTCTTATAGCCCCATATTTCCGTGAGCACATCGCCCAACATATACGCAAAGGGGAAAGTGATGGTACCTGCATCAAAATAAAACAAGCTCCATAATCCAATGACCTTGACCGCCATCACATTGCTCACCACATACAGCGTCACGAACAACGCTGTCACTACAATAAAGGAAGTATTCTTGCCTCTTATTTCATCACCTTTAACCTTTAACCTCTCGCCTTTAACCTCATCCACGCGGTTTTTGAAAGGGTTTTCCGCTACCTTATTCTCCATAAATTCCGTATTTATTAATTTTCCTGCAAAGGTACAATATTTTTTTGAAATACGCAAATTTAGTTATTGGTCTTTTGATAGATATTTCAGTGCAAAGGAGCAAACTGGTATTATCGTATAATCATGTTCCTTAGCCCATTTTACCGCATATTCCATAAGCAGCGTCCCTATCCCTCGTCCTCTCTCATAAGCATACGTGTGCAAGATCGTCATTTGGTTATCTAACAACGTAAACTCTATTTTACCCAGTAAGTTACTGTCTTCAATAGCTCGAATCTCTGTGTTTGTAACTGTCATTTGAATCATAGCAATAATCATTTAGTACTTTACCCATCACCCACAAAAACTGCGCCAAAGAAACATGTATAAAAACGTATATAAAAAACGTGACATTTATGCCACGTTCTATATAAGATTATTTTACTTTCAATGTATGTATCATTTGTTGCAGATTATTCAAGAACCGAGCAGCATGCATACCATCCATTTGCGCGTGATGGAATTGGAAAGAGATATTCAAATAATACTTAAAGAAATGCTTTGAATATTTTCCCCAGATAATAAATGGATTATTATATATACCACTATACATACCACCGGCAAATTCCAATTCTGTATCAACGATAGCAGAAGTACCAATCACCATACACTCTTCTGAAAGATCTCGATCCATGCAACTATTGGCAACTTGCTCCGTATATTTCAAATAATCATGATTATACTTCTCCAAGTCTGTCGTAAATTCTATATCGCAAGAACTTGCCTCACCAGTATAATTTTTGACAATGGTATTGATTGCTATTTTATCAAACTGCATGAGTTTATCACCCATAGGCAACAAATAAAACTCTCGCTGATTGATAGCAGCCTTACCAATACAATAATCCAATAGCATATTGAATTTCAAATGCTTCCTTCTACTTATCTTAATCAAGTTTGTCACATCCATCTTCTTGACAAAAACCAGCATCGGATTAGGAGCGTTCTTCCATATTTCAAATTGCTGTGCTCTATTTGTTCTTTGAGGGTCTATTTCTTTCATATCTATTTTAGAGTTTATAAAATGGAATATATATATTATAAAATTGCAGATTTTTTCGCAGTATAGTAGCAAAGAACCCCTCATCTTAATGATGAAGGGTTCTGAAAATGGCGGCTACCTACTCTCCCACAAACGCAGTACCATCGGCGTTGCTGAGCTTAACGACCCTGTTCGGAATGGGAAGGGGTGGGACCTCAGCGCTATAACCACCTAAAT
>JBGVEG010000135.1:0-1719 GCA_045119955.1 Paludibacteraceae bacterium
TATATTTCCTCTATAAATCCAGATCAGATACTATCTATGCACCGTGAGTGCTGTCATGACTTCTCATAAGTGCGTGAGGCAATGCCCCTACCATAGATAGCGGTGAAGATATAATATAACAATTTCCTCTGCGAACTAAGAGTTCAAACGGGCGTCCTAAGCCGCATAGAGCATTAGCCAGTTTACAAACGGGTTGCTGACACCATAAATATAGTGACCTTACAATATGCGGTATATATTGAGGACGGATTACTCCGCCACAATATCGGGCGTATAGTCCCTATATGGGACGTTGTCGTTCAGTATGAACCATATTGTCACCAGCATTTTCCTTGCGATGGCGACCTGCACCTTCATCTTGTTCTTCCGTCTGACGACAGTCTGATGATAGCTGAACGTGTTGTAGAAGCATCCTCGTGTTCTGGATGCAGCCCATGAGCATTCGATGAGTGTTTTCCTCAGGAACTTGTTTCCATGTGTTATCTTCCGGGACATTATCTTTCCTGCACTCTCGTCATTCCTCGGCTTCAGCCCTGACCATGACACCAGATGGGCGGCATCTTCAAACGATGACATATCTGTGCCCAATTCTGCAATTATCGATGTTGCTGATCTGAGGCTGATTCCGGGAACCGTCTGCAGGTTCTTCATCTGCTTCGGGAACCACTTGTTGCATAACTCTTCCATTTTAGAAAGACATTCGTCGCGATGCTTTTGAGCGAGCAGTACTTCCTCCCTCATCTGTCTTATGACATCAATGTCTGTTTGTGTTATTACTCCGGTCAGCGAAGCAGTGATAACATCTGTCCCGACACGGTTTATGGTGCGGCCATGGATGAGACTGACTAGCACTTTAGGATCGGTGACACTCTCGGATATCTTCTCAACCACTTTCTGATAGCTCTTACCATCAGTCGTCGACACATAGTTACTGATGCGTATATTGCAACGCTGAAGTGCCGCATCAAGTTTGGTCAGCTTATAGACGATATCCTTGTTAAGGTCGAAGATGCGGCGGTCATACTGACGCAGTTGTTGAATGCGGTCCTCTGGCACATAACTGCCGCGGATGAGGTCTTTCAAAAGACAGGTTGCTATCCACTCTGCGTCCTTTACATCACTCTTCTTTCCGGGGAGCTGCTTAATGAAGTACGGGTTGACAAGTTTCAAAGAGAAATAAGGCTCAAGGATACGCCAGACAGGCATCCAATAGATGCTTGTGCTCTCCATGCACACCTCGGTCACAGCGTGTTCATGCAGCACTTTAACCAATTGTTCCAAGTCAGGAGTAAGCACTCCGATCTTGTCCTGAAACAGAATACCTTTTTCGTTGAGAATGCACACAAAAATGCTATCTTTGTGTACATCAAGTCCACATACTGTTCGCATAGGCTTTAATTTTTGAGGCATAGACCTCGTTTCACTTAGGATGTGCGGCTGGCTGAGAAGTCATGACCGCTTTTGCCTTATAAAGATAGTATGTGGTCTTGATTTTTATTCAAACGGGCGTAAAAACAAAAGTTTTTATGTAAGTTTATTATCTTTGTATGATATACAATTTAAATGCATGAGTAAGATATCTATCAGATTCTTCAATGACCGCGAGGTCAGAGCTATTTGGGATGAAACAGATTCCAAGTGGTGGTTTTCTGTGCTTGATATTGTGGGTGTTCTCAATGCTCAGGATGACTATACCAAGAACAGGAACTACTGGAAGTA
>JBGVEG010000136.1:0-2641 GCA_045119955.1 Paludibacteraceae bacterium
GTCTTCTATAGACATTGAAAAACTTTCATCATTACTACTATTATATACCTTTATTCTTGGTCCATGTTGTCCTTCTTTGCTGCTAACATAAATTCTTGTATTGATACCTGTTCTCCTTTGAGATAAATTAGCCATTTCACATAGTGGTTCGGTATGGATATGAGAAGGTGTCTCGTCATGGTTTAAAGCTAAACATCCTTCATTAACATCAACCACATTTTTTTCAATGTTGTGAAACTCATCAAACTTCTTAATATGTTCCATATTCTTTAATTTATCAATAGTTCGTTATACCTTTATATCTCCATCAGTGCAATGGAGAACTGCGGTTGGAATGGGTGTTTTCCAAAAATAACCTAACTTTATTTTTTTCCATTGGGCTATAGTGCCTTGGTATGTGATGGAGAGCAGCGAATCGCAACCATCGAAAGCATGTCTTCCAATACCCTTAACACTATTTCCAATAATAATCTTTTCCAATGATTCGCAATCTAAGAAAGCCTTCCATCCAATTCTCTTAACGCTATCAGGGATAGTGATAGAGGTCAGAGGATCGCAAAATGCGAAAGCCTCCTTTCCAATACTCGTCACGCGATAAGTGAGTTCATTACATACTACAGTCTCGGGGATAATGATATTACCTTCATAGAATCCACCCTTTTTGATAACCTCTGCGGTCTTGGTCCAATCGTTGAGGCGGTAGTTGATACCATTGATGATTTTTTCTTTCATAATTATTGTTTTTAATGAAGGGATTTATATACTTGTTGACACTTGCTGTCATTATCAGTTTTGTCTTGCTCTCCCAATGCGGCAGAGCTGCATTTCATTAATCTTATACGCGGATATATCCAAGAAAGAACATTTGCTATAGTATTTTTTGTTTAATTCGCTTCATTCGCCGTTTCTTAATATCCGATTGGACATAAATCGGATATGGTGTAACGGCTTTTGTATCAATTATTTACAAAATTCACTTCCGATAATGCTTGCAAAGTATGGAAAAAACGCGTTTTTGTAGTACCTTTGCAGTCGATTTCGAAATCTAACCTCCTGCTCCCGTTGGTCGCGAAATCTTATATAAATCTTATTTTTCGTGGTCGCTCACAACATACTGCGTACTCCGTAATAGATTGCAAAAATCTTAGGTAAATAAACTAACCGTTGCATTCACTTAAGATTCAGCGGGCTCGCACCGCGAGTGATAGCGGTGGCAATTTATTTCGGAGAACGGAGGCGAACGAAGTGAGCAAGATTAGATTTATAAGATTTCTGCCCGCTAGGGCAAGGAGATAATATTATTAACCTTTTAATTTATTTATTGTTTTATTTTATGTTAAACTCCCACCTCAACACCGAGAAACAAGACCTTCTCATTACCCCTCACTTGACTGAAGGACAGTTACCCACCCTACTTGAGCAAGCTGTTGCTGTCGCTCCTGCTGGTGAGACACGCGACATGCTGCTGCTCTCCCTACTGACCAACTGCGGCTACGCCCTGCCTGCCATGCGTATGCTCCACGGTCGCCCTCACCACACCTACAGCCCCGAGCTGCTGACCATGATCGTTGCCCCTGCTGCCTCGGGCAAAGGTATCATGAACTACGGACGCCTCTTGCTTCAGGCAATCGAGGGTTGCAACGGCAAACAGGTGTATATCCCAGCCAACTCCTCCGCCTCTGCGCTTATTAAGGTCATGGACGAGTACGAAGGACACGGTATTGTCTTTGCCACAGAGATGGACACGCTCACTCAGACACTCCGTGCTGCCTATGGTCATTTTGGCGACCTTGTCCGCTGTATCTTCGAGCACGAGACCGTCAGCCAACTCCGCCGCCAAAACAACGAGTTTATTGAGATTCGCAACCCGCGTATCGCTATGCTTCTCTCGGGTACACCCAACCAAGTGGCACCATTGCTTCGCAACCGCGAGAACGGACTCATGTCCCGCTTTGGCTGTTATGTAGTCAATAGCCGTATGGACTTTGATAACAACGTGTGGGATGTAGAGGAAGAGGGCAATACGCCGAGCGAAGCTGTTCTCTATGACCGCCTCGCCACGGAATTGGGCGACCGCTACTTGTGGATGGAGACAGCAGAACACGAGTGTTACTTCTACTTGACGGATGCGCAACTCAAGACTATTAAGCGTATGTTCCGCAGCGAATATGACACCTATAGCCAAGAGTTTGGCGACTTGTTTGATGCTTCACTCAAACGTATGCCTGTCATTATGAAACGTATTGGTATGATCTTGACGGGCTTGCGTTTGGATATGACGAAGCCATTGCCCGAGCGTGTGGTCTGTTCGGAGGAGGATTTTCAGACAATGCTCCTCATTGGTCACAAACTGCTCATGCACGCCGCGATGGTGTTCCAAATGATGCCTGAATTGAAAGCCACACCTGTGGGTGAGATAGGAGGTAATATGTTGCAAAAGCAGTTCTTCCAAATGCTTCCCACGGACTTCACCAAGCAGGATGCAGTGAAGCAAGCGGAGGTCCTTGGAGTAGCATTGAGCACAATGGAGAGATGGATTACGAAATCCGTACAAACAGCTCACATAGAAAGACTTACAACAGGTTTGTATAGAAAGAAACCCTCATGTATTGCATAGTGAGGGGAATGAGGGAGTGAGGGA
>JBGVEG010000137.1:0-27085 GCA_045119955.1 Paludibacteraceae bacterium
CTTGACGAAAATGACTGGTGATGAGGGTGTCTGCACCCTCGGAAGAAATGAATTTTACCATAGTTAAAAATTTAGTTAATAGTTAATAATTATAATGTATAAGGTGTACCTCTCAATAGGTACGCACATTACCATTATACATTAAAAAGTGTATTTTGGACATGTTTGAGAATAAAAAAATGATGATTTTGCTTGTTTTTTTTCAATATACTATATTTTTGACAGTTTTTCATTATATTTTTGATAATTTTGGTCTAATTTTTAATCATTTTTGTTTTTTAGTATGTTCCATGTTCCTGTGTTTCCGTGTTCATCCGTGCTCATCCGTGGTTGGTAATATATTCTCCGTTTTAGTTTAGATAGTTTAGATCTCGCGCCGCAGGCGTAGGATGCTATGACTCCTTGTTTCCGTGTTTATCCGTGCTCATCCGTGGTTGGTAATATAGTCTCCGTTTTGTTTAGATAGTTTAGATTTCGCGACCAACGGGAGCAGGAGGTTAGTTTTCGAAATCGACTGCAAAGGTACTACAAAAATGCGTTTTTTCCATACTTTGCAAGCATTATCGGAGGTGAACTTTGTAACACTTTGACAAACAAACAATTACACCATATCCGATTTATGTCCAATCGGATATAAAATAAGGGATTTATATACCTGTTGACACTTGTGGTTATTATCTATCTCTTTATTTTGTTTTGAGTCGCCAATGCGCCAAGCGCATTCTTCCTACTCAAACAAAATATGCTCCTTGAATTGACGATAATTGACATCAAAATTGACCTTAATTGTTGTCTAAAATAAAATCAGTGTCAACTCGTATATACTTCCCTAAAATAGTGAGGGTGTGTCAGCATTTAGACACACCCTCATTATTTTATATCACGAATACCACCTATGCCAAATACAGCGCGATATTCTTCTCCTTTAGACGGCTCGAATAACCTACTGGCAGATTGTTGTCCGTGACAATGGCATCTATCTGGTCCGCAGTCGCTATATGACAGAAACTGCGCTTGTTGAACTTAGAACTATCAAACACCGCTATGACTTGGCTCGCTTGGGCAATCATAGCTTGGTTGAGCATTGCCTCCTCCATATTCGGTGTGGAGATACCATTCTCAAACGAGAACGAATCAACACCCAAAAACAACTTATAATTCGCAAAATGACTAATCGTCTTCAGCGCTATCGGACCTATGGTAGAGTGACTATTAAAACGCAAATGTCCTCCCAGAATAACCACCGTGAAACGATTGTACTTCATCAGCTCCTCCGCTATATTGAGCGCATTCGTCACAATAGACAGATTTTGAAAGGCATCCAAGTTCTTAGCGATCTCCAGCGTAGTCGTTCCACTATCCAACATGATATAGTCGCCATCTTTAATCAGTTTTGTAGCCAATTTACCGATACGCGCCTTCTCGTGAAAATTGAACATACTCTTCCTGGATATGGCTGTATCCTCGTTCAAATTTTCTACGGGACGGCGGATCGCGCCACCTCGCGTGCGAACAAGTAAGTTCTTGCGTTGCAGAAGCGTTAAATCTTTACGAATAGTAACCTCCGAAATACCCAATATCTTGCTTAACTTGGTCACGGAGACTTCATTTTCTTGGTCGAGCATCTTCAGAATCATAGCTCTGCGCTCTTTAGCGGATGATGAGTAATCGATTTGCATGGTATTAAAAGACTAATAGTTTGTAGAAATTTCCGCAAAGTTACGAAAAATTTTCGAAACAAACTAATTCGAAATCGCCGCTTTTTCATTTCGAAACGTTTCGAAATGTTATTTTTTTATTGCTCGTTAAAATAAATCACTGTAAATCAGTATTTTTCTTACGCAAAAAAAATGATATGTTATACAACATATTTTTTTTACCCTAATTGCCATGAATAAGCCGTAACTTTGCAAAAAAAATAATTGTAACATATAGTTTTTTCAATATGAAACGCAAAGCTTTATTTTTCTTATTTTCCTGTTCTACACTATTTGCCTTCGCTGCAAATATGTATGTCACACCCCTTGGCGATGATGCGCAAGATGGTACATCCTGGGAGTCTTCTATGTCTTCTATCCAAGCCGCCATTAATGCTGCTTCATCAGGCGATACCGTTTTCATGGCGGAAGGTATATACAACCAGTCTATTAAATTGAAGGACGGAGTGCATATCCTGGGTGGTTACGACCCAGCCACTGGCCACCGTGATTATGAGACATATCCTACCATCCTGGATGGAACAGGCCTCGGCAAAGCGCTTGTTACTCAAGGATCTGCCTTCAAAGTTCCTACATACTGCGATGGATTGACATTGCAAAACGCCACTCACTCCAGCAACGGTGGTGCTGCCGTGTTGAAGGCCAATGGCGTTCTTAACCATTGTACCATCACCAATTGCGTTACAACGGGTAGCGGTGGCGCCGTGCATAATAGCAAGGGTACCATCGCCAATTGCCTCATCGAGCTCTGCGAAGCCGAGGGTGCTGGCGGAGCGGTACATAATATCGGCGGTATTGTTGAGAATACCATTATCCGCGGCTGCAAGGGCAACTATGCATCCATTCGCAACGAGAGTGATGGCATTGTGCGCAACTGCTTGCTGCACAACAATGAGCCTTCTGGCTCCTCCTGGCCTAATTCCGGTGGTATTTACAACCCATCAGGCGTGGTCTATAACAACACCTTAGTATGCAACTACGGCAGCCAATATGCAGGTATCCATAGCGATAATATCGCCTATAACAACTTGCTCTGGAACAATCATTCAGAAGAAGGATTTGCCGATCCAGCCAATTTCGTTTCTGGCGAAAACACCAAGAATGGCTCAGGACATAACGCGGGCGATTTCTATTTTGAAGCCGAAAACTTCACCATTAAACTCTCCGTGGACAATATGGCCAAGAACGGACCTCACTTCGTGGCTCCAACCAACTTCGTAGGTGCACCTAAGAATGCGGCTGAGATAGCAGCCATGCGTGCAGCCAACTTTGCTATCATGGAGGGCTCGGCAGTCATTGATAAAGCCAAGACCAACACCGACCTGGCATACGATATTGACAATAACCCTCGCCCTGTGAATGGTCGTGCGGATATTGGCTGCTATGAGTATGACCCTAATGCTCCTGTCATAGATGTCACGGGCGTGAGACTCAATATGGATACCCTATATGTTTATACGGCGGACACAGCGCTCATTACGGCTATCATCACACCTACCAAAGCCACCAACCGCAATCTCATATGGCAGATAGCGGATACGACCATCGCTAAAGTCAATGCGCAAGGTGCTGTCATAGGAGTAGCGGAAGGACAGACTACCGTCACGGTCACGACGGAGCAAGGCGGCTACAGCGCGACTGCCACCGTGGTCGTAGAGCCCAAACCTATCGTTATTATTCACCCTGATGTCCTGCAAGCCGATAGCTTGTATAGCATTGATGATTATACTATCCCATCATATATACCTTTCCTCATCGCCAAAGAGGCAGCGCGGGATGACTCCACCGAGGTGAACCTCCAAGCATTGCGCGACAAGATACAAGCTCTTATCCCGTACCAAATGCCATACAACGTGGTGACAAACATCAATGGCGACCCTCAGACACGCATGGCATTCTGCTGGTTTACCAATGAACGCATGAAGGAGGGTAGAGTAGAACTCATGCCTCTCTCTGACAACCAACTGCCCAGCAACGAGACCTTCACTGCTTCTACAGTCATTCCTGCCACACCAACCATTACTTTGCCGCTCAACTATGCTACCTCCTCATCGGGTATCCTCAAGGCAGCCAAGATGAAACCCACACAAGAATATACCTATGTGAGTCACAAAGCCATCGCTGAAAACTTAACGCCCAATACTACTTACGCCTACCGAGTGGGTACAGATGGTTATTGGAGCGAGATCGGCTACTTCACGACTGCCTCAGACAAGGATGAACCATTCACCTTCCTCTATATGACTGACTCGCATATCATGAACCAGGCATACGTGGATGACGCTCGCATGTGTGCAACGGCCGCTGCCGAGTATGTACCGGATGCGCGTTTCTGTGTTTTCCCAGGCGATTTTGTCGAAACAGGTACCAACCGCAACTCGGAGTGGGAGTGGGAACGCTGGTTTGATGAGGCATTGCGACCTGTCATCCAGCAAATGCCTATCGTGCCTACCGATGGCAATCACGATGACTCGGAGAACCTCAACTATAGCTATCACTTCAACACAGACAATCAGTTCAAGGAGAACGCACGCGTCAAACCCCAATTTGATGGTACCACCTATTCGTTTATGTATGGCGATGTGCTCTTCATGGTATATTCCTTGCAGGATTATTGGAAAGGTGGATACAGTCTCACCTCTTTGACCTCTACCTATCTGACCAATGATGTGGGCAATTGGTTCCGCGACCAAGTCAAGGCACACCCAGAAGCCAAATGGCGCGTTGCACTGGTGCATAAGAATATCTTCTCTGGCTCCAGCCACCAAGAAGATGAGGAGACACCGCTCTTCCGAGCTACCATGCTGCCTATCATGAAGGAGTGTGAGATTGACCTCATGTTGCAAGGACACGACCACTGCTACGAGGTGATAGGCCCCGTTAATCCTGATACGCAAACGCCTATCAAGGAGGCTATCGCGGACTTAGAGCCCACCGTATTGAGTGCCTCACGCAACAAAGGCGGCACCTTCACCGTGAATGATGGTACGCTCTATTTTATCGGTGCTACCTGTGGCAGCAAACGATACAACCCTAATTCCAAGGCAGTTATGGAGGCAGACTATAGCAAGCACAAAGTGGAGAACTACTACGACCTGTTTACGGGTATGTTCTGTCAGCCAGGTGCTCCTTCCTATTCTACCTTCACCGTGGATGGCAATACGATAACGGTCAACTCCTACAAAGTCCCCAAAGGAAAAGCCCCTGAGCTGTTCAACACCTTCCGTATCAAGCGCACCAAAGACCACTCGTCTCAAACATCCGACCAGAAGAAAGCGCTCAAGATTATGCAGAATGGCTTAGTCTATATCATGCACGATAATGTTACCTATAATTCTATCGGTCAAATCGTGTCTAATGGCAATGTAGCCAATAGCCGATAAATCGGGTTGCACAATGCTCGCCTCGCTGTTTGTTTCGACAAATGGCGAGGCTTTTTTTCTTCAAAACTTGTGTATGTCCTATATTTTTTGTACCTTTGCAGGCAAATTGTATGACTACCTAAGACGAACCCTATCTTGGCAAAGACGAATAACGACATACTTATCACTGGCGCACGCGTTCACAACCTCAAGAACATAGATGTGCGTATTCCGCGAGACAAACTTGTGGTCATCACGGGTTTGTCGGGTAGTGGCAAATCCTCCCTCGCTTTTGACACCATTTTTGCCGAAGGCCAACGCCGCTATATGGAGACTTTCTCCTCCTACGCACGCGGATATATAGGTACCATGCAGCGCCCCGATGTGGACAAGATCACGGGCCTCTCGCCAGTCATTAGCATTGACCAAAAGACTACCTCACGCAATCCTCGAAGTACCGTGGGTACTGTCACTGAGGTGTACGACTACCTCCGTTTGCTCTTTGCCCGTGCTGCGGATGCCTACTCCTACGCCTCGGGCGAGAAGATGGTGCAATATACAGATGACCAAATCATCGACCTTATCCTCCGTGAGTATGCTGGTCAAAAAGTGCTCGTCTTGGCACCTATGGTCAATAACCGCAAGGGACATTATAAGGAACTCTTTGAGACCATTCGTCGCAAGGGCTACCTGCATGTCCGTGTCGATGGCGAGGTGCAAGAGATATACGCGGGCATGAAGCTCGACCGCTACAAGAACCACACCATTGAGGTCGTGGTGGATAGACTGAAGATCAAAGGCGATGAGGCGATGAGGCAATCAGGCGATGAGGCAGGAGAAGACCTCAAACGTCTCCGCGCTACGGTGGACAAAGCCATGACCCAAGGCGATGGCGTGATGGCGATCTCAATAGCCAATTGCCAATCGCCAATCCGTTATTTCTCTCGCTACCTCATGTGCCCCACCACAGGCATGAGCTATGCTGAGCCAGCCCCACATACATTCTCCTTCAACTCCCCACAGGGGTGGTGTCCTTGCTGCCGAGGACTGGGTAAGGTTAAAGGCGAAAGGTTAGAGGCGAAAGGCGAGGAGGACCTGACCAACATCATTCACGATGATGAGAACTGGTACACCCGCATGTTGGAGTATGTGCAGCAGCCCGATGACGAAAAGGAGGACAAGGAGGAAGAGGTATGGACTACTTGCCCCGTCTGCCATGGTCAACGCCTCAGCCGCGAAGCCCTCAGCTTCCGCATTGCTGACAAGAATATCGCCGAACTCTCAGCCATGGACATCACCGATCTGCGTGCATGGCTCATGAATATACCTGCCAAACTCAGCCATAAGCAACGCGCTATCGCAGAGCCGATAATCAAGGAGATTATCTCTCGCCTCGGTTTCATGCTCAGCGTGGGATTGTCCTACCTGTCCCTCTCCCGCTCATCCGATAGTCTATCGGGCGGCGAGAACCAGCGTATCCGCTTGGCAACGCAGGTCGGCAGCAAACTGGTCAATGTCCTCTACATTTTAGATGAGCCCAGTATAGGTCTCCACCAGCGCGATAACCAACGCCTCATTGACTCACTCAAGCAACTGCGTGACATGGGCAACTCCGTCATTGTCGTAGAGCACGATGAGGATATGATGCGCCAAGCGGACTATATCATTGACATAGGTCCCAAAGCAGGTCGTTTGGGTGGACATATTGTCTTCTGCGGTACCCCTGCCGAACTCCTCAAGTCCGACACCCTCACCGCCAAATATCTCAGCGGCGAGTTGAGCGCTACGCTAATAGGCGATAGAGCACCCCAAAAATCAGCAGATTTTTCGGGGACCCCGCAGGCGAAAGGCGATGAGGCGAGAGGCGAGATTACCCTCCGCGGCTGCCGCGGCAACAACCTCAAAGGCGTGGATATTGCCTTCCCCTTGGGTCAAATGATTGCCATTACAGGCGTATCAGGTAGCGGCAAGTCCACCCTCATTAACCAAACGCTTTATCCTATCCTTAGCCAGCACTTCTACCGCAGTCTGCGTGCACCCCTGGCATACGATAGCATAGAGGGTATAGAGCATATTGACAAAGTGATTGGCGTGGACCAATCGCCTATCGGTCGCACCCCACGCAGCAACCCTGCCACCTATACGGGCGTCTTCACCGATATACGTAACCTCTTTGCCCAACTCCCCGAGAGCAAGATTCGCTCTTGGAAAGCGGGTCGTTTCTCCTTCAATAACTCGGGCGGTCGCTGCGATGAGTGTAGCGGAAATGGCTACAAGACCATCCAGATGCACTTCCTGCCCAATGTCTATGTGCCTTGTGAGGTATGTGGCGGACAACGCTACAACCGCGAGACACTGGAGGCACGCTTCAAAGGCAAGTCCATTGCCGATGTGCTGGACATGACCATTAACCAGGCCGTAGAGTTCTTTGAGAGCCAACCGCACATTCTCAAGAAAATCAAGACCTTGCAAGATGTCGGTCTTGGCTATATCAAACTGGGACAATCTTCCACCACACTTTCGGGTGGTGAGAGCCAGCGCGTGAAACTGGCTACGGAACTTGCGCGTCCAGGCACAGGCAATACTTTGTATATATTGGATGAACCAACCACAGGTCTGCACTTTGAGGATGTCCGCGTCTTGATGGGTGTCTTGCGCCGTTTGGTGGACAAAGGTAATACGGTGATTATCATTGAGCACAATCCCGATGTTATTCGCTCGTGCGACTACATCGTGGATATGGGGCCCGATGGCGGTCGCGATGGTGGTACGGTCGTAGCCACAGGCACCGTGGATGACATCCGCAATAACCCAAATAGTATCACAGGTCGGTATATCTAATCTGCCTCTCTATTTATCGGGTAGTTAAGCAGTAGATAAGCGGTAGATAGCCTCCCTTCAATTCCTTTTCCGTACTATAAGATTCATTATCCACGGAGTCCCTAATGACACCTGCGTCATGTGGTGTTAGAAGAATACTATGCGGATGCTCCCTGTCTATGTCTATTTCCCCGAATGTCATTCGGGTATCTCTTGTTGTTCATACCTCGGCACTTTTCCCGCCGAGCCTCCCATTTCCCGAAGGAATACCGAACCCTTATCGAAGAAACCAACACTAATTTGTCCTGCTTTTGCCAGCTGGCAAATTCATCCGTCTTGTGATTTTGTTCTAAATAGTGGGTTAATCAATCCTTCTCATATCTTCTATTGGCAAACAGGACGAATACTAAAGCCATTGTTTCTGCTATAATTATCCCTACGAATACTACTTGAACTGAGACACATTCCATACGCATCGCTCGGATAGTTCGTCCCTAATACACCCAACCAATAATAGCAATAACTACCTAATTCATAGAGACCACTATGTCCCTTATAACCTGCTGCTGGGAGAAAGATACTATTATCATTAATTTTACTAGTTACTTTGTATCCTTTCACACCATTTTGAGTTGTCCATTTCCAAGTACATTTTTCTTCTAATTCCGCCCATTCTGCATCAGTCGGCATACGCCATGTACCGCCCCAATTTTCTATGGCTGCATCATCAGATAACTCTAACTGTTTTTTATTATCAACGATGCCATAAAGGCGACTCGAACAATACTTGGTTTGAGAATCTGGACTGCCTTCACACCATATATACGTATTCCAACTATAGGTGGATTTTGGTTTAGTTTCACCCCATGCAAAATAATCTCCATATTCTTCAGGACTGTTAGCACCGATATTACATGTCGCCCACTTTACGGAAAGTCCTAAATCTGCATATCTATATCCTTTTTCGATAGGTGCTTGTAATGTTTTAAAAGTGTCAATAGTGCTATATACAGTATCTATTGCATTGTATGCATATGCCCATACAAAATACTCTGTATCTGGCTCTAAATCCGTTAACCCTTTTTCAAATTCACCTTCTCCAGTAAGGACAACTCTTTGACCTTGGGCATAATCTTTCATTTTGCTATATATAATTCCTGTTTCAGTAACATATCGATCTGGTAATTTTCCATGAATAAGCGCAAAATTATCAATTATATCTGTTGCATACACGGGGGCAACATCTTGTATAGTTCCTTTTGGAATAAGTTTAGGCGATAAATGTATCTCAGCATTTTCTTCAATAATAATATCTTGTTTGTATGTATAAAAGTTATCGCTTTTTATCGTAATGGTGTATTTTGCGGGGTAGCACAAAAAACGTTCACAGGGTAGAGATACCATTTGAGAACCATCACTACGCGATATCTTTGCTGATAAATTTTGTAAGTTCGTACTATCACTTGTAATACTTAACCAACCCATCATAGAACGTAATCGAATAGTCGTATCTGTTTGATTAGTAGGAATGTGAATAGTCCCTTTTTCTGTATAATACTTATTAGCAGAAATGGTATAATCGTAATCGCCCTCTAATAATTGCAATGAAATTTGACCGTCCTCTAATATCCAGTTCCTATACTCACCATTTGCGAATACTTCTACCTTTGCATCTGCAGGTTCTACGTGCAGGTTCAGTGTATGATATTGTGGACCTTCGTTTACAAAAACGGTATCGGTAGTTGCATTAATGTCTCCTTCTAGGCGAAATCGTACCGTACAATCATACAAACAGTTAGGCTCCAACTGCTGCATATTGCTCAATAACACTTGATCGCAACCATCGCCACAGTCTATATGAATCATCGGATGGCGGGGAGCGCGCAACAAGAATAGTATCTGATTCGAATACGTGGTAACTCGTGCCTCTACACCCATCTGCTGACCCATGTATAGGGTCATGCGCTCTTTGGCTGCTCTTACTTCGTGGGCATTACCCTCCAAATGCATACGAATTACGGCATATGGGAATGTAATACTCATAGCAGGCTTTTCGAAACTACCAAACTCATTCTTATACATCGCCATTACGTTGGCATACGGTACCTTCTGCATTTCATTGATAATCGTTGCCGACTGTGCCATAGCAGGCATCAGCCCTACCCAAAGACATAATAGTGTGAGTAATAATTTGTTTTTTCTCATTTGTTTTTGTGATTATTGATATAATTGTTATTATTATTTTTAAATATACAAAAAGCGTGTAACCTCTTGTTGCTTATTCTCCAAACAGAGGTTCCTGCAAGACCCTACACACAAGAATAAACAATGAATGCCCACGCCGATATGTTAATCGCCGTGAGCACACAACGAATTAAACACACCAAGGGGCATTTATCGCTCTCTTATTTCGGGCATGTGAAATTTTGCAGGATTTCTGTTTGTCAAAACAAGCGCCAATAAACGCCTTTTATTATGTCTTTGAAAGATTCTTGTTAGGGCTTAGAGGAAATTCGCAATTCAAATTTCTATATTACCGAATACCCGCCCACATTCCCCAGTGTGAATCATTTCGACTGCAAAGGTACAGAAATATTTTGAATTGTGCAAAAAAAACTGCCATTTATGCGAATTTTGCATAAATGGCATTACATAGCTAATAAAATTCTTACTTTGATCGAACGGATTTGATTTTGTTATTTTTTTACAACTTTATAATTTTGGTTAATTTATAGTAATATACTGCAATTTTAGTAGTGAATAAGATAATTTTTATCAATTTTTGGTTTAATTTTCTACAATTTTTGTTTTAAATAAATGTTCTTAGTTTTTTAGTGGACAGACAATGCTTCACTAATAGTTTGGCGATGTGGAGAAAGAAGAAAATGCATGTGTCGAATGAAATTTGGTGCGGATGCCCTGAAAAATGTACTGAATGTTTGCGTATATCACAAAAAAATAGTACCTTTGCACGCTTTTTCGGGTGATTTGGTGTAACCACCTTTAGAACCCTTAAAACTTTGAAACTTTTAAAACTCTATATATAGACATGGACGCAAAATACAATCCTACAGACATTGAAGCCAAGTGGTATCAATACTGGCAAGACAACAAACTGTTTCACAGTACGCCAGATGGTCGTGAACCTTATACCGTAGTGATCCCTCCACCAAACGTGACGGGTGTGTTGCACATGGGACACGTACTCAACAATACTATCCAAGATATTCTTGTTCGTCGTGCACGCCTCGAGGGCAAGAACGCTTGTTGGGCACCAGGTACTGACCACGCCTCTATTGCAACTGAAGCCAAAGTGATCAAGCGCCTCAAAGAGCAAGGCATTAACAAGTCTGACCTCACCCGTGAGGAGTTTCTCAAACATGCTTGGGCTTGGACAGAGGAGCACGGAGGTATAATCCTTAAGCAGTTGCGTACACTCGGCTGCTCTTGCGACTGGGATCGTACTGCCTTCACCATGGACGAGACACGCTCCAAAGCCGTGATTGATGTATTCTGCGACCTCTACAACAAAGGCCTCATCTACCGCGGACTCCGTATGGTGAACTGGGACCCAGAGCGCCAAACAGCCCTCTCTGATGAGGAGGTAATCTACCAAGAGGAGCACTCCAAACTCTACTATATGAAGTACTATGTAGTGGAAGGCGAAGAGGCGAAAGGCGAGGAAGGCAATGTCATCCACAAAGATGAGAAGGGTTACTACGCCGTAGTAGCTACCACCCGCCCTGAGACCATTATGGGTGACGTGGCTATGTGCATAAACCCTAAAGACCCTAAGAACCAATGGCTCAAGGGCAAACACGTCATTGTACCAAAAGTAGGTCGCGTGATACCTGTCATTGAGGACCGCTATGTAGAGATTGAGTTCGGTACAGGTTGCTTGAAGGTGACCCCTGCACACGATGTGAATGACTACGCACTCGGACAAAAATACAACCTCACCACCTACGACATCTTCACCGCGGATGCGCATGTGAATGTAGAGGGCTTGGAGGCAGATATTTATCCTAATGTGGCTGCCTACCAAGGCATGGACCGCTTCGACTGCCGCAAGCAAATCGTCATCGATCTCCAAGCTGATGGACTCGTAGAGAAAGTGGAAGACTACACCAACAAGGTAGGTTACTCTGAGCGTACCAATGTACCTATCGAACCACGCCTCAGCTTGCAATGGTTCATTCGCATGCAGCACTTTGCAGACATCGCCCTGCCACCAGTAATGAATGACGATATTGTCTTCTATCCTACCAAATACAAAAACACCTACCGCAACTGGTTGGAGAACATCAAAGACTGGTGTATCTCACGCCAACTCTGGTGGGGACACCGTATTCCTGCGTACTACGAGAAAGCATTGCTCGAAGAGACAGGTGCCGAGAAATATCCAGAGGATAAGATTATCGTTGCTCCAAACATTGAGGCAGCGGCAGAGAAGTCTGGTTTGAGCATAGATGCCTTGGTACAAGATGAAGGTGCACTCGACACCTGGTTTTCATCATGGCTCTGGCCTATCAGTCTCTTTGATGGTATTAATAACCCTGGCAATGAGGAGATTAACTACTACTATCCTACCGCTGACCTCGTGACAGGTCCAGATATTATCTTCTTCTGGGTAGCACGTATGATCATGGCAGGTTATGAGTATATCGGTAAGATGCCATTCCGTCATGTATATTTCACAGGTATCGTGCGCGATAAATTAGGTCGCAAAATGTCTAAGTCTCTCGGTAATAGCCCTGACCCACTGGATTTGATTGAGCGCTTTGGTGCCGATGGTGTACGTATGGGTATGATGCTCTGCGCACCTGCTGGCAATGATATTCTCTTTGATGATAGTCTCTGCGAGCAAGGCCGTAACTTCTGCAATAAGATTTGGAACTGCTTCCGTCTCATTAAGGGCTGGGAAGTGGCAGACGCAGCAATGCCTGCCACCAACCAATGGGGTGTAGCGTGGTTCGAGGCAGTACTCGCTAAAGCACAAGCTGAGGTGGCTGACCTGTTCAGCAAATACCGTTTGAGCGAAGCCCTCATGGCTATCTACAAACTCTATTGCGATGACTTCTCTGGCTGGTACTTGGAGATCATTAAACCTGCATACGGTCAACCAATCGACCGCGCTACCTACGAGAAGACTATCCAATTTATGGATACCATGCTCAAACTCCTCCACCCATTCATGCCATTCATCACCGAGGAACTGTGGCAAGCCATTGTGGAGCGCCAAGAGGGCGAGAGCTTGATGGTCAGCCCGCTCAACGCTGAACAATCGTTGAACAATGTTGAACAATTGTTGAACAATGCTGAACAATCGTTCGCTATCATCTCGGCTATCCGCAATATCCGTGCACAAAAGAACATCTCTCCTAAAGAGGTATTGACCCTCGTTTGTCCAGAGGCATTGCCAGCCGTGGTAGTGAAATTGGCAAATGTAGAGTTGGCTGTAGGCGCAGAGAAGAGCGCTGGTAGCGCATCTTTCATCATCGGTACTACTGAATATAGCGTACCACTCGAGAAGTTCATCAATGTGGATGAGGAGCTCAAGAAACTGGAGGCCGAGCTGGCGCACCAAGAGGGCTTCCTCCGCGGTGTAATGGGCAAACTCAGCAACGAGCGCTTTGTTCAAAATGCCAAACCAGAGATTGTAGAACTCGAGCGCAAGAAGAAAGCCGATGCCGAAAGCCGTATTGCCACCATCAAAGAGGCAATGGCGCAGTTGAGAGGTTAAAGGTTAGAGGCTAAAGGTTAGAGGTTAAAGGTTAGAGGCTAAAGGCGAGAATTAGCGGCACAGCCGCATTCCCCAGCCTCTACACCCTACGCTCTACACTCTACACCCTACACTCTACACACACACATACACATTACACTTAATGAAAGATTTAGCATCCCTTCGCGCAGAGATTGACCAACTGGATGAGCAGTTGTGGATGATTATAGGCAAGCGTGTGGATGTAGCTCGCCAGATTGGCGAGTGGAAACGCGAGCACGATGAGCCTATCGTTCAAGCGCAACGCTATCAACAAGTATTGGAGCGCTGCCAACAACTTGGCCAACAATATGGACTCAGCGAGACCGTCATCCGTGAAGTAATGGAAGCACTTCATAAAGAAAGCATCAGGGTAGAATCCTGATGTTTTCTTTCTTTTTTAGCACAAAATAGGTGTATTTTTGCATAAATAATAAAAAAATCACCAAAATATTTGGTCAATCCAAAAAAAAGCAGTACCTTTGCAGTCGCTTTTGAGAGGAAGCGTATTCAGACAATACTTGTCAGTATTCGCGTAATCGCGAGGAAGGGTGGGTGAGTGGCTGAAACCAACAGTTTGCTAAACTGTCGTACGGGTAACCGTACCACGAGTTCGAATCTCGTCCCTTCCGCCAAAACAAATAAGGATGCCACGAAACAATGAGGGCATCCTTTTTTTATAGAAAAAACTTGATTATGAAAAGAGCAAAATATTTCTTCTTCGTTGCCGTAGTAGCTATGCTAATCATTTTTGCTGGCTTTATGGAGCAGTATTACCGTTTAGAAGTGCGCAATTTTGTCAGTCGCGATGGTGAGAGCCATGGCTATTATGTTTATCCTGATATGTCTGCCGATTCGCTTTACACATTGATGTGTGTAGATTACGAGGTACAAGATGAAGATGCATGGCATGCACATAGCAGACATTTGCTGTATCAATCGCCTAAGTCAGGTTATTATCGTTTCCCCGTGGAAATGGGTAACAAATACCTCATCAGACGCTTGCAATTAGGTCAAGAGACCCCTATCAACATCTCCTTCACCCATTCTATTCGCACACCCCAACAATTGGCTGGTGCTATGGGCCAAAAACTGCTCTTGGACTCTGCTGAGGTCATCCAACGACTGACCGACAAAACCTATCTGGCACAATATGGTTTGACCCCCGAGACAGCTGTCTGCCTCTTTATTCCTAATACATACGAGGTGTATTGGACAATGACTGCTGACCAGCTCTTCGCGCGTATGTATAAGGAGTACCAACGTTTCTGGAACGAGGAACGCCGCGCTAAAGCTAAAGCCATAGGACTCACCCCTGTCGAAGTGGCGACACTGGCTTCCATCGTAGCATCAGAAACCAACAAGACATCTGAACATCCACTCATCGCGTCTCTCTACCTCAATCGCCTTAACAAAGGTATTGCCCTTCAGGCATGCCCGACAGTGATTTATGCTGTAGGCAATTTCAAGATGCGCCGCGTACTGAAACGCCATTTGGCTATAGACTCTCCATACAACACATACAAAAACAGAGGCTTGCCTCCAGGACCTATCCGTTTGGCTCGTCCCGATGTGATGGATGCGGTGCTGAATGCTCCAAAGACCGATTACCTATACATGTGTGCTAACCCCGACTTCTCGGGTACCCATATCTTCTCCTCCAGTTACACCAAGCACAGCGCCGTAGCGCGCCAATACCAACGAGAGTTGAATCAACGCAGGGTAAGATAATTCCGGCTTCCGGATACCTGCTTCCTAATATAAACGATTAATGTACCGCCTTACTTCTCCATACCAACCCATGGGCGACCAGCCCGAAGCCATCCGACAACTGGTGGCGGGCTTGCATGCGGGCGCCGAAGCGCAAACGCTATTGGGAGTAACAGGTTCAGGCAAAACGTTCACTGTTGCCAACGTCATTGCCGAAGTCAATCGCCCTACTCTTATCCTCAGTCACAATAAGACCCTTGCCGCACAACTCTACAGTGAGATGCGACAGTTCTTCCCGCACAATGCGGTGGAGTACTTCGTCTCGTACTATGACTACTACCAACCCGAAGCATATATTCCTTCTACCGATACGTATATCGAGAAGGACTTGAGTATCAACGAGGAGATTGACCGCTTGCGCCTTAGTGCGATCGCCGCCCTACTGAGCGGGCGAAAAGATGTCATCGTGGTCTCTTCCGTTAGTTGCTTATACGGTATTGGTAACCCACAGGACTTCAGCCAGTCCTGTATAACGGTAGATAAGTATCAAGCCATAAAACTTGCTGATCTCCTACATGCCTTGGTGGAATCGCAGTATGTGCGCAATGATGTAGAACTCACCCGTGGTCGATTCCGTGTCAAAGGAGATACGGTGGACATTGCCCTTGCGTATGCCGATTATATCCTGCGTATTGAGTTTTTTGGCAACGAGATAGATACTATCACCACCTTGGATATGGTTACGCTCGATGTGATAGATGAGTTTGATACCTACAATATCTACCCCGCCACTATTTTTTGTACCAATCCGGACAAGGTAGCCAGTGCCATTGCCCAAATCAAACTGGATTTGGCGACACAAGTGTTGCACTTCCAAGAGATAGGCGAACCGCTCTATGCCAAGCGCATTGAGGAACGCGTGAAATACGATTTGGAGATGATACAGGAACTGGGCTATTGCTCTGGTATTGAGAACTATAGTCGCTACTTTGATGGACGTGAAGCGGGTACACCGCCTTATTGTTTGTTGGATTATTTTCCCAAGGATATGCTGCTTGTGATAGACGAGAGCCATGTCACTGTACCTCAGATTCATGCCATGTATGGTGGCGACCGTGCACGTAAGGATAACCTTGTGCAGTATGGTTTCCGCCTGCCCGCTGCGCGCGACAACCGCCCGTTGACCTTTGAGGAGTTTGAGCAGAAGACAGGGCAAACGGTGTATGTATCCGCCACCCCAGCAGACTATGAGTTGCGTCGCTCCGAAGGTATCGTCATTGACCAACTCATTCGCCCTACGGGCTTGCTTGACCCCGAGATTGAAGTACGCCCCTTAGACCATCAGGTCGATGACCTCATGGAGGAGATTCGCCAACGTGTGGAACGCGAAGAACGTGTGCTGGTCACAACCCTCACCAAGCGTATGGCGGAGGAGATGGACGAGTACCTGCGCCGCTATGGTGTCCGCTCTGCCTATATCCACTCGGATATTGATACACTGGAGCGTGTGCAGATTATGGAGGACTTGCGTCGCGGTCTATACGATGTGTTGGTAGGTGTCAACCTATTGCGCGAGGGACTGGACTTGCCTGAGGTGAGTCTGGTAGCTATCCTCGATGCCGATAAGGAGGGTTTCTTGCGTGACCATCGTTCGCTCACACAGACCGCTGGTCGTGCTGCACGCCACGTCAATGGTCATGTCATCATGTACGCTGACCGTATCACTCGCTCTATGCAGATGACCATTGATGAGACCAATCGTCGTCGTGCCAAACAGATTGCCTATAACGAAGCCCATCATATCACCCCTACTGCCCTCAATAAGAAGATTGAGGCCAGTCCGCTCATCGCCCTCATGCGCAAAGAGCAAGAGGAACAACAGGTACTGGAGAAGAAGATTCAGGATGGTTGGCGTACCGCTCCGTGGCAGCAGTACAATGCCAAAGACCTACGCAAAGCGATTGATAAACAACGCAAAGCGATGTTGGCGGCCGCCAAAGATCTCAATTTTGATGTGGCTGCACGCTTGCGCGATGAACTATTGCAGATGGAGGATAAGTTGCAAGCGATGGAGTAGTGGAGGTCGGATACCGGTTTCCGGATACCAGTGCCAATCATTTACACAGCGCCGCAAAAGCGCAGTGCTCGCAGCGCTTGCCCACAGCAGTTGGTATAAAAGGTATGGCAGGAGCAAACAACTCTCTCAATAGGGTGCTCAATCCCTCGATGAACTCCGCCTTCACTTCCTCATTCCAGATAAAATCAGTATTGCCCTTTTGATGAACGAGCGTTTGCACTTCATCTGCTTTCGCCATGCTGCGAACGGGGTAGATATGTGGCGCGATATGCGCCGTATTGCGTAGTATCTGCGGCTTATCCTGCTCCAGCAGCCAGCAGTAGAGCATGGTTTGGAGTGCCTTGTCCTGATTCTCTTTTCTGTCGAAGATATGCTCCATATCGCGGTACTCCATCAGGGCTTTGCCCGTCTTGTAGTCTATGACGCGCAGCGTATTGCCTTGCTTATCCAGTCGATCAATATAGCCATAGAAAGGCACTAATCCTATATTGGGCACTTGCAATTTGGCTTGCACCTTTTGTTCGCCATTCATATAGATAAATGGTGCTTGCTTCTGGTCATAGCGGAGGATATTGCAGACATAGTTTTTCACAATCAAGAGTGCCAGTTGGTCGGTGCGGATATCGTCTATCGGTAGTTTCTCCCAACGCTCATCGGTTAGAGAGTCTATTATTTGCTGCACATCGCTCTCGGTCACCACCTGCTGTATATGGGGTTCGTAGAGTTTCTGCATAATGTCATGCAGCACCGTACCGATTGTAGCTTCGGAGGTTGTTACATCCTCCTCCTGCTGAGGTTCGTGAATACCCTGCACGTAACGGAAGAAGAATTTCTTTTGGCAGAAGAGATAGGCATTCATGGCGGAAGCAGAGAAGCCACGTTGTTGCGCTTCAGCCAATAGTTGCATGACCGCTTCATCTTTACCGATCTCACTGGCTTTGGGTGCTGGCGTAGATAGTGCATTGACGATATTCACTTGCTCTATCTCCGCGCCGTACTGCCATTGCAGTTGGTAGAAGTAACGTGACACTTCGCCCGAGTGCTGGTCATCCGCCACAGCGTTGGTGATGAACCATACGCGTTTGGCGTAGGAGAGCATGCGGTAGAAGTTGTATGCAAAAATAGCATCTTGTCTCTCAGGCGTAGGTAACCCAAAACCGCGACGCAAGATATAAGGGATAAAACTATTATTATGAGCCCGCCCAGGATAGAGGTCGTCGTTGAAACCTGTGATAATCAGGTTGTCAAAATCCAGTGCACGTGTCTCCAGCACACCCATCACTTGCAAGCCGTCTAATGGCTCACCTGTGTAGGGGATAGTGCCCTGCATGGTCAGCATACGCAGTATCTGCATGACCGCTTCGGCTGAGAACACTATCGTAGGATATTGCGCCATAGCCCCTTCTACCATATCCAAGGCTTTGGTCAGCAGGTAGTGGGCTTCGCTATTCGTCGCCGTGCGCATTGTGCCTAAGTGTTCGCGTAGCGCACCTATCATCACATCGCCCGCCTCTTGTATGGGTAAAGCGTATTTCTCGGGATAAGCAATTGGCATGTATAGTTCAGAAGCACGCAGCGGATAACCCATGGTGACATTGATCTTCTTCACACCCTTTGGGAAGCAGTCTAATAAGGGGATCAGCAGTTGTTCGTCAGGTAGCACGACGGCGGTGCGTGTAAAATCGGTGGTCAGCGGTGTATCTTTGGGGTACAACTCGCTGAGCACTTGATGCACTTCGCGTGCTTCGCCCACGGTGGAGTCCACCGATAGGAGGGTTATCTTCTGCTTCGTCTTCTCCGTTCGCTCGGGTACTTCGTAGCGTGAGGGAAAAGTGCGTAGGTTATCTTCGCGGAAGAGCGAAGCACGGTTATCGGGGTCGGACAAATACGTATCCTCATAGTCGAAGTAGAAGTCGGCTATGCCGCGGTCGCGGAGATGAATCAGCAGTTGACGCTCCGACTCGGTGAGTGCATTGAATCCGATAAAGACGTAGTGCGTTTCAAATCGGTCGGCAGGAATCTCGTCCCAGTGCTCTATCACCTGTCGGTGTAGCAGTCCCTCGTATGCTAAGTTGTCGTGTAACAAACTATCGGTCAAGCCCTTGTATAGCGGATAAAGCAACTCCCATGTACGTATGAAACGATGGTGCAGGGTATTGCTATTCTTATCGGTAGAGGCATAGAAGTCGCCCCAGAACTTCTTGATGGCATTGCGTTGTGTATCTGTCAGTGTGAGGAAATGCTCATCTATATCGTGCAAGTCCTTCACAGCCTCATACAGTGCCTCAACGTTAGAAACCAAGTGGTTATCTATCTCCGAGAAGTCAGTCAGCATCATTTTGCCCCAATGCAAGAACTGCTCTATAGGTTCTGGCTCTGGGCGCAGTTGTTGGTAGTGCGTATATAGTCGCATGAGCAGCGTTAGCTGATCGGTCACACGTAGGTTGGATAGCGAGGCGAAGCACTCGTTGATGGTCATTACACGAGGGGAGAAGATAGGTTGAGGCAGTGCTTGCCCCAAATAGCGGCGGAAGAATAATCCCGCACGGCGGTTAGGGAATACAAAGGTGTATCCCGTCAATTCATTGCCCACTTCTCGAGCAAAAACCTGTGCTAATCGATGTAAATATGACATAATATCCGTGCCTTAGACCTTCAACCTTAAACCTTAACCCTTCATAAACAGACGTTTCACGCGCGTGATGAGCGACCATGTCTTGCTGGCAGGCGGAATCTCCATGAGTAGTGTATCCATATCAGGTCCACCCGTCAGCTGTTCTGGGTAAACGACCATAGAGTTGAACATCGTGAAGTGCTTGGTGAGCATGGTCGGAATCTCCTCGAAGAGAGGATGATAACTGGCGGTGGACTTGCGCGATGATAGCAGTATCAACATATCGTTTTCCATGATGGTCTGCGATAGTATACCTACCTCCTCCCATCCGTCCATGTTTCGGAACGAGGCACGTAGGTATTTGCCAGGTCGGCGGCACATGGTTTGCAGTGCCACTTGCGTGTCGGGATGGGCATAGAATACTACTTTTGCGCCCAACTCACCAGCCAAACGACGCACCAGACCAAAACAGGTAATGAAGTCACGCTCTTTCTCGGCATAGCGTGGCACAGCCACCACGAGGCGGTTGATGGTGTTGATGGGTTGTGCCTCGTGATAAACGATCACCGACTTACTGGTGTGCTCTACCATGTTTGAGACATCTAACCAGTCAGCCGATTGTTTAATCTCTATATTGTCCAGTGTAGCCATTTCACCAATCTCGCGTAGGGTAGGGCGGAGATCTTTGCCCACGGAGGTCAATAGCCAATAGTCATCCTCATGGTCTGCTTCTAATTGTGCGCTCTCCTGCAATGCCAACTCTTTGGATGCATGTTCGGTGATGAAACTGGCTGTCGTGCATAGCACCAATATCATCAAGACTGATGCGTTCAGCACATCAGAGGACAATAGTCCCATCTGATAGGCGATCGTCACGATAGCCAAGGTGCCTGCTGCGGTAGCATGTGAAAGACCAAACACCAGTTGGCGCTCATGTTTCGAGAAACGGAAGACGAATTGAGCAATCCAAGCTGCAATACTCTTACCGACCAATTTGGTGGTAATCATCACGAACGCTATTGTCAATGTGGTCCAACCACTCCAGAAGGCATGAATATCGATCATCAGTCCCACGCTGATGAGGAATAGGGGTACGAAGATACTATTGCCCACAAAGGTGATGCGGTGCATGAGTGGCGAACGGTTGGGCAGTAGGCGGTTGAGCGAGACACCGCAGAGGAAGGCACCTAAGATGCCCTCCAGTCCAGCCAAGTCAGCTAACAAGGCACTACCTACCAGCATCAGCATCACTACCATGAACTCAGAGATAGGGTCGCGATAACGCTTGAAGAACATGCGCGCGAAGCGTGGGAATGCCCATAATACGCTCACGAGGAATACCGCTAAAATACCTATCTGAATGACATAGTCCATCGTGGTCTGTCCCGCATTGCTCCAGCCCTCTACGACTGCCAACACCATGAGCGACAGCGTGATAGCCACCATGGTGGCACCTACGGTGATGTTCACGGCTACGTTCTTCTGTACGCCATAGCGGCTCACAATAGGGTAGGTCATCAGCGTGTGACTACCATACATTGCGCCCAGCAACAAACTGGGTAACCAGCCATACGGTAGTAGAAACCTACTGGTAATGACGCCCAAGGCAAAAGGTATAAAGAAGGTGCATAAGCCGAAGAACAACGAGCGGTATTTATATTGCTTAAAGTCGTTGATGTCTATCTCGCTACCCGACTGGAACATAATGTATAGCATGCCCAGCGAACCGAGGATTTGGATGGTTGGGCTTTCGCCTACGATATTCAGTACCGATGGACCGATGACTATACCTGCCAAGATAAATCCCACAATGCTTGGCACGTGTATCTTGCGACACACGAGTGGCACAAACCATATGATGCCAATCACGAGGGTGAGTATCAGTATAGGAGATAGAGCCATCTGTCTGTATATCAAATCGTTTTCAATTCACTTCCAGGGAAGTAGTGTGCGAGTATTTGCTCGTAGCTATAACCCTTATCTGCCATGACGGCAGCACCTATTTGGCACAATCCTACACCATGTCCCCAGCCCGCACCCGTGAGGATGAAGTCGCCCTGCTCGTTGCGATCCACTACAAAGGCGCTACTATACAGGTGGCTCTTGCTTAGCCATTTGCGGATCTCCAACTCCTTGCCAATCACCATGCTGCGCTTGCTACCAACAATCTGCATCTCGTACACACGAGCTGAAGGACCGCGCTTGATAGGAACGAGGTCAAGGATCTCGCCGAAGTCAATCCCCGAACGCTCACGAATAATATCGCTCAGTTCCTCTTTAGTGTATTTTACTGTCCAACGGTAGAAGTCCTTGGTCTCTTGATCGTAGTTATTCAATACTTGACTGAGAATAGCATGGTCGTTGGTGTTGCAATAAGCTGGAGGCGCAGTACGGATGAATTCTTGCGCGTTTGCTTCGATGGTCAAATCGGGGAGTGGTGTGCCGATCTCATCGCGAACAGCTTCGAGGTAGTCGTAGTGCTCGTTTGCCCATGCGTTCTCAAACACTTCGGTGGCACCACCGCAAGCCTTGTAGAAGCGTGCGTCGCAGACCTTGCCGTCGTACATGAGTACTTGTCCGCGGGTAGCGTCGATGGCTTTTTGTACATTAGCAGCTGCCTCAGGGTGCTCATCGCGACGGGTGATACCCTCATAGCGTTGGCAGTGGTCATCGGCACAAACATCAAAACCTTCGTGTGCATCGCGCTCGTACCAGATCACATGGCGATCAGGGTCGCTGAGATCAGGTTTGTCGGTGCAAGTAGATGGACTGATGATAGGACGTAATACCCAGCTGCGGGAGATAACGGCATGCGCTTTCAATAGTTCGAGTGAGGAGGTAGCAGACATCTCAGAGGTGATAACGGAACTGAGGTAGTCTTCTACATCAAGGCGGTTGATGGCAGTTTGTGTGCCGTCAGCATTGTCGCGTATTTCGAGTGTACCTTCAAATTCTTGGTCCTCGAGGCGATCCCAGTGGAAACCGATGCCGATACGAACATTCTTGAGAAGGAATGTAGGATGTTCTGGGGTGGAGTGAGGACCTGGGATTACGGCCTCTATCTTTGGGGCGGTCATTACGCCCACTGCAATTTGGTGTTTCATGAGTGTATGGTTATTTGATTAGTTCTTCGATGATGCCAGGTAGTTCTTTGTTCTTGAAGATACCTGCAAATTTCTCTGCTCCAGCGCCGTAGGCAAAGACTGGTACTACGGTGCCTGTGTGCCCTTGGCTGATAAATCCGATCTCAATGCCCTCTGGTTGGTTGATAGGGTGTTTTTTGTATCGTATGCAAGTGCCACCCGTTTCGTGATCGGCAGTTACAACGAGCAGGGTGTTTGGATGGCTGTTGACGTAGGCGATGAGCGTTTTGAGTACGCGGTCAAACTCGTGCATCTCTTCGATGAGACCATCGGCATAGTTGTTGTGCTCGAAGCCGTCGATGAGTGCGCCCTCTACCATTAGGAAGAAGCCTTTTGGTGCGTTCTTTTCTAGTTGTTGTAATGCCTTGGTACATGCTTTTTCGAGATATACTTCAGGTTCTGCAAAACGTGTGGTGTCGTTTGCAAATTCAGCTGCTGCCAAACGTGCAGCCAAGCAGACTTTTGCTCCGTCATCTGCTCCTGCGACATGTGGGGTGAGCCTGCTAGGACGATGCACATCGCTCATCTGTAGGATACCTACGAACTTCTCGGATTGTGTATTTACTACTTGACTCCAATTGAGATATACATCGTAGCCTTTGTCTATCAATACGGCAGTTAGATCTAGAGAGTCGGGACGGTTGATGAAATCATTGAAGCCCGCTCCGATAGCAATATCTACGTTGCTCTCGGTGAATTGTTGGGCGATGGTGAAGGTCTCGTCGCGGTCGGTTACTCCCGCGTAGAAAGCACCTGGAGTAGCCTCGGTGAGGGTGGTGTTGACCACGATACCTGTTTTCTTGCCCATCTGTTGGGCTTTCTTGAGGATGCTGGTGAGTGGCACGCTATCTGGTCCTACACCCATAAAACCATTGCATGTGCGTGTGCCCGTGGCGAGTGCGGTGCCGCCTGCAGGAGAGTCTGTTACGTAGTTGTTGGCGGAGCCTGTCTCGCAGAGTCCGATGACAGGCGCCATCTCAAAGCCAGTCTGTTCGTCAGTGGTTAGCAGCAGCGATGTTACGGCACCAAAACCCATGCCGTCGCCGATGAGGTAAATCACGTTAGTAGGTTTATCGCATGTGGATGTACAACTGCTCAGTAGCATGGCTAGTGCCATGGTAGTTAGGAGAATCTTTTTCATAATATGTGGTTGTTTGTTTTCTATTTTGTTGGTCCCACGGATTACACTGATTAAGTACAGATTTTACACATACAATAGTCATCTGTGAAGATCCGTGTCATCTGTGGGAAGTAATTTAACGTTCTACTTCGCCTTTCCACGAGTTGAATCCCGTGTTGAGTTCGATGACTTGGTAACCCTGTTTGGCGAGCAGTTGTGCTGCGGTTTTGCTTCTTTTGCCTGAGCGGCAGTAGAGGGCGATAGTTTTATCTTTTGGAAGCAGTTGCTCTGCTTTTTGCATAAAGTCTGCTTGTGTTACGTCGATGAGTAATGCGTTAGGGATATGTCCCTGTGCATATTCGCTTGCTGTTCTAACATCAAGGCGCACGACGGTGGTATCTTCAATAACCTGCGCAAACGAATCCGCGTCCACTGAGCGGAAGTCTGCTGCTTTGCAACCTAAAAAACTCATAAGGCAGAATAGAAGAGAAAAGGGTTTCATAATGATGTGATTGTTTAACGTAATAGGATATATGCTAATGAAGCAGCACTGATGATTATCCAAAGCAAAATGCCTTGTAGCAAGGGACGGATGCCGACGGATTTGATGACATCCACAGATAGGGATGCGCCGATAAAGAACATCGTGATAATAAGCCCCTTACGTGCGACACCTGCGATGAACTTACCTATCTGTGGATAGTCCACCAAAAGGTAGGTGTTGATAAGCATGGCCACAATAAAGAACAAGATAAACCATGGGATACTGATTTTCTTACCTTCGCTGCGGAAAATGATCGAGGTGACTAATGCCAGCGGGATAATCCATAGTGCACGGGTGAGTTTGATGGTTGTAGCCACTTGCAATGCTTCTTCGCCGTAGGCGGCACCTGCGCCGACCACGGAACTCGTGTCATGGATAGCGATAGCTGCCCATGTGCCGAAGTCTTGTTGACTGAGTCCCAACCAATGACCCAAAATAGGGAAGAGGAACAGACCAATGGCATTGAGGATAAATACCGTAGCCAATGCCATAGACATATCGGTATCTTTGGCTTTGATGATAGGTCCTACGGCAGCAATGGCACTACCGCCACAGATGGCTGTGCCCGAACTGATGAGATAGGATGTATTGCGGTTGAGTTTCAGTATCTTACAACCAATAAACATGCCGATGAGCAAAGTTCCAACGACGGATATAATCGTAAAGAGCATACCCTCCTTACCCGAAGCGAGTGAGGCTTGGAGGTTCATGCCAAAGCCCAAACCAATGACAGAGTATTGGAGGAGTTTCTTGGACACATTTTTATTGAAAGTAGGGTAGGCTTGTCCGCAAAGCAGGGCATAAACCAATCCTATGAAAAGCACTACAGGAGGAGTGACCCACGTCGAAAGGAAACGGAGTGCAGGGATATAATCGCAGAGTAAGCAAAGTATTAGCACGGATAGCAGTGCGATGTAAATATGTCGGTTGTATTGGCGCATGTTGGGCTATTGGCTATTGGCTATTGGATATGGGGTGTCTGACACTTCGCGGATGATGTCGCGGAGTTTGGATGGGGTGAGGCGGTCAAAACTCTCGCGGTTGGCAACAATGCCAATGCCTGCCATTTCTACCGTGGCAGGAGAGAATAATATGCGTTCTTCCTCAGGGGCAAAGAAACACATAGGGCGGGATTCCTTGCGGAAGAAGATGACTGTGTTGAATTTAGGCGATGAGGCGATAAGGCTATTAGGCGAAGAGGCTGGCTCATACCACGAAACGATATTCCAGCGGGGTTCGTATTCTTCGGCGTGGCTGGCGCCAATGGTGAGTGAACCTGTTTGGCTGGCTTCCGTAGGGATGGTGCCCATTGCGAGTACTTTCTTAGCGGCTGCTAAATGGGTTTGCAGATCAGATTCTTGCACCAAGATAGCGTTGGCATAGTTGGTGGAGAAATGATCTTCTATCGGGAGGCTGTGGCGAGGCACAGCTTGGAAATGCATATGGTCGGGGGCACTGGCACCGCACATAGGACCGTTGTAGAAAATAGTCATCTCGGGCAGCTCTTTTGCCAAATGTAACATGGACTCGAGGTGAGGCAATAGTTCTTGGCGTTCGTGCACGGATGATGAAACGGTGAAATGCGGAGAGAAAATAGGGAAGGGGTTCACGCGAATATAATAGGTGTGCCCAGTTGGTGAATCCCAGTTGTGGGTGAGTTGGTGTTCCTCCACGCCATCGGGGCAGAGGAAACATGCTCGCTGTTGCAGGGCCTCGGGGCTGACATCAGCCATCACGCTGCGCACGCGAGCAGGGTTGAACAACAATTTGGCAGGGAAACCATCGATAGTCATATCTTTCTTCTCAACCCCTACCAATGCTTCGTAATTAACGAATGCTCTCCCGTGAGCGTTTAACTCACGGGAGAACATGTTGGATATTTGTTTGAACAAGTTCATAATAGACCGCCCTTCGGGCTGTTAGACCACTGCGTTGTTAGACCGGGCAGAAGCCCTGTTGGACCGCCCTACGGGCTGAGAGACCAAGAGAGTCTAACAGCGAGCAAAGCGAGCGATCTAACAATGAAGTGAAACGAAATGGTCTAACTTCTAACAGCGAAGCGTTCTTATTACTTACCCTCGTTCATTTGGATACGTGCCTTCAACTCCCATGTACGGATACGATCTTTGTACAAGTGGTTGTTGTTCATGGTCACGATATCGCAGTTAGCATCAGAGTTGTCATCCCAACGACGGCAGTTATACACTACGTCATAG
>JBGVEG010000138.1:0-46683 GCA_045119955.1 Paludibacteraceae bacterium
TTGCAGATTAAGGTGGCTCGTAAGACTATTGCTCGCCTTGCAACCGAACTTCGTCAAAGAGAATTAACAAAGTAAAAAACGAATTGACATGGAAACAAGAAATCTAAGAAAAGAGCGTCAGGGTATTGTCGTTTCCAACAAAATGGACAAGACTATCGTAGTTGCTGTTCACTGGAAAGAGAAACACCCTATTTATGGCAAGTTTGTCAATAAAACTCGCAAGTTCCATGCTCATGACGAGAACAATGAGTGCGGTATCGGCGATACTGTACGTATCATGGAGACTCGTCCTTTGAGCAAAACTGTTCGTTGGCGTTTAACTCAAATTGTAGAAAGGGCTAAGTAATATGGTACAACAAGAATCAAGACTGACAGTAGCGGATAACTCAGGTGCTAAAGAGGCATTGTGCATCCGCGTACTCGGCGGAACCAAAAAGCGTTACGCCAGCCTGGGTGACACCATCGTAGTAGCAGTTAAAGGTGTAATTCCTTCTTCTGACATTAAGGATGGTACCGTAACACGCGCTATCGTTGTTCGCGTGAAGAAAGAGGTACGCCGTGCAGACGGTAGCTACATCCGCTTCGACGACAACGCATGCGTGCTCGTAAACAACGCAGGTGAGATCCGTGGTTCACGTATCTTCGGCCCTGTAGCTCGCGAGCTCCGTCAAACGAACATGAAAATTATCTCATTAGCACCTGAAGTGCTCTAATCATCTAAATTCTACAAGTATGGCAAAATTGCATATTAAAAAAGGTGATACCGTATTCGTGAACGCAGGTGCTTCTAAGGGCAAAACCGGCCGCGTGCTGGAGGTGCTCGTTGAGAAACAACGTGCTATCGTAGAAGGTGTCAACATGGTATCTAAGAGTACCAAACCTAATGCTAAAAATCCTCAAGGAGGTATTGTTAAACAGGAGGCTCCTATCCATATCTCTAACCTCAACCCAGTTGAGAACGGAGTACCAGTACGCGTAGGCCGCGTAGTGAAGGATGGTAAGCTCGTCCGCGTAAGTAAAAAATCTGGTAAGGAGATCTAATAATGAATACAGCAAGTTTGAAACAAGATTATTTGGAGCGCATTGTGCCTGCTCTGATGAAGGAGTTTAACTACACTACTGTAATGCAGTGTCCTAAACTCGAGAAGATCGTTCTCAACCAAGGTCTCGGCGAAGCTGTAGCTGACAAGAAGATCATCGATGTAGCTGCTCAAGAGATGACACTCATCACCGGTCAAAAAGCTGTTGCTACTGTTTCTAAGAAGGACATCGCTGGATTCAAGGTACGTAAGAAAATGCCTATCGGCGTTCGCGTAACTCTCCGCGGTGAGCGTATGTATGAGTTCCTTGAGCGTCTCGTGCGCGTGGCTTTGCCTCGTATCCGCGACTTCAAAGGTATCCATAACAAAATGGATGGCCACGGAAACTATACACTTGGTATCCAAGAGCAAATCATCTTCCCTGAAATTAACATTGATAACATCACCAAACTTCTTGGTATGAACATCACCTTCGTGACTACTGCTAAGACCGATGAGGAAGGCTTCGCACTCCTCCGCGAGTTTGGTTTACCATTCAAAAAGTAATTAGACTATGGCAAAAGAATCAATGAAAGCTCGCGAGGTAAAACGCGCTAAGCTCGTAGCTAAATACGCTGCTAAACGCGCTCAACTCCTCAAGGATGGTGACTACGAAGGTCTCCAAGCATTGCCTAAGAACGCAAGCCCAGTACGTTTGCACAACCGTTGCAAAATCACTGGCCGTCCAAAAGGCTACATGCGCGTGTTCGGCTTGAGTCGTATTCAATTCCGTGAGATGGCGTCTGCTGGCCTCATCCCAGGTGTGAAGAAAGCAAGCTGGTAAAACCCGATACCGCCCCGATACCACTCCGTAGGGTTACCGAGGAGAACGGGGAGGTTTCTAACATCGAAATTCGCCCAGAGGACGTAGGTGCCTCTGGGGAATAAATACAATTAATTTATTAAATATTGTCCCGAAAGGCGGGATTAATTTAACAAACATTATGACAGATCCAATCGCAGATTATCTGACTCGACTCAGAAATGCAATCAAAGCTGGACACCGCGTAGTTGAGGTGCCTGCTTCGAATCTGAAGAAAGAGATCACACGCATCTTGTTCGAGAAGGGTTATATCCTTTCTTACAAGTTCGTGGAGGATGGCCCTCAAGGCACTATCAAGATTGCCTTGAAGTATGATCCAGTTAACAAAGTTAACGCCATCAAGAGTTTGAAACGTGTTTCGACCCCAGGTCTTCGTCAGTACGTTGGCTATCGCGAGATGCCACGCGTGCTCAATGGTCTCGGTATCGCTATCCTTTCTACATCTAAGGGTGTGATGACCAACAAAGAGGCTCTTGGTATGAAGTTGGGTGGCGAGGTTATTTGTTACATCTATTAATCAGGAGGAAAGACTATGTCAAGAATTGGTAAATTGCCTATCGCTATCCCTGCAGGTGTAACTGTAACAGTTAGCCCTGAGAACCTCGTGACTGTTAAAGGTCCTAAAGGTGAACTTCAACAACAAGTTAATCCTAACATCACCGTGAATGTAGCTGACGGCGTTTGCACCGTTGCTCGTCCTAACGATGAGAAGGAAAATCGTGCTATGCACGGCCTCTATCGCGCACTCATCAACAATATGGTTGTAGGTGTTAGCGAGGGTTATAAGAAAGTGCTCGAACTCGTCGGTGTAGGTTACCGCGTTGAGATGGCTGCGGGTATGCAAAATACTCTCAACTTCGCACTCGGTTATACCCACCCAATCTACCTCCAACTCCCTAGCGAGGTTAAGGTAGAGACCAAGTCTGAGCGTAACCAAAACCCACTCGTTATTTTGGAATCTGCTGACAAGCAACTCATTGGCCAAGTATGCGCTAAGATTCGCTCGTTCCGCAAACCAGAGCCTTACAAAGGTAAAGGTGTTAAGTTCCAAGGTGAAGTTGTTCGTCGTAAAGCTGGTAAATCGGCTGGTAAATAATAAGAAAGGAATAAAGTTATGAATCAGAAAATTGCAAGAAGACTTAAAATTAAAGCATCTATCCGTACTAAAGTTTCGGGTACCGCTGAGCGTCCTCGTCTGACTGTATTCCGTAGCAACAGCCAAATTTACGCTCAAGTTATCGACGATTTGCAAGGCAAGACTCTTGCTTCTGCATCTTCGCTCGCTATCAAAGATAAAATGACCAAATCTGAGAAAGCTGCTCAAGTAGGCAAACTCATCGCTGAAGCTGCTAAGAAAGCTGGCGTAGAGGCTGTTGTATTTGACCGTAACGGCTACCTCTATCATGGTCGAGTAAAATCATTGGCAGACGCTGCCCGCGAGGCAGGTCTCAATTTCTAATAAACAAAGAGACTGTTATGAATCGAGTTAAATCAACCCAAGACTTGGAGCTCAAGGAGCGCCTCGTCGCTGTCAACCGCGTAACTAAGGTTACCAAAGGTGGACGTACATTCACATTTGCAGCCATCGTTGTTGTTGGAAATGAGAATGGTATCGTAGGCTGGGGCCTTGGTAAAGCAGGCGAAGTTACCGCTGCTATTGCCAAAGGTACTGAGGCTGCTAAGAAAAACCTTATCCAAGTGCCTGTACTCAAAGGTACTATCCCTCACGAGCAATACGCTAAGTTTGGTGGTGCTCGCGTTTACCTCCAACCTGCATCTCACGGTACCGGAGTAAAAGCCGGTGGTGCTATGCGTGCCGTATTGGAGTCTGTGGGTGTAACCGACGTGTTGGCTAAATCTAAAGGTTCTTCTAACCCTCACAACCTCGTTAAGGCTACTATCGCTGCTCTCGGCGAGATGCGTGATGCACGCACCGTGGCTCAAAACCGTGGCGTGAGCTTATCTACTGTGTTTAACGGATAATAATTTGTGAAAATCATGGCAACTATTAAAATTCAAAAAGTACGCAGCGTTATCGGCTGCCCACAAGTGCAAAAGGATACAATGTTGGCTCTTGGTCTTCGCAAGATGAATGCCATCGTTGAGCATGAGGCTACTCCTGCTATCCTCGGTATGGTTAACAAAATTAAACACTTGGTTAAAGTTATTGACTAATTAAAAAATTCGTAGCATTATGGAATTAAATAATTTAACGCCAGCTGCTGGTTCTGTGAAGACCGCTAAACGAATCGGACGTGGTCCAGGTTCTGGTCTTGGTGGAACTTCTACACGCGGTCACAAAGGTGCTAAGTCACGCTCTGGTTACTCTAAGAAAATCGGTTTCGAAGGTGGTCAGATGCCTATGCAACGCCGTTTGCCTAAATTCGGCTTCAAGAACATCAACCGCGTTGAGTACAAAGCTATCAACCTTGCTACCTTGCAAGCTCTTGCTGAGGCTAAAGGCTTGGAGAAAATCGGTCTTATCGAATTGAACGAGGCTGGTTTCATCAACAAGACCCAACTCGTTAAGATCCTTGGCAATGGCACTTTGACTGCTAAACTCACTGTAGAAGCTAACGCTTTCTCCAAATCAGCTGAGGCTGCTATCACAGCTGCTGGTGGTACTATCAACAAAATCTAATTAGTATGCGTAAGTTTATTGAGATAATCAAAAATATCTGGAAGATCGAAGACCTCCGCAACCGTCTTTTGACCACGCTTTTGTTCGTGCTCATTTACCGTTTCGGATCATTCGTGGTTCTTCCAGGTATTGATCCTACAGCGTTGACCGCGCTCCGCGCCCAAACAGCTGGAGGTCTGATGGCTCTTCTCGATATGTTCTCAGGTGGCGCGTTCTCCAATGCATCTATCTTTGCGTTGGGTATCATGCCATACATCTCTGCTTCTATCGTAATCCAACTGCTCACTATCGCAGTGCCTTACTTCCAAAAGATGCAGAAAGAGGGCGAGTCTGGCCGTCAGAAGATGAACCAAATCACTCGCTATTTGACCGTGGCTATCTTGCTCTTCCAAGGTCCAAGTTACTTGGTAAACCTTTCTGTGCAAATGGCACAAGCTGGTCAAATGCTTGAGGTTGGCTTCAACTGGTTCACTATCTCATCCACTATTCTCTTGTGTGCGGGCTCTATGTTCGTAATGTGGTTGGGTGAGCGTATCACCGACCGTGGTCTTGGTAATGGTATTTCCTTTATCATTCTCATCGGTATCATCGCTCGTTTCCCTGCTGCTATTATCCAAGAGTTCTCTTCTCGTCTCAACGACGCAGGTGGTGGATTGATCGTGTTCATCCTCGAGGTTGTTATCCTGCTCTTCGTTTTTGCATTTGCAATCTTGCTCGTACAAGGTACACGCCGTATCCCTGTACAATATGCGAAACGTATGGTAGGTAACAAGCAATACGGTGGTGTACGCCAATACATCCCATTGAAGGTTAACTCAGCTAACGTGATGCCTATCATCTTTGCGCAAGCAATCATGTTTATTCCTATCGCGCTCGCTGGTTTCTCCAATGCTGAGAGTGCAAGTGCTTTCACTCGCGCTTTCATGGATAACGATGGCTTCTGGTACAACTTCGTATTCGCTCTGCTGATTATCGTTTTCACCTATTTCTACACTGCGATTATCATCAATCCTGTACAAATGGCTGAGAACCTCAAGCTCAACAATGGCTTCATCCCTGGCGTTAAACCAGGTAAGAAGACTGCTGAGTATATCGACACCATTATGAACCGTTTGACTTTGCCAGGATCTGTACTCCTCGCAATCATCGCTATTTTGCCTGCTTTTGCACGCCTCTTCGGTGTGAGCATGAGCTTCGCACAATTCTTCGGTGGTACATCACTGCTCATTATGGTGGGTGTAATCTTGGATACGCTACAACAAATTGAGAGTCACCTCCTCATGCGTCACTATGACGGATTCTTTGAGTCTGGCATGCGCATTAAGGGACGCTCAGGCGCAATGGCATATTAATACGAAATGATCTACCTCAAGACTGAAGAAGAGATTGAGCTCCTGCGCCGCAGTAACGACTTGCTCGGAAGGACCTTGGCTGAAGTGGCCAAGGTCATCCGACCAGGTGTTACGACTGCAGACCTCGACAAAGTGGCATACGAATTTATCTGCGATCACGGAGGCAAACCCTCTTGTCTCGGATATGAAGGATTCCCTGCTACGCTTTGTACTTCGGTCAACGAGCAAGTGGTACATGGTATCCCTTCTAATAAGGTTATCCTCAAGGATGGTGATATTGTATCCATTGATACTGTGGTAGAACTCGGTGGCATGCACGCTGACTCTGCATATACTTTCCCTGTGGGCGAAGTGGCAGAGGAGACACTGCAACTCATGCGCACAACCAAACAGGCACTTTATCTCGGCATAGAGCAGGCCATTACGGGTCGTCGATTGGGAGATATTGGCTTCGCTATCCAGAACCACTGCGAGAAGGCAGGTTATTCTGTTGTTCGCGAGTTCGTGGGACATGGTATTGGCCGTGACATGCATGAGGAACCAGAAGTGTGCAACTATGGTCGCCGTGGCAATGGACTGGTACTCAAATCGGGTATGGTGCTTGCTATCGAACCTATGATTTGCCTCGGTCGTCGCCAAGTGATTCTCGAAGAGGATGGTTGGACGGCTCGCACCATTGACCGCAAACCTGCTGCGCACTATGAGCACAGCGTATGCGTGCGCAATGGCAAGGCTGAGATACTCTCCACCTTCGACTATATTCAACAAGTCTTAGGAGATCGTTTTATATAAAATATACCAATTACAATTATGGCAAAACAAGATGCAATTGAAGTAGATGGAACTGTAACTGAGGCATTGTCCAACGCTATGTTCCGTGTTCAACTCGAAAGTGGTCATGTCATCATCGCCCACATCTCTGGTAAGATGCGTCAGCATTACATCAAGATCCTTCCTGGTGACCGTGTGAAGGTGGAGATGAGTCCTTATGACCTCACCAAAGGACGTATTTCGTTCCGTTACAAGTAATTCGGACGAATCCCTTATAATTAACACTCTAAAACTCTATTTAAAATGAAAGTTAGAGCATCTGTAAAAAAGCGCAATGCGGACTGCAAACTCGTACGTCGCAAAGGTCGCTTGTATGTAATTAACAAAAAAGAACCCAAAATGAAAATGCGTCAAGGATAAGCATTTCATCGAGGTAAACCATTTAATCAATATCCTTAAAGTAAATAATTATGGCTATAAGAATTGTCGGTGTAGATTTGCCACAAAACAAATGTGGAGAAGTCGGTTTGACTTACATCTACGGAATAGGTCGTTCAAGCGCAAAGAAAATCTTGGCAGAGGCAGGCGTTGACCCAAGCATCAAGGTACAAGATTGGACGGATGACCAAGCAGCTAAAATTCGTGAGATCATCGGTGCTAAGTACAAAGTAGAAGGTGACCTCCGTTCTGAAACACAACTCAACATCAAACGATTGATGGATATCGGTTGCTACCGTGGTGTTCGTCACCGTATTGGTCTTCCTGTACGTGGTCAATCTACCAAAAACAACGCCCGCACGCGCAAGGGTAAAAAGAAAACCGTTGCTAACAAGAAGAAAGCAACTAAGTAATCAACCTGTTAATATCTATCAATTATGGCAAAGAAAACTGTTGCAGCTAAGAAGCGCGTCGTAAAGATTGACGGTGTTGGTCAACTTCACGTGATGTCTTCTTTCAACAATGTAATCGTAACCCTCGCTAATGGTCAAGGTCAAGTTATCTCTTGGTCATCTGCAGGTAAAATGGGCTTCCGTGGCTCTAAAAAGAATACTCCATACGCAGCACAAACTGCTGCTGAGGATTGCGCAAAGGTCGCTTTTGACCTCGGCTTGCGCAAAGTAAAAGCGTATGTTAAAGGTCCTGGACAAGGTCGTGAGAGCGCTATCCGCGCTTGCGCTAACGCAGGTATCGCAGTAACTGAGATCGTTGACGTTACTCCTATGCCTCACAATGGTTGCCGTCCTCCTAAACGTCGTCGTGTATAATTTTGTTTAACTATTAAAAAACTAATAAAATGGCAAGATATATTGGACCAAAATCACGTATCGCACGTCGTTTCGGAGAGGCTATCTTCGGTCCTGACAAAGTGCTTGATCGTCGTAACTACGCTCCAGGTCAACACGGTGTTAACCGCCGTAAAAAAATGTCTGAGTACGGTACTCAGCTCGCTGAAAAGCAAAAAGCTAAATACACCTACGGTGTACTCGAGCGTCAATTCCGTCTCCTTTTTGCTCAAGCTTCTCGTATCAAAGGTATTACCGGTGAGATCCTTCTCCAATTGCTCGAGTCTCGTCTCGACAACGTAGTATATCGCCTTGGTATGGCTCCTACTCGCGCAGCTGCTCGTCAGCTCGTTAGCCACCGTCACATCACAGTTGATGGCAAAGTGGTAAACATCCCTTCTTTCCAAGTTAAGGCTGGACAAGTTGTGGCTGTTCGCGAAAAAGCTAAATCTTTGGAGGTTATTACTGCTTCTCTTGACGGATTCAATCACAGCAAGTATCCTTGGTTGGAGTGGAACGAAGCTGATATGGCTGGTAAGTTCCTCAACATGCCACAACGTGAGGAGATTCCTGAGAATATCAAGGAGCAATTAATCGTCGAGTTGTACTCTAAATAATAATTAAATTCATGGCAATATTAGATTTTATTAAACCTGATAAGGTAATCATGTTGGATTCGAGCAACAAGCGCGGAGTTTTTGAGTTCCGTCCGCTCGAACCGGGTTATGGTATTACAGTTGGTAATGCTATTCGTCGTGTGCTCATTGGCTCACTCGAGGGTTTTGCCATCTGTTCGATTAAGATCAATGGTATTGATCATGAATTTGCTACTATCCCAGGTGTCATTACAGATGTCACCAACTTGATCCTTAATCTCAAACAAGTACGTTTCGGACGTAAGGAGGGTATCACTGAGGTAGAGGGTGAGACTATTCGTATGCACGTTAAGGGCAACAATGTACTTCTCGCTGGCGAACTCAATAGTTACCTTCAATCTTTTGATGTTCTCAACCCAGAACTCGTACTCGCCGAAATGGACGAAACTGCTGACTTTGAGTTGGAAATCAACATCAATAAAGGTCGTGGCTATGTGTCTGCTGATGAGAATCGTCAGGCTAATGATGCCATTGGTGTACTGGCTATTGATAGCATTTATACTCCTATCCGCAATGTCAAGTACAGCATTGACCCTTATCGCGTAGAGCAACGTACCGACTACGAGAAACTCACCCTTGAGATTCTTACTGACGGTTCTATTACTCCGCAACAAGCACTCACTGAGGCTGCTAAGCTCTTGATCTACCACTTCATGCTCTTCTCTGAGGAGCGTATCATCATCGAGGATCCAGTTAAACCTGCGAATGATGTGCTGGATGAGGAGCACTTGCGTATGCGTCAGTTGCTTAACCAACACTTGCAAGATATGGACCTCTCTGTACGTGCCCTCAACTGCTTGAAGGCTGCGGAGGTAGATACCTTGGGTGAGTTGGTGAAATACCATCGTTCCGACCTCTTGAAGTTCCGCAACTTCGGTAAGAAGTCTCTCACCGAGCTGGATGAACTCCTCGAGCGTAACGGATTGGCATTTGGTATGGATATTAGCAAATACAAACTTAATGATTAATTAAAAAAGTAAAACAAAATGAGACACAATAAGAAATTCAATCATCTTGGTCGTAAAGCAGCGCACCGTCATGCTATGCTTTCCAATATGGCTTGCTCACTCATCATGCACAAGCGTATTTCGACCACTTTGGCTAAGGCAAAAGCGCTCCGCATGTATGTTGAGCCATTGCTGACCCATGCAAAAGAGGATACTACGGCTAATCGTCGTCTTGTCTTCGCTAAACTCAAACAAAAAACCGTTGTTACTGAGCTCTTCCAAAACGTAGCTGAGAAGATTGCTAACCGTCCAGGTGGTTACACCCGTATCCTCCGCACTGGTTTCCGTCTTGGTGACGCTGCTGAGATGGCTATCATCGAGCTCGTTGATTACAACGAGAACATGCTCAAGGCTCCTAAGGCTGCTGCTAAGAAGACCACACGTCGTGCTGGTAAGAAAGCTGCTCCTAAGGCAGAGGCTGCTGTTGAGGCACCTGCTACTGAGGCTGCTGCAGAGTAATCTGACGAGTTTACGGACAAGTAAACATAAGAAAATCGCACTCCATTCGGGGTGCGATTTTTATATCCTTGCCTTTAACCTCTCGCCTCTAACCTCTAACCTTTCGCCTCAAAGCTTAAAAATCCAACGTGATTTGTCCGTTAATGATTGGTGTCTTGCCAAGATGTTTGTATGCCAATTCTGTGGCTTCGCGACCGCGCGGAGTGCGCTTGATGAAACCCTCCTTGATGAGATATGGCTCATAGACATCCTCTATCGTGCCAGCATCTTCACCCATGGCTGTGGCAATGGTGTTGAGACCGACAGGACCTCCTTTGAACTTATCAATAATCGTGCTGAGCAACTTGTTGTCAATCTCGTCCAGACCGAAGGTGTCAATGTTCAGTGCCTCTAAGGCATAACGAGCTATCTCCAAATCAATGGCTCCATTGCCCTTCACTTGTGCGAAGTCTCTCACACGGCGCAATAGCGCATTAGCAATACGTGGTGTACCGCGACTGCGGCGAGAGATCTCGGCTGCTGCTTTGCTGTCAATATGAATACCCAAGAGGCGTGCACTGCGCTCTACAATGCCTGCAAGCACGTGCGAGTCATAGTACTCCAGGTGGCAGTTAATGCCGAAACGTGCACGCAATGGACTGGTCAATAGACCACTACGCGTGGTAGCGCCAATGAGTGTGAATTTGTTTAGATCAATTTGTATTGTGCGTGCGGATGGACCTTTATCGATCATAATATCAATGCGATAGTCCTCCATAGCGGAGTAGAGATACTCCTCTACGATAGGCGATAGACGGTGAATCTCATCTATAAACAGCACATCATTATCCTCCAATGAGGTTAGTAGTCCAGCCAAGTCACCTGGTTTGTCCAACACGGGGCCAGAAGTCACCTTAAAGCCCACACCCAACTCATTGGCAATAATATTACTCAACGTAGTTTTGCCCAATCCCGGAGGACCAAACAAGAGCACATGGTCCAGCGACTCACCACGCATGCGAGCTGCTTTGACGAAAATACGTAGGTTGCTGACTATCTTTGACTGTCCAGCAAAGTCGTCAAATCGCAAAGGACGCAAGGCGTTGTCTTGCTCCTTCTCAGTCATTTGGTTCCGTATATCGAAATCATTCATATTCTCTAATCTCTAAACAGTAGGCGCGCCGCGCCGTCCTCTAAACACTAAACAGTTGCTTCGCGGAACGTTTGTTCCAAATCCTCAATTTCGCTCATGGGCTTATCCACTTTTATCTCGCCATGGTCAATGATAATCACGCGACTGCACATTTGTTTGACTTCTTGCAATATATGGGTAGAGAGGATTACTGTCCTATCTTTGCCTATCTCGCGAATCAATGTGCGTATGTCCTCCAGTTGGTTGGGATCCAATCCTGTGGTAGGCTCATCCAGTATCAGCAGTTCGGGGTTGCCAATCATAGCTTGCGCCAGCCCCACACGCTGTTTGTATCCCTTGCTGAGTTGTCCCACGCGTTTGTGTGCTTCTGCGGTCAATCCTACGCGTTCAATCAATTGCTCCACCATCTCACCTTTTTCCTTATCGCCGAATCGCCTCATCGCCTTCGAACGCAGTTCAACGAAAAAGTGCAGATACTCGCGCACGTACATTTCTTCGTATAGCGGGTTTTGCTCAGGCAGAAAACCGATATTCTTCGGCACTTGTACAACCATCTCCCTCCCTTGAAGGGAGGGATGGGATGAGTCTGCATCCCACACACCTACCATAATCTTCATCAGGGTAGATTTGCCAGCGCCATTGGGACCCAACAATCCGACTACCTCACCATCGCCGATGGAGAGGCAAATATCGCGGAGCACATGTTGTTTGCCGATATGCTTATTTAGATGATTAATCTCTACTGCCATAATCGCCTACAAAGGTACTACATTTTTTTTACATACGCAAATAATTGCTATTTATCTTGCTCTATGAGTGCCAACAATTGCTCTACGGCTTCTTCTTGTGGTATGTTTTTGAGGACACATTCTTTGCCTTTGTACAGGCTTACCTTGCCTCGGCCTGCACCTACATATCCATAGTCGGCATCTGCCATTTCACCAGGACCATTGACTATGCAACCCATGATGCCTATCTTCAGTCCTTGTAGATGTGCTGTTGCTGCTTTCACTTGGGCTATAGTTTTTTCCAAATCAAACAGGGTGCGACCGCAACCAGGGCAAGAAATGTATTCTGTCTTGTACATTCGCATACGCGCTGCTTGGAGAATATCTTTGCTCAGGCGAAGAAGGTCCTCGGTTGGGAAATGGTCATTATTTAGTACTAATTCAGAACAATTATAGTCCCAAAGTAAACGACCACATTCCGCTGCAGCATGCAGCTGGAATAGTTGCCAATCTGTATCGGCGTTGCTGAAATATATGGTATGGTCTTCTATTTTTACTTCAGTTGTATCTGCGTAGCGAATGCTCTGTTCATTGGCAAAATAGTCCACCAGCGCTTTGGCTACGGGCAACTCTTTCTCCGGTGCTTCACTCAGACTCACGCGAATGGTATCGCCTATGCCGTCTGCAAGGAGGGCACCAATACCTACAGCTGATTTCACGCGTCCATCCTCACCTTCGCCGGCTTCTGTCACTCCCAAGTGCAATGGGAAGGCCATGTTCTCCTCTGCCATTTGCCATACTAATAGGCGGACAGTAGTGACCATTACGCGGGTATTGCTGGCTTTGATGGATAGAACAATGTCCTTAAAGTCTTCTGCCACTGCCACACGGAGAAACTCCATACAGCTTTCCACCATACCCTCGGGCGTATCGCCGTAGCGTGACATGATGCGGTCGCTCAGACTACCATGATTGACACCTATGCGCAGAGCTGTTTTGTGCTCTTTGCAGATATTGAGCAATTGCACGAATCGCGCACGTAGTCGCTCCAATTCGGCTTGGTATTCTTGGTCGGTGTAGTCTATTTGTTTGAACTTACGCGCAGGGTCTATGTAGTTTCCTGGATTGATACGTACTTTCTCAACGACCTTCGCTGCGGCATCTGCTACATCTGATTGGAAGTGAACGTCAGCAACCAAAGGAACAACATTGAACAATGATGAACCATCTTGAACTATTTTGAACAATTCATTGCGAATAGCAGCTAAGGATTCCACTTCGCGTATGCCTTGGGTAGTGAAGCGCAGAAGTTCTGTACCGGCTGCTATGCAGCGCTCTGCTTGTGCTACACTACCATCTATATCGTTGGTAGAGGTATTGGCCATCGTTTGAATACGAACTGGCTGTTCGCTGCCAATGGAGAGTTGTCCTACTTGGGTTGTCGTGGTGTGACGACGATGGTATGTGAGTTGAATGTCCATAAAAGTCCGAATTTGGTGCAAAGTTACGCAAATATTTTGGTATTAGCAACAAAAAACGCACATTTTTGTACTTTTTTGCCAAAATATTTGGTCATGTCAAAAAAAAGCAGTACCTTTGCACCCGCTTTCGTAAGGAGGTGATTGATATATGTGCGCTTAACGCGCGATTCAGTAGCTCAGCAGGTAGAGCACATCCCTTTTAAGGATGGGGTCCTGGGTTCGAGCCCCAGCTGAATCACAGAAAAGAGAGTTCTCACAAGGAACTCTCTTTTTTGCGTTTAATTGTTCGTAATACTACAATGGTGTTAATTAACCAAACAGCGATGACGAAAATAATGGATAGTATGAGACCCATCATGGGTATATCTTCTGTCAAAGTTCTACTAAGTTGATATTTGACATCGATTGGTATATATGCTTCAAGTAGCAATGCCAATACAACACCCCCATTTATAATTAGTGGTGCAAGGATATTGATAGTACGATGCCAACGAGCTAAATCTTTTTCAAGAAGCATGGCAATTACGCTACTTATCCATAGCATGTGAATCGAACCAAATACTGTTACAAAATAGCATTCATCCCAATACATATTTTCAAACCAACGAAATATAGCACTAAGGATTCCAAGTATAGTAAACAATATTAACACACTTGCACTTACTTTTGCTATCACCTGATTGGCTTTTGAGTATGATCGCGCTTCTTGGATGACGTTATCAGTTTGCCCTTTTTCTTTGATGATGTTGTAATCACCTAATAACATGCTTCCACCCACAGTTATCAGGGCGATAGGTCTAAGCCAACTCAGCCATGTAGTTGTTTGAAAACCTGCCACATGCCCCGTTATCAATACATGCACATAGGACACAAGCATAAAGGTCAATACTAATGCCGCAGCCACTGCCATAATGATGCCAACAACGCCTAATACGGGATTCGCATACGCATTTCTCTGTTTTGTCCAACTCAACTGTAGCAACCATGCCGCTACCCACAAGAGGACAACAATGTGTGGCCAAGATTCCCAATAACAATATGCCATACCATTTATGCGAACGCTACCATTAAACAAGCAATTATACATGAGCATACATGCTGTAATGATCGTGATGCCTATAGCTTGCCAGCGAAGTGATTTGTTGAGACGAGGTATTTGTTCTTGGTGTAGGTATAATCCTATGCCCAAGATAATCATGCCGATGAGAACTGCCACATGAGGCAGATAGCCGATGTGGGAGCGCCAAATAGCCCAGCTATGAACAGCAGGGATTTGTCGTATCAGTTTAGATAGGGCGTAGAGCGATGCGCAAGCTGCCATCGCAATGGAGGAGTGTTTGAGAGATAGTTTCATAATGTTGAAGTTTATAGGTTTACTTAATTCCTTATCAAAAAACTAAAGTTATCGGTGTTCTCCAACGCAAGGCAGGTGCCTTTGGCGACAGAGTGAAGCGGGTCATCCGCAACATGAAACTGAATTTGGAACTTGTCCGTCAAGCGTTTTGCCAAACCGTGCAGCAATGCTCCGCCACCTGTGAGGTAGATACCTCGCTCCACGATGTCGGCATAGAGCTCAGATGGCGTTTGTCCCAATCCTTGCTTTATAGCGGCTTCTATCTGCTGGATATTCTTGTCGAGGCAGTAGGCAATTTCCTGATAACTTACAGGGATATGTAGCGGCAGGTCGGTGGTGCGATTAGGACCAACCACCATCATATCATCGGGTGCTTCCTCCAGTTCGGGGAGCGCCGAACCCACTCTCATCTTAATTCGTTCGGCTGTAGGGGCGCTGATGCGCATGTTGTGTGTTTTGTCCATGTGTTGGATGATGTCGCGATTGAAAGCATCGCCACCCACTTTGATGGATTGGTTGACCACCAGACTGCCCAGTGCCATGACGGCAATCTCGGTTGTACCGCCACCTATATCCACCACCATGCAGCCCTCTGGACCTTCGATATCCACGCCGATGCCGAGGGCAGCAGCCATTGGCTCGTATATTAGATACAGTTCACGTGCGCCAGCGTGCATACAACTGTCTTTGACGGTGCGTATCTCTGCATCGGTACTACCCGAAGGAATGGCAACTACCATTTTGACGGCAGGGGTGAAGATGTTATGCTTCTTGGGCATTAAGTCAATGAGTCCGCGAATCATCTTCTCGCAGGCTTTGTAGTCGGAGATGACGCCGTCTTTGAGCGGACGAATGGTGCGGATGCGTTCTTCGCCACGATCGATCATGGCGCTGGCTTTCTTGCCAACGGCTACGGCTGTATCATCCGCTGTGCGGATAGCTACGACGGAAGGTTGATCAATGATAACTTGATTATCCTGCATGATAATCGTATTGGCTGTGCCAAGATCCATAGCAATGGATTGAGTAAAAAATGAGAGTTTAGGCATAAATTGTTAATGGTTTAGGAGTCGTTGTTAAAATTCGTTGCAAAATTACAACAAATTTTTGACATGACCAAATAAACTTGCGTATTTTTTACACATTTTTTTGTTTAACTCAAATTTACATCATTCAATGTATGCGATATTTTCCGTTATTACTTGCCGAGGATATGCTAAGGATAATTGCAAATAGATTTCGTGCTGACTGGTTGTGCTGATTTCTGCACCCGATTCCCTACCAATTACGGGTTCATAACGGGTTCTTGACGGGTTTATGTTATCACATCACTATCCTATCTGTAGCACATCTATTTCCTATCATTATCCTATTATATCTATTTTTTCTATAGTGTCTATTTGCGATCAAAATACTATTTGGGTATTCTGGGTATTTTGGGTATTTCACTATTTACCAATTTTACCCTAAATACCCTAAATGCCCAGTCTATATTTTTGTGTTTCTTGTAAACAGTCCATCCGTATAACCGATTCCTTTTCTGTCGATTATGCGGATTTTCCTTTTCCTTTTGTACTTTCATTACTTCTTTCTGCGGACTTTTTTCTTCCTGTCTTTACACCTCCTCTTTCGCGTCCGTGGAACTTCGTATGCCTCCCCCATTGGTTCAGTGCGGCGGGTCCCCGAAAAAGTTTGCTTTTTTTGGTGCCGATTGCGGTTTCCCCGCGAGTATGTATCAGTACGAAAAAATGCTATTTTTGAAAGAAAATGAACTCTTTGCTCTATAATTTACACATTTTTTCCAATTAATTTTGTCTAATCCGAAAAATTGTTGTATATTTGCGGAGATTTTTATAATGTCAAAATCCTTTAGATCTAATTCATATGGCATACATTGATGAATATGGTGTTGAGTTCAGCAACGATAAAAAGATATTAGTTCGTTGTCCAGAAACAGTAGTTGGTTCATACAATATCCCTAATAGCGTGACGAATATTGGAAATTGGGCGTTCGGTTATTGTAAATCCTTAAAATCTATAACTATATCAAATAGTGTAAAAGATATTGGATATAATTTATTTGAGGAGTGCACTTCTTTAGAAACACCTGTTTATAATGCACATTGCTTCGCATATATGCCTACTTCAATTGAGGGATCTTATACAATTCCTGATGGAATCAAACAGATTGCTGGAGCTGCTTTCTGTGATTGCTCATCCCTAACCTCTATTACTATCCCTAATAGCGTGAAGAGTATTGGAATGTATGCGTTCTGTCATTGCTCTTCATTGACTTCTATGTCAATTCCTGATAGCGTGACCAGTATTGGAGATTATGCGTTCAAGAAATGCTATTCCCTAACCTCTATTACTATCCCTAATAGCGTGAAGAATATTGGAAAAGATGCTTTCGAAGAATGTTCGTTAAGAACTTCTATTTACAATGCACATTGCTTTGCATACATGCCACGTTCGTTTAAAGGTGCTTACATTATTCAAGATGGTATCAAACAGATTGCAGGTTATGCCTTCATGGGCTGTAATGCTTTGACTGCAATTACAATCCCAAGTAGTGTGACAGAAATTGGGATTAGCACTTTTTCTGATTGCGTATCATTAGCTTCGGTTACTATACCTGAACATGTGTCAGAGATAGATGAGGAAGCGTTTAAAGGTTGTTATTCTTTGTCTTCGGTTTCTATACCTAGTAGTGTCATCAGTATTAGGGAACGTGCATTCTTGTATTGTGTCTCGTTGGCTTCCATCACCATTCCTAATAGTTTGACAAGCATAGGAGAGAATGCTTTCTCAAAATGCTCCTCGTTGACTAAGCTTGAATATTTAGGTTCCAAAGAGCAATGGAATAACATAGTGAAGGATGAGTATTGGATGTCTGGTTCTAATATACAATTTATTCAATGCTTGGATGGAGATATTCAAATCTAAAAATATATATAAATCAAACATTCTTATTCGTTTCCTAAAATAATAATCGCAGACCCATTTGTTGAGTCTGCGATTTTCATTCTATTAATATCTGCTTTTAATCCTTTTTCCCTTGCAAGGTTCTCATTAGTACCTCAACTTGAGCGTTAAGGCATTTGATCTCCTTATATTTTCACGCAACAAATTTTTTTAGTTCGCTACTTGTACGTACAATTTACGCTATGTGTGAACTCTGGTAAACAGTATCTACCAACTTATTTCTTTAGATTGTCATTCCTGTATGTTGTATCCCAGACAAATGGTTCAATATGGATTTTATTGGATAAATCGATGCCATATAGTTTCCAGTCGGATGTGTCGGACTCGCAGAAGTTAATCTTGGTCAATGTGTCAGGAATATCTGCAAATAACAATACGAACCGATGAATATCGTGCCATGGTACATGCGTAGTATCTGGAGAAAACTTGCAGTCTTGTAATCGGGTAACGCTATAGCGCTCTTTTGTCCATGCATTCTCTACATAAGCACTACTATCTATTTGCATCCATCCACCAAATGTACCATCAGGTAAATAGCCAAAATATTTGCTATTGTACCATTCGCAATAGAGACGCATCGTATCTTTGGTATGATGCGCTATGGCAGTTATACGAATGTCAGGTGTAGAGACACTATCAATAGCAGGGTCAAATATCCAATATTTATCGTTAACTATAAATATTTGAGTTAGCACATCACCTTTTTGGTAACAATTTATCCAATATTTGGTACCTTCCACAAAATCATAATGCTCATATGTTTCGTCACGAAGTAACAAGCCCATGTCAAATTCGATAAAAAGATTATTCCGCACTCCTCCATAGTAGTCATTATTTTTTAGGGCTTCTTTATATAACCTTTCGGCTTTTTTACCCTCTTTAGCAACTCCAACACCTTCTCTATACATTTCCGCCAATGTTGCTGCTCCTTCAAAATAGTTATTCTTGTAAGCTGTTTCTGCCCAATAAAAAGCAGAGTCTGCATTGAGTTTAAATCCTCCGATTGCCCATGTGTCTTTCAAACACAGCGCCAACCTCGTTTGCGAATATCCGTCGCCAGCGTATGCACCTTTGCGGAAGTACATCAGCGCGGTGTCATTGTTGGCGTAACGACTACGTCTATCTAACAATTCTTTGTAATAAATAGTTCCCAATCTTCCATATCCCTCCACATTCTTCGCATCAATAGCGTATTGATAGTATTTTATCGCTTTGAGAGTGTCCGCTTGCGAAAGAGAGTCTTGTGCAAGTATATTGTCACCTTTTTTGATATAGTATTTCGGCAGTACGCAATAATAAGCCACCATATATGGCACCAATGTTACAAAGAACAACACAATAGCCCAAATCAATGCCTTGTGGCGGGAGCCCAATACAGGTCTGATGCGCTCGGTCACCAACTTGTCTATAGACTCTTGATACAACTGCTCCGTATCCACTGCCGAATATTGATGCGATTTCAATGAATCCTTCAAGTGCTGCGGCATGCTGTCGGGGTAACCCACAAACTGGCGGTCGGGGTTGATAGGGATGATGACCTTCCCTTTCTTGATGGCATACTCCAATTCTTGGCGCACCCAGTCATCGGCATTATGACAGCGGTCGAAGCAATGCTTGGTCATTATCAGCATGTAGATAGGCGCCTCTTCTATGGCAGCCAGTATGCGTTCATCAAAGACGCCATCTTGCAGCTCGTCCATGTCCAGAAAGACGCGATAACCTTTGCCCACCAACGTTTCCTTGAGGGTGCGAGCCAGGTCCTTGCCGTATTCGCGGCGATAGGAGAGGAATATGTGATAACGAGGTTTTGCCATGCGTTGGATAATGGACTGCAAAGATACTGCTTTTTATTCATATACGCAAGAGTGCGCAATTTTTTTTGCGCACTCTTGATAGATTTCTTGTAGGATTTACTTTATCTCCGCTGCCAGTTTGGCTGCATTTTCGCGGTGGCGGCTGTTGCTCTCGGCAATCGCGGTCAGGAGTTTTTTGGCTTTGCTGCGGTGACCTTTCCCCAATTGGCAGAGTGCTTCCAGATACACAATGTCATCCATAGACTCCTGATAATGTGCATCATCGGTGCTGAGCGCCTCACGGGCATCCGATAGCATGTCTTCTGCCATGGTATAGTCGCCCTCATGCATTTTCATTATCGCCTCTTGTATCAGGTCCTCATGCCCGAGTATCTCCAGTTCGTGTCGATGGGCTTCTATTTGGTTCATCGATGGACCTGCCATTGCCATAAGTGTCTCGATGGAGTTCTCGTATGTAGTTTTCTTGGTCTGCGATGGCAAGAAGTAATGTGCATACTGTCTATATGCCCAGCGCGATGCTTGACGATAACTGCTTTTCCATACCGATGTGGGTACCGCCATCGCTACGACGCCTGTCAGCACGGCTACAGCCGATAGGGTATAGATGGTGCGGCGGAGTTTGGGCCAGCGGGATGGCTTCTGCGTTGGTTTAATGTCTTCGCGAGAAGGCACAGAGGCGGCAGTTGGAATGCTGGGGTAGTCCGCCTGCTTGCGTTCGGCTTCCCATTGCTTCATTTGCTCTTTGAGTCCGCGTGCACGGATAGCGTTCTCTATATCGCGCTCCAGTTGTTTGTTATCTGTATCCATAACCATATTGTATTAGTTGTTGTTTGACAAAGGTTTTCACTTTATTCATGCACTTGGCTTTTTGGCTTTTGGCGCTGTCGGCATTGTTATACCCTAACTCTATAGCCAATGCCTCCATGGACAGGTTCTCCCATAGATATCCTATCAGTAACGGTGCACAGGGGGCGCCCATTTGGTCTATCAGACCACGGATGATACGCTCGCGTTCCTGTTTGTCCATGTCCTCGTGGGGATTGAAGGGCTTATCCACTTCTATGGTCGCATCGTCTGGTTCGTTGTCAGGGTCGTAGGTGTCGCCCTTCCCATTCGGTATGTGAGGTATGATATGGGGTGCATCCTCGTCATCTGTTGTTGGGGCTTCAGAGTGTTTGGCATTTTGGTTGATGATCTCCAGCGCCACGTATCGCCCGATGGTCTTGAAGTATGCCAATAGCGATTTCTCAATGTTCTCTGCCGTGAGGCGTTCGGTCAGAATGTGTTGTTGGAGTCGGATGAACGCTTCTTGGTAGGCATCCGCCATATCCTCTGTGTTAGGGAGTAGATGCGATAGCGATTGTTCGAATGGCACTCGCCAGGCATAGTACACCTCGCGAATGCCACGTTGGTTGTTGTCGATAAACGACTGTATGATTTCTTTGTCGGTCATTGGTGATGTTTTTTATTCTATCATCTGTTGGTTGTACCATTTCAGGAAGTCCTCGTACTGTTTGTCGGTGGCTATTCCTAAAGTGTGGCAGAGTTCTGCTACGTGGAATCCTAATTTGAGGACTGTGTCATAGCTCACGGGTAGGGTCACTTCGGCTTTGTCTTTGTTGGCAAAAACGATGCATTTCACATGTTCGTCATCCACCTCTTTGACAACGGCTTTGGTAGGTTTGACGATGTGGTTTTTGCCTTCGATGGTCATGCTTATGCTGGGCATGTTGGAGGGCAGCAGGGCGGTTACTTGACGGTTGTTAGCGAAGCAGATTACACTCATTAGGCAGAGTGCGAGGGCCATCATTGTTTTTTTCATATCACATGTTTTTTAGGTTTGTTACGAGGAGCATTATTGCTGCCTCTAACCATGTGTGATATACTTTCGAGAAAAGGTAACCGTGAATATCAATTTGTTAATTATTTATTTTTCTAATATGGCAGAGGCGAGGCCATCGGCAGTTTGAATGATCGTTAGCAGTGGACATTGGTTTTTAGCGGCATTGAGGTTTGCTTTTGCTTCGCCGCTTTGGAATGGAAGTTCCCAAGCGGTCATGTGCCAACGGATAGCCAATATTTCGTCGTTGGTCAGTTGCAGACCGAGTTGCAGGAGTCGTATGACGGATTTCTCACCATGACCTACTGGGAATTCCGAATAATCAACGCTGTATGTGTCGTATGTTTCCCAAGCGTTGTTTTGATCTTTACGGTATTTGGTCACCGTTTGGTAGATATTAGCTTTGCAGATATCGTGGAGTAGGGCAGCAATGATGATGTTGTCTCGCGTGACTTGGTCGGCCAATTCGGGTTTGTGTTTGCATAGCATCTCATGTACTTCGTGTGCCATCATAGCTACGTTCATGGAGTGTTCGAGTAGTCCGCCTGGGTAGTTTCCGTGAAACATGGTAGATGCAGGTGCAGCAAAGAAGTCTGACTCTTCGAGCCAGTTAATGACGTTTTCGATGCCCTGACGATTAGTAGAGCGGAGTAGTTGGATGAATTGTTGTTTCATATTTGTTTTTGATAGATGATATTACATTTTGGCTGCAAATATACAACATTTTTTTGGGATACACAAGAATTTTACTTAATAATTGTTTTAATTTGTTTTGATAGTTCGCTAGTGGTCATCTCCATGCGGTTGAAGGCGAACCACTTTTTGCCAAGGTCTTTGATGCTGGCACCGAGGTGATAGACCGTTTCGTCAATACAAAGGAAACGGTCATGTGAACGGTCGAAGATGTTAATATCTATCGGTGGATATTGAGCATTATGTTTTTGGATATCCAGTTGCAGTTGTGCGGATGGTTTCTTGGTATAGATAGTAGCAGCCACCTTGTCTGCACGTTTGGCGAGCATGGTGAGCACGCTGTCGTCTATATAGTTGTCAATGAGGATGATGCGTGCGGTAGCCTCTCGTATGCGGTCGTTGATGAAAGTATAGGCATCGAAGATTTGACCATCATAGAAGATACCCTGGTGGGGTGGAAGGCTTGTGCGAACGAAGAAATCAATTTTTTCTTGATGCTCTGAAAGAGTATGTTCAATTAATGCAAATCGCTGATTTACATTTTCTTCGATTGTTATTAATCGTTGGTTAATTACATAACCGCGTAGCAAATACTCCTTTAATACATTGGTTGCCCAGCGACGAAAAAACGTAGCATTGCGACTATTAACCCTGTAACCTACAGCCAAGATGACATCCAGATTGTAGTACTTAGTTAAGTAGCGTTGTTTGCCATCATTACCCATGTGTTCCAAAATGGAACATGTGCTTGCGCGATCTAATTCTCCACTATTAAAGATATTATTGAGATGTTTGGTAATCGCAGGGCGTTGTGTACCAAATAGGGTGGCTATTTGTTCCTAAGTTAGCCATACGGACTCTTCTTTTAGTTGCACATCAAGTTTGAGCGTTCCATCTTCTGACTGATAAACAACTACACTCTCATTGGATGAACCATACATAGTTACTACATTTGCCATAATTTTGCATTGTTTCGTTTCACGTTGCAAAGGTACTGCATCAGACTGACAAAACCTGTCATAAGATCAAAGAAAAATGCAGAAAATGTGATTTTTCTGCATAATAGCGATAAAATGTGTTTAGCTTGCTCCTTTTTTGTGCTATATTTGAGATTTGAGAAAAAAGGAGCAAGCTATTTGTAGGAATGATGCAAACCAATATAAGTCTTAATCTTTCACGCAGAAGGAGCAAGGGCGTTTGGATAACTGTTGAGCGCGGTCAAGGGATATAGCATGAATGTTCCTATTGCGGATGGTGTGACAGGTAGAGTCTGCGTGGTAACACTCGCCATGAGCGGTGATATAGACCTGCTCAATATGAACGATCGCTTCAGCCGTTTTATGCGCCTTATAGTGAGATATGCCATAGTAGCAACCGCAAGCGAAGACAAGTGCGCCTAATGCTATTAAAACGTATTTCAAATAGCGTTTAATGGGTTTATCTGCTGAAGTAGGAGTCGTAGGTATATGGACAGGGGCTATAGGGTGTAGTGCTGCCTGAATGGCGTGTACTACATCGCTAAGGGCAGTCTTGGGGCTGACGAGGTAATCTATGTATTGCAGACTGGCGATGTAGATCATCAATCCAGGGTGATAGGCAGAGGTGTCGTAGCGGAGCGGAATGATGGGTTTATGGTAGTGATGTGCTGTAGCGATTTCGTTAACGACCCATGGAGATTGGTTGGAGTTCTCGGTGGAGATGAAGAGGAACACTTGGCAGTGCTCAATTTGTTGGGCGATTTTTACGGGAAAGGTATCGCCTGCTTGTAGCCCTTCTTCGTCAATCCAATAAGAAATACCCGCATCGCGCAGTGCATTCTGCACGCGCGACACGATGTTGTTAGGGATTATGCGGTTGTGGTCATCCACATAATCCTTGCGAGCGTAACTTATGAAGACGGAATAAGGAGGCATTGGATAATAAAGCATTAACTGCCGTTAGTAAATAGTAAACGATTTAGATGATAGGCACTTGTCTTTATACCAAATTTCAATTCTATAGTTTCCCGTATTCCAATGTCCTTTATTATTACTTCCCCATCCACTCAATGTCATTGTATTTTTTCCAGTATATATATAATTGTCAACACTATATGAATATCCAGCTGGGGATGTAGTACCTGTGCTTAATGTTCCTTGTGAATTAAAGAACTTAACTTTTAACGTTTCGCTTCCCGATTTTAAACCGATATAATTAATACTAGGCGCTATGTACATTGTATTGCTACTATAAATTTTTGAACCATAATCAGTTTCTATTTTACTATTTTCATCTATGTTACCAATTTGTATATCTGTTATTATCAAAGGTATATTATTTGCAATAGACGAAAGAAGAGATTCTTTTGTCTCGCTTTCTTGATACCAATAATCCCTACTCTTTATTGCATCAACATATAATGCGCTCATGATTATTGTTGCCAAAATCAAAAATATAATAGCAATTATTGATCCTGTATTAGTTTTTTGTTTTACAACAGGTACCTTGCTGCTATTAATGTCTGTTGTGTCTTTTTTAGTAAAAACAGTATAATCTACTTGTATAGAATCTGGCTTGGTAGCCCATTCAACGAGAGTAGCAGCCGTAGGACGATCCCACGTTTCTTTGCTCAGCATTTTGAATATAGTAAACTTGAGTGCATCAGAGATAGGTGCATTAATAGAGGGGATTTCTGCGCCCATCTTTTGCATACCGCCTCCTACTTCTCTTGGGAATGGCGTAGTGCCTTCTATTAACTCAAACAATGTTGCACCTAAAGACCATATATCACTCGCCTTAGTAGGTGCTGGTTGTTGACTAAAACGTTCAGGTCCCATATAGGCAACTGTACCAGATCCTTGCGAAATAGAACTACCGACAACACTTTTCTGCAAAGTACTTCGAGCGCGAGTCGAAATACCAAAGTCTGTAATGAGGTAGTTACCTTCAGTATCAATGAGGATATTATCTGGTTTAATATCCTGATGTATCACATCTTTTTCATGAAGATAGGTTAGACCTGCTGCTACATCACGAATAAGTTTCCATAACTCAGGTTCAGTCATAGTGCCTACTCGTTTTTCACATGATCCTGCTGGGCAGTATGCCATAATGAGATATGGCATATTCTCCCATATCCCAAGATGTTGTGGTTTTAAAAGGTGACTATGGTTAAGATGAAACACTTCCTTAATTTCATGACGAAATTCATTGATGCTATGTTCATCCATACCTTGCCCGGGAGCATAAATTTTAATAGCTACATCCAAATCCATGTAACTATCGTGAGCAAGCCAAACCTCACTAAATCCACCTCGTCCTAATTGGCGTTGCAGCGTATAGTGAGAGTCAAAAATCATGTTTTCTTGTAATTTCATGTGTCAAGTAAGTGTATTTGGTTAATAACTACTTAATAAATCCTTCAAACATTTTAGAGACTTTGGATTTGGTGATGTTGGTGAGTAGGTCTTTGTAACCTTGTTCTTCTCGGATATTGTCTAAATCGCGGTCAAACTGCATGTGGTGGAAACCTTTGTATCCGAGTTCTACTGCACGTTTCAAAGCGACTACGGACTCAGATTTCATATTAGCAAGTGAATATAGACATGCCAAATCATAGTGTTCTCCTGCATCTTCTGTATTCTCTGCTACGATGGCTTTCATAACATTAATCGCTTGTTGCTTTTTGCCTAAATGAACCAACGCAAATGCATAGGTGCTGCTGACAGTATCTAGTTGCACGGCCATCTCGAAATCGGTTTTGGCTTTAATGGAATCGCCAAGACTTTGATAGATAGAGCCGCGTTGAACATGTAGCCAAGCATTGGGTTCTGCGTAGGTAATAGCAGTTGTGAAATCTTTTAATGCTGCCTCATCTTTCTTGAGCATGTACTTGGTCCATCCACGTTCTGCGAGTGCAGAAGCAGATGTAGGTGCAATTTGTAATGCTTTGTCGAAGTCCATAAAAGCAGCATCTGTATTGCCCATATTGCGGTATGCTACGCCACGCATGGCGTAGAGGTCGGCATCTTCGGTTTCCATGAGAGCAATCAAGGCAGTCATGGCATCAACTTGTTTGCTGAACTCATACATACCTTGATAGCATTGTGCGCGTTGGTAGAGTGTGAATGGGCTTTTTTCTGACACGGTCTCCAGTACATCTAAATCTATGAGAGCAGCATTATAGTCGCCTTGTGCGATATATACACGGATACGAGCGGAGAGCCAAATGAGGTTCTCGCTATCTGAGGTTACGAGGTTGCTGAGTGCGCCGATAGCATAGGCATAATCTAAAGAGCTGTATAGCACGAGAGCATCTAATGAATAGTCGCCTTCGAGAGCTATGAAAGAGATATAGTCGCTGATGGCAGCTTGTCCGTTACCTGCCACAGCATTGACCCATGCACGCGAAGCATAAGGAGTGACCAACTTAGGTTGATACTTGATGATTTTGTTGAGAATCTCTAATGCTTCATCCGTTTTCTCTTGATAGGTAAGAAGAGATGCTAACTCTAATTTGTACTCAAGACTATCTTTGATAGTTAGAAGAGTGCGACAGTCGGCTTCTGCCTTGTCGTATGCTTGAAAATCTTTGTAGAGATTGATACGGCACTCGTATGCATCTGTTTCCTTGGGGGCAACAGAGATTGCCTGTGTGTAATCAGCGAGGGCGAGATCGTAGTCTTCTACTTTTTGGTATATAGCACCTCTGGTGCATAATACATAGGATTTAGAAACTACAGATTTCTTGCTAACAAGCGATAAGGATTTGTTGATGAGTTCCAATGCTTGCAGGTAATCCTCTTGTGCGACAAAGACAAATGCTTTGACAAAGTAGGCATCGGCACATTTAGCATTCTGTGCGATTGCGCCATCTGCCCAGCGGATAACATAGTCAGGGTTGGTTGACACGGAGTCCATTACAGACGCCAATTGTTGCTCTGAATAACCTTGAGCGAAGGTGGTGGTTGCGAGCATAGTCGCTGCAACAAAGATAAAAAATCGTTTCATAGTAGTATGTTTTGCTTATTAGTAATTCTCTTTTATTTCCTCATAGGTAATTATTTTTGATATCAGCGTTAATATTTCTGTCGGCAGTACATGATTATTTCCTCCAAGAGTTTTAAGATCAACAATTGCATCTATAAGTTTTTTACGTCCTTCTTCATTGGGTACAATGATGAAACTCACATCTTTCGGGGAGAATGTCAACAACATTGATGGATGCTGTTGTCTATGAAAAGAAGAATCTAATGAGCACATTGTATATGCTTTTCTAGATTCGCGTTCGATATAATTGTCAGCACGATGCTTACTTTCAGTATATTTTGTACGCGGTTTTGCATAGGCAAGAATTGTATTACATTTTACAAGCCCATTATTTTGTTTTTCTTGAAAAAGTTTACCAGCTATTGTGGATATATAAGTTGTTAATGCCGCTTTCGCATTATTCGGGAAATAACATACTGGAGTAAGCCCTATTTCGTTGCCCCACGATGCAGACATTCCGATTCCCCACTGACCATATGTGATTTGTGATATATGTGCTAGAGGTACATCACAAAACGACACCATAGGAATATAGAGTTTTTTAATTTCATTATCTACTTTAAACTCCTCTTTACAATAAGATCCTTTGAATCCATTTGCGAGAATACCTTTGAGATTGTGGAACTCTTTTGTGTAATGAAAATATGAATTGCTATAAATTCTGCTCATATATATCAAATATTTATTTTATAGTTATTTACAAACAGGACGTACTGGAATACCATAATAACGAGACCGTCCCCACCAATATTTAGATTCAGTTCCCCATTTAGCGATAAGAACATATGGACTATATGTGTGGTAATCTGTCTTTGCTTTCATCAGTGTATTGGATAGATAAAAACCTCTAATTCCTACTTCGAGTATTTCTTTCTCTTTTTTAAAACCTGCTGCAGGCAAAAAGATACTATTACCATTAGGACCTGTTACAAGATAACCTTTTACGCCATTATACTGTTTCCATTGCCATGTACAAATTTCTTCTAGTTCTGCGCATTCTTTTCTGGTTGGCATACGCCATTTTCCTCCCCAATTTATATGTGCCGCATCATCTTCTAAATCCAAGACATATTTATTATCAACAGCACCATGCGCAGCACTAAAATTATACTTAGTTATCGTTTTTTCAACTCCCTCATTGTATTTGTAAATTTTTTCACCATATACTACTTTAGGTTTAGTTTCTCCCCATGCAAAATAATCGCCATAAGCTTCTGGTGTGTTTGCTCCGACATTACATGTAGCCCATTTGACAGACAATCCTAAATCCACATAAGAATGCCCATTATATGGGTCTTTCTCTACTACTGATTGCTCCAATCGTTTTCTTTCATTCTCTTTTCTTTGACGTTCCTCTTTCTCCTTTTGCAAATGTAATAGACGTTCCTGTTCAGCGGCTTGTGCTGCGGCAATAGAGTCTTGGCGACGAATACGCTCTTGTTCCGTACGTATGCTGTCTTGACGGCGGACTTCGCGGAGACTGTCTTGGATTTGAATATGGCGAATACTATCTTGGTAGCGTTGCTTTTGTTCTGCAATAGCAATTTGTCGTCTTTGTACTTCATGTACTCCAAGTACACCTAATCCTGCGAGTATAATCAATCCAACAACTATCCATATCCAACGTTTTGACTTAGGTTGAGATGTTTGGGTGTGTTGAGGAGTATTCTTTGTTGCTGTTGGTTGTGATTTAGGAGTATCATTAGTAACAGCAGATGGATTAGTTGCCCATTGTACAAGTGTTTTAGCCGTAGGACGCTCCCAAGTATTGAGACGGAGCATTTGGTAAATTGCAGATTTCAGCGATTTGGAGACATCTGCAGTAATGTCTGGTACTTCTGCACCTGCTTTTTGCATGCCACCTCCAAAATCTGCGGGGAATGGCGTTTTGCTTTCAAGTAATTCATAAAGCATTGCACCCAATGACCAAATATCACTTGCGAAGATAGGAGTAGAGTCTTTCATGAATCGCTCAGGTCCCATATATGCAAGTGTACCTGCAGAGGTATTTCCCATCAAAGTGCTTTTACGCAATGTATCGCGAGCTAAAGTAGATATACCAAAATCAATGATCACATAGTTACCCATATCATCCTGCACAATGTTAGCAGGTTTGATGTCTTGATGGATAATATTGTTACTATGTAAGTAGTCTAAACCAGATGCTACATCGTGAATGATTTTCCAAATCTCTTGTTCTGTGATTTGTCCAATCTTTTTTTCTAATGATCCCGCAGCGCAATAAGTCATAACAAGATATGGCATACCCTGCCATGCTGCAACGTGTTGTGGTTTGAGGAGATTGGTATGATTGAGGTGGTAAACCTTATTTATTTCCTTGACGAATATTTTTAGCCCTTCGTCATCCATACCTCCATAAATCTTTACAGCGACTTGTATGTCAGCCAATGTATCATCAGCCAACCATACTTCTGCAAAACCGCCACGACCAATACACTTGATTAGTCGGTAGCGGTCCGCGAATAATATGTCTTGTTGTAATTTCATAGTTTTAGAGTACTACAATACTCCCTTTTATAAATCAACTCGTTTATATTCTTTGTCAATAAAGCCTGAAACTCTATATTCTGATGTAACATAGAATGTTTTGTGGATAAATGCTCGTTTTCTTTTTCCTGTTTTCAATGTAAAGGTAACATCTACATCACACTTTACTGTCAAAGGGAATGTAGTATTTATAAATTGGAAGTTATATGGAGCAGAGATTTGATATTCAGGGTAACTCTCAACAAACTTTTTGGTTGCATTAGGCACTTCGGAACTCTGTTTCGTTTTATCCGCAGATACATAAGGGGAAATGGTGGAGGTATAATAATTCGTTAACTGATAATAATTACCACCTCTGCTGGAGCAAGCACATATATCTGTAATCAATCGTTTGACTCTGTCTTGATCAACCGTTTGTGTTTGTTTTGTTACCTGCGTTTGCGTTGAAGTCGTGGTTGACGATGTATTATCATTGAAATCTGCAACCAATAATGCTATGCCAATACAAAGTGCGATAGTCCCTAATATCCATAGTCCATATTTAGGAGTTTGGGAGTTCTGCTGTTTTGGCTGCTGAGGTTCTTTTATAGGTGGCTGAACTACTTTTGGTTGAGTAGGTCTATGAGGTTTGGGATTAATACCAGATGGATTACTTGCCCATTGAACAAGTGTTGCAGCAGTTGGTCTATCCCAGGTTTCTTTGCTCAGCATCTTGTAGATGGTTTGCTTGAGATTTTCGGAAACTGGGGCATTGATAGCAGGGATTGCTGCGCCTGCATTGAGCATGCTGCCACCAAAATCTGGTGGGAATGGGGTTACTCCTTCTAATAATTCATAGAGCATTGCACCTAATGACCATATATCGCTCGCTTTAGTGGGTGCTGGTTGGGTACTAAAGCGTTCGGGACCCATATATGCCAATGTACCCGCTGAATTGGTGGTACTCATTACGCTTTTGCGCAAGGTGCTACGGGCGCGAGTGGATATACCAAAGTCGGTGATGAGGTAATTACCTTCGGTATCAATAAGGATGTTATCGGGTTTGATGTCTTGGTGGACAATATCCTTCTCGTGTAGGTATGCCAAGCCTGCTGCTACATCGTGGATGAGGTGCCAAATTTCCGATTCGGATATATTGCCTACGAACTTAAGGCAAGAGCCTGCTGGGCAATATGCCATAATGAGGTAGGGCATGTTTTCCCATATCCCCAAATGCTTTGGACAGAGCAAGTTGGGATGGTTAAGTTGGAAGACTCTCGTTATCTCACGACGGAACTCATTTATGCTATTGGAGTCCATACCTTGCCCTGGAGCATAAATCTTGATGGCTACATCTATATCCATGTAACTATCATGGGCGAGCCACACCTCACTAAAGCCACCTCGTCCTAATTGGCGAATGAGGGTATAGTGGTTATCGAATGTTGTATTGGGTTGGAGCATAGGTTAGTTGTTATTGATTATCTATTTCTTTTAGTTGAATGTATTCATCTATGTATAATTTATAGTTAGACCAGGTTAAATCTTTTAAGCATTCTTTCGTAGCTTCTTCTCCATATGTAGTCAGTAATTTACTATATAACCATGCATTAAAACTGATATAATCATAATGCATTATTAAAGCAGGAGGTACTATTCTTTGCAATTGTAAAGAAGATAGCCAAGAGTGCATACATTCAAACAATTTTTCTGTTGAATTATTATAATTTTGTATATCAAATCCACTAATATCTGACAAGGCTTTCATGTATTCATATCTTTTATTTCCTAAGACCAAAAATTTTTTTTGCTCATACAGTTCTTGACCCGAATTTCTCAACCCGTAATCAATACCTAATTCATACGGCATATTCATTCTTGCATATTCCATCGCTCCTCTCTTGAGTTTAAGTAGAGACAAGTCATGAATACTATACTTAGAACTCTTCATTAAGTCCACTATCTTATCTATTCTAAGTTGTCCTGAGTCTTGGCTCTCCAAAGCGATCTTTGGTGTTAATCCATTCGTTACCAGGCAAAAAAACATTGGTTTGAGATATTTATCTATTCGATTTTTATCAAAAGGACAATTGATGAATACATTAGTAACAAAACACATATTACTTGTTTAGTTTATTTTTTGTTCTACTATATAAGTATCTTGATGATGAATATAAATACTACGAATTTGCTTTTCTTTTTGATACTTCTTTTTATAATTAGTCGCAAAATTCATAGCATCTCTTTTCCTCCTTTTATCAGAATTTTGGATCTTTGATTTTGATTGTCCCTCTTTCACACACCAAAAATCAGCACGCCTAAATACATGTAAACAATTCTCCATATTAAAAGAATATATCAATATAATCAACTACGCCATTGCCTTCGCAATTAGCCATTTCTTGCATTCTCCAATACTGTCTTCCATTATAAGCTTTGAAATGATATGTTCCGTTACGAAGACATTCTTGTCCATTATTTAGATAAGACACTTTCTCACGAATTTCACCTGTAAAATAGATGTTGTTAGCGTCCGTAATCTCGAAAGTTCCGTCTATATATAGATAATCGTTATCCCTAATTATTTCACTTTTTCCATAATATACACCATTTTTATATTCAATATTAATCGTACTTGTTTTTGGTTCTAACCATTGAAGACGTAATTTATGTATACCTATTAACCTATTGTGCAGTTCTTTGGAAATAGGTCTTTTTTTTATATTAAATGTATAAGAGTCCAGTTCAACTTTTTCATCTTTGTTTACCTCAATATAAAATGAAATAACCACTGATGAACTATTAGTAATAGGCATATATCGTACATCGTAGCTATCAGAATAATTTGGAGTGTAAATATCTTCAATCCAAAGTACATCAGGCGCTTCATCAGGAATATATTCGGCACCTTTCACATTATAATGAATATGGTAAGAACCAACCTTCTTAACTTGAAGGATAAATGGTTCGCCCTCATAAATCATACCACCCTCAACAGAGGCTTGTGCATAAATGTCACCATAATCTCTATGATGTAACGCAGTCGCCAATTCTGTCTTTCCTTTCATCTTTAATGATTTTACAATAGCCTCTGAAGGAGTATATCCTATTATCTCATATGTTTTAGGTGAAATTAGAGCAATCCAAGCAAGCAGCATTGCAACAATAGTAATACATGTCAAATATAACCAAGTCTTTTTCTTCTTTAATGCCAATTGATAGACGTTAATATTAACGCATAGTGATTCTGATGTTTTTACAGCAGTAATAAACAGTTTAGATTCTCGTTGTTTGCCCGTTACGTTTGGCTCACAATTAATTATAAACGAATCATCAGATTGCTTACTTATTTGCATCCATTGCTGTGTGCTTGATGGTAGAATCCACTCTCCATTCGTATTAACGGAAACTACAGTTTGTCCTCCAATTGCTGGAATCGCCAATTCTCTTGGCTCAACAGATAAAGTCAGTGGTTCTGATTGTATAGAAGAAATTGTAACCGTAGCATTGTTATCGATTGATTTAGAAGATCCAAATCTCTGTGTTGCGCGTCCTTCGGGTTGAACGGGTGTTTCGACAACGGGATCAGGAGCAGGTTGCGGTTGCGCTACATTACCCTCCTCTGACAATAAACTATAGTCAACTTCAATAGAAGATGGATTGTTTGCCCACTCTACAAGGGTTGCTGCGGTAGGGCGATCCCAAGTTTCTTTGCTGATCATTTTGAAGATAGTGAACTTGAGTGCATCAGAGACTGGCGCATTGATAAATGGAATCTCTGCGCCACCTTTTTGCATACCACCACCAATCTCGCCAAAAGGAGTTACGCCTTCGAGTAACTCAAATGCCATAGCTCCAAATGACCAGATGTCGCTGGCTTTAGTTGGAGCAGGTTGGCGAGAGAATCGTTCAGGTCCCATATACGCAGTAGTTCCACCAGAAGTGTTGCCACCTATCACGCTTTTGCGCAAGGTGCTACGTGCGCGGGTGGAGATACCGAAATCGGTGATGAGATAATTACCTTCGGTATCAATGAGGATATTGTCGGGTTTGATGTCTTGGTGGACAATATCCTTCTCGTGTAGGTATGCCAAGCCTGCTGCTACATCGTGGATGAGGTGCCATATTTCTTCCTCGGTCATATTTCCTACATGTTTCACGCAAGAGCCTGCAGGGCAATATGCCATAATAAGGTATGGCATTTTCTCCCATATACCCAAATGCTTTGGACAAAGCAGATTAGGGTGATTGAGTTGGAAGACGCCAGTTATCTCACGACGGAATTCGTCAATACTATTTGGATCCATGCCTTGTCCAGGAGCATAAATCTTGATAGCTACATCTATGTCCATGTAACTATCATGGGCGAGCCACACCTCACTGAAGCCACCTCGTCCTAATTGGCGAATGAGGGTGTAGTGATTATCGAATATTGTATTGGGTTGGAGTAGCATAAAATTATTATTTTTCTCTTTTCGACTAATAGATAATAAACACAGAGTTTCCTTCGCATACTATTGAAGGAAAAGAGTATGAGTCGTATCAGGTGGATTAATATAAAATTTATCCAATATATCCTCACATACTTTTGTTAAAGCTTCTTCAGTTATAGTCACACGGCTATTCACATAGACTACTGTATCTTTTTTCGCATTCCATGATTTTGCAATAGTTACGGCTACTTTAGGAATATCTTTTCGCTGAACAGTATTATTTCTTTTGCCAGTTTCTGTATATAGTATATCCTTCCAAGAATTGATTAATTTTTCTATGTTGTACATAAAAATGCATTCATCTGTGCATTGATCACGTTCAAGTTGGCAAAGGTAGTTGTACAATTCCCTTTCCATGTAAAAATCAAACTCTTTATCGGTCATATTTCTCATAACAATCTTATATTATGGGCAAACAGGGCGGATTGTCAAACCACAACAACGCAAACAATAGTTATAGGTATAAGCAACTTCGCTTGAACTACAAGACAAAATGTATGCACCGACATCTCCGCCCGAATCGAGTGAACTTGTCCAGAAATAACCTTTAGATCCTATATTACTACTAGGGGATTTTTCATATTGATTGCCCGCAGCAGGAAGGAAAATACTATTTCCGTTAGGACCTATCACTGAGTATCCTTTGACTCCGTTTAAGGATGTCCATTTCCAAGTGCAACGTTTTCCTAACTCATATATTTCATCTTTGGTAGGCATTCTCCATAAACTACCCAAATTAACACTAGCTGCATCATCCGATAGTTCTAGTCTTGTTTTTCTATCAACCTTTCCATTAGCAGCCCTCCAATTGTATTTAGTTAAAGAGACATCGGTTCCTTTACAGTACTTATATGTTTCCCAATCGTAAGTATTTTTCGGAGTTGTTTCGCCCCACGCATAGTAGTATCCATATTCGTGTGGCTTGTTTGCTCCTAAATTGCAAGAACCCCACTTAACACTTAACCCCAAGTCAACGGCTTGGATAGCATTCTTATTGATGCTGTATGTCTTGGTTGTCTCCTGTGGGGGCGTAGCTGTTTTGGTAGATTCAACTATAGGGGAAGAATCGTCTATAGGATATACTTCTCCGTATTCTTCTGGAGCGGTATAAAAACCAAAAAACACATCTTTGTGATAACTCGGAATTAGTATAAAGCCAATTGACAAAGCCAAAATAAAGAAACTTACCTTTTTCCATTTTGTTAGATATAATATCAAACCAACAACGGATGTTACAATTGTCATCACAAAGTATAAAATAGCTCCAGAACCAGCTTGAAGTATTCCTCCAAAAAGAGCGACTGCTACACAGAAAACAACCATATATAACTTTTTGAATAGTTCTTTCTGTTTTTGTTCTTCTGATGCCTTACTTTCATGTTCTGCAACATTGTTATTATCTACGTGTTGTAATGAGATAGATATAGTACTATTTACATCAGTTATACTTTCATCATTATTGAATCTTTGTGTTGCGCGTCCTTCGGGTTGTGGAGTGGGAGTTTCGGCAACGGAAGCAGGAACTGATTGTGCTTGCGCGCTACTTTCCTCTTCAGACAATAAACTATAGTCAATTTCAATAGAACTTGGATTGTTTGCCCATTCGACAAGGGTTGCTGCGGTAGGGCGATCCCATGTCTCTTTGCTGAGCATCTTGAAAATGGTGTACTTGAGTGCATCCGATACTGGTGCATTGATAAATGGAATCTCTGCGCCACCTTTTTGCATACCACCACCTATTTCGCCAAAAGGAGTGACACCTTCGAGTAACTCGAATGCCATTGCACCGAATGACCAAATGTCGCTGGCTTTTGTAGGTGCAGGTTGGCGAGAGAAACGCTCTGGTCCCATGTAAGCAGTAGTGCCACCTGATGTATTACCACCGATTACGCTTTTGCGCAAGGTACTGCGAGCGCGGGTTGAGATGCCAAAGTCAGTAATGAGATAATTGCCCTCAGTATCAACAAGGATATTATCGGGTTTAATGTCTTGATGGATAACATCTTTCTCGTGGAGGTATGCAAGACCAGCAGCGACATCGTGGATAAGTTTCCATAGTTCCGCTTCCGTCATTTTTCCCACACGCTTTACGCAAGAACCCGATGGACAGTATGCCATAATGAGGTATGGCATATTTTGCCATGTATCCACATGCTGTGGTTTGAGCAGATTACTATGGTTAAGGTCATATACACTGGCAAGTTCTCCACAGAAATCTTGCAAACCGTCTTGATCCATGCCCTGACCAGGGGCATAGACTTTGATTGCTATTTGGAGATGCGTCCAATTATCTTTGGCTAACCATACTTCGGAGAAGCCACCTCGTCCGAGGAGTTTGATGAGTTGGTAGCGATTGGCAAAGAGGGTGTTTTCTTGTAATTGCATAGTTATTCTTGGGTTTGAGGTTGATCTACTTTTTGAACATCTGTTGTGCCTTCAGTCACAACGGGTCTACCCTTTGCGTCGTTGCCGTGTTCTGATTTTGGGGCAGGATTAGATGCATTGGGAGCATCGTTGTCGGCATGAGTGGTAGAAGGTTTATCTGGATTGGCTTCTAAATTATTCTCCGAATCGCTAGCCCCTTCGTCAGCAACTTGCTCGGCTGGTTCTTCTTGGACAACCGCACCCTCTACTTGCTCTACGGCTGGCTCTTCTTTGTCAAAGATAGAGGCGATTTGAGCTTTGTACTTGTATGCAGTGGCAACTATAGCGCACAAAAGGATGATGAAAACTACTCCCGATAAGATGAGTTTTAATCTCTTGTTGGCTGCAATGAGTTTGGCTTTGGATGTACTGATATCCGTGCTGGCTGTTGCAGTCTTGTTAGCAGTAGTTGCATCCTTGCCACCGCTAATGATTTGTGCGAGGGCAATCGTTGTATTATCGGTCCAACCTGCTGCTTCATCCGCATCCCAAAGTGCATCACGACATTCTTGCATAGATGTTTGGTGTTGCTTGATGAGTTCGGCTATCTCATTATCACGCAGTGTGCCGCAAAGACCATCGGAACAGAGAAGAATAATATCTTGATTAAACAGGTCAAATTCTTTGCAGTCAGGTTGAGCAGCACCGCGAGGATCACCTAATGAACGAGTGATGATGTTATTATTAGGATGGTCGAAGGCAAGTTCTTCGGTGAGTTTGCCTGCATCAACCAGTTCTTGTACATAAGAATGGTCGTGGCTGAGTCGCTCTAATCCCAGTGCGGGATTAAAGCGATAGCAGCGACTGTCACCACACCAGCCGACATATACCTTTTGCCCTAATAGCCATGCTAAAACAATAGTAGAGCCCATGCCTTCGGTGTCTGGATTGGTTTTGCTATGTGCCTTGATAGCAGCATCGGCAGCTACAATAGCAGAAGATATATACTTGCATGGGGCTGCAACGGCTGCGTCTGTGAGTTTGTCGGTAGTAAACCATTCTTTGATGGTTTTGACTGCAATGTCGGAAGCTACTTCACCTGCATTCATACCGCCCATGCCATCGCAGACAACGAGCAGTGCACCCTTTTCGCCTAATGATACTTCGGCATCGGCTGTGAAGCCCCAAGAGTTGTCGGATAGATTGTCATCTAACTGATAATTGTCCTCGTTGTTAGGTCTGCCTGCTGCTTCGCAACGGGCAGCCATTCGGAATAGAATGTTATTCGTTTTCATTTGTATAAAGGTTTATGTTTATTGAATAGAAGCAATAGGAACAACAAAGCCAGTAGAGCGACCTGCACCCGCAGAAACGATACCGACTACGATGAGTTCACCATCAGTGGTAGTGGCAAATACTGGACCACCTGAATTGCCATGCTCGAAAGTTGTGGCAGTGGTGAGGATTAAGCCGTTTTGTAGTCCTTCGCGTGCTACCACAGCTTCGCTATAGATAGGGTGAATGTCTGTAGGAGAGTTCGCTCCAATCCCCATAGGATAGCCCAATACAGTCAGTTTAGCTTGAACTGGTAGTCTGCGCGAGAGCGCATTGTCGTATGGCAGACCTCCTGTTTCGTTGGTGCGGAAGTATGCATAATCGCTGGCATCGAGCGAAGCAGTTACGAAGCGAACGCCATCAATAACTTGGCTGTTGTCAGAACTGCGATTGATGCGTGCATTGGTAGATTGGAAAGTGAGTTTTTTGCCTGTAGGTGAATATGCTTCGAGGTGGCAAACCACTTTACCGCCGTTGTGCGCAATAGCGTTGCAGAGAAGATTGACCTCATCGTTTTCGTTGGTAGGATACATCCAAGGTTCTACGACATGGCGCGCTGTGATGAAACGACCATCGTTGAGTAAGAAACCAGTACCTGCACCTACATTTTCGAAAGTCTTGGTTTGTCCCTCATAAGTAAGTATAATCTTGCGCATGAGTACAAAATATACAGATGGCTCGCAAGCAGCAATGGTCTTGTTGGTGGTATTAGAGCCAGAGACACGCTTGTTGGCATTGGTAGCAGAAGGAGAATCAATGTCCTTCAGTTTCTTTTGCAAGTTAGCGTAGTCTTTTTGCATTTTCTTGATTTGCTCTTGCTGTTGTTCTGAAGCAGCAATAGCAGCTTGGAGTTGCTCATTAGCAGCATCTATTTGCGACTGATGGAGTGCGGCAGTAGCAACATCTTGCTTGTGATCCATCACACCAAAAGTGATACCACCAGCGATAAGCAAGACAATGAGTGTAGCCATGACAGCCATTGCAGTCTTGTATGGCTTGAGTGCCTGCTGACGGAAGAGCGACAAGCGGCGGCTGAGGGCGATACTACCCGTTTTGGACTTGTTGCCAGTAGGAACGATAAAGCCGAGTTTTGGGCCATTGACAGAGAGTTGAATCTCATCACCGTTTTGGAGATACCATTCATTTGCTACTGGATGACCATTGAGGAATGTTTGGTTGGTTTTGGAGAGTTGAACTAATTTCCAATTATCGCCATCGCGGACAATGGCAGCATGACGGCGGCTAACCGTCTTGAAGTTCTCATCGAACTGTACTTGGCATTTTGGGTCGCGACCTATTTCGATTTGGTCCACGATAATCTCTTGTGCTTCGCCAGCACGGTGGTATTGTGAAGAAACTTTGTGTTCGAGGATATAGTATGTACGTCCTCCAGCGTTGAATACAGAACTAAGTCCAGCGCCCACAGAACCTGCGAGTGAGCGTTTGTAAGTTTGAGTAGGTTGTGACATAATTATAGAGATTTAGTATGTGAATGCTGATGCAACTATAGCGATTGTAGAAATTAGGGTTATAATGAAAATAATTACACCAGCTTTAGTCCAGGTGCGTTGTTTTGCTTCAAAGCTCTCTGCAGAACCTTCATATTTCTCCCAAGCACTTCTATTGCCTGTTGCGCCTAAAATGATATTTACAATAAATCCAGCATAAGGGATTAAACCAACTAACCCCCACCATACGCCATTACCAATAGCCCAAATCCAACCGAGCAAGAATGCTCCCCAATTCCATTTATTGACTATAGACGGCTCGCCTTCTTTGATTGATTTTGATTTCTCTTCTTTAGCAGGGGTGCCACCAATATTGATATTGATCTGCTGATTCATAGGTTGTGCTTGTGGAGCCACGTGTGCTGTAGCAGGAGTGTCCACACGGCGTTGGGTAGCACGTCCTCCACCTAAGAGAGAGGTGACTTCGTTCATATTGAGGACATATTGTGTACCCAGCGTGATATGGTCACCTAAACGAATTTGACAGGATGCGTGGTGAATGCGATTGCCATTGACATAGGTGCCATTGGTGCTGTGGTCTTGCAAGATATATGCAACACCATCATAAGAAATAGTAGCATGATTGCCACTGACGGTATTATACTGCGCGTCCACTACGATTGTAGATTGTGCGTTGCGTCCGATTGTAATTTGAGCCATTGTGTGAGAGTTTTTTAGTATATTGTGTAAAGTGTATTGTGTAAAGGCAAGGGTTAGTATGCCTCTACACGAAGTTTGGTGTCGCCAATAGAGATGATGTCTCCGATAGCCAAGAAGTAGCCATTAGGGGTGACTTCCTTGGCGTTGACAAATGTACCATTGAGGGATGTTTTCCAGCCGCCAGCATAGTTTCTATCCCATTGACCATCGCGGATGAACCAATTGCCGCTGGTGTTGTCATACTCAATGGTACAATGTTTGCGTGAAATGTATTGGCTTTGGTTTTCGCAGATAGGCAGGGTATTGAATGTGCTGCGGTCATTGCGTCCCATGGTCAGCAAACCGTGATTAAGTTTGCCGAGAGCAGATATGTCGTATGTACGACCATACTCCTCGCCCTGCATCACGCGCAGCAGCAGTCCGCGAATGACAGAAGGTGTAATGAGGTCATCGTTTGAGGTGTAACCTTGAGGGGAGTGCATATCTGCTGGTGGCAGTAATGCGAGTACTTCATCTACCGATTGTAAACGCTTGTGAAAATCGGGTTGAAGACAGCCCTCAATGACAGGAAGATACATAGTGCCGTAGTGCGACATGCTGAGTGCGCTGCGGTTCCAACGTCCCTCTTTACCTGCTTTGAGATAAAGCACGAGTTCGTTCTCATCTCTGAGTGTGCCAAAAGGTAGGTTGCCCGTGATGAGTTGGTACATCATTACGCCAAAGGAAAAGATATCGGTAGTTGGGAGAACAGTGGCGTCTTTCTGCGGATTGACTTGCTCGGGAGGCATGTAAGCATAGGTGCCGAAAATCTGCATGGGCTTGCCGAGGATATTGCGCTCGGTCATGCGTTTGTTGCGATCACCAGAGATACCAAAGTCGGTGAGGGCAGCAGTGCCATCCGCTTTGACGAGTACATTCTCTGGTTTGAGGTCACGGTGCACCTTTCCACAGCGGTGTAGGGCTTTGAGACCAAGAAGGATTTGTTGTCCCATGAGGTTCCAATCCGTATTGGATGGTGCATTGCCAAGGTCGCCTTTCGGGCAGAACTCCATCAAGATATAAGGGTTACCCTTGATGGTGCCATGACCGACTGAGTGAACCAAATAAGGACTACTGATTTGTCCAGTCTGATACTCCATCTCGAAGCGGTCCGCCAGTTGTTGGCGGATTTCGGGATGTACCTCCCAAAGTTTGAGTACCTTGAGCGCATATTCCTTGCCGTGCGAGTCAGAAACCTTAAACACCATACCAAAAGCACCCTCGCCGAGGCTTTTGGTCACGGTGTAACGGTTGTCTATTCGGTCGCCCGTATTAAACGCACATCTCTCAACCATGATACACGAAAATTAGTCGATGTGGAAAACAAATTGACGGTTACCCATAAGAATGACATCACCCTCTTTGAGTGCGGTCTTCTCGCCTGCGTAAATAAAAGTAGTGTGCTGCGCACTCTTGTCTTGGATGTACCATTGACCATCCTCGCAAGTTAGTTGAGCTTGCACTTTAGAGGTGATGGTTTGGTTTTCTGGATCAAGGTTAGCGCGATTGAGCTCGTGCGCATCACCTTTGAGATTGAGTGCATCTGGAGTATCTACGCCTTGTTGCTCTATTGGGTGCAGACTGCATTTGTTAGCAGGAGCTACTTGTACCCATGGATTAACGGTGCCTGACATAGGAGTTGCCTTGACTTGTTGAGGAGCAGGAGCCGCTGGACGAGGTGCTGGTTGAGGAGCAACGGGTCGCGCCGCTTGTTGATGGCAATTAGGGCAATCTGTCACGCCTGGGCGCATAGGGTAGCCGCAATTAGGGCATGCATTAGCAGCAGGCGCTGCTTGAGGGAATACTTCTGCCTCGAAGACAGTTTTGTTGAGATTTTGTGCTGCTTGAGGTGCTTCAGGAACGGTACCATAAGCAGGTTGGTTGTTGACTACACCAGCGAGTGGTGTGTTACATTTCTCACATTTGGTGAGTCCGTTGGGATTTTCCCAACCACAGTTTTTGCAACGCATAGTGGTTTGTATCTTTTAATTGTTCTTAATAATTTCGAATATTTAATGTGCGATTATCAATCCATAATGTCCAACATTATAATCACTTTCAAAGCTGTACGCAGAAATTTCTATCTTGTATTCTTCAGTATAAGACGGTGTAATTGACACTGCAGCTACTGATTCGGCATCCATATCCTTTTCTATTAATTGCCAATATCCATTAACATAACGATAGACTTTGATGTCAATATCTCGGAAACGGAAATCCCCAAATGCTACTATCATATAAGTCCAGCCATTTGTCAGAGTTCTAATCGTTGATTTGCTTGTTGACAAAATATCATATTCTATACGAACAATCTCCATGTTTAAGTCATTTTCAATCATCTTCACGATACCCTCAGATTTATTCATTATAGGAAACATCGAAGTCGAATAATCGCTGAATATACTGCTACTCACAAAGAGAGAAAGTATCAGTAATAATATTTTTCTCGCTGTATTACTCATGTTGGGTCATTTAGTTATATCCGTACTTGTTTACTTAGGTTGTACATTATATACCCACATCGCATCTGAATAATCGATGTATAATTGTACTTGTTGATTTGCTTGTATACGAATTCTCATATCACAGCGAAGACCATTACTATCAATACAATTAAATGTAGTTGTTGTGCCACCCTCACTATCATACTCCTCCTCGCCATAATTGTATATGTCATACTCTTGAGGGGAGTTACTATATATGTTTACACGATCATTTGCGGCATTTATAACCACAAGTATGGAGCAGTCTTGCCAATCTGTCCAATCGGACCAATATCCATAGTCGTCTGTTGCTTTGTACGCATAAGATGTCGCTTGCATTTTAATAATGTCATTTGCAACTGATATTCCACAAAGCATAAGGAATGAGAATAAAAATAGGAACTTTTTCATAATAATAATGTGTTTTTAGTGTTAATATTAGTCAACGTTGTTAATTTTAATGCCTCGCCAAAAGAATCCTCCGGGTTCTATAATATCTATTTCATGAATACCGCGTGGTATTTTAGGGAATACTAAAAGTACACGGTTGCGCTCTCCTCTATTCACATCATATCTTTCATCTAAATTTTTAGTATCAACGATATTTCCCTCTTTGTCGCAAACATATAACTCCATGATATTTACACGAAAATGTTGATTATCCGTAATATAAAAATTAGAATTAAAGGAGACCCATCCGTTATCATAATAAGAATAATAATCTAATGCCACTAATGTACAATCGTCACTAATTATCACGCCCGTTATTTGGGATCTGCTATATGCACCATCATGACTTGCATTTACGTAAGGATTAGTCGTATATAGAGGCCATACCGAAATCCCCCTTTTATAATAATATTTACCAGAATTAATATTTATAAAGTCAGATTGATTTACTGGAGGATATATTTCTGTAAATGATATAGTATTTGTATGATAGATCTCTATTGGTTTCAAACCTATTGTACTATACCATAAATAATAACGTTGTTGGGTAACTGCATCTTCGATAAATTCATCGGTACTGGAACAAATCCAAGTTCCTACTACTTTTGGTGTAACTTCTTTATGGATAATTGTACAATCATCCCTAAAATCTACTGACACTACTTTCCAAGTGAAGGTATTGTCCTCAATAACCGCATTTTTAATAGGAATTTCTCCTGCATATAACAATGTAGGCAACAGCAGTAACGCTATTAGTATTTTTCTCATACTATTCATTTATTTTGCATAGGAACTCCCAACTATGCGGATTTGTGGTTAAGTAATTAGGCATATAAAAAAAGCGTGGAGTCCGACTGTTGTCGTTCCATGCTCTTAGGCCTTCGCATTGCCCTTTGTATTAGACCGACAACGCGAAGCCCACGCCGAATATAAATATACTCTCGTGCTACATGGTTAAGGTACGCGTGTGCGCATACGCATATACGCAAACTATGTACCAAATAAACACAAGAGGGATAATCTATATCCCGTAGGACATCTACCGTTGCTAAGTCCTGAATACAAATGTGAAAGTTGCGAAGTTTCAGAGCATCAGAACAGAGCGTCAATAAACGCCTTTTTAATATGTCTGCTACCCCAGCCGTAGATAGTTAATAATTAACAATTAATAGTTAATATTTTTAACGCAGACATCCCTCGGCGTGGAATTGCGACCGCAAATATACAACAATTTTTTGACATAACAAAACATTATGGCAAAAATTTTAAAATTTTCACGGATTTGGGTGATTTTTTAGGGAGAGTAGTGCTGTCACGATGATTTTGAAACAAAAATACGCTGCGCTACAAAAATATTAAAAAATAATAGAGATATGTATAAGACAAGTGACGTCAATAAAGTGTCAATAATCGTCAATTCAAAGAGATACTTTTGTTTGGGTTGGGAGAGCGACACGTCGCTGGCAACCCAAAACAAAAATTGAAATACTATAAACAATTGACTAAATCAAATCCGTTTGGTCAAATTTTCTTTGTGATTACCATAACAATAGAAAGTGTAGGGTGTAGAGTGTAAAGGCAAGAAACAGAGCTACAGTTGAGAGAACGGCGCAAGCGCCTACAGTTTAGAGGTTAGAGGCGGGAAATAAAAACAGCACCATGTCAAGGTGCTGCTGAATGGAGTGGGAAGTGGGTGAATTACATTCGTTGCAACAGTTCGCTGGTGGGCATCTCCATGCGGTTGAAAGCGAACCATTTTTTGCCAAGGTCTTTAATGCTGGCACCGAGGTGATAGACCGTCTCATCAATGCAAAGGAAGCGGTCATGTGAACGGTCGAAATTAATGACCTCTATTGGAGGATACTGTGCATTGTGCTTCTGGATATCCAGTTGCAGTTGTGCAGATGGTTTCTTGGTGTAGATCGTCGCAGCTACTTTGTCTGCACGTTTGGCGAGCATAGTGAGCACGCTATCATCTATATAGTTGTCAATGAGGATGATGCGTGCGGTAGCTTCGCGTATGCGGTCGTTGATAAAGGTATAGGCATCAAAGATTTGCCCATCGTAGAAGATACCCTGGTGGGGCGGAAGACTTGTGCGGACAAAGAAGTTTACCTTTTCTTGTAAGTCCTGTATTTGTACGGTATGATTGCTTATTTTTCTGTCGATACGTTCTTCCATAGCAAACATTTGTTGATTGATAGCATATCCTCTAAGCATGTAGTCCTTGATTACCTTGAGTGCCCATTGACGGAATTGCGTACCTCGTTTAGATTTTACACGATAGCCAACAGAGATGATAACATCCAAATTATAATAAGTGGTACGATATTTTTTGCCATCAGAGGCAGTAGTCAAGTAATCCTTGACAACTGAGATTTTGTCTAATTCTCCTTCTTTAAATATATTATTGATATGGAGACTGACATTTTGTTTTGTGGTATCAAATAAGACGGCCATTTGTTGCTGAGCAAGCCAAACTGTTTCTTCTGCAAGTTGTACATCCAATTGCAATGTATTATCCTCTGTACGATAAACAACTACTCCGTCCTCATTTGGGTGATATAATTCTATTGACATAATTATAAATGTGTTTATTTTGTAAAAGTTTATTTTGTTAACTACTCGCAATCTGCGACCAATTTTTTTAGAATTTTCTGCAAAGGTACTACATCAAACTGACAAAACCTGTCATGAGGTCAAAGAAAAATGCATTTTTGGTGATTTTTTGGGTGTAGGGTGTAAAGTGTAAGGTGTAAAGGCGAGGATACTCGGCGAACCATCGCCGAGCACAAGACAGCCACGGGAGCGAAAGGAAAGAGGCGTGAACATTGCCAGACCACTGGCAAAACACAACAGGTAGCGGAGATATACCGCCCACGGATGAGCACGGATTGACACGGAAACACGGGAGACACGGCGAGCCACCGCCGTGCACATGACTGATGGCGGGAACGCCTGTGTAGGGCGTAGGGTGTAGAGTGCAGAATGTAGGGTGTAGAGTGTAAGGTGTAAAGGCGAGGATACTCGGCGAACCATCGCCGAGAACAAGACTGCCAGCGGGAGTGCGAGGAATACCCGAATAACATTCGTCTAACACCCCATGACGCAGGCGTCAGCGGGGACTCCGTGGGTAATGGACATAGAAGGCACATTGAAATTTGCATATTACAAAGGCGAGAGACGAAAGGTAAGAGGTTAAAGGCGGGATTATGACCCGCCTTTTTCAGATTGACACAACGCGCGCCAGATTTTCGAACGAACGTAGCAGTCGAATTTGGCATAGATCTTTCGCTTATCCGTGTGTGGATCAATAGGAGCATCAGCTTCTGCCTTCTTGAGTTGCGCTTGCCAACGCTGCTGCCACAGAGCACGTTGCTCTGGGTCATGCAAGATAGCTTTGGTCTTTGCGCAAGCTTCTGACCAACGGTCTTGCTTCTGCTTCTCTGCGCCCTTGGCTGGGTTCTTCTTCCAGTCGCGTGGGTTCTGAATAACATACACCTCCTTTTTCATGGGACGAATAATCGCGCCATGGGAGTCGCGTGCGAATTTTTGACGAAAGACTGTTTTGTCTTTTTTGTTGAGTTTGCCCGTTAGATAATCGACGGGCGCAATGGGTACGTAATTTGCCATAATAAATAAAAAGATTTTAAATTAAAACAACATTAACAACTTATTCCGCTGGGGAACAAATAATCGTTCGAGCGAATGTGAGATAAGAACACACCCAGCGGCAAG
>JBGVEG010000139.1:0-23197 GCA_045119955.1 Paludibacteraceae bacterium
TCCCTCACTCCCTCATTCCCCTCACTATGCAATACATGAGGGTTTCTTTCTATACAAACCTGTTGTAAGTCTTTCTATGTGAGCTGTTTGTACGGATTTCGTAATCCATCTCTCCATTGTGCTCAATGCTACTCCAAGGACTTCCGCTTGCTTCACTGCCTCCTGCTTGGTGGAGCAATCGTTCGAGTCCGTAGACGAGATAAGACGTCCGTGGGAAGCATTTGGAAGAACGCATAATTATCATTTTTACAGTCAAAATTTGCATAATTCAGAAAAAAGCAGTACTTTTGCAGTCAAGCAAAACAATGAAACAATGAAACAATGGATTCTAATAGGCATGACCGCCCTCATTATGGTAGCATGCCAGACTAACAACCAGCAAGTTATGATCAGTGACACAACCATCCAAAACAGCATCACAGCTATCACCACAGCCCATCCCGAGGCAGACACCGCCCTCGTGGCACGCGGCGTGAAGCAAGTGGCTGCCCTATGGCAAGAGAGCGACGGCAACGAAGCCGACTTTCAAACCTTAGTCACCTCCTCCTACGCTGGCACCCATACGGAGCGACACACACTATACAACCGCCTATCACATATCATCGAACTGTGCAGCCAAAGTGCCGACATGCTCAACAATACCCTACAAGAGCCCACCACTCTCGTGGGCAAAGGCGAACCCACCACAGTCGATTGGATCATCAGCGGATATAGCCCCATCTCACATTTCGCAGAGGATATGTTCGCCAACAAAATAGCCCATATCTGCATCCTGAACTTCCCTCACTATACACTCCATGAAAAGAACCAATTGGGCAGCCAGTGGACACGTGAACAGTGGGCCTATGCTCGCCTGGGTGATATGTTCCATACCCGCGTGCCCGGCTCCGTGACAGCTGCCTACGCACAAGCACTCAGCCAAGCAGAGAACTACATAGCTGGCTACAACATCATGATGCACTGCCTACGCAACGAACAAGGCGAACAATTGTGGCAAGAACCCATGGCATTGCTCTCACACTGGAACCTACGCGACGAGCTGAAGTCGAATTATGCAGTAGGCGATAAGGCGAAAGGCGAGAGGTTAGAGGCGAAAGGCAGGGAAAGACAAGAAATGATCTACCAAGTCATGCTGCGCATTATCCGTCAAGAGATACCCGAATGCGTGGTGAATAACGAGGAATATGTGTGGTACCCAGAGACGAATATGTTAGAGGCGAGAGGCGAGAGGTTAGAGGCGAGAGGCGAAAGGGAACCCGACACACGTTATCAGCAGATTATCAACATCTTCCACGCCTTGCAGGCGGTGGACCAATACCGCCACGACGCTCCTTCACACGTTGAGCGCACCTTCAATGAGGACTTGCAGATACCCTTTGAGGAGATTGAGGCACTATTCACCCAACTCATATCGTCCAACGAAGTGAAGCAAGTAGCAGCCATCATCCGTGAGCGTTTGGGGCGTGACTTGCGTCCATACGATATATGGTACGACGGCTTCAAGAGCCGCAGCACCATCTCCGAAGACTACCTCACCGCACAAACGCAACAGCGTTATCCCAATGCCAAGGCCTTTGAACGCGACATGCCACGCATGCTCATGGACTTGGGCTTTGCCCCAGAGAAAGCCAACAATGTGGCATCGCATATCGTAGTAGAAGCAGCTCGCGGTTCGGGCCATGCGCGCCCATGCGTGGGCAGAGAGCAGCCCGCACGCCTGCGCACACGCGTAAGTGAAAAAGGTATGGACTACAAGGGCTACAATATCGCCGTGCATGAGTTTGGACACAATGTAGAAGAAGTCATCTCGCTCTACGATATGGACTACTACACCCTCGCTGGTATTCCTAACACTGGTTTCACCGAAGCCAGCGCGTTCCTCTTCCAAGAGCGAGACTTGGAGTTGTTAGGCGAGAGGTTAGAGGCGAGAGGCGAGAGGTTAGAGGCGAAAGGCGAGAGGTTAGAGGCGAAAGGTGAGAGTATATTTGATATGATCTGGGGCATGTACGAGATTATGGGTGTGAGCTTAGTGGACATGCGTATGTGGCAATGGTTGTATGCCCATCCAGAGGCGACCGCAGCAGACCTACGCGAGGCGGTATTGGCGATTGCAGCGGAGGTATGGAACGCATACTACGCTCCCGTCTTAGGCGAAAAGGACAGCCCACTATTGGGCATCTATTCGCACATGGTGGGTTATGCCCTGTATCTGCCCGCCTACCCTATTGGCAACCTGGTGCAATATCAGTTGGAGGAACATTTGGCGAAGTGCGCCACCCCAGAGGAATGGGCAAAAGAGTACACCCGCATTTACCAACAAGGTTGCCTCACACCCAACGCATGGATGCGCGGTGCAGTAGGCAACCCTATGAGCGTTGAGCCCATACTGAAAGCCGTCAGAGAACAATTATAAGAGGATATTTATTGCCCTTGGAGGAAGGAGAGCAACTCCGCCATGGAATCGAAGACTTGGTCCGCTTGGGCTAAGTCTTCGCGCGTAAGAATGCCCGTATTCACCGCATAAACAGTCAGTCCTGCCGCCTTGCCCGAACGGATACCCAAGGGGGCATTCTCAATCACAATGCATTGCTCCTTAGGCAGGCCAGAACGCTCCCACGCTATCAGATAAGGTTCGGGGTCTGGCTTGCCCTTCGTGACATCAAAAGCCGTGACCATCCTATCGGGTTGAAAAACAGGAGGCAGCGCCGTATTCAGGTTATTAATCAACGTGCGCATACCGCTACCCGTCACTACCCAGATCTGGTGTCCCTGCGATTGCACATAGCGCAGCACATCAGCCACACCCTCAATAACCATCGTGCCACCGACCTGATCCGCTAAGACGTGAAAACGTGCGGACTTCTCGCCGTAGATAAGATTGATCTCATCGGGTGTCGCTTCGCGGTGGCGCTCCTTGAGCATCGCCTCGCGGATAATAGACTCGCCTGTACGGCCTTCGTTGATATAACAATCGCGGGCAGTGAACGAAAGATTATGCGCCTTCATCACTTCCTCCCACGCCACAGCATGGTGGGGCATGGAGTCAAACAACACCCCATCCATGTCAAAGAAATATGCTTTTTGATTAGTCATACATGCAGGAAATTCTAATAAAACAATAACATCACTCCTTGAAGAACTTACCTACGCGCGCACCGACCTGTACGATATACATACCTGCTGGCAAAGAGGCAACAGGCAATGTGGTCACGGCTCCCTCCACCTTATGGCTCAGCACGACCTTGCCATGGAGGTCATAGACCATAATCGTTTGATCCGTGTCCGCCTCATTCATGAAGACATTGAGGTAGGCCTCAGCAGGATTAGGATAAAGCATGAGCGCCAAACGTGCATCCGCTATCACATGCTCCACATCCACCGTGCTCTCGTCCGCAAAACTGATAGGTTGGGTACAGGTCTCGCCAAACCTATTCGTAATGAACGCACGCACATACGAGCCCTGATAACCCGCATATGAGAAGGTCTTACCAATGCCCACCACGGTGCTGCGAGCCGAAGAAGCGGAGCTGGAGGTCTTATCGGTAGCATAGATCCAATGCACCAATCCATCCGCCTCTATGGTGATAGTCTGATTGGTCTCATCCACGGTGATAGCACGAATGCGTGGCGCCTTGCCCTCGCCCGAACCCGCAGGTTCGTAGCAGAAATAGCTCTCACCCTTGCGCATGGCATCCTTCAGTTCGTCGGTGGTGAGTTCCTCCATGAGCATGAAATTGTAGTTGCGGAAGAGTTGGTCATTGTTGTGCGCATCATCGCATGAGTAGCCATAGACAGGGCGCTGAGGCATGGTGCGTTGCAGAATCTGATCCCACAAGATACGGTCATTAGGACGGCGGTTGCCTTGGTTATACACCTCCAGTCCTATCAAGGAAGGGAAAGTCAGGAAGTTGTTGGCGTGCCAACCTGGACCATCCTTCTGCGTCTCGCTATAGGTATTGTCAATGCTCCAGTATTGTCCTGGGTGGTTAATGATTTGCATACCACCGAGGGCATAGGTATAAGCATAGGACTCTTGCAGCGAAGCAAACTCCTGACCCTGGCGACCCGTGAAGAAGTCATTGTGGTGGTTGAACTGCCCACCCGTGCGCTCGCTCCAGCTATTGGTATTGTCCTTGCTGAGCTCATTGCCCGGCACAGCCAACATGCCCAATGCGGCAGGGTCGCGAACAGGTACCGTAGTCATATACTGTGAGAACAGTTCCCATGGATAAGGGTTATAGTCATGGTCGGTGAGAGAGAGGATCTTATACCCTGCTGCGTGGTATCGGTCCACGACATAGGCAGTCGTGAAGCCATCGCTGGCATCGTTGGACTGGGTGGTATGGGTATGGAAATTGCTCTTAAATTGGTTCACAGTAGCCCAATCAATCTCAGCATATGGGTTGTTGGATATAGCAGGAGTCATGTGTTGACCATCGACTACCTTGACATACACCGCGCGGTGCGCCCTGGTGGTCGTGCCATTGAGTTCGAGGTCCAAATAGAAGCCATAAATGCCGCTTTCGGGCGATGAAATCGTGTAAAACTCCTCGCCATTGCTACCCTTGCTGAGGGTGATAGCCGCGGAAGATTGGTTGTTATGATTCATGCGGAAAGAGACATTGTAGCCATTCTTGTTGGCAATCTTAACGGACATCTTCACAGGCGTACCTGGGTGCACGACAGCGGGCTCCACCTTGAAGTACTCCAAGTCAATATCCGAACTACCCCATGCGGTCTCCTCGACCGTGAGTTGGTTGGTCAGATAGGAGTAACGGACATTGGCTTTGAGGCAGTTAGGCGAAACGCTTGTGCTAACCAACTCGCCCATATCGCTACCCGAGTTCACGCTGCCATAATGCACGGAAACGGTCTTATCATCGGTGAGGGAGATATTGGCAGAGAGTTCGTAGTTGCTGCCCTTGGTCATGGTGTTGCCATTGACCTTGAAGTGGTCAGCCGACGCCGCAATCTGGTCGTAGGTACCATCAGCAAAAACAGCCACGCGCTGCCAAGAGGTGGTCTTGCGGGAGTCCTTGAAACCAATATCTTTGGGCGAAGTCATCAGCAAATCGCCATCGCAGTTGCTGCCGCTATTGAGGTTCCAGTAGTAGGAGTATTTCTTTTTGTCCACAGGAATCTCCTTGACCAATACCTGCGCCGTAGTCGGCGTTTTGCCATCGCGGTAGAAATAGGCCTTTTGCGTAGGCGTGCCTTCGCAAGTGAGGGAGGTAGTGCCTTCGCCCTTCATGAAGTACCAAGTATGGGCGGTATAATCGGCTGTTTGATAGTTATTGGCGATTCTCGCCCCAACAGTCGGAACCGCACTGGGTACACCTTGCAGCACATCTCCAAAGACCAATCCCCATGTGCGGTCATCGTGCGCGCCAGCCACATCTGAGACGTAGGAGAGATAACCGTGGTCATTGAGCCAGTGGTTGTAGTAATCAATCTCATCGGTTGTCCAATGGGTGTCCGCTGTTGTTTGTACAAAAGCAAAGCGGGTATCCGTCATAGCCGGGTTAATCGTTGCAATGAAATCGCGCAATTCGGCTTTATTATACCAAAAAGCAGGCGAGAACATAGCGCATTGGCCAAACAGTTCGGGGTGCTGCATAGCGGCATAGAAAGCGAAGAGTCCTGCCACATCAGCACCCATAATGGTGCAGACGGATTTGTTCGATGAAATCGCGTATTTTTGTTCAAAAGCAGGCTTGAAGTCCTCTACAAACCCTTTAAGGAAAGCATCCGCTTTACCTGTACCGACAAACTCCTCGTTCGCCCAAGGAGTGAACTCGGGCAACTGGGCATAAAGGACTGCTATGACACCCACCTCTACGCCATTCTTCTCCAATTCAGCCACCGTTTCGGCTACGCCCCATGAGTCTGAATAGAGAATACGGTCGCCCATCTCGGTGTCAGAACCTGCATCGCGGTAGCGTTGGTGGCGGCCGAACATATAAGTAATGGGGTATTGCTTAGTCTTATCGTAGTTGGTAGGCAAGAGGATTTGCACAGGGTAATTATTGCCTGCAATCGTCCAGTTTTCCACGATTCCAACGGGTGAATAGGTGCTTGCCCACTTCGCAACCACATCGGGATTGCCCACTGTCTTGCGGTTGGTCACTTCGTCACCCGAAGCCGTTTTCTCCACATACTTCCAGTCTGGACCGCAAATGTATTTATATCCTTCGGACGCAGCCACATCAGCCGTTGTGATACCAGGGATAGTAACGGTGAATTGGTCTTTTCCTGCCACTTTGTCCATGCTCACAGCCGCACCTGCTGCCCAACTACTGAGCTCAGGTAAACCGCCTACCACATAGCAATACTTGGTGCCAGTAGGCACATTCACACGAAAAGTAACATCTGCTTTTACAAAAGAGACTGCCATCAAAATGCCAATCAAGAGAAGGGAGAATCGTTGTTTCATAGGTATAATCGTTGTGTTTATACTAAAAAGAGTTCTTGAGGATAATCTATTTGCACAAGGAAGAGGCCCTCAGCAGGAGCAGAGTCGCCTGCGGCGCAGCGGTTGTGCTGCGTAATGACCTCAGCAAACTGCTCCTTGGTCATCTTGCCACGACCTACTTCAAACAGTGTTCCCACCACCGCACGCACCATATTACGCAAAAAACGGTCCGCAGCAATCGTAAACACCGCATGCCCATTTCCCAGTTCACGCCACTCCGCACGCGTGAGGTCGCAGATAGTGGTCTTGACATCGGTATTCGTGCGGCAGAATGAGGCAAAATCCTGTTTGCCAATGAGCAACTGAGCCGCCTCGTTCATCGCATCGAAGTCCAAGCCTGGACGCACGCGCGTGGCTTGCTGGCAGAGGAAAGGATCTTTGTGGTCCACGATATGATACTCATATGTACGGCGCACAGCTGAGAACCGCGCATGCGCATCATCCGTCACCGGAAAAATGTCAAAAATAGCGATAGAATCGGGCAAAATGCCGTTGAGGCGAAATACGAGAGAGCCTACCCCAACCCTCCCTGAAGGGAGGGAGTTATTATCCGCAGCAGTAAAGTCCTTCCCTTCAGGGAAGGATTTAGGATAGGCTTCTAAATCAAAATGCGCATACATCTCGCGGGCATGGACACCGGCATCGGTGCGACCTGCGAAAGTGAGCGGTATAGGTTCACGAAAAATCATAGCCAACGCCTGCTCCATCGTCTCTTGAACAGTCACACCATTGGGCTGGCGTTGCGAGCCGTGAAAAGCGGTGCCATCGTATGCAAATCGTAGGAAATAACGCATAATTCTTGCCTTTAACCTTTAACCTTTAACCTTTCGCCTAATGAACGCACTTGTTGATTGATTTCGGGGGAGAGGTTCTTGCGCCATGCGACCAAGCAAGCTCCGCCCATCAGCACAATAGTACGTATCATACTACTAAGCCATATATTGTGGATTGGCAAGTATTCGAGCCAAAGGAAATTCAAATTGAGTATCACCACTATCAGCAGCAGAATCTTCAGGTGTTGCAGCGTGAAAGTGGAGGTCTTAAGCATTAATCGTACAGTCAGCACAATCAACACGAAATAGACAGCATAGGATATGAGATTGCTCACCGCTGCGCCCTCCATGCCGAAATGCGGTATGAGGAGATTGTTGAGCAGAATAGACAAAGCGGTTAGGATAAACGAAAACAATAAGGAGAAGGCATAGTAGCGCGAATAGTTAAGGGCGGAAGAGGCAAAGGAACACACGGCAATAAACAACTGGCTGGTTCCTAACATCAGCACCACTTGGCGTGCCGCAGCGTAGGTCTCACCATTCGGTAGGATATGGAAGATAAGGTCGATATTGAGCCAAATAGCACAGAGAATCATGCCACCTATGAGCAAGAGCGTGCTGCTGACTTGCTGCATGAGATGGGCTGTCTCTTGCTGGTTATTCTCCTTTATGGCCGTTGCCAACTGCGGCGAAGCAATAGCCACCACCGAACGATACGGAATACTGACCATCACAGCAATATAGGTGGCAATAGCAAAGATACCCGTATAACTGAGTCCCATCTCGGCGGTAATAAAGAACGAAGAGAGCGTTGGCGCCAGCACGCTGGCGACTGCGGAAACGAGCAGAAAACCTGTATAAAGGATATACTGACGAACCAGCGAGGGATTCTGGCGCAGGAAGTCCATATCGGGGCGCAGAGAAACCTCGCCCAAGGAGAAAAGATACACCATATTGCAGAGCATAGCCACTGCATATACGGCACAAAGAGCCAACACGAAGCCATTGATATTCAGGCATTCAAAAGCATAAAGCAGATACACTACCAGCAGTCCGATACGGGTAATGAGTTCGCGCACGGCACGGGGCACCACGATATGCATGCGCACATTGGCGTTGGTCTCAAAAACAGTCTGGTAGAGCATAAAGAACGCCATAGGGAGTACCATATAGTAGTACTCAATGAACAATGGCGACTTCTCACCAAACCAATGGCTGAGGGGCTCGTGACAAGCACAATAAATAGCGGTGAATAGGGCGAAACCTACGAGTGGGACAATGAGTGTCCAGAAGAAAAATCCGTGGTCGGAGGGTTGTGTAGGGTTGTGTAGTGGTTGTGTAGAGTTGTTTAGCGTTGTTTTTTCTACGGAAGACAATTCTAAACTATTCGGCACCATTCTACACGATTCTACGCTATGCTTAAAATGCGGATAGAAGCGAATAATGGAGGAGGAAGTGCCTAATTGGGCAAGTCCGATAAAGAGGGTGGCAGCATCGACCAACACACGCGCCAGACCGATCTCCTCCGCTGAGAGAAAACGCGTGAGAACAAAGAAGGTAGTAACAAAGCCCACCGCCACCCCAAGATAGGTGACGATGGTGCCTTGAATACTCTGTTTGGCGATGATACCCATATTTATAGATCGCTTTGCTGTTAGATCGCTTCGCTGTTAGATCGTTTGCTTTTGCTCACTGTCGGAACGCTCATTATATTCGCTGTCTGATTATTCGAACTATCTGACAGGGCATTTGCCCGTTCTGACAACGCAGTGGTCTGATTATTACTTCTCAATGCCGAGCAGTTCTACCTCGAAAATGAGGGTTGAATATGGAGGGATAGAACCTGCAGCTTGCGCGCCATAGCCCAACTCTTGTGGGATATAGAAGCGGAACTTACTGCCCACAGGCATGAGTTGTACGCCTTCGGTCCAACCTTTGATAACTTGGTTCAAACCAAATACGATAGGCTCTCCGCGCTCTACGCTGCTATCGAATACTGTACCATCAATGAGGGTACCATGGTAGTGCACCTTCACACGGTCGGTAGCAGCAGGTTTCTTGCCGCGACCCATCTTGATCACCTCGTATTGGAGACCGCTCTCAGTCACTTGAACGCCCTCTTTGAGTGCATTCTCAGTCAAGAACTTCTCGCCGTCCTCTTTTACGGTGCCGTACTTAATGGTGTTCATAGTGTTCTGGATATAGTCACCTGCTTGTGTGCCATCCATTTGTTCGGTGAAACCGAGCAAACCGTTAATGAAACCTTGCTTGATAAGCACAAAATCGGTAGCCAGGCTTGGCTCGCCAATGAGACCTTGTGCCTCTTGAGACTTAATGTTTTTACCGATTTGCTCACCCATGTTCACGAGTTGAGGGTTCTTAATATTGCTCTTGAGACCTTTGTTAATGTTAGTAATGAAGTCCTTGGTCAATTGACCTGTGGTGTCCATGAGCAATACATAACGTGCAATCTCGTCACCATTGAGGTAACCGAATGCATAGTTGATACTATCGTTTTGGTTGTTGAGAGCAATAGTTTGCACCTTGAATACGCACTTCGCTTTAACCACCTTGCCTGGCTCAATGCTATCGTTGAGCACAGAAGTGTTTTGGTACTGTGTTTGGAAGTAGGTGCGTGCCTCGTCAGCCTTCATCACGGTAGTGTCATGACGCAAACCATTCACAAGACCTTGGAAGAAAATCTTCTGGTTGATAGCCCATGCTGGGTTGTCTGCCAAACCTGTTTCTTCTGCGTTCTTGATAGCATAACCGATATTGCGGCCTACGTTGCCTGCCTCGCTGAGTTCTTCCACAGCGCCGTCATAACCGCGTTGGAGAGCATCGATAAACTCGGTAATAGTCTCCATAGAAGAGTCATTGCGGAGTTGGTACATCTTCATTTGCGCACCATTGACTACGCCGAGAGCGTAGTTCATACTATCGTTTTGGTTGGTGAGTTCAACCGTCTTAGCGGTATAGGTATTACCGCACGAAATCATTGCCATAGCAGCAATGATAAGGATAGAAAGTTTCTTCATTTTAGTTCGTATATTTAGTTGTTATTATTCGATACCGAGCAACTCAACCGTGAAAATGAGGGCTGCGTATGGAGGAATGTTAGCACCTGCACCACGCTCACCATAAGCGAGTTGGTATGGGAGGTAGAGTTTGTATTTGCTACCGATAGACATGAGTTGCAAGCCCTCGGTCCAACCTTTAATGACTTGGTTGAGACCAAAAGTGATACTCTCACCGCGCTTGTAACTGCTATCAAATACGGTGCCATCAATGAGGGTACCCTCATAGTGTACGCGCACTTTGTCGGTGGCTTTAGGTTTTTGTCCGATAGTTGCTTCAAGTACCTCGTATTGGAGACCACTCTCAGTGACCTTCACGCCCTCACGCTTAGCGTTCTCTGCGAGGAATGCCTCGCCTGCAGCCTTAGCTTCGCCTGCGATCTTAGCCTCCAACTCGCTGAAGAACTGACCCAACACCTGTTGCGCCTCTTGATAAGAGATCTGTGGTTGGTTCTTCTCCAGTACATCTTTGATACCTGCTGCCAAATCAGCATATTCGAGGGAAGTAACACCACTTCCCATTAAGTTTTGACCCATGCTTAGGCCAATTGCATAACTAATTTTGTCCATGTTTGTATTGTGTAGTATTGTTTAGTATCGTATAGGGTTGTATAGGGTTGTTTAGTTTGTTAGTTGATTCATTCGGGTGATATATTTGCCAATGATATCGAACTCGAGGTTCACCTGTGTACCGACTTCGATGTGCTTGAAATTGGTATTGTCGTGGGTGTAAGGGATAATGCATACGCTCACATAGCCCTTACCATTCACCACATCGGGTTCGCAAACGGTCAGACTCACGCCATTAATGCTCACCGAGCCTTTGTCCACGCAGAAGTAACCACGCATAGCCATCTCACGGGTGCTCTCATACTCAAAGCGGTAGTACCAACTACCCTCCGTCTCTCTGACCTCTATGCAGCGTGCGGTCTGGTCCACATGGCCTTGTACAATATGTCCGTCCAAGCGTTCGCCCAGCAGCATACTGCGCTCAAGGTTCACCCAGTCGCCCTCTTTGGCTTCGCCCAAATTGGTGCGGCAAAGGGTCTCCTGCATAGCCGTCACGGTGTAGAGGTCGCCCTCTATCTTCACCACAGTGAGGCAAACACCATTGTGCGCGATAGACTGGTCTATCTTCAGCGGATCGCCGTATGGGTTGCGCAGGGTGAAGTGCTTATTGGTTTGCTCTTGCTCAATCTTCACGATTTGAGCCATGGTTTCTACTATTCCTGAAAACATAATTATTTTTTCTTAATGAGTGCCCGTCCATCCATGCGATAGAAAAGGACACAATATATAATAAGGAGTATAGTGCCTATACCCATTTTTGTCCATTCGTTGATTGGCAATAAGTGTGCCAAAGTATAATATCCTGCCAAAATGGCCACCACGACTCCCGTGTATATGCCAATTCGGCGCAAATCGTAGGGTATCTCCAAATGCTTGCGGCCCACAAGATAAGAGAGCAGCATCAGCACAAAGAAGCATACCGTACTGCTCGCAGCAGAAGCCATATAGCCAATGCGTGGCACGAAAATGGCTTGCAGCGCAAAAGTGATTAGCACTCCGATAATGGAGAAGTAAGCACCCCACTGCGTTTTGTCGGTCAGTTTGTACCAGAAACTGAGATTGAAATATACGCCTTGGAAAATATATGTCCAGAGCACAACTGGTACAATCTTAAGTCCCTCCCAATAGGAAGGCGCGATAATAAATTTCAACAAGTCAAGATAGAAGATCATCCCCAACAGTATCATGTAGGAGAAGATAATATAGTATTTCATCGCATCTGCGTATGCCTCCACGGATTTTTTGTCCTTATGCTTGGCGAAGACGAAAGGTTCGTAAGCATAGCGGAACGCTTGGGTGAACATCATCATCACCATCGCCACTTTGAAGCACGCGCCATATATGCCGAGTTGCGCTTGCGCATCTGCTCCATCGTAGAAGAAGGGGAACAGGATACGGTCCAACGTTTGATTCATGATACCGCATACGCCCAAGACCAATAGAGGCAAGGAGTAGCGGAGCATTTGTTTGAGAAGATGCCATGAAAACCATTTTGAACCACTCTGAACAGGCACCATAGATGTCGCTGAACCATCCTGAACCACACGAAACCCTTCCACCATCGCAGGCAAGAGGCATAGCGTCTGTATGCCAGTCGCCAGAATGTTTGCCACGAAGACATACCCTACCCCATAATCAGGATTATACCACGAACGAATGATAGCCCAATCTTGTATCTTAGGACAAAGCACCAAGAAAAAGAGATTGAAGAGTATATTGAGGAATACGAATAGCAGTTTCAGCACCGCAAATTGCAGCGGACGCTTCTTGTAGCGCAAGTAGGCAAACGGAATGCTGGCAAACGCATCCATCGCCACAACAATACCCAATAGGGCAATGAACTCGCTATGCGTAGGATAGCCCAAGGCACTCGCTATAGGTGCTTGCCACACAACGCATGCCACGGCAAAGAGCAATGAGGTCGTAAAGAGCGCAATAAGCGATGTGCTATAGACCGTCTGCGCGTTCTCGCCATCCTTGTTGGCAAAACGGAAGAAGCCCGTCTCCATGCCGTAAGTCAGTATGACCAAAAGGAGGGCAGTCCAAGCGTAGAGATTGGTGACGATACCGTAGTCGGACTGCTGTTGCAGCACGTAGGTGTATAGAGGAACCAGTAGCCAGTTGAGAAACTTGCCCACAATAGAAGACACGCCATAGATGGCGGTCTCCTTGGCCAGTATTTTCATTTGCAGACTCATACCTTTAACCTTTCGCCTCTAACCTTTAACCTAATTTTTTCCCTCTACGATCAATACGATTTCGCCCTTTGGTGGGGTTTGTTTATAGTGTGCTGCCAGTTCGAGGAGCGTACCACGTTGGGTATCCTCGTGCAGTTTGCTAATCTCACGGCTGACACTCGCACGGCGGTCACCACCCATCACCTCTGCCAACTGCTCAAGGGTCTTGACAAGTCGGAAAGGCGATTCGTAGATAATCATCGTGTGTGTCTGCTCAGCGAGAATCTTCATGCGCGTCTGACGCCCTTTCTTCTGAGGCAGGAAGCCCTCAAAATAGAATCGATCGTTGGGCAAACCCGAATTGACTAACGCAGGCACAAAAGCCGTAGCACCAGGCAGACATTGTACCTCTACGCCGCGTTCCACACAAGCACGCACCAGCATAAACCCAGGGTCGGAGATACAGGGTGTACCCGCATCGGAGATGAGTGCCACAGTCATGCCAGCCGCTATGCGCTCCGCCATATCGTCGCTGGTCTCATGTTCGTTGAACTTATGATGGCTCTTGAGCGGCGTATGGATGTCGTAGTGTTTGAGCAGCACTGAGGAGGTGCGGGTATCTTCGGCAAGAATCAAGTCCACCTCTTTCAGTACGCGCAGCGCACGAAAAGTGATGTCCTCTAAGTTGCCAACGGGTGTAGGTACGATGTAGAGCATAATGATTATCATATCTCCTAACGCTGTCGCGTAGAAATCCAAACTATCTAAACCACCTTTTTTGTTGGGATTGTTTAGATTTCTCGAGCGCAGCGAGTAGGATGTTATTAACTAAAGCGGCGTTTGAGTACGTTTTCGAAAAGTTGTACGGCGGTAGAGTCCATGTCCCAATCGAAATTGTCGCGCACATAACCCATGGCTTCGCCAAGCGAAGAGAGGGTGTTGATCTCGTCCAAGGTCTTCTGCATCAACTCACCATTGCCAGCGAACAACTCGCGTTGGAAGAGGAAGCGGTCACCCAAAGAGATGGCCTGACGAATATCCTCAACGGCGGTACCAAAGAGCGATGTCTGTTGTGGCACAGGGCGTGGAGCTGGTTGTGGCGCAGGAGCAGGCGCTGGTTCTGGCGCAGGAGCGGGTGCGGGTTCCACAACTGGCTCAACGATAGGTAGTTCTACCACTGGCTCTGGTTCTGACTCAGCGGTTGGTTCTTCTACCACAGGTATTGGTTCCGCGATAGGTTCTTCTGCTACTGGAGTTTGTACTATATCCAGTTCTTCAAGTTCCTCTTGTGATTCTTCAGCAGAAGGGAACTGTTCTTCACTCTCCCCATCAATAGGATTATCTTCCTCAACAATGAGTTCAATCTCCACTTCAGGGTCGGAGGTTGGGATTGCTACACCAGTAGCTGCCAAGGCTGCCACCTCGGCTTGCAGCGAAGCAATCAAGGCTTTCGCCTCATCGCCTTCTCGCCTCATCGCCTCATTGGCTTCTTCGAGTTGCGCCACACGCGCCTCCAGAGCAGAGAGTTTCTGCTCCAGAGCTGTCGTGTATGCGGTTATTGATTGAATCAATTGTTCCATAGTTTACTTCGTAGCGTCTTCGAGTTTCTTCATCATTGCGAACATAAAGATAGCAGCCACAGCGCAAACGGCTACGAACACGCTCCATACGCCCCACAATGGCATGTCACCCCAGAGGTTACCACCGATAGAAACGAGGTAGTTACCGATAGCGGTTGCTACGAACCAGCCACCCATCATCATACCCTTGTATTTAGGAGGAGCGACTTTAGTAACGAAAGAGATACCCATTGGGCTGAGCAGCAACTCAGCGAAGGTGAGAATCAAGTAGGTGTAGATGAGCACGTTGGCATTCACGAAAGTAGGGTCGCCAGTTACGCGAGCTAACTCTTGTGCGTTAGGAGTAAGCAGACCAACACAAGCTACAGCCATCACGATATACGCGATAGTAGCCACCACCATACCCAGAGCAATCTTGCGTGGAGCAGATGGCTCTTTGCCTTTCTTAGCGAGTGCACCAAAGAGTGCCATGCTGAATGGAGTAAGTGCCACTACATAGAATGGGTTGAACTGTTGGAAGATAGGTGCGCTCAAAGTGATGCCTTCTGGAGAGATATTGAGGTACTTGTATGCCAATACGCCCAATGCAGCAACGATAACCACACCAGAGATAACTTTTGCCTTAGTAGTCTTGCTTTGTACCAATGAGAAACCAGCATATACGATTGCCACAATCATCACGAGGTTGATAATATCGAACCACATTGTTTGTACGCCTGTGCAGAGTGGTTGTACGAACTCGTTAGCGAAGTAGGTGAGTGTCAAACCGTTTTGGTGGAAAGCCATCCAGAAGAAGATTACCACAGCGAACACGAGGCAGAGTGCCACAATACGCTTTTTGGTTTGCTCTGGGGTCAGTTCTTCTACTTTCACACCAGCAGCAGCCACTTGCTTAGCAGAGTTCTCCACATGTTTGAACCAAGGGCGGCATGCGTAGTAGATAGCAATACTGAGTATCAACGATGCGCAAGCTACCATGAAAGCGAAGTGATAACTATCGTTCACGCTCACGCCAAGACTGGTTTGTGCCCAATCCATGATCTTCACCGCAGCGGTAGGAGCGAACATCGCACCAATGTTAATGGCCATGTAGAAGAGAGAGAAAGCAGCATCGCGCTTGTCAGCATACTTAGGATCGTCATAGAGGTTACCTACCATCACTTGCAAGTTACCTTTGAACAAACCAGTACCGAAACTGATGAGTACCAATGCAGCAATCATTGCGCCCATAGCGGTGCCACCTGCGCCCAACGGAATAGCCAGCAGGACATATCCAAGGAACATCACCATGATACCGATGGTCACACACTTGCCGTAACCAATCTTGTCAGCCAAGATACCACCTACGAGAGGCAAGAAATATACCAACGCGAGGAAGGTAGAATAGATTTGACCTGCTGTTGCTGCTTCGAGTCCGAAGTTAGCACGCAAGAAGAGCGCAAATACGGCTAACATAGTGTAGTAGCCAAATCGTTCGCCTGTGTTGGCCAGTGCCAATGCAAACAGACCTTTAGGTTGATTTTCAAACATAATAAATTTGTTTTTTATGGTTAATAATTGTTTTTACACAAAATTCCGCGCAAAGATAGTAAAAATTTTTGAAATATACAAAAAAAATCGCCTTTTGAGCGATTTTTTGTTTTACTTCCATATACTTCCATATCATTCCACCACCAAACACCAGCCGTGCGTGTCCTCCACTCGACCGTATTGAATATCTTGCAGAGCATGGTATAGTTTCGTCAAAACGGGTCCTGGCTTGTCTCCGAATGAGTATGTGATATTGTTATCAGGGTCATAGACCTTCGTCAATGGCGAAATCACGCATGCCGTACCACAAGCCGCTGCCTCTTGCATATCCGCCAATTCTTCTACACGAATACGGCGGCGCGTCACTTTCATGCCCATCTCATGCGCCAAAGTCATCAGCGAATCGTTGGTAATACTGGGCAAAATGGCTGTACTGCGTGGGGTGAGGTATTCCCAGCCTTTCGCCTCTAACCCTTCGCCTTTAACCTCTTTTATGCCAATAAAATTAGACGCCGTGCACTCATCAATATACTTATGTGTTTTGGCATCGGTGAACATGCACTCATACCCCATGGCGTGCGCTGCTTCGCTGGCGCGGAAAGAGGCAGCATAGTTGCCTCCCACCTTCCAACAACCTGTGCCTTGGGGCGCCGCACGATCCACAGTACGATTCACTATGGCAGGCATACCTTTGAAACCATTAGGGAAGTACGGACCAATAGGCGTAGGAACGACCACAAACTCACAGTCTTTACCTGGGCCGACGCTAATATCAGGCGTAGTAGCCACCAGCAAAGGACGGAAATAGAGCGTAGCGCCAGTCTCGTAAGGCGGTAGGAAATCCATATTCATCTTCAGCGCCAACAAAACCGCTTCACAGAAGAGTTCCACAGGCACAGGCGTCATCAGCAGTCCTTGAGCCGATTGGTACATGCGCTTGGCGTTCTCCTCCATGCGGAAGATACGTACCTTGCCATCCACGCCACGAAATGCCTTGAGTCCCTCAAAGCACTCCTGTCCATAGTGCAGGCCAGTAGCAGCGGCATGAATAGGAATCATCTTGTCGCGTGTGGCATAGGGTTGTTCCCATACACCATTCTTACATGCCGCACGAACAATATAGTCCGTTTCGGTATAGTGAAATGTCAGTTTACTCCAATCTATATTCATATCTTCATAATGGTCTCAGGACCATATTCAAATAACAAATCCAATATACTCTGTCCATTGCCAAAACAAGGCTCTAAGTCCATCCCTTGCCAGTCAGTGGTCTTGGCAAGGCGCAATGTTGGCGCCGCGCAGAAGTTGTTTATGTTGTCTTTTTTTACACCTATCGACGCGTTGTTTTTCATCAACTCGACGATTACTTCGTGCAATCCTTCGTTAAAATCGACCAAAAAGCGCGTTTCTTGCTCGTAGAATGGGCGGAAGAAATCGGCGTAGTAATCGAAGTAAGGTGTGCGTTTGTAAGCACTCATGAGAGCAATCCAATGTTGGTGTTGCCAACGCTGTTGATAGCTAATCTCCACATCGCGCGTGAGCTGCTTGCTATCCGCCCGTTTGACAGGAACGGTGAGGGTCAATAAGCCTACCCCCTGCCCCTCCCTGAAGGGAAGGGAGTTTCCTGTCTCCCGCCTTTCGCCTAATCGCCTCATCGCCTCATCGCCAACGGGTTGGGTAATCGTGCAGCGATTGCGGTAGGTTTGTTTTGGGAAACTCTCCATGACCTCAATCTGAAATGCCGATGGATTCGCCAAAAACTGGCGATACCATTCCACAGAACCCATATATGTCGTTGGTAGTATCATCCTTTATCATTCAGGTATCCGGAGTCCGGAAGCCGGCAGCCAGATTATTACTCAAAATTACTCAAACCAATACGGTTCCAACGGATATGTCCTTTACCCCAAGGATTATCTTTCTCAATACTCAGCCATACAAACATTGGGCGACCTACAATATGATCCTCTGGCACAAAGCCCCAATAGCGGCTATCCGCAGACTTGTGACGGTTGTCACCCATCATCCAGTAGTAATCCATCTCAAAGACGTATGGCTCACCTATCTTCATCGACCTGAACTCGTAGGCATCCGCAATGCGTTTGTACACCCAATAGTTCTCCTCGGTAATCATCACCGTATCGCCTTTTGCGGGAATATAGATTGGTCCGTAATTATCGCGTGTCCAAGTATTGTGCCCCAATGGATACACCTCGCCACCTTGGTCCTCTGGCTCCACCTCAATGCTCAGCACATGAGAATTCCTCTCCAGTTCGGCTTTCATCGCAGCAGTCAGTGGCAGGCGATATAGGCCATTTCCATTGCTATCACGATCCTCCTTAGAAATACCAAGTTTGCTTAGATAACTATTGCCCAACACATGACCATCAGTCTTAACCAAATAATTATATTGCAAGTATGGGTGAACGGGCTCTCGTACGCCATCAATATAAATCACATTATCAATGATTTGCAGCGTATCACCTGGTGTACCCACGCAGCGCTTCACATAGTTCTCGCGTCTATCCACAGGGCGCACCACAATATCACCAAAAACATCCTTACGGTTCTCCACCGTGCGTTTGCCGTAATAGTGGCAAAGAGTATAGTAATCGGGGTTTTGCATCTTGGTGCAAACAGTGTCACCTGTAGGGAAATTGAATACCACAATATCTCCCTTCTCTACCTTATCCCATCCTTTAAGGCGCTTGTACTCCCATTGTGGGTGCTCTATATAACTCTTACCGCCCCAAGGGAAGGTGTGTTGCACGAGTGGCATAGAGAGGGGCGTATTGGGTACACGCGCACCATAACACATCTTATTGACACAGAGGAAATCGCCTACGCGCAAGGTCTTCTCGAGCGAAGAGGTAGGTATCTGATAGTTCTGGAAGATATATACATTAATAAAATACACCGCCACCAACGCAAACACAATGGCATCAATCCATGAGCAGATGGTGTATAGGGTACTATTGGCATCTGGATTCTTCTTGCCAGCAGCCTCTTCCTCATTGGTGAGGGGTTTATACTTCTTCCACCAGCTCCAAGGGATATATTTGGTGGTAAACACATCAGCAATGATAGGCAATAGCACCAGCCATCCGAGACTTGCCCAATCGCCCCATGCTACCCATACAACAAAGGCAATATAAATAGCACACCATACACCACACGAAATCCACCCCTTGAGGGTGACCGCTTTGATTCTATCTTGAAAACTTTTCATATATGTTAGTTTGTTTTTAACAAAAAAGTGTGCAAAGGTAGTGTTTTTTTTTGATATATGCAAGAAAAACAATCTCAGCCGAGCGATTTTATTCGGCATAGGAAAGAATGACTGCCATTTTGTCAGCCGCAAAACACATGGCACGATATTTGTCGGGGTTAAGGTGTATGAAACGATTACGACTATTTATTCTATGCCTCTCGCTTGGCCTCATGGCACAAGCAGCGGTATATACGCCAACCTCTTTGCCCAACCCTAAGGCACAAGATGTGCGTAACTATGTCTGCAATCCCGATGGAATCGTGGCAAGTAGCGAGGTGCTCTTTCTCAACCAACTTGCTCAGCAGTTGGAGGGCTCCACCGAGGTGGAGCTTTGCGTGATTGCGGTGAATAGTATCGGTGAAATGGATGCTTTTGACTTCTGCTACGAAGTGTTTCAGCGTTGGGGCATTGGCAAAGAGGGAAAGAACACGGGTGTGCTGTTGTTCTTGGCTGTCGAGTCGCGCGATGTGCGCATTATGACGGGTGGCGGTATTGAGGGGATATTGACAGATGCTGTTTGTCACAAGATCATACAAGAAACCATGATGTCACCGCTGCGAGAAGCCCATTATTCAGACGCCTTGGCACTGGGCGCCATGCGCATATATGAGATATGTACCGATGGCGCTATTCCTGAAGAATTGCGACAAATGACCTCAGCAACCAATCGCTACCATTATGCCGATGAATCCGAGGAAAATGTATGGTTAGAACTATTCTACTTCGTGGGCGTACCTTCCATCATTTTTGCGCTGATTATCGTACTATTTTTGATACCTAAGAAGTGCCCTAAATGCGGTAAACGCAGTCTAAAGAAGACCCATGAGCAGATTATCATGCGCGCTACTACGCATAAAGAAGGATTAGGCGTGCGCACCTATGTATGCAAACATTGTGGACATCGCGAAGATAAATCCTACATTATTCCCAAAGAAGTGCCGACGGTCATTATCACAGGAGGCGGCTCTCGTGGCGGCTTTGGCGGAGGCAGTTTTGGCGGTGGATTCGGCGGAGGTAGCACCTTCGGCGGTGGCGCAGGAGGAAAGTTTTAATTAACTTCCACCACCCTACACAATACTACACAATACTAAACAATACTATACAACTATACAAAACAATATGAACAAGAAAACCGTAACATGGATTGTAGTACTGGGAGTACTGGCAATCGCCGTTGTATGGGGCATTAGTCGCTACAACGCTATTATCACAGCAGAAGAGAGTGTAGATACCGCTTGGTCGCAAGTAGAGAACCAATACCAACGCCGTGCGGATCTGATTCCTAACCTCGTTGAAACCGTCAAAGGCTACGCTGCACACGAGAGCGAGACACTCGAGGGAGTGATTGCAGCGCGCGCCAAAGCCACACAAGTAGTCGTTGACCCTACCCGCGCAACGGCTGAGCAAATGGCAGCTTTCCAAGCAGCACAAGGCGAGCTGAGCCAAGCATTGGGCAGATTGATGGCTATATCAGAGAACTATCCCGACTTGAAGGCCAACCAAAACTTCGGCACGCTGCAATCACAGTTGGAGGGCACCGAGAACCGTATCACAGTGGCTCGTAACAACTTCAACGAAGTGGCTCGTCAGTTCAACACCCTCATTCGTCGTTTCCCTACCAACCTCATTGCTAACATGATGAATGCGGAGAAACGCCCCTATTTCGAAGCCAACGAAGGTGCGGAAGTAGCGCCTAAAGTACAGTTCTAAGAATGGACACATTTCTTATTATATTAGGTGCATTATGCCTCTTATTGGGGCTTATCGGTTGTGTAGCTCCTGTATTGCCCGGAGTGCCACTGTCGTATCTCGGTCTGCTGCTACTACACTGGACAGACCGCGTACAATTCTCCTGGCAGTTCCTCGTCATATGGGGAGTAATAGTCGTTGTCATTCAGGTACTTGACTATATCATTCCTGCTTGGGGTACCAAGCGATTTGGTGGCTCTAAGTATGGTGTTTGGGGCAGTACAATTGGTCTGCTCGTGGGACTATTCATGGGACCATGGGGCATAGTGATAGGCCCATTCTTGGGTGCTGTATTAGGCGAGTTGTTGTACTTCAATCGCCATCCACAAGTGACTGCGAATGGCGGAGAGCAATCGTTGAATACAAATCAACAGGACAACAACACCAATCTCAATCGCGCTATCCGTGCAGGTTTTGGTTCGTTCATTGGGCTACTGACAGGCACTGTACTCAAGTGCATCTGTTGTGGTATGATGATTGCCTATTTCGTTAAAGAACTGATTTAATATCCCCTATAATATTATAAAGAAGCGGAAAACCATCATTGAGTTTTCCGCTTCTTTTTTATCACCGTGCCAAAGGCAGCAGATTACGACTTATTGGTGCTCGGGGCGGAGGAGGTCATTGACCGTCTTCACTGGATTGAAGGTAGAAACAGGTACCTCTACAAAAATGGTGTTCCAGCGGCTCATAGCACCATTCCACAGGCCTGGCAACTCCAATGCCAACAACTCCTTACCGTCCTTCGACTTGTGCGAAATGAAACCGGTCTTCTCATCTACAAAGTCTGGCAAATGATATGCCTTGCCCTCTGCATTGCGAGTAGCGCATACCAAGTCCACAGGATTGAAGTGCGTAGCTTGTTGCATAAGTGCAGGGTCACTAATCTGACTGGACTCCAAAATTTGGCAAGAGATACTTCCATCTTCTTCACGCACGAGGAATGGTCCACCACCAGGCTCGCCCGTGTTCTTTACCACGCCGCATACGCGCAAAGGACGCTCAAGGCGCGCACGCTCCTCTGCCGACAGATTAGGGTCTTGCAGTTGCTCAAACACCTTCTTCTGCTCGGTCACCAGCACACCAGCCAACAGTTGCTTATAGCGAACGGTATCACCTTTCAAGCGGTCTGGTACCACATTGTCAATATTCTTAATGAAGATAATATCCGCATTTTGCTCGTTGAGGTTCTCGATGAGTGCTCCGTGTCCACCTGGACGGAACAAGAGTTTGCCATCCGCAGTGCGGAATGGTGTACCATCCGGATTAGCCGCGAGCGTATCGGTAGAAGGTTTCTGCTCAGAGTAGGACACATGGAATTTCACGCCCAACTTCGCCTCGTATGCTGCTTGGTGTTCTGCGATATGTGCTTGGAACAGAGGCAAATGCTCATGGCTAACGGTGAAGTGGATATTCACTTCGCCCTTAGAGGAAGCATACATAGCGCCCTCTACCAAGTGCTCCAAAGCAGGTGTGCGAGGTCCATCCTCATACGAATGGAAGAGCAACAATCCCTTGGGCAGATTGCCATAATTCATATCCTTCAGCAGGTGGCTTACCGCTGCCTGCTCATCCATTCCTGCCAATTGAGGACCAAAAGCAAAACGATCTTTTTCGGCCAAGAATTTCTCGATAAAATCGGTCTTTTTGCCATCTTCGAGGTATTCAAAGAGGTTCTTGAACATACGGCTGGCAGCGCCACTGGCAGGCACAAACTTCAGCACCGTATGTCCTTCGTCCAAGTAGTCTTGCCACGCCTTCACGTAGACATCAATCTCCTCTTCGCTTGGGTTGAGTACTCCGTTTCCTACCGATGCGGCGGAAACAATATCTAATTCAGGAAATCCAGTAGCAAACGACTGGAGTTGTTTTTCGGCTTTCTCTACAGAAATACCACGCGCCTCTAATTGGGCAAGATCAGATGGTGTAAACATAGTATCAAATCATTTTGCGCTGCAAAGTTACTACTTTTTTTTTAATCATGCAAATTTATTACGA
>JBGVEG010000140.1:0-26600 GCA_045119955.1 Paludibacteraceae bacterium
GGGTTTGGTACTCAGTTTGACCGCGCCGCCTAGTCCGCCACCTGTCTCGTTCACCGAAGAGGTGCCATGCAACAACGAGGCATCATCTACGAAATAGGATGGTATCATCGAGAAGTCGGTCATGCCGAGCATGGGGTTATTAATTTTCATACCATTCCACGACACTTGTGTATGCGATGGCGAGGTGCCACGAAAAGCGACCGTAGAGAGGGTGGCACGACCATAATTCTTGACGAAGATAGAGGAGTTGAAGGTCAATACATCCGCCATAGATAGCGCAATGTTTTCTTTCAGCACCACGGTGTCAAACTTGGTCTGTTGGGTACCAATCTCCTTGATTGGGCGCTTGGCATAGACATTCACATCTTTGATTTGAATATGTCTCGCTATATCATCTTGCGTAGCAGTCTCTTGTGCGCTTACTGCAAGAGGGATAAATGCTAATATCAGTATCAATTTCTTCATAATTCACCATGTTTATTTCCAGCAGAAGGCACCAGGGATAATGCCTACATAAAAACTATCAACGGGTTGTCTATCCTTGGTATAGCGATAGACCATACCTTGTTGCACATAGTCAATGGCATCGGCGATATAGACATCGCCAGTGTGAGGGCAGACAGTTAGACCATAATAGAGCGTTCCATTGTATGGCAAGAATGGTCGCACGGGTACGCGGTCGGCTGTCACATCCATCTCCCAAACATCATCGTTGAGCCAGTAGATCTTGTCTTTGGTTCCGTTGAGTTGTACCTCGGATGGCCAGTCGCCAAAGTCAAACTTAAACTGCTTCTCTATGGTAAAAGTCTCAGCATCAATACGATATAGCGATGGCGCTTCGTGTCCGTAAGGCGAACCTTCGTAACCGCCATCGGTGACTGTCCACAGTTTGTTATGGCAATCCATAACCAATGATGTGGGTTGGATACCCACCACCAGTTCGTCCACTACTTGGTCTGTCTCGGTGTCGATTTTGATGATGCGATTTTGATAAGACCAGCAATTGACATATACATATTTGCCATACTGCACCATCTGCTCGGTTGAGCCACTCTCCATGGTCATATTAGGGATGTCGATATAGCCTGTGATCTCATAGCGTTTGGGGTTGACGATGAAGATGCGGTTATCCCAGATCTGCGTGACATAGGCTTTTTCATCCGATAGAAAATGAATATAGCGTGGCGAAGTGAGGTTGGTGATGCGTCCTACCTCCTTGAAAGTGTTGATGTCAATCGCAAAAATGACATGCGAGTTATTGACAACTACCCAACCTATACTATCACGAATGACCATGGATTGTGCGACATCGCCCAGTTTCATGGCATTAGCGCGATAAAATACTTCATTTTGAACGGTCTTGGAATGAGGGTCGTAATAGGATAGAGTAGCATTGCCATACTGGAAATTGCCCTCGTTGCAGATAAACAGCCCTTCCCCCGAGGTATTAAACTCTTCCTCAAGTCCATAATCCCACTCCATGCATGCCGTCAAGCATACGCATAAAGACAATAAGATGATACGAATAGTTTTCATTGTTTTTTCATGTTGTAGTCATAGAATCCTAATACCTCTGTAGATACCTCTCCAAGCCAACCGCTCTTGGTGTTGACACCCACTTGTACCTTGACAAAGTCAATGTATTTCAAATGAATAGGTTGACCATCCATGTCAATCGCATGACTAATTTTGAAGTGGTTGGCATTGGGGTCAGCATTGGTATTCTCGTCGTTGCTAAGACGGTCAATGGGACTGAAATTATCGGCATATCCCCAGTCATATTCTACATTGACCCAATAGCTTCCATTGCCCGATGCATCGTAGTTGCGAGCTTTGAGGCAAGTGCCCGTAAGGGTATAACTATCTGATTCAATCCAAAGAGGGTAGTAGTAATCTTGTCTGTGGAATTGTGCCAAATAGTCAATCTCCCCGCTATTGCCGAGATTATCCGTCCATTGCACGGGCATTTTAGGACCAGTTGGGCGATAGTAAGTCACGCTATAGTTTTGGATTGTCTCCGCTTTTCCCGTCTCAGAACCCGCCAACTCATACCATGTATCATCGGGTTGTCCATTGCCATTTTCGTCTTGCATGACCCATACAATACCTGGTTCAGAGGAGCCGCTGAACGAGTTGCCGAGAATAGCCAGATCGTAGTCGCCTGAATTATCAACACTATGGTCAAAACCTACCACGATATAGCCACCAAAACCACCCAATGATACCCAGTTAGGGGATGGATTGCCATTGCGATCAACTTCCTTCATACGCGCTTCGGCATAGGCGACAGCCGCTTCGGGCGTCGTTTGTGTGTCGTCAAAACCACCTGTTTTCAGTTCGTTGATAAACTGACCTGGAGCAGGTGTGTATTCGAACACTTTATTCCAGTCTGCTGCAGATGTGGCAGTTTTAGAGCGATAGAATTGGTTTTCTGAATATACGGTGATGGTGAAGGTGTGTGCAATGGTCGTTTGCTGTCCATTCTGCTCTGCTTGGGCGGTGGCTGTCAGCGTGTATTCGCCTGCTTTGTCGGCAGTAAACACAAAGGATGAACTGCCTGCTACTGCTTCTTGACTATCCACTTGCCAAGTGTAGCTAAGGTTATCTGTATGGCTTTGCGCAGAAGGTTGGATAGCCAGTTTACGCCCTACTACGGTGTGGTAGGTATACTGTGCAAACTCCCATACGAAAGGCAATTCGTCCGCATTCACCACCGCAATTTGTACGCTATCGCTATGTGTGCCGTCCTCGTTGTGCGCACTACATACAATAGTGTACGCGCCCGTGTTATTGGCTACAAAGGTGTAGGACAATTCCTCGCCAACCTGTTCGCCGTTGACATGCCATGCGATGGTGGTGGGTAGTGAGGTTTGTCGTACCGTGGCATTCAGTTGGATCTGCGTGCCTACCGCTATGGTCATTTGCTCCATACCTGCAATAGATACGGTAGGTATCTCCAGCTCCACGACATCCACGCGAATCTCTTCGCTATCCGTGCCGCTATCCGTGCTGATGGTCAGGACAATGTAGTATTCGCCTATCTCCTCGCTAATAAAAGTGAGAGAGGGAGAGGTACCTATGACCTCATTATTCATTGTCCAATAGTAAGTTGCTCCTTCGGCTGATTCGTAGTTGGGAGCGATGGTGATCTCGCGTCCTGTCTTGACGGTATAAATACCTGTTTCGCTGTCAAGCAGGATCTTAGGTGGTAGTGCTGTTGTAATTTCCTCATTGATATTGCATGCTGAGAATAGTAGCATGAGATACAGGCATAGTACTCCACTATGTAGGAGTCCTCGATGAGAAGAGAGAAAAAAATTATTCATTTATTGGTTGTTGTTATGTGGGTTAATAATTCAATTGCATTGTTTATTAACCACACCTCCCCGACCATCTACTTCGGATTTTCCCAAATGCGAAGTAACATGGCAGGTTGATGGTCTGGGGTGTGTGGATAAGGATTTTGACTCCCGAGAAACACACTGACCATCGGACACAACAAATGGATACTTGATACATCTATCAAATACCTATACGCGTACAAGCGTACCATGGATACTATTGAAAACCTTTGCGTCATTGTCGTTGGCTCGATTCCCCGAGAGCGTTCAACTCACATACATCAGACCACTTTGTTGTTAGAAGTTAGATCGTTCGCCTTGCTCACTGTTAGATGTTAGACTTAGAGTCTCACAGCCCTTTGGGCGCTCTAACAGCCGCAGGCGGTCTAACAGGGTTCACCCGGTCTAGTAGCCAAAGGCGGTCTTTATATGTGGCACGCAGCAGGTCTTCTGACTTATCGCTCCTTTGTTCAGCCTTCCCAGTCCGTTAAGAACCAGTGACTTATAAGAATTTGAACATCGGATTGCGAATCACAGCAGCGGGACTGTGCAGGACTCTCACCTGCTTCCCTTTACTGAATGCGGTGCAAAGGTACAACATATTTTTGATATATGCAAGAAAAATCGCATTTTGGAGCGATTTTTTAGGTGTAAGGTGTAGAGTGTAAAGGCACAGAGTGCCAGTTTAGAGGACGGCGCAAAGCGCCTACAGTTTAGAGTTTAAAGGCATGCAGTGCCCGAATACCATTCAGGACAACAAACATAGACTGCTTAGACAGAGAACTCCAACAGGCACTTGCGGCAGAGGCATTGGTTGGGGTATTGCACTGCCAAATGAGCACGAGTAGCAGGCGAGAGTACCACGCCAGCGCATTGGCATTTAGCGGGATTCTCGTGCTGACAAATAAACGCAGCACCACAGCGAGGGCAAGATTTGTGTTCCATAGTTACTTGAGTATATTATTCACATCAATTTTTGAAGGGAATAATCGCTTTTCGGTCGCAAAAGTAGTGCTTTTTGTTGATATATGCAAGTTTTGATGCGAAAAAGTGCATTATTCGCGTCATTTTGTGAGGGGAAAGTCGATTGGTGTATGGTGTAGGTGTCTATACTGTTACTTTGTGTAGCATATTCAAGCGATAGCGGCTGTTTGAGTTCACGAAGTTGTTCGGATGGTTTGTATTTCCGACGACGGACAATGTCACACACTATTGCACCAATGATAACAATGGCGAGAGCGACAATGATAATTATTTGATTTGTTTTCATTGCTGATTAATTCGTTTAGATATATTCCCTTTTCGTAGTTCCCGCTGTTTGACCGAATGCTTGATAGTCTATAGCCCCAATCTTGCACTCGCAGCGGGAGAGTACGGAAAAGATTATTGCTACAAAGGTCTAAGCGAAAAGTGTGCCATACAATCATGAAAAAGCCCCTTGACAGATGTTTTCCGTCAAAGGGCAAATGCGAGTATCCCTTTGGACAATTACTGCTATTCGCGAAATGATAATGCTGACAGGTTGGGAATGACAATGCCTTTAGCAGTATATGGCAACAAGTATTGTTCAAATGGCAACAAATCTATCAACAAAAGAAGTGTGCACATCGTACGGCACGGGTTTTGTTCTGCAATGGGTAGTACCATTCATTATTAACAATGAAAATTTTAATTCTTTCATGCAATACAGGAGAGGGGCACAATTCCTGTGCAAAGGCACTGAAGATAGCTATGGATAGGCGCGGTATAGTGTGCGATATCCAAGATACATTGGCATTGGTCAGTGATGAACTATCGCAGCGTGTAGCTAATGCGTACGTCTCTTCTACACAAGGTGCATTATTTGAAACGGTGTATAAGATTGGTGGTTTCGTGAGCGATAATATCGATTTCCATCAATCGCTCGTTTATGGTGTCAATCGTTTATATGCTAATACCTTGTACGAACATATTCGTGATGGTGCGTATGATGTGGTAGTGTGCGTACACCTCTTTCCCGCTGAGGCTATGACTGCTCTGCGTCGCAATGCCATATTGCAGATTCCTACTTATTTCGTAATGACCGACTACACCTGCATACCTTTCTTATCAGAAACAGACTTGGACTACTACATTATTCCGCACGAGCATTTGGTGGAGGAGTTTGTGGAGAAAGGTGTGCCTCGCGAGAAGTTGGTGCCGATAGGTATTCCTGTAGATGAGCAGAAATTCATCACTCGTAAGCCCAAACGTCAAGCACGCCAATTGTTGGCAGATACGCTCGGACTACATGATTGGACTACGAATAGTGGACATTGGTATTTAATTATGTCTGGCTCTATGGGATATGGCAATATTGACGCGCTGATGCATCAGTTGTTGATGCGTATCCGTAAGGAAGATAAGGTGGTTTGCGTTTGTGGTCGCAATCAACAGATGTATGACAACCTGCAAACAACCTTTGCCAACAATAAACAAACTTGTTTATTGGGCTTCACCGATCAAGTGTCGCTATTGATGGATGCTTCGGATGTGATCTTTACTAAACCAGGAGGTATCACTTCTACCGAGGCAATAGTCAAGAATATTCCTATAGTTCACACTGCTCCAATTCCTGGTTTAGAGAATTATAATGCACGATTTTTTCATAATCATGGCTTGTCGTATCATACTAACGACACCAATCAACAAGTAGCTATAGCCATGCGATTATGTGAAGATAAAGCATTTAGAAATAGGATGTTGCAGCAGCAACGTTTTAATAGCAATCCGCACACTTCGGATGATGTGATAGATTTGATATTAAACAAACAAGAGATAGTATATGAAGAACAAGAAACAACGTACATTGCAAGATAGTCTGAAGCGCATTTATGCGGTACTATTTGTCTTGACTATTGGTTTTGGCGCGGGCAATATCGTATATCTGTGGAATCAACCAGATGTTACGGCTAATGCATTGTTTTTCTGCACGATACAGTATGTTGTGATATTAGCTATTCTCACAATCCCTATGCTACTGCGCAAGCGATTTATGATTCACATTCCGCTACTCATCACTGTGGTATGTGCGCTCTTTGGCTTTGTAACAATGATTATGGGCGACGGACTGAACTTCTATGGTCGCTTCAGTTGGTGGGACTCTGTGCTACATCTGTTTTCTGGCAGTGTCTTGGCGTTTGTGGGATTGTGGATTATCAGTATAATGTATGAAAGCAGCAGTCAGGTGGTGCTGAGAAACAAGGCGTTTCTCGCGTTTTATGTATTGCTCTTTGGCTTGAGTTGTGGCGCTGTGTGGGAGGTGTGCGAGTATGCGTATGATGCTATTGCGGGCACGAATACGCAGCAGTTTATGGCCACCACTACTGCATCTATTGTTTCGGCGGAAGACGTACCACTATGCGGTCATGAGGCACTGCGCGACACGATGGGGGATATGATACTAAACTTGGTGGGCAGTCTGTTGGTGGCTATTTTTGTCTTTCTTCGCTATGATAAACTGATGGATATGCACCAGTCGGCAATAGAGGAAGAGTGAGTTATTTCTTATTCTTGCGTTTCTTTCGTTCTTCGCGGCGCAGTTGGCGTTGGTATGCACGGCGTTGGCGTTCTAAAGCGCGCTCTTGGTGCTGCTTCCACATTGCCTCTTGGTGTGCTTGAATCTCATCCTGATGCTTCTCCATATACCGCTGTAGCCATCGCGGACGAACTACGGCAGGTGCTTCTTGCGTATTAGTGACCGTCACATCATAGTAACCTTACTCCTGTATGTCATAATCAGAACACGGTATAGCATAAGGTAAAATTTAGTTAAGTCGTTTGGTCATAATAATCTTGCCCGAGACCACTTCGTCGTGATGACGCGGTGGTCTCTTCTTTTATTTCACTTCCACACTACCACATAAAAAAATGTGTCGATACTATGAATATGGGCGGTCGTGCCTACCCTGTACGGCACTACCCTATAGCCATACGGCTGCGTGACCGCGAGGGTCGCGCCGTTCTATGTTCGCACTATTTCCTCAGTGTGGGGACACTTCGGGTGCTTCACTCGGAGTGCGTTCCGTCGCACTCCTTCACCTCCAAGTTATCTTTCTCATCTGCCATAATGGCAGTCTTTTTGTATATGGCACGGAGATTGTAAGAATAGTATTACAAAGTAATACATTTAGATTATGACAAAGAATAAAGATAAAAAACAAGTAGAGCAACCTATTGAGAATCAGGTTGAAAAAGAAACTGTGGAAACAGTTAACAACACAGAAGTTGCGAACGAAGACGAGACATCTGCTGCTGAAGAAGTGACAGAGACCGATCCACTGCAAGCCAAAGTGGCAGAACTCGAGGCACGCGTGGCAGAGTTGGAAGACCTCAAACTGCGCCAAATGGCAGAGTTTGACAACTTCCGCCGTCGTACCAACAAAGAGAAACTCGAACTCATGACCACAGCTGGCGAGCGTATCTTCAAAGATATGTTGCCATTGGTGGACGATTTTGAGCGTGCCAAGGTAGCGATGGAGAAAACCGATGACATTGAGGCGGTGCGTCAAGGAATAGAACTTATCTATAGCAAGTTCGTGGGTTTCTTGGCAGCAAACGAAGTGAAAGCAATCGATACAACTGATGCCGATTTTAATACCGATTTGCATGAGGCGATTACTACTTTTGCTGCTGGAGAAGACAAGAAAGGCAAAGTAATCGATTGTACACAAAAGGGTTATACCTTGGGTGAGAAAGTAATTCGCTTCTCTAAGGTCGTTGTGGGCGAATAAATTAGACCGTCCTGCGGACTGTTGGAAGTTAGACCGTGCAAAGCACTGTTAGAAGTTAGACTCTTAAATCTAACAACAACGTGGTCTAATAGCAAAGCGGTCTAACAACGGAGTGGTCTAACAATGAAATGATCAAATATAATTATGGCAGAGAAAAGAGATTATTACGAGGTGCTGGGCGTGGGTAAGACCGCGACAGCCGAGGAGATAAAAAAGGCGTACCGCAAAATGGCGGTAAAGTATCACCCAGACAAGAACCCTGGTGACAAAGCCGCAGAAGAGAAATTCAAAGAAGCAGCAGAGGCATACGAGGTGCTATCTGACCCACAAAAACGCCAACGTTATGACCAGTTCGGTCATGCCGGCATGGGCGGCGCCAGTGGCTTCGGTGGCGGTGGCATGAACATGGAAGATATATTCTCCCACTTCGGTGACCTGTTTGAGTCCTGGGGTATGGGCGGCTTCGGCGGTGGTTTTGGCGGCAGCCGTGGCGGCGGTCATCGTGTACGCCGCGGTAGCGATTTGCGTGTGCGTGTACGCGTTACCTTAGAAGAAATAGCCACAGGCGTGGACAAGAAGATCAAAGTCAAGAAACTGGTCAACTGCTCGCACTGCAACGGTTCGGGTAGTGCAGATGGTCAGGTGGAGACCTGCTCTACTTGTCATGGCACAGGGCGCGTAGTGAGTGCGCAACGCAGTATCTTCGGCATGATGCAGGTGCAAAACGAGTGTCCTACCTGCCATGGCGAGGGCAAAATCATCAAGAACAAGTGTTCGCATTGCCAAGGCGAAGGCGTAGTACGCGAAGAGGAGATCATCGAGATACATATCCCCGCAGGTGTGGCAGGCGGCATGCAGATACCTGTGCACGGCAAGGGCAATGCGGCTCCACGTGGCGGCGTGAATGGCGACCTGCTGGTGCTCATCGAGGAAGAGGAGCATAAGGATTTTTTGCGTGATGGCAGCGACTTGGTATATAACCTACTGCTGGATATGCCTACAGCCATCTTGGGCGGACAAGTACAGATACCTACCCTACAAGGCGAGGCGAAAATCACCATCAGCCCAGGCACACAACCCGGCAAGGTGCTACGCATGCGCGGCAAAGGTCTGCCTATGATTGACAATTATGCGCGTCAGTATGGCGTAGGTGATATGCTCATCAACGTGGGTGTGTATATCCCAGAGCATCTGAATAAGGATGAGAAGAAGATCATCGAGCAACTGCAGAAGAGCGACAACGTGCGCCCAGGCAGTAGCGACAAGAAGAACTTCTTTAAGAATCTTTTTGGGTAGATATATAACGACAAGATGAAAAGAAATATTATTTTTGTAGTATTGGTGAGCCTCTGTACGCTGGTGCGTGCTGAGGTTTTTCCATCCTACGGGGTGGATAGTGTTGGTAGCGATTTCTTTCGCGAGTGGTATATCAACGGCGACTTGGGGCACTACCTGGATAACTACTCCGACTATGTGGTATATGAAGCAGAGACCACAGGCGAATGGAACTTAGGTGATCAGAATATATTCTCCATAGCAGGTAACTCGTTCCGCCAAAACAAGTATTCGCTCAATGGCATGCGCATTGACAGTCGCCACCAAGTGGGCAGTACTATGCTATATACCAATATGTTACGCACCAATTTTGTGTTGGATTATCACGAAGGCAGAATATATTTCACCGACGACAGCGTGCAACACCAGTCGCTGACGCTGAAAGGTAATGCAGGTAATATAGGCGGCATATCGCCAGGCACATGCGAGCTCATCAACCTCTTTCACTCGTCTGGTGAGGAGCGCACGATGGACAGTCGCCCTATAGACATGCGCAACCATGTGATAGGTGCTGGTAGTGCAGAAGCTACCTTTGCCATCCCTGCCCACGGTAAACGCTACTACCAACACGCTTATGCACAATACGGCTGGCGCACACAAACCGCATTCGACCATACAGGTATATCGGGCATGTACGCCACCCCCTACTATACAGCACAACTGGATGGCGAGTTGCCCATGAAGGAGAACAAGGTACTGGATAAGTTGAACTACTACTTCGTGGCACAAGGCAGAGGAGATATGTACTCTGAATTGCTATACAATCGCAACGAAGTGGCAGACCTACAGGCATATACTGCTGCCGTGTATGGCACAAAGACCTTTGCGAACGGCGGAACACTGGTGGCAGGTGTGAGTTGGGCATTGAGCAATGTGAAGCATGATACGCTGACGTTTGCTCGCAACCTATTGGACCACGATGGCGAGGCGTTTGACCCATGGTATGCAGACGGAGTGACAAACGAGGCAAGTGTGTCGGTGCAGTATGACCAACAACTATTGCCATGGTTGCGTGTGCATGCGGAAGGGTACAACTCGTTCGTACATTTCAGTCCGACTACTACCACATGGAGCAATGATGTGTATATGCAGAGCATAGCGGACAAGGCGCGCACGCCATTATACACCTACCATTGGCAGTCATCGGCTTATGGAGCAGGACTGTTGGAGAATGAAGCCATGGTCGTGGCTGAACACAAGTTGGCCCGTGGGCTGCGCATGCAAGCACATGTGGGTGTATCGTTAGACGGAATACTGCTCAGCGGGAAGTCTGTCGTTAGCCCCAACTGGTTGGCGAAGTTCGCATTGGATTGGAAGCCCAATCACTGGTTTCAGATGGGGCTGAACCTCTCGCATAACCGCATGAACTACACCATGAACGAGGTGCAATACTTGAGCAACGACTATCTGAACGGCGACATTCGCTACGCCGATGGCACACTGCTCGCCACGACAGGTGGCAAGTACCACGCCATAGACAAGGGGCTATGGGCACACCAACCATCGTATGCCGTGGTGGATATACCTATTCGCTTTACGTTTGGCAAGCAATCGCGTCATCAGTTCTCGCTATTGTCTAGCATTCGCAAGTACTACAACATGTGGTTTACCGACTACAGCAACGGACTGGAGACGAACATGGTAGAGAAAAATGGTTTGTACTACTGGCGCGAAGGCGAGAAACATTATACCGTGGGCATTCAACCGATGGACCTAATGAGTAGCACAGTAGGTGGACGTACACCCTATTATATGTCAAATGTAGCCAAGTACTCCTATACAGGTAAAAAAGTCTTTGTGAGTCTATCATGGCAGAGTTATCTGATGGCAGGATTGTCCACTATAGGCAATGGGCCGCTACACAACAACATAGGTGTATTGGGCGAATCAAGCGCTAATCCGAATGCATATAAAGTGTATAGTTACAGCAACAGTTTGCCCTACCAAGGCAACTGCCGTTTGAATCAAGACAAGTCGTTTATCCTGCGTCTGCAAGTGACATACAATCCTTGCAAATACTTCTCCATCAGTCTGAATGGTAAGTTCAAAGACGGCCAACCTTTTGCTACATTTGTAGCAGAACCCATGACCATCGGTGGTCATACGCAGGTGGCATTGTGTGGCAACGATGCAAAGGGAATCAATATGGCTAATGGCGCGTTTGGCAAGCGCGAAGATGCGTTCTTCAACTTTGACTTGCGCATGACAGGTCGTTGGTGGATCAAGCAAGTGCCATTTCAACTGGATGTGACCTGCTATAATATCTACGATTTTGGAACAGCGTTGACAGAATATGTATTTGATGGATATGACCACCCTACCTATCCCTATTGGACAAATGACAGGGGCATAGCCACCATGCAAGATAGTCGTACCTCTATGTCACTGTGTATCCCTCGCGGGTTGTTGGTCAGCCTGCGAATCGGACTGGAGAAGGATAAGTAGCATCCATACACACCAAAGAGCAATACCGTCAAACATTCCCCACATACAGTCGGTAAGCATATTGAGTGCGTAAAGCGTGAATAACATCATGGCCGTTTTACGCGCTCTTTTTTGTGCGAAGTACGGAATGCTAATCCAAGCAAAGATGAAGAAGAGCATGCCAGGAATACCTATTTCCATCCATTCAGCAAGATACTGATTGTGTGCAGCAAAACTGATTTGCGCATAATCGGTAAGTCCTTCTTCTGCGTATTTATATTGTAAATAAGGTACACTCTGCCCTGCTCCTAAGCCATATAACGAATAATCTTGGGGCGAGGATAATGCTGTTCCCCAGATATTCAAGCGAACATTATGATCCTCAGCCGTCTCACGGATAGAAAGCAATTGCTTGTAGTCAAACTCCTGCATGCGTGGATGTTGTGTCAAAGCAAAGACGCCTACTGCACATGCCACCAACACAAACGCGATTCGGTAGCGTATCCGACGAATAGGAAGTTTATATAGTAGCCACACAGTTAGCAAGGCAATACCAGAGAGAATAGATGCTCTGGAGCCCGTAGCCAAGATTAGTGCAACCATAATGCTAACCGCGCACAGAATAAGCAGCCACCCCTTGACAAGCCCATGCTTGCGCAATATATCTTGACGAATATACAAGAGCGCCATGATACCCATCAGTTCTGTGCTACAAAGGAAAAGGCGATGCTTGATATAAGACACCTTAGCAGCAAAGAAGTTCATCGGAAGAGACGACAATACCTGCGTACCTAAGTAGTGATTGAAGTAGTTGTCATTGAAAACCCAATATAGTGTAAAGAAATATACACCCGCAGCAATCACGCAAGAGACAACCAGCACGCGGCAGACCTGTTTCCAATCATAGTGCGCGTTGACGCCCCATATACCGACAGGAATCAGCAGACCAAACACCATGTATCGCTCTAACTGCCAGCGATAGGCATCCATATCCTCTGCCCAAAGTCCCGAGACAACTTTCCATAGGTACCAAGCCCCAAATAGCAAGAACGGAATCATCTTGCGCCAATCTTGGATATTGCTTTTTTGGCAGAAACGCCCTTCTAACAACCACGTGAATAGCCATAAGACACAGGTATAGCGCAAGAAGATTTGCGGAAATGGTAGTAGTGCAACAAAGAGCAAGAAAAACATATAATTCACTTGCCCAACGAAGGAGGTGTATTTGTGCAACAGATTATTCATATAGATTGGTGATTCCTTGTTTGATATGTTTCTTCCAGCGGTGTGTGACGATATAGTGTACGACATAGTCCTTATCCAAATCTAAGGATTGCGCAAAGGCAGTACCCATGATCTCCAATGCCTCCCTATCGATATTGAGCCGCTCAAAGAGTTGTAAGCCCCGCTCAAGAGGAGCACGATGGCTGAAGCGAATACGATTAAGGTCAATCAACTGTATCTTGCTACCATCGGCACTAAACAATATGTTTCCACCCGAATAATCTTGGTGGAAGACGCCTCGCTGGTATAACCGTGCTGTGAACTGCCCTATGGCGTGCAAGATTTGTGTACGATTAGGGAAAGAAGGATTGTGAATCAAATCGTTGAAGGTATATGGACAATCGGACTGCTGGCAGACATACCAACTCTGCCGTAAGATGCCGCAGTATCTGACTTCTCTATAGGCAATAGGGGCAGGCGTCAGATCGCCCAAACGCTGCGCATATTCGTAGGAACGTTTCGCCTTGGAGGGGCATAACCAACCATAGATGATTCCGCGCCAAAGAGATGGGGTAGCAAATTGCTTGGAGATACAACCATCGTGGCGGCGCAGCGTGTTGCGTTTGCTATGGATAATCTCGCCCTTGTCCCAGTCAGCATAGTTGCCCACCGTCTTTTCGGAGCGGAAGAAATTGATGAAGCGCGACCAAGAACGATGGTAGTGTAGTGGGCCACCCAAATAACGTTGCATATACGCAGGGTGGCGACGATTGATGGCATCAACAATGATTCGCTTCTTCCCTTTGGCCAGTGTACGACGTGAACCCGCTGTGATTCGGTAATAGAGTAACACTTCATTGAGTTGGTAGAACGAACCGCCCAACTCCATCATACTCAACCAGAAATCCCAATCTTCACGATAAATCTCCTCCTCGCAATACCCTCCGCAGCGTTCCCAATCGGCTTTGCGGTAGAGGGCAGTAGCAGGAATCATATTCTTGCGTGCCAACAAGGCATGCGAGAAGGGCGGGAGTTTCCACTCCTTATCCACAGCACCAAACATCCAACAGCGGCACCCCACCACACGTATAGCATCATTATTCTCAATGACTTGTACTGCTTTCTCAATGAGCGTATTGGCTATCTTGTCATCCGCATCAACAGGCAATATATATACTCCATTGGCATTGCGTATAGCATTATTACGTGCCACTGAGACACCTTGGTTGGGCTGCGAGATGACGCGGCATTCGGGGTGAAGGGCACAGAAGTCTTGTGCTATTTGGAGGCTATCGTCCTTGCTACCATCATCCACCATGACGACCTCCATGGGGCGGTAGGTCGATGCCATAATGCTATCCAGCGTCTCTCTGAGATAAGGCGCTGCATTATATATAGGTACTATGACACTAACCAATGGTCTCATATACGGTCTTTCTTTTGGGTGAACTTGCGCCAATAGTACAGGAGCGGATTGGTATATTTGAGTCGCTTCCATGGGCGCGAGGAGTGTGGAAGGTGCAAAACGGGATTGCCTAACATGAGCATATTGTACAGTCCTAAAGCCTGTGACCAATGCGAGATAGTGACATCATACCAGTTCTTGGTAGGATCAAGGAGTTGGAAATCAGCTTTTTGCAGCAGTTCGTTGGTCAATAAGGTACAGCAGAAAGAGAAACGCTTATTGGTGACAATGGTTTTCTTGGCCATAAAGCGATAGGGTATGCGGCGGAGATAATGGTAAGGGAAATTATATTCGCCCTGCTCATCTTCTGTCACCGCAGCTACCATGCCTACACTCTGTTGCACCTCCGCCAACATGCGGGAGAGCGTATCCGACTGGATAATCACATCGCTCTCTATAATCACGAGGTGTTGGTTGTCGCGCAATGCTTGCTGTTGTGCGTGTTGCAGTACCAATCGGTAGTTGGGCGAAGGATGGTCGGTCAGTTCGGCGATATGCACTACTGTTATCCCCAATTCGCTGGCTAAGGCATCTAAGCGCACTGCGTTTGCAGGCAGTGAGTTATCATCATAGACGCAAAGAGTATGCCCACTATTCACGATGGCGCGAATCGCTCGCTCGGCTATCTCAAGGGAGTCCTTGACGGGCATAATGATATGTAGGTTCTCGTTTACCATTGTGTGATGATACCCTGTTTGCGGATGGTGAACATAGCGCCAAACTGATTGCCAAATTGTGTGCCAAAGTCGCCTGCCAAAGCGAGACTAAAGTCCAACCCCCAGGCTTTTTCGATATGCTTGGTAACTTCCAAGAGAGCAGAGGTATTGGTAGACAAGAGGGCCTTAGACGTATTATCGTTGCCGAAATTACGGGCGTGGGAGCATAAGAGGCGGTATTGGAATCCGCATATATCACCCCGCAAGCCGATATGGTGTACACGTACCCGGCTATTCAGAGTATATATGGTGCCATTGGTGTTGTAGTACGGGGAAGTGATAAAAGGTGTACCCATGGAGCGATAGAAGTAGTTCCAACCATTCTGAAAAACGCTATTGCGGTAGTACGAATCGTTGGCTCCGTAGCACAAGCCATCGCGATCATGCCAAGGACCTGACTGGTCGGTGGTATTCATATATTCGTATGTCAATCCCTCTATCCAGCGCCACTGCGTTTGCTGGAACGAGATACCCCATATACCATCTGGGAGGTTCTGTCCCAAACCAATAAACGCAAAGTTATCATCGAAGAAGTTTTGCCAATAAGCCGTTATATTCCAACCATTGCCTTTGGCAGTAAGAGCAAGTTGCTGACTGCCGACATGATTACCTTGCGCATTATTCTGGTCATTGGCCATGGTTCCTCCTCCCTTAGCCATCAAGACGTTTAGGAACGAGCGAAAGTCACTACCCACATCCCCATACACAGGAGAGATACCTCCCCACTCTGCGGCGTGATGGAACTCATAACTTAGATTCACAGGCAGTTGACCACCAAAGCGCAGACCGAGGAACTTATGATGCAGGTAGCCACCTTGTATATACACATTATCCGCCATCCATGCATGCGTCAGCCCACCTTTGATCTCCATATAGCCATAACAGCCGGGGAAGGGGATGTATTGCTCTATACCTATCGTCACGCGAGGCAGGGGCTGACTATTACCCGAGAAGATCATGCTTCCGCTGGATAATAGCGGATCAACGCTCTCATAGACAATGGGTTGGATACCCGCCGTAATATCTATACAGTACAGGCGCAGATGCGCGTATAAGCGATTGAAGTATCCTGTCCAACGTTGCTGGTAAGGGGCAAAAGGCACGGGGGAAGGACTCTGTACACGCCCCGTTAGTTGCAAAGCAAAATCATAGTCAAACCATCGCTGTGGCTGTGTGGCTGGTTTATAAATACCCGCTGACAGATTAGCGCTATAGGGTGAAGCGGAGATATTGCCATGGCGATTGCTCTGAATCCAGAACGGTGCATATTGCCCCGAGGAAGCCACGCCCAGCAGTTCTGCACTATAGTATAGTGTGTCTCCTTGGAGAGGATCGTGCGTCAAGCCTAATGGCCACCATGCCCAGTCTTGTGCCCAAACGCCAAGGACGAACAGGTGAATCAAAATCGTATATAGCAGTCTCTTACTTCTCATAGATACAATACATGTTGCTACAAATCTGTATATCCTCGTTCTCGCCCAAGCCCACATATATACGTTTGCCAACGCTGAATGCCAAGTGGTTCATTCGTCCTCCATGGGGTAGGTCGCCCACATGGCGCCAGGTGTCGGTCTGCGGATCATATTGCTGTATGTCATGCAGCACCTGTCCGTCAGTATTGACACCTCCGAAGTGCATGCCACCGATGACATATACATAGTTGTCCGTTGCCGCACATGCGGCTATGGTGCGTGTAACGCCTGGTACGTTACGACGCTTATGCCATTGTCCTTGTGGGTCAAACTCCCCCCACCAGTTCAAACTATATGCACGAAAACCAGTGCCCGCAAAGTGGCGTGATTGGCAGGTAGTGCCCACTCCACCGAAACTACGCATAGGGAAAGTGAAGGCTTTGCGGTCTAAATGCACATCTATAAAGCTCCACGTGTCTGTCTCTATGTCATAGCGATACATGTCACGCTCGTATGTCCAACAGAAGCCATAGCCCACATACAGTTCGCCATCGCCAATCATACTGACAGCTCTGGCAGTGGTGTTAGCAGGATAATCACTCAACTGCTGCCAAGTATCTGTATTGGGTTCGTAGCACCACCAGTCCTTCAGATATCCTGTGGAAGTGGTATATCTTCCATTGAAGCCCAATCCTATATATACCCTATCGTCATAAACACATGCCGTGGCATTCACTCTACCCACCAGAGGGGTAGTACCTACCCTACTCCACTCATCCTGCTGAAGGTCATAGCGCCAGAGGTCATTGAGATAGTTGCCTGCACTATCTCTGCCAGCAAAGACATACGCTATGTCATCCACCACAAAACTGACCGCTGAAGCGCGAGGAGAAGGCATAGAAGCACAGGTTACAATCTGATATTGTATATCTGGCTGAGAGGGTTCACAAGCTATCAGTAGCATTATGAGAATCGCTACTATCCAATATCGTAATGCTAAGCGAAGCATGCTTTATTCCGTGACTTTGGTTTTCTTCTTTAACTCGAAATCGCGACCGAGGTAGTTCTTGCGAACGACTGGGTTGGCAGCTAACTCCTCTGGAGTGCCGTGGAAGAGGATTTTACCTTCAAAAAGGAGGTAGGCGCGGTCGGTAATCATGAGCGTCTCGTCCACGTTGTGGTCGGTAATGAGAATACCAATATTTTTATCTTTCAGTCGCCATACCACGTCCTGAATCTCTTGTACGGCAATCGGGTCCACACCCGCGAAAGGCTCGTCCAGCATCACAAACTTAGGCTCAATAGCCAAGCAGCGCGCAATCTCGGTACGGCGGCGTTCACCACCCGATAGACGGTCACCAATGTTCTGGCGGACATGACCGAGGTTGAACTCCTTAATGAGTTGCTCGAGTTTCTCCGCTTGGTACTCCTTGGTAAAATTGGTCATCTCTAATACCGAGCGAATATTGTCCTCTACGGTCATCTTGCGGAACACGCTTGCCTCTTGGGGCAGATAGCCAATACCCAATTTAGCACGCTGATACATAGGCATATTGGATATATCCAAATCATTCAGGAAGATTTTTCCACTATTAGGCAGTACCAATCCTGTCGTCATATAGAACGTAGTCGTTTTGCCCGCTCCGTTAGGACCTAACAAGCCGACAATCTCACCTTGCTCAAGGTGAATGCTGACATCGTTGACAACAGTGCGTTTGCCGTACTTCTTGTATAAATGTTCTGTTCTCAGTTTATCCATATTCTTTCCTTACGCCTCTAACCTTTCACCTCTATACTCACAGGGCAATGGTCTGAATGTACTACTTCGGCGAGAATTTTTGCCTCTGTGACGCGATCTTTCATGGGTTCGCTCACCCAGTGGTAGTCAATACGCCAACCTACATTTCTGGCGCGAGAGCCTGCGCGGAAGCTCCACCAGCTGTATTTCTCAGCGCTTTGGTCAAACATACGGAAGGTGTCCACCATGCCGCTCTCTTCCCATTGATCCAACCATGCACGCTCTTCGGGCAAGAAACCACTTACGCCGACTTGGCGTTTCCAATTGTTAATATCAATTGGTTTGTGCGCGATATTGTAATCACCGCAGACTACGATATTGGGACGCTCTTTGCGCAGTTCGTTAATCCACACCAAGAAATCCGCTAAGAAGTCCATCTTGTATTCGTACTTAGGACCTTCGGCTTCTCCAGACGGGATATAAACACAAATAATCGTCAGATCGCCATAGTCGGCACGAATGACACGACCTTGGCAGTCATATTTGGGATTACCCATGCCGACAACTACGCGGTCGGGCTGAATGCGTGTGAAGATAGCTACGCCCGAATATCCTTTTTTCTCTGCGGAATGGATATAGCTCTGATAACCAAGCTCCTGCATGGTCATGACATCTATCTGTTCGGGCTGCGCCTTGCTCTCCTGTATGCAAAACACATCGGGCTGCTCTACAGCCAACCAGTCGAAGAGTCCCTTGCTAATGGCGCTACGAATACCATTTAAGTTATACGAAATAATCTTCATATTAGCACTCAACTTGCTTAACGCACAATCTTATAACTACCTTGGGTATTCACTACAATATAGGTACCTAATGGCAATTCATCGAGATTAGTAGTTGCCTGTTTTTGTCCCAAGATATTGTATATTGCGATAATCTCGCCAGCCAAAAGGGCATCTTCCACAGCAGTGCCTTCCTCTTCTACACCACCTTTGTACTTGAAGGTAATCACGCCATCTTCCTCGGTGATTTCCTCAATAGCATGCTCTGGAATCTTGGTATATGACGTAGCTCCAGCAGGGAAGAGGTCTTTGGCTTTGCCCATATAGCCATTGGCATTATATTTTGGAGCTTTGCCATCTGCTTCAATCAAATCAACACCCATGCTATTAGCACTGTTATTGACGGTATTGCCGTTCCATTTGTTGTAGGAGTATTTGACCTTAGTGAGCATCAGTCCGTGTCCTGGCAAGTACTCATCCCAACCCGTTTGTTGGCGGTTTTCGAGCAGATAGAAAGTCGTTGGATTAGGGTCATTACCTATCAAGTTATGCTCATCGCTCTCGGAGATAAGCAATGCTTCTTGGCTCTCTCTTAGTTCAGCGAGGGTTATGTTCTCGGGCTCGGTAATCAGTCGTGGTGTCAGCCAACCCATGAAGAATCGCTCATAAGCGGAGTATGTAGGAGGGGTGTTACCATCGTTGTTGTATGGTCCATAGTCCAAGATTGACCATTGTCCCATGGTCTTGTGGTCGCCATATCCTGTGGTCTCATAGAGGTCAGGCAGACCGAGCACGTGGCTAAACTCGTGGCAGAAAGTGCCAATACCCGTATGGTGCTTGGTATAGTTATCCATCTCGTTGCTGCATGCGTAGCGATAAATCTTTGTGCCGTCTAAGCTGAGGTATTGGTATATAAAATATTGGTGTGGCCAAATGGTATTGGCTGAGCCGCCATCTGCCTCGCCATAGCCCGCGTACATCACATATACAAAGTCCACAATGCCGTCAGCATCGTTGTCATACAAGGAGAAATCCACGCTGTCATCTACCAACTTACAGGCTTCCATCACCATAGCTTCGGCGTTCTTGTCATCACCCGAACTGGTGTTTCCGCCGTAATATGCCATGTTTTGGCTCACGGTCACAGGGCCTACGACATCAAACTGTGGGTCGTATAGTCCGTTGGACGCGTCATAGAAGTACTTCCAAGCCGAACCCTCGGACTCCACGGTGTAGTTCTTCAGTCCGTACTTGTAGGTATAGTTGCGGGTGTAGTTCTTACCCGTCAGCATGCTATCCATCTCAGCTTTGGTGGTGGTGAAGGCTTCATCTTTGAAGTTGACTAAGATAATCAAACCGCGTGTGGCGACATTCAGGGGAGACGCTTTGTACTCCGCACGTCTTGGTGCTGCTTGTCGTTTGGCTGCAATCTGCTCTGCGCTCAACGCCTCCGTCACACGATAATAGCCATCTTCATCCAGTCTGAGCCACTCGCCTTGCTCGTTGGTCATCCAGTGAAAATACTCATCACCATGTTGATACACAGTAAGGGAACTACCATCCGGTTGTGTCACAACCAATCCCCCTTTGCGTGCAGGAACAGCCCAAAGGGTACCTACTATAGCAGATAATACTACTAATAATCCAAATTTTCTCATATCTATTTTTTCTTTTTATTTCTTACTTTCTTGCATGTAGGAATAATCTGCCCGTTTTTCTTCTTTTTGGCGTAGCAGATATATCCCTTTTTGTTCTCTGCCACCAGCGTTTTGCCGTCCTCCAAGGTCATCCAATGTTGGCGTTCGTCGCCATGTAGGCGCACACGAATGGTGTCGCCGTTGGGTTGAACGCGCTCTATCACGCCTGGACGAGCAGGCACACGTGCTGGTTTTTGAGCTATAGCCAATAGTCCACAAGCTATTGCTAATATCAAAATCAATCGTTTCATATCCCTTGCCTTTAAACTCTAAACTATAGCCCGCAGGGCGTTCTCTAAACTGAGCGCGCAGCGCTCTTTACTTTTTTAAACAACTCACTTGCGAATACGAAGTCATTGAGAGCCTCGTTATCTGCATGGAAAATATCGTGTCGGCTACCCTGCCACTCTTTTATGCCATTGCGCAGGAAGACGATATTGTCGCCAATCTCCATAATAGAGTTCATGTCGTGGCTATTGACAATGGTGCAGATATTATATTCTTGCGTAATGTCTTGTATCAGTTGGTCAATAACGAGACTGGTCTTAGGGTCCAATCCTGAGTTAGGTTCGTCACAGAAGAGATAACGGGGATTGAGAGCAATGGCTCGGGCTATCGCTACACGCTTTTGCATACCGCCACTAATCTCGCTGGGCATGAGCCCAAAGGCACGTTCGGGCATGTTCACACGCTCCAAGCAGAAGCGTGCACGTTCTACCATCTCCTTTCTGGACATATCCGAGAACATCTCCAGCGGGTACATCACGTTCTCCTGAACAGTCATACTGTCAAACAACGCAGAGCCCTGAAAGAGCATACCCACCTCGCGGTGCAACATGCGCATCTCCTTCTCACTCATGCCTGCCAAGTTTTGCTGACCATTTCGTGTGTCGAAAATAATCTCGCCACCATCTATCTGGTGCAGACCAATCATCGACTTCATTAGTACAGTCTTACCAGAACCCGACTGACCGATAATCATATTCACCTTGCCGTCCTCGAAGTTCGCTGTAATGTGGTTCAAGACCACATTTCCGTCAAAACTCTTCACTACATCCTTTACCTGTATCATAATCCTAGCCTTTACACTTTACACCTTACACTAATTAAGCATGAGGTTAGTTAATACAACATCCAGGAGAAGAATCACTATGCTACTATTTACCACCGCCTTTGTACTGGCTTTACCCACCTCGAGTGCACCGCCGCGTGCGTAATAGCCATAGTAGGAAGCCATACTGGCAATCACGAAGGCGAAGACAATGGTCTTAATGAAGGAGTACCAAACGTAGAAGGGGATAAACGCATACTGAATACCCAGCAAGTACTCCGATATGGGCAGCACATGGGTGATAGCACTAATGCCATAGCCACCCAACAAACCCATGAACATGGAGAGGGTAACGAGTAGTGGCATCATCACCATGAAAGCGACTATCTTTGGCAAAATCAAGTAGTTAGCCGAATTGACGCCCATAATCTCCATGGCATCAATCTGCTCTGTGATACGCATGGTGCCAATCTCGGAAGCGATATTACTACCCACTTTACCAGCCAAAAGCAGACAGAGGATAGTGCTGGAGAACTCCAAGAGGATACAGTCTCGCGTGACAAGACCTGTAGAGTATGCTGGTAGCAAAGGGTTCTCTGTATTCAATTTGGTTTGCAGGGTCATGATTGCACCCATAAACACGCTAACAATCAGGGTTATCAGGATAGACTCCAAGCCCTGCTTGCCCATCTCTTTGCTCATCTGTCGCCAAAACATACGCCAGCGATCTGGCACGTGAAATACACGTCCCATCAGCAGGAAGTACTGTCCTATTTTTTCTATTCCGTTCATAGTTCCTTACGGGGCTTTGTGCCCAATTCTCCAAAATCGCGACAAAGTTACGATTTTTTTTTGAGATATGCAAGATAATACAATATTTTGTATTATAATTATGTTCTTTTTACTTGTTCTGCAAATACAATGCCATATTTGCAAATGATGTTTTTAATCTTATTCCCTAAACAAAAAAGTTGCCTATCGACAACTTTTTTGTGTGAGGGTATGTGGTGAGCGTTAAAAATTATACGCTAAGCCTATGCCATTGGTGGTGGGCCGTATGCTCCAGTAGTTTTGAGCCGTTTGTGGTTCTGATAGTGATATGTTGTACGTGTCAATACTTTTTCGCATGTAGCATTTGCCGACGCAAAGCAACGGGATTGCTGGTATTTCGAATAATAATGCTCCTCCCATCATCATTCCGCTAAAAAGCACAGCCATACCAAAGCCACACCCGCATGCGGGGGGATGGATACTATATTCTATTGCTACGGCCGTGATTAAGCCAAGAGCGGCAGCATCGGTTGCCAGACCAATACCCATCAAACTCCAACCAGCAGTATACATACGCCTACCGTTGCGGTATTGGCGGTAGATGTCGTCTTGGGCATTCAGTTTGAGAATTGTTTGGCAATCTCTTTTGGAGACACGCTCACCGTTGTAATAAATCTTACCTTTCTCATAAGAAAGCGATGTAGCGGCTGGATATGGAAGTTGCACCTCTTGCGCCAATGTGCCCGTTGCAACAAACAGTAGCAACAAGGCAAATAATACAATGCGTTTCATGGTAATATGTGTTTTTGTTTTCGGTGCAAAGTTACACAATTATTTTGATATAACCAAATACTTTGGTGATTTTGGCTCAAAATACGGTTGAAGATAGAATATAAGTTTAATTTTTCACTTGTACTTCAGAGATTGTGTTGAAAACGCTGTTATTTGTTATACTCACGGCTATTGGCATTTTGTTTTTGCGGGTGATGATGCAGACATCCATAGGGTCAGTAATCAAAGACAAGTGTTTGCCACATTCTTTGCACCTGAAAAGCCCCAAATTACCAAAGTATCCACCTGCTCCTGCAATACGAATAGTCTGTTGGATACCATGTGGATAATGCTCAATTTTCTCGATTTCATCGGCAGGAATATTGATTTTCCAAGCAAGAAGGTGGATGTTAATTTCGTCTGTTGTTACTGTTAATTTGCGGGGGATGAGCACCATACAACTGAGTAGGGCAATGGCAACAATCACGAATGTGACCAATAGCATCACTTGCTTGGTTGTGTACCATTGATAAGCCATATAACCCATCGTGGCAAGGATAATGATACTGGCAATAATGGTCACAGACTTGATAGCTGGACTCAATGGAAGGAAGACGGTTGTTTGCATATGGCTGATTATTTTAAAGGTTTGATAATAGCTACTTTCTTTTGATAATAAGGGAAGGATATTTTTCCGTTTTTTACTGTAGCAGTCTGATTGGTGTATAATTCGATCAGTTGTGTACTATCTTGCCAAACTCCTTGCACGGAGATGGGTTTCCACTCACTGGGTTGTAAACGGATGAGCAGTGTGTCGCTATCGTTATAGCGGATACAAGTATGTGCATCGATTGTTCGTTGCAAGCCACCGCCAACCACGGAGTTAGCGCGTCTAATCTGACCTAGTTTTTGAAAATGCAACCATAGCTCGTGATTTAGATTATCCCAATCCATATCTGAACGAAAGGCTTGGTCGCTATCTACATTATATTGTGCATCGCTGAGCGTACGTCCCGTTTCGTCGCCGTAGAAGATTTGCACTACACCAGGTGCAAGTAAGAAGGTAGTAGCACAATCTATCATGTTGTCCATATCTGCATCGCGATGATAGGAGTTGTTGAGATAGCTAAAGGGGTGCCAATTCGTATAGCGTGCTACACTATCTGCATATGCTTGCCATGTATAAACAATGCCATCTAAATCGCCCCGCTTGGGGAAATAGAAGTTGACCATGCTGGAGAATCCTGCTTTGGCATAATCGGCTTTGTAGTCGATGTCGGCACAATCAAAGTCGCCAGTCATATAAAAGTCATCTGTCCAGGCAGAAGCCATATCATTGGGATGCTCTGAGCGCCATTTGCGTAATGCCTCATTGCAAGCAATATGTAGTTGTTGCCAATTTTCGAGGTGCACGTTTTCTACAATATCGCAACGAAAACCATCTATACCAAATTCTTCTACCCAAGCGGCTATCCATGCAATCAGGTATTGAGTAGGAGTCCACGAGTGGTCTTTGCGCAAGGCGCGAGAAGATGGATTCACCCAAGCATCATTCTTCTTGCCCTCTGCCTTCCACTTACGTTTGATGAATAGAGGGATCTTGACTGTTTCTTTGCTCTCGTCTTTAAAATCTGGCATACCAAACACAGTGGCAGTCAATGGGTTGCCTTCATCCCATCCTTCGTCTGGCATCCGCACCCAAGTGCGGTCGTACCAGCCTTTCCATTGGTGTCTATTGGCAAAAAACTGATCATAACTCCAAGTTCGGATATGTTGCGCGGCTTGCTCCTCTGTTATATCGGTGGGTGCAAAGCCATACTGCACAGCATCGAGCAATGTGGGGTAGCCAGGGTTATTCAAGTTGGCGCCTAACATCACTCGGATTCCTTGTGCATGTAGGGTGTCCACCAATGCGCGGAACTCTTCAATGGTGCCATAGTTCTTGTCAATCTGAGTATAATCCAATGGGTAATATCCGTGATATCCATAGTGTGGAAAATCGTTGATCGAACCACTACCTGTCATCCAACCATGTATTTGCTCATAGACGTCTGTCATCCAAACAACATCTACGCCCAATTGGGTAAAATACCCTTCTTTGGCTTTTTGCAGCATACCCTTGAAGTCGCCTCCGTGGAAGGTGGCTGCATTCAGTTGCTCTGTACCATAATCAACGATACGTCCGTAATTGACATCATTGGTGGTGTCACCATTGCAAAATCGGTCGGTAATGACGAAATATATAGTAGCACTCTTCCAACTAAAATTGGCGGTGGTATTAGCCAACATATTATTGATTGTGAGGCATGTAATTGCCAATAGAATAAGTCTTCTCATGGTTGTTTTATTATTTGTGTAACTTCTTATATTTGTTAATATTTGTTGTATAAATATGCAATAATGTCTTTTTGCAAGTTCCCATATACCCAAGAACTCAATCGTATACGATTTCTCATCCCATTTGCGACCACACCATTGGGATCGATGGCATTTTTCATTCTCGCAATATCCGTCATACAGATATAATCAACATTGCCATGTTTGATAGTTTTAACGGCAACCTCTTTTACGATGATGTCACTTTTCTTTGCCATAATTCCTTGTGTTCGAAAATTCTATGCAAAGGTAATGAATTATTTTGGATTGAGCAAGAGAAGAGCGACTTTTTAGTCAACTTTTTCAGGAAATTCGTCCACCTTTTTAGAAAGTAAGTCAACTTTTTTAGGAAGCCAATCTTAATAAACAACACTTTTGTAGTCAGGGAGATGAGTCGGACTTCTCTCGGTCGTCTCTCGGAGTTCTCTCGGTGGAATAAGGCAAAGTATAAGAGAAGGAAAAGAGAAGGCAATCTTAATAAAAAGCACTTTTTTACTTAAATCTAATGACCGATTTGGGATTACCCGTCACGGAGTGTGGAGCTTTGTGCAATTTTTTCAAAAAAATGCAAACTCGTCCCTTAGGGAATCTTGCACATCTTACCAAAAAGCAGTACCTTTGCACCGTTTTCGAAAACAAAGCATTTATGAAGCAACTCAAATTACAAATTGGAGAGTTCTCTCGCCTTTGTGGAGTGACCATAAAGACACTGCGACACTATGATAAATTGGGTCTTTTGATTCCAG
>JBGVEG010000141.1:0-4729 GCA_045119955.1 Paludibacteraceae bacterium
TTTTTCTGCCAAAATGTACATTTTTATGGCATGTAGCACGGTTTTTGTTTGTGTTTTCGTAGTTTTTTATTACTTTTGCACCGAATTAACGATTAATAAGCAATGTTTAGAAATTTACCACCGATTACAAAAAATCTGTTGCTGATAAATCTCATCTGCTATTTGGCGGATGTTGTTTTTCAGCGTTATGGCATTGATTTTAGCCATATTTTTGGCTTGCATTATTTGACTGCTTCCGACTTCCAAGTGTGGCAACCGCTGACATATATGTTCATGCACGCCAATTTCTCGCACATCTTCTTCAATATGTTTGCGGTGCTGATGTTTGCTCCTGCCTTAGAGGACCGTTGGGGCGGTAAGCGTTTTTTGATATACTATCTGGTGACGGGTTTGGGCGCTGCGGTTGTGCAAGAGGCAGTCTGGGCATTGCAACTGCAACCTGTGTTGAGTTCGCTTGACCCAATGATGGCTGCCAAATTGGCAAACCGCGTGGTGACGATTGGTGCCAGTGGTGCGGTGTTTGGCATCTTGTTGGCGTTTGGATGGCTGTTCCCCGAGGTGCGTATGTTCATTATGTTCATTCCGATTCCTATACGCGCGCGTACCTTAGTAATTATATACGCGTTGATTGAGTTGTTTGCAGGCTTGGCACCTACCGCAGGCGATAATGTGGCACACTTCGCGCACTTGGGTGGTATGATTTTCGGTTGGCTGCTGATTCTTTGGTGGCGTTATCGCGGGTATGATGGCTTTGATTCTACGCCATGGAACGATGGTACGCTCCGCCGTTGGTGGGAGAATGTGAAGCGTTGGATTCGCGATAAATGGGATGATATGTTCCCTCCACGCCATCCACGCATTGACCGCGACAGGGATTCCAAAGACTACCGCGACTATCACTATCACGGGTCGTTGTAATAGTTTGGCAGTTAATTCTAATCGTCATTTATGCTTTTTTTGCATAGATGACGATATTTTTTTGCATGAATTTGCATAATTCAAAAAAATGTAGTACTTTTGCAGTCGAATCTACGCTGGAGGGAAATATGTCCTGCGAAAAGCGTTTCGCAAGGGTTCTTTTTAAGGGTAGGTTTCTGACATATTGAATAGCGTTTATTGACGCTTTGCGTTTGACAACCTGAAAACTTCGCAACTTTTCAACTAAATCAAAACCAAAGTAACAGTAAATGCCTATGGGTATGATTGTATCCATGCTGCACTTGTAGAGGGTGTGGTGTGTTTTCATACCAGCGTAGGTTTCCTGTTGTTTATTTGATTTAGTGGGCAATGCGAAGGCCTCAGGTTGTAAGTAAACAACATGAGGTCTGCGCTTTTTGTTGTACATTTATTTTAAAAAAAAACAAAGATATGAAAAGAGTATTATTTTTTACAATGTGCTTATTGTATGTAAGTTATGCAAATGCACAAATGGTTTTTGAGAATGAAGACCAAAGATGGAACATTACAGGTGTAGCATCGAATGATGATTATACTGCAATCTTCTGTGACATTACAATCCTCAGCGATAAAGCAGGATGCTTTGATGCTCACGAATTAGACGCAAATGCATCTATCTATATTGCAGGCTCATTTGGAACATATAAATTGTTTGCCTCTAAATATGAGGGCTATTATAAACCATGGAATAGAACCTTCCAAGTCACTTATTGGAATTATTTTATGAATAAGAATAAGGGAAAAGTAGCGCATGCTATATTTTATTTTCCTCGTGTGCCTGCAGGCGTAAGTACTATTAAATGGTACTTTAATGGAGGAGTTGGACATGCAGATTTCAAAAAGAGCAACTATCAATGTCCATCATTTATTGTAAACAGTTTAGAAGTTCCACAAAATAAAAATACCACTCCACAAACTTCTTATACAGAAGAAAAATTGCGAAATCTTTGGGATAATTCACCTGCTGCTCCTATTGAAGGTATATACAATTTTATTAGCACCTCTAATCCACAATACTGGGGAAGCAATCGCCACCGATTGGCTATTGTTAAAGAAAAAGAAACATACAAAGTAATCTATCTGGAAGGCTCAAATAATGAAGTATGGAAAGAGGGTGAATTAAAGGGTACATTTACAGCTACAACAACAGCTGGCTTGTATAAAGTTAACTCTTGGTATTTGGAAAATAAAATGCAATCCAACGCGGACTTTTACTTGGAGTATCACGAAAAGAAGATAACGCTATATGACACTAAAAACTATGTAGAAACGATATTTATGAAACTATACCCAGAAAATGATATCGATTTTTCTATGGTAAAACAAGAGGAAAAGAAAGAGGAGAAGCAACCAAAAGAACTCAAAGGAAATGGTAGTGGCTTCTTTATTGGCAAAAATATCATTGCAACCAATAATCATGTGGTAGATGGAGCAAACGAAATTAGGGTACAAATCCAAACAGCATCGGATGTAAAGACCTACTCTACTAAAGTTTTGTGCGTTGATAAGATAAATGACCTCGCCCTTTTGATGATTGATGATATGGCGTTTCAGCCTATATCCACTCTTCCTTATAATATATATCAAAGAACAATTGATGTAGGCTCTTCTATCTTTACGATGGGTTACCCTATGGCTCAAAGTATGGGAACTGAAATCAAAGTGACAGACGGAATCATTAGTTCTAAAACAGGATACGAGGGACAAATTTCCGTCTATCAAATTTCAGCTCCAATACAACCTGGAAATAGTGGAGGACCTATGTTTGATAAAGAAGGTAATTTAGTGGGAATCACTTCTGCTGGTATTATTGGCGCAGACAATGTGGGGTATGCAATAAAGAGCAGTTACTTATACCAACTCATGGATGCTGCACCAATTGATATTAAAGACATAACGGACAAATCTCCTAAGCAAAGTAATTTTACAGAACTCATAAAGGAGTTTGCACCATATGTGGCTATGATATTGATTTATTAGCAATATATTTCCGTTATTGGAAGAGTATAGTTTAATTATTAACTTCAAAATTTTACTACAATGAAAAAAGGTCTTTTACTTGTGGTACTAACCACATTGCTTGTATGCACCACCATCGCGCAGAACTCAAATGTTGAAAAAGTAATGCAAGAGACAAAAACTGACATGTTTTTGAAAGATTGCAGTTTTTTTAGAAGTGATCGAATAACACGATTCGTTTCTGAAGGTGGTGTAATAATCGATGCAACAGTATTTACAGATATTGAAAGTAACGAAAAAATCGGAGCGCTTGAATTTTCGTATGGATTAGATTTTTTGGGTTATTTAGATATGGATAATGTTTCTGATTTAATTAATGCATTGGAACTCACCTTGGAAGCATCGAACAATTCCTCTAAGGCAGATGTCTTTGCAATTGATTATACTGCCTCTGGAGGTATAAGCTTTACATATGCAAATCACGCTAATGGCTTTTTTGTGCAAAAGCCAGGACTAAGCTTAAGAAAGAAATGGTATAGTGTTAATGAGTATGGAGTGCAAACTGTATCTTATTCTAAAACTGGGTATCTTGAAATCAAAGAGATCGCAATGTTAATTTCTATTATCAAGGAATCCCAAATAAGAATTGAACAAGAACTGATAAAACAAGAATTCGCTGAAACAGAAAGAGCTATAAAAGCGGAAAGAGCTATAAAAGCAGAAGAAGCCAGAAAAGCTGAAGAAGCTAGAAAAGAAGAAGAAAAACGTAAGGAAGAAGAAGCTGCTGTCTATAAGAAAGAGGTTATAAATCATATGATTACAGTGCAACAAGAATATTTAAAACTTGAAATAGCCCATACTCCTATTTTTACTGCATACAAAAAGGCTACTAGTCAATTGATGCAATCAAGAGCCCTTGAGGATTGGAAAACATTAGATGCTATTAATACTTTAATGCAAAACTTAATACAAGAGAACTGCTCAATTGATAAAACAGCACTTGAAACACAATTAGCATCAAAAACTACGCCAACTGAAATAATTGAAGTCTTTAAGGCTTTCTTGTAATTGATTATATAATTGGATTACAATTGAAAATCACATTCTCACCCTGCAAGTCATCGGATTTGTAGGGTGAGTTTTTATGAGTTAATAATATCTATCCACCGCTTATCCACCGCTTATCCACCCGATAAATGAGAAAACGCGGGTAATATGATTACAATGAATTGTGCGGTTATTGTATGGTTATTGTGCGGTTATTGTGTGGTGCGGATGAGGAAAGTGGGGGTGCGGATAATTTACCAAATGTGCAAGAAAAATAGGAGATTTGGTAAAGAATAATGCGATTTTTGCGAAAAAACGCGTGATAGTTCACCAAATGTGGGTAAAAAATGGTAGATTTGGTAAAGTATCGCGCATTTTACCAGAAGGGATTGGCGTCGCAACGATTAACTGGGCAAGCATTTTTCACCACCCAATGGTGGCACATACAGGGAAGTGGTCGGAGTATTTTACTCTGTCCACTTCGCATTTTATAGGGGTCAGTTTGCGGGAGCAGAGGATATAGTCAATGCGAATGCCCAAGGGACCCTTCTTGTAAGTATTGCCCCATTTGCCAAAGCTGCTCTCCAAGAAACAATCACGCATTCCAAACTTAATCTTCCAATACACATACGACAACGGAATAGCATTGAAATCCCCCACAACCACTACAGGATAAGGCGATTGGCGAATGGCTTGTTTCACCTCGTTGGCCTGTGCCTTACGCAGTTGGCTGGCATCTCGCAACTTTTGTACCAGACTGCTATTT
>JBGVEG010000142.1:0-4299 GCA_045119955.1 Paludibacteraceae bacterium
TTTCTCTGATATATACCTTTCTTGGTGCATATTTCACCATAAATACCTCCCATCTGAATTTTTGAAATGTAAAAAATCCAGATGGAGAGGCGGAGAACGACACCGCATATCAGAAACAGCCCTACGGCACTTTCCAACAAAAATCGACAAAAGAAAAACCGCAAAGGCTCTGTGACCTTTACGGTTATAGGAAATAGTAATTCTATTGTATGGAGATTGTACTTCTACTTTCAAGGTGAGAAGTACCGTTGCACTGGCAGAAATTTTTTTAACTGGTTTCCTGCCGTTCTCTGATATGCTATGTATTGATAAATTTTGCTTCGTATGAGCAGATAGATAACTGCCCGAAAAAAGGACATAAAAAAATCCCTCCAAATTTAAAAACAAATTCAGAGGGTAATTTAGGGTATAACAAAATAACCCACCCGAATATCGTTTTTTTTATTTGGTGAGTTTGTTCTTTCAAATACGAAACAAAAAGAGCCGATGATTCGTGAATTGTTCCACAATTTCATCGGCTCTGCGTCTTAAGCGTCTGGCTCTTTGATGACAGTTATCTTCAAGTTGTCAACTTTAATCAATCTTTCTTGTCTGCATTTTGGACAATAAAGGGGATAATTCTCCAAAACAGTGTCCTTCCTAATTTTATTACGGGTTTTGCTCCCACAAACAGGACACAATATCCATTCGCATTTCATCATAATTAGTCTCTAATCCTTTCAAATCTCATTTTATATGACTTTTGCAAGCTGTTAAGCTAACTTGTGGAACATATGCCGAACCTTATCTATACGGCTATTCGGGCGGCGGGGTTGGCAAATAAATTTACCAATAGCTGGCTGGTATCCTTTTAACTCTGTCAAGCAGACTCCCTGCCCATTTGTGAAATAAGTTAAATCGTTCCTGTATTCTTGAATACATCTAGCAGGGATTTCTCCTTTCAGAATGACCTCGTCATTCTTTATCTGAGTACTTACAATATCTGCACAATACCTTGGAGCATCATGATACGCCCGTGAGAGATATTCCTGCGGTGCATAAATTTCAAAGTGGAGATATGGCTCTAATAGTTCTGTCCCTGCTTTTTTTAAAGCCTGCTCCAATACGATAGGGGAAAGCAGCCGAAAGTCTGCGGGGGTACTTACAGGACTATAATACAATCCATATTCAAAACAGATTTTACAGTCTGTCACTTTCCATCCATACAGCCCCTGCTCGCAGCCATAAAGAACCCCCTCCATAACCGCATTTTGGAACGATTGATTTAAATATCCAAGTGAAACTCTGCTTTCATACTGCACTCCGCTTCCAATAGGGAGCGGCTCTATGGACAACCCGACAGAAGCCCAGAAAGGATTTGGCGGGACTTCTATGTGGATGGTATATTCTGCTTTTCTAAGCGGTCTTTCCATATATATAACAGTAGGCTCTTTTATTTCTGCCTCCACATGATATTTTTCCTCAAGGATGGCACAAATGACTTCCATCTGCACATTCCCCAAAAAAGAAAGTATAATCTCATGCGTTGTAGTATCCACATAATATTTTAAAAGAGGGTCGCCATCTGAAATTTCTGTAAGTGCCCCAAGCAATATTTCCCGCTGTTCAGATTTCTTTACTGCAATCGTTGTTTGGAGCATAGGGAGAGGATTTTCAATAAATTTTCTCTGCGGCAACAGTATTTCGTTCCCCAAAATACTGTTTAGCTGCAAAACATCATTTGGTAAAATTACAATATCACCAGAGCAGGCTGTATCGGATGAATATAATTCACCGTTTGTCGGAACACACATCTCTGTGATTTTTATTTTCTCTTTTTCAGATATTCTAATAACATCCCTCAAATGCAATGTTCCGCTATATATACGCACATAAACAAAACGCCGCCTTTTCTCTGAATATTCAATCTTAAAAACCTGCCCGCATAGTTCAGATTGACCTTCAGGCGTTGATGAATAAAATTTACTGGCAATTACTTCTATAAGCTGCCGAATCCCCAGATTGTTTTTAGCGCTTCCGTGATAAACGGGAAATAACGTTCCGTTTTGGAATCTCCTGTTTTCTTCCTGTTCCAGTTCTGACATTTTAAACGGTTTCCCTGACATATATTTCTCTAATAGTTCATCGTTTCCCATAATTACCGCATCCCACTGTTCCATATCGTCATTGTCCGTTACATTTATATGGGGATGCTGCCCAACCTTTTGCTTCACTATAATTTCCGAAGAAAGCTTTGCTTTCATTTCCCGATATACCATTGGCAAATCAATCCCCTCTTGGTCAATTTTATTGATGAAAAAAATTGTCGGAATCTTCATTATCTGTAGTGCATGAAACAGTATACGGGTCTGTGCCTGTATGCCATCCTTTGCAGAAACTAATAATACTGCTCCGTCTAATACGGATAAAGAACGGTATACTTCCGCCAAAAAATCCATATGGCCTGGCGTATCTATAATGTTGACTTTTACATCCTCCCACTGAAAAGATGTCACTGCTGTCTGGATAGTGATTCCCCTTTGACGCTCCAAATTCATTGTATCTGTCCTTGTTGTGCCTTCATCTACGCTCCCTAGTTCTGCAATTGCACCACTGGTATATAATAAACTTTCCGTTAATGTTGTCTTTCCTGCGTCAACGTGAGCCAGAATGCCTAAGTTAATTATTTTCATGTGATTTTCCTCCTATCAACACCCAAAAAAGGGCATAAAAATACCCAGTGATAAATACTCCTATCACTGGGTAAATAACTCCAATAGCCCCAAAACACTTATATGTTTTCGGGCATATAAAATTACATGATAAAAGTATTCTTAAACTGGGTACAAAAAACTAAGCCCCATATTAAAAGTGAAACGGGACTGCTACTTTTTGTTCCCACTATCAAATTGACAGTTTATTTAAGAATACCTTGCCGCATATTTATTAACTCCTTGTATAATACTGAATCTAATTATATTCCTTAACCCTTTATTTGTCAAGCTGACAAACTAAAGCAGAAAAAGCGGCAGGATTTCCCCCTGCCACTAATCATCTGTTTATGCAAAAATAATTTCCTTTTCCACAATCTCCCTCGCACAAGCCCTTATGTTATTGAGGCATCCTGTCCATTCTAAGGCGTTTTCTGCCTTTAGCTGTTCCGTTATGCCCTGTGCCTGTTTCATACCCTCTATGAGCCTTTCAAAGCGTTCCTGTGCCTGTCTGTTGATGTCGGCAAGGTAGGCGTTTAGCCTGCCGCTTGTAAGAAGATTGGTGTATGTAACTTTACGGTACTGTTTTAGATAATCTAAATGCCGTTGCCCCCAGATGCCTATTGCCTGTTCTTCTTCGGCGGGTACAGTTAAGCACGGTATCAAATAATCCCCTTGCCTTTCGTATTTGCCGCCCAGTTCCTCAAATAATGATTGTACAATAGACAACTATTTATCTTTACCGGAAGGAAATACATATCCAACAATAGAGGAACTATTGACACATACTTCAGGCTATAAAGGATATTATTTAGAAAGTCCTATGGTTTCTAACTTTTTTAATGGTAGAAATGATTTTTATGGTGTTACAAAAGAAATGGTTTCTGACAAAGCAGGAAACTTGAATATGAATAAAGCAAGTTATGATTTCGTATATTCTAATTATGGTTATGCAGTATTAGGACTTGTTCTTGAGTCAGTATATGAAACGGAATATACAAGCTTGTTAAATGATTTTGCACAAAATGAATTATGTTTAACCTCAACACAGATTTCTGATAAAAGCGGAGACCTTGGAAAGTATTGGGATTGGAAAGAAGGCGATGCATATTTGTCAGCGGGAGCTGTCACATCAAATATTGAGGATATGCTTTTATACGCACAGATGCAACTTGAAGATAATTCATATTTTTCAGATTGCCATAATAGCCTGAAAAGCATTAATGCATCAACCGAAATGTATAAAACCATGGGTATTCATATGGATGAGATAGGAATGTCTTGGATTCTTGATAGTAAGAATAACATCATATGGCATAATGGTGGTACAGGAAATTATAATAGCTATCTTGGTTTTAATCCCGAAACAGGTACAGCTGTTGTTGTGCTTTCAAATCTCGCCCCGAATTATAGAGTCCCAGCTACTGTATTAGGTGTAAAATTGTTATTAGAACTTGATAATGAGAAGTGAAACTTTCAGTTGTGCGCCCAGCGAAGGGCAATTAACCAAACGGGTGAAAATCCTGTCTAATTAAGGTCTAGCCAACCGATTAGTAGCGAGTCTTGAGTAGCTGTCAGTAATGACAGTTGCTAAGCGTAGACAGCGAGC
>JBGVEG010000143.1:0-5125 GCA_045119955.1 Paludibacteraceae bacterium
CACTAAATTATCTCCTATGCCCTTCGGGCAAGAAATCTTATAAATCTTATTTCGCTCGTTGCACTCGCCATATGTACTCCGTAATAAATTGCATACCGCTAACTTTCGCTTCGCTCAACCGCTGAATCTTAAGTAAATGTAGCAGTACACACCTAAAAGTGTCAATAGGTATATAAATCCCTTATTTTAAACGACAATTAAGGTCAATTTTGATGTCAATGTGAGGTTTCTTTTAAAAATTGCACGTTTTACTCTTTAGCATTGTAGGATGTATACATTAAACACTTTTATGACCTTTTGGCTTTTTATTGGCAACTAGCAGTTTGTCGCTCAATCGTGGTGCTCGCACCATTCACTCACTCCGCACTACTATATGCTCAATATAAACCTCAAAATATCATAAAGCAATTTATTAAAAGCAACCTCTGTCAATTCAAGGAAGGGTTTGTTTTTGCTCTAATGAAATGCAGTTATGCTGCATTTGGAGAGCAAAACAAAACTGATAATGACAGCAAGTGTCAATGGGTATATAAATCCCTTTATTAAAGTGGCTGCTTGGCTACCATTTTGGCTGCAAAGGTTCAATAAAAAATGCTTTCCACGGACTTTGCAAAGCAGGAGACAGTGAAGCAAGCGAAAGTCCTTGGAGTGGCATTGAACACAATGGAAAGATGGATTACGAAATATGTACAAATAGCTCATATAGAAAGACTTGCAACAGGTTTATACAGAAAGATACCCTCATGTTTTGCATAGTGAGGGGAATGAGGGAGTGAGGGAAATAGTCCCCTCACTTCCCTCACTCCCTCACTTCCCTCATTCTATATTTTAGGTAACTATATACGAGTAGACACTGATTTTATTTTAAACGACAATTAGCGTCAATTACAATGTCAATTCGTGTCAATTCGAGGATAATCTTTTGTTTTTGCCCAAAAGAATGCAGCACGCTGCATTGAAGGGCAAAACAAAATGATGTTTATTCCAAAAGGTGTCAACAGGTATATAAATTCCATATTTTATAGAAAATTGATACAATAGATATAACAGGATAGTGATAGGATACAGATGTGCTACGGATGGGATAGTGATGTCTTATTATGAACCCGTCAAGAACCCGTTATGAACCCGTAATTTCGTCGGAATCTGCTGGTCGCAATAAATGCCGCTTGCGGCATTGGGCGACCGCGTTTCCTCCTCTTACCTCGAAGCCATGAGCTTCTCGGTAGGTTCTCAAGGTTTCAAAATTATATGACGACAATCTCGACAACTTAGGAGACAATTATAAACAATGCAAGGCATATCCACTCCAAAATTATAAATAATTATCACTACTGTCCACAAAAAACAAGGAAACGACTTTTTCTCTACAATACTGCAATAGAACTTGTTAAATTGAATAACTAAAACGCATAAATATATAATAGAATTATGGCTACTTACAAAGACTTAATCCTGCAACATTGTGCAGGGATTGTGGAGCAAGTGCTGAATAACACGGAACGCTATCGAGTAGGATCAGGTAAGATACCTGTACCTAAAGAACCTATACTCTATCGTTGGTGGTTTCACTCCGAGTCTGAGGTTGTGAAATTGTTGCGCGCGTGGAAAAGCAAGGATAGTAAGGAGCCTATCAACTTGCTTGATGGGGTATTGACACGCGAGATAGAGGGAAAGACCTACTATGCGTTGTATTTTGGCAAAAGTAATAAGGGATATCGTCGTTATATACAGCATAGTACGGGCAATGTACACACCTCTACCCTGCGCAGAACTATCCATAGTCTGCTGACGGATGAGGAGTACAACAAACCCATTCACGAAAAGCAGATTGATGAAATACTGAAAGACTGCTACTTTGAGTGGGCGGTAATTGACAAGGAAGAAGAGAGCTTGGTAGAGTGCATCGAAGCGATATGTATTGTGCACGGCACTTATCCGCTCAATATCGATGGCAATCCCGCTATCAATGAGATATGGCGCGAGCATATGATGAATGAACGCGGCAAAGTGAAAGATAAAAAATGGTAACTATATACGAGTAGACACTGATTTTATTTTAAACGACAATTAAGGTCAATTTTGATGTCAATTATTGTCAATTCAATGTGGGGTTTTGTTTTTGCTCTAATGAAATGCAGCTATGCCGCATTTGGAGAGCAAAACAAAACTGATAATGACAGCAAGTGTCAACAAGTATATAAATCCCTAAAAAATAACATCAACAAAATACTGCATGAGACAATTATTCAACAAAATCTTCTTGAATGACAAGTTTATTCTCTGTGTTATTCTTCTAAACTCCTGCATTATCTATATGCAGGTGGCTGGTTATCAAAGCACAACTATTAGTGTCATAGATGTGACCTGTACGCTCATCTTTTTGATAGAAATGCTAGTCAAGCATATTCATTTGGGTGTACGTGGTTATTGGCGCGAAGGTTGGAACAGACTAGACGGTACATTGGTATTGCTGTCTATTCCATCTATCATTGAGTTATTTATCCCCAATGGTTATGCCAGTTTGTCGATACTGATGATTTTCCGTCTCATGCGTGTATTGCGTTTCTTCCGTGTGCTGCATTTCTTCCCTAATTTTAGCAAACTGATTAAAGCGTTTACACAAGCCATGCGACAATCATATGCAATATTACTGAGTTTTGCAGTGATTATTGTCATCTTTGGGCTGCTCAACTGTAGCCTTTTTGGCGAAGCAGATCCAGAACACTTCCAAACACCTCTGCGCTCTATTTATGCTGTTTTCCAAATATGTACAGTAGAAGGCTGGTACGAAATACCTAATACAGTGGCAGAGTATTATGGTGCTTCATCTGTTGCGGCCGAGTTTGTACGCTTGTATTTTTGCGCATTGCTTATCTTAGGCGGTATTATTGGCATGTCATTCATTAACTCGATTTTTGTGGATGCTATGGTGGCAGACAACAACGATGATGTCATGACCAAACTCAATGAACTACAAAAGTCTATTGACGAATTAAAAGAAAAATCAAATATCAATCATTAACCCTTAAAAACTAATCATTATGAGTTTGGAGTATTACAAAAAGCAAATGGTGGACCTTCGTGCCCGTTTGCAAAAAGAGAAAGATGCTAAGAAAAAAGACAATGAGTATTATGCTCGTCTAGTGAAATTTGCTTCTACACCAAGCGGTAAAGCATCATATCGCAAGTCTAAAATCGATCGCGCGGCATCACACGACCGTCAAATTGAGTCACTCAAGCGTCAAATTGAGAGTTGCAAAGAGTCTATCGCTCGTGAACGTAAACGTAAATAAAATCATTAGGTCAGCGGGATTGGGTTTTCGCTGGCTTACACTCGCGTTCGGTAAGTAGGTCGCAAAGAATGACTGCGTCATTAGGCGACAACTTCCTCCGCTCTTCCCACTCGCTCACGAAGCTTGTGGGAGCCCTAAAAAAATGGAAGGACACAAGTGTCCAATAAAAAAACTAAATTATGAAATCAAGTATTATCGATGTACCTCGTAAATATACAGAGGAAGATTTGTTTGGTATCAATAAGTACCAAGAAGCGTTGATTGAATTTATCAATCTCACCAACACCCCTATCACTATTGCTCTACAAGGAGAATGGGGAAGTGGCAAAACATCGCTCATGAACCAACTCCGTTGGCAACTATGTGATATAGAAGGCGCACTCTATTTCCCTGTGTGGGTCAACACCTGGCAATACTCATTGATGAAAACCTCAAGTCAAGCCATCATGAGTATCTTAGAGGGATGCATCAACCAAATCGGCGCTCTCAACCCTAATGCCCACAAATGGGATGAAAGCAAAAAGAAGATTGGCGGTATCTTCAAGAAAATGGCAACAGTAGGTACAAAGATTGCAGCCAATACAGTCGGCATTGATGGCGGATTGGTGGACGAACTATTTAGCACCGATGCCAGCACCGAATCGGATATCCTGCAACTGAAAAACGAAATCGGCAAACTCATTGATGAAGCATTGACCGCTGATCCATCCAAACAAGGTTTTACATTCTATATTGATGACCTTGACCGTATTGATCCACCTGTGGCAGTAGAGATATTAGAACTTTTGAAGAATATCTTTGACCTAGACAAGTGTGTATTTATTCTCGCTATTGACTATGATGTAGTCATCAAAGGTCTGAAGTCTAAATTTGGTGAACTGACAGAGAAGAACGAACGCGAGTTCCGAGCGTTCTTCGACAAGATTATCCAACTGCCATTCTCCATGCCAGTAGCATCCTACAATGTCAATACCTTCTTGGTAGATGCGCTAAAGAAAATAGAATTTCTCAACGAGGAGGAGCTCAATGATGCTCAATTGGCAGAGGACTTGTCTGAGATTGCTCAACTATCGGTAGGATGTAACCCACGATCTTTGAAACGTTTGACCAATACCTTGTCTTTGATATCTATCATTAATCGTAAGCTGATGGGCGATGAGCCAACCGACACTAGCAATAAACTGCTGAACTTTGCGTTTGTATGTATGCAAATTGCATATCCTTATATATATAATCAGTTGAGCGAGGAGCCTGACTTCAAACAGTGGAACGAAGGTATCGCCGCAAAACTCAAATTGCGCAAACTAACCACAGAAGAGCAAGAGAGCCTAAATGCAGCGGAGGAGTTTGATGAGGAGTGGGAGAAAATTCTCTATCGTATGTGTCAGAAAGAGACGCATACAAGTAATAGAGTCTTCCAAGTATCAAGCTTGCTGAATAAGATTGCAACAATTGTGAATAATGATGAGCAATTGGGCGACATCGTAGAATCCACTATGGCACTCTCTGCCGTGACCAACTTGAAAGCATTTGATTCTGTACCTAAAAAAGGCAGAACTCAATATGGACGAGGTTTCTGGCAGGATAACAAATGGTTGCCAATGGTGGATCAAATAATCAACTCGTTGGACTTTGTCAAGAACGGACAATACGCTGCTAATTATGGTGCAAAGGATTATATTAGCTTCGCCGATACCAATGCTAAGCCAAGAAATTTTTCTATATTCTTTCCCAAAAAGAAAGAACTGCGAATTGGGTTTTGGTGGATTCCACAAAATCAAGAATATGAATCATGGTTTGAAGCAGTAAATCTTCCTTACAAATTTGAA
>JBGVEG010000144.1:0-61816 GCA_045119955.1 Paludibacteraceae bacterium
GTAAAAAAGAAATTAATTTTTAGCTCAGAATAACCTTAATCTATTGTGTACTTTATTAACGGGAACCGTATAATATAAATTTCGTATTACACGTTTTTTCAGTTTCCCAATCGAGTAGTTTCCTACTCTCTTGTACTACATTATTGCTTCAATCTCTCAAAGATCACTGTTGATTTTCGCTTCACTTTTCGTTTATCGCGAAATCGGCTGCAAAGGTACTGCTTTTTTTTGGACTGACCAAATTTTTAAGCAACTTTTTTGCATTATTTTTTCACTTTCCTCGTAAGTGGCTGATTTTCAGCATTACGTTTTTCAGTGTCATTCGCGTCATTTAACCGCTCGCTTGCGTTGAGCGCGAAATCGGGTGCAAAGGTACTGCTTTTTTCTTAATCCACCAAATATTTTAGCATATTTTTTGTTATAAAACATAACTTTCTCTGTAAGTCACTGATAATCAATGTTGGCATTTTTGAGTATAAATTGAGATTAATTATTTTAAGACAAAATCACAGCATATTATAAAAAATTAACCAAGATGTTTCATCTGTAGAGACGCTCTCATATATATTATTAAGGAACGCGCGCGTGCGCGTATGAGAGAGTTGGGTGTTCCTTCGGTTTTCCTTCGGAGTTCCTTCGGTAAAGGTTCGGTAAAAGTTCAGAGTGATAACGGAGTGGTAACGGGGAAAGTGAGGTAAAAACCCGTAATGAACCCGTCATGAACCCGTAAAAGACAAGGTATAGGTAGGTACAAAAAGAGGATATATCCGCCATGGATACATCCTCTTTGTTGGTATAAGTTTGGTTATCTACTTTTAGACACGCGTTGGCTATGTACCTTTATATATGGGCTAGTTATCTGCCTTTATACATATCTTCGTAGTATTTCTCGTACTCGCCTGAAGTGATATTATCCATCCATTCTTGGTTATCGAGATACCAGCGAACGGTCTTTTCAATACCCTCCTCAAACTGGAGAGATGGCTCCCAGCCTAGTTCTGCTTGCAATTTGCGAGAGTCAATGGCATAGCGCATATCGTGTCCTGCGCGGTCGGTCACATAGGTGATAAGGTTCATATCTTCGCCTTCCTCACGATCCAAGAGTCGATCTACGGTATTGATGACCACCTTGATGATGTCAATATTCTTCCACTCGTTGAAGCCACCGATATTATAGGTTTCAGCCACCGTGCCTTGATGGAAGATCAAGTCTATTGCGCGTGCGTGATCTTCTACATAAAGCCAGTCACGGACATTCTCGCCTTTACCATAGACAGGAAGAGGCTTACGATGACGTATATTGTTGATAAACAATGGAATCAATTTCTCAGGGAATTGGTATGGACCATAGTTATTAGAGCAGTTGGTCACGATAGTCGGCATGCCATAAGTGTCGTGGAAAGCACGAACAAAGTGATCGCTACTAGCTTTTGAAGCCGAATATGGGCTGTGAGGATTGTACTTAGTAGTCTCCACAAAGAAGTTCTCGCCATATGCTTCGTGATGCTCGGATGATGCTTGGGTAGAGAATGGAGGAGTGATACCCTCGGGGTGGGTCATCTCCAGCGCGCCATACACCTCGTCGGTAGAGATATGGTAGAAACGTTTACCTTCGTACTTCTCTGGTTGTGCTTCCCAATAGAGTTTAGCCGCTTGCAATAAAGAGAGTGTACCCATCACATTGGTGCGAGCAAACGTAAATGGATCTTTGATAGAACGGTCCACATGACTCTCCGCTGCAAGGTGGATGACACCAGTTACATGCTCTTCTAACATAAGCGCGTACATAGTATCAAAATCGCAGATATCAGCTTTCACGAAACGGTAGTTAGGTTTATCTTCAATATCCTTGAGGTTAGCCAAGTTACCTGCATAAGTGAGTTTATCCACATTAATAATGCGATAGTCTGGATACTTATTTACGAACAATCGTACAACGTGGCTACCAATAAATCCTGCGCCACCAGTAATGATAATAGATTTCATGTATATTTTGTTTTAAGAGTTTTAAAAGTTTTAAGCGTTCTAAAGGTTAGAGCACAAAGCGTACTTGTTTGAAGTGGTATCGTTTTTCCTCGCCTGATTTGAGCCGCAATACCCATTCGCCTTGCGGGGTGATATCCACCCACTGAGCAAGGAACACGCCATCCGCAGTTTGCGCTGAGAGTTGTATATTCGTAGGAGCCACACTCACTTCACGCTCCAGATAAGGGTGCCATCCTGTGCGACGATAGAGGTGCTTAATGTATTCCTCACGAAGTTGCTCCGTGGAGGCCGTTTCCCATCGTTGGATCGCTTCGAGGAAAGCGTTCAATAAGTTCTCTACGTCATACTCTTCACCCGTTATCTGCTTCATTGACACGGGATTAGGTGCATTGCTCAACCATTGTGTCTGATTGACATTGATGCCTACTCCCGCTATGGTATAAGCAATATGTCTGCCCGACAAAGTGTTTTCTATCAATATGCCAACGAGTTTTTGGTCGTTGTAGTATATATCGTTGGGCCATTTGATTGTGATAGGCGAAAGGCGAGAGGCGAGAGGCGAAAGGATGGAAGTGATGGCTTCGCGGACAGCCACAGCCACCAACATGGATAGTCGCCATTGGTTTGCAGCCTCCACTTCGGGGTAACGCAAGAGGGTGGAAAAGAGAAGGTTCTTTCCCTTTTCACTCTCCCAGGAGTTGCCTGCTTGCCCACGTCCAGCCGTCTGAAAATCAGTTCGAATAGTGAACAAATGAGGCAGACTATCGTCGTAGGTTTCGCGGAGCAAACTGGAAGTACTATGCGTTTCGTCTATATACATCCAACAAATATTGTTCTATTACAGTTTGTATCTTGCGCGACTTGCAATTGGCGCTATTGACCATCACAGCAAACACCCACACTCGTCCATCGGGAAGGAAAATATAGCCCGCATAGTTCTTGGTGCCTCCGATGGTGCCACTCTTGGCATACACTTTGCCATGCAGTTCGGTCCCGCGCAAAAAGGAGCTTAGCGTGCCACTCTCGCCGCTACAAGGGAGAGAAGCCACAAAGACATCTTTGTTTTTGGAGCCATACATATAGCGCAACAATTGCACATACATGGAGGCAGAAATAGCATCTTGTGGCGCCAAACCACATCCGTCCAGAATCTTGCCACTACGGAAACTGACGCCACGATTCTTCCAGTACTCACGCATAAAATCGCAGGAGTTGTGAATGGTACATGGGACCGAGTATTTAGCACCAAAAAGTCGAAAAAGCATCTCCGCATAGAGGTTGTCCGACTCCTGATTGGTATGACGAATAATTTCGGAGAGAGGCTCACTTTGATTGACGAACAAAGTGGTGCGAGCAGGCTCATGGATCGCCTTTTCGCTCATATAACCCGCCTCTTTGCCTACAGTTACTCCGCTGGCATTCAGCACAGTAGTAAAATCTCGAGCTAGGATCAAAGATGGATTAGGCAAGTCGCCTTTGACGCCAAACGTCTGGCGATTAGATGGTACACTACCCACCAAATAACGACGATTGCTATAGGGAACGCCGTGTACAAAAGCTCCGTCATAGGAGATATGGGTACAACGGATATGATTCTCAAATTCGATTTCAGGCACTTGCGGAGTAGTATTAAGCACCTCTGCAATACTGCCCACAGGACCACTACGGAGGACGATATTCATGGTATTGTCCAAATAAGAGAGGGCAAAAATACCAGGGGCGTAGTAGTTACCCGCATCTTCCCACAACCACGCTGGATTGAGAGCATTGGCATCAAAATAACTAGCGTCGCCAATGACGGAGCCAGTTATTTGGCGGATGCCTGCTTGGCGTACCTCTTTAGCCCAACGGTAAAGAAACCCTTGGTATCCCACATACCTAGAACCGAAAGTAGGATCGCCACGGCCCTCGATATAGAGATTGCCGTGAAGGACACCGTCTTGAATATAACCAGAATAGGTGATAGGTGTTTCTATTTGGTAGTCCCCACCCCATAACTCAACGGCTGTGGCAGTAGTCAGGAGTTTCATGGTTGAAGCTGGAGGAATGACGGAGTTGGCTCTGTACGCCTCAATCGTATCTCCAGAATGGTAGTCGCATATGAGTACACCCATATTCGCATCCCTCGTGTTAGGATGCGTGGTGAGTATAGACAATACTAATAGCAGTTTAAACATGTTGCAAAGGTACAACAAAAAATGCACATATGCAAATTTTCGGACTGAAAGTTGCTTAGAGATAGCGTTTAATCTGCACCAAGTGGTGGGTTAGTTCGCCGTCAGGCAGGTGAATACCCTGCTCGTCGATGGTGTCGATATGTACACAACCTGAGCAATGGATGATTTCCGTAGAGCTGAGTAGCATGCCGACATGTGAGATATTCGTCGCTTTCGGATCGCGGTCAGCGTGATCGAAAAATGCCAAGTCGCCAGGCTGCGCTTCTGCTAATGAAGGAACCAACTCTCCTTGTGTCATTTGTTCGCGGGCATTGCGCAGAAGGTTGATACCTTGAGTTGCATATACGACTTGCGTAAATCCAGAGCAGTCCATTCCCATGGCGTTTTTTCCGCCCCAGAGGTAGGGAGCGTTGAGCAATGTTTGCGCAATGGCGCAAACATTATGGCTATAGGACGGCGTTCCGCCTATTGGACGCCCTGAAGGGCTATTGGTTATAGGCTGGGAAACACAAGTGGGGTCGATGAGATATTGTTTGCCAAGGACTTCGAATGTGCCGTGGGCATAGTTGGGTAGGCGTGTACCGAGGGTGAGCATTAGCTCCTCGCTAGTCTCCATATCTGTCGCAATTGCCATTGGGACAGATATCACTCCTTCGCCTTTAATCTTTAACCTTTCACCTTTAACCTCTTGCGAGGATATAGGGGCAGGAGAGAGCATCTTAAAATCCACCCAACCTTCTTGTCCGTCCAACGTAGAGCGAATTTTGGTCCAACGGGGGAGACGGTCTAGGACTTCGCAAACTTCACCAAAGAGCAATTGGGTCAATTGCTCGCTACCTTCGGATGGTTCTTGACGCACAGGGGTGACGGTGCAATGATTGATGGCAAACATATATTCAATGATTTCGTTGTGAATAGTTACTTTATTTTCTTCTGCAAAGGTACTACTTTTTCCGCATTTATACAATGTTTCGTGAGAATTTCCCATGAAAAAGCATCATAGTTGATAGAGTCCGCGGGACGACAGTAGATGGCGAACTCGATGGTATGGAAATAATGAGCAAAGTCGGGAAGGACATTCTTATAGGCCCTCGCTACGACATATGGGTCGTTGCAGAAAGCACCACAGCCAAAAGCTCCTAAAATTAACACTTCTACGTCATTAGCGATAGCAGATGCAAATATCTTTCTTGCACGTTTTTCGTACAAAGCAAGTAATTCGTTGTCTGATATTTGCACTTTGTTCCCGTCTCCTGAATTGTATGCGTTATTGGGTTTCTCGCGTAGATTAGGTGCAGCGCACGAAATAACATCTACTAAAAATGGTGTAGCAAGCATGTTATGATCATCATCCTTGATAATAAGTACCTTGGGCGTGTAGATAATGTCATCATTATGCAAAGCATTTCCATGTTTGCGATGAGGAGTGTAGAAAGAATCCCTCATCTTTTGGTCAGTGAGGCAAGGGTATAATGTAGATACACGGCATAGACATTCTTCTTGAGCAGAGGCTCCTTTCTCTACTCCACCACCAGGATTGGTGGCGGACGCAAAATTGAGCACAGCCGTTCGTTTGCCGATGTATTGCGCTGCGGCTTCAAAAGAGCGAAGTTGGGACACAATGATATTGGCAGGTTTATCCGCCTTTGGCACATTCGAAATAGACATTATAGCAGATTCGGGAATAAACTGCTGATTGTGAATGGAATAGTCAATTGCACTCATCCATTCTTCCGATTGCTTAATCTGCGCCATAGTGTCTTCAAAGACTGAAGCCAGTTGCTGTTTGCGTATGAGGTATAGATTGGTGGGCATAAGTATTTAAGACTCTTTCTGTGGGTATAATACAACAGATATATCATCTAGTTCAAACTTGTACATAGCATGCAGACGATGGATAAAAGCATTATTCAGACACCAATTTGTTATACCATTTTTTGCCTATTTTTATACGATTTTGCGTATCTATACCGTTCTCGTCCTGATTTATATTTCTAAAGCCAATTTCTTCATGGTTCTCATTATACAAAGCGAATCTGTCATTTTTGCAAACGAGATATTTATCATCAATCCAAATTGCTCTACCATTATCGCCTTTTGATAGATTATCACTTATAACGGAAAGGTATAATTGCTTGGAATTGCTACTTTCGTTCCTCGCCTGATACAAACTTACCATTTCGTATGGCTTGTCTTTAAATTGTGTATATTTACCGAAACGACCTACTCTAAATGCTTCATATTTGCAGTAGTAGTATCTCCAAGGATAAAGTCCTTGTTGTTCGCACTCCTTTATGAAATTACGACAAATACTATCCAGTACTTTGTCTGTTATTTCATAGTCGGCTAATAATGTCCGAAGAATGCTTTGAGTGTTCTCATATCCTTCAGCACTGCTGTGGTGTAGTAGTTTTTTCCAAGCAGTCCTACCGCAGGACTGATGTGACGCTTTGGATCCAAGTTGAATACGCCACGAATTGTCCCGCTGAGAGTAATCGCCAATTGATAAAAGAGCGCAATCCACTTTATCCCAATCACAATTGAAAAGTTGTTGGAACTTATCAAATAATTCTTCTCTAAGACCAACAATACTGATTTGTCCATTGAGTAGATAGTGATCTTCAAGTTCAAATAAATGTTCAGCTTTGTCGCGATTTTTGGAAGTGTAGTCCAACTTTTCTACTTCCTCCTTAATTTGGAATAAGTTGAAGTTAATTTTGCTTTCACCATTGACAATAATATTCTCATCAATTATACCGCTAATAACTATGCTATCAACTTGTTTCAAGATAGCGGGCAAACGGTTACCACCTTGACGTTGTTCGCTATCAGAAATTTCATCTGAAGAATTTTTTACTAAATTGCTTACAATGCGAAGTCTTCTTCTAAAGTCATCTTCTGCGATAGGCTCAGTAGGATGTTGATTATTATAGACTCTATATGCAATAAAGGTATAGAGCAGAATGATTTTGTTCAAGTTAAACTTACGATTGCCATTACCGCGCAAATCTGCGTAATCAGTCGTACAATCTTTAAACATATTAGGTGCGTACTCAGAAATAAATTTCCCAACCTTGTGTTCATCATCTTCTGCAATGAAGTTACTGAAAAAAACATCAATATCAATACTCTGTCGCATGCCATTATTCTGACTCTCTTGAAGCCAGCAATCAAAATATGATTCAAGCAATAATACATTCTCTTTTGCTTGCTCTCCTTCAAAGTATATTTTCAACAGTTCAAATTCATCTGTAACTCTCGGACTTCCATTGTTTTTATAGCAGATTATATCGCATATAAAACGAAAATAGCGTAGAAAATAATCATCAACAACCTCTCCCTCATTACGATATTGCCACAAAAGATTTGTCCAATCACCATCAATTTTTCGAGCAATTCGTTTTGCTATGCTTTCATCTATTGCTTTCAAGTTCTTTTCAAACTCAGCCTTAAAATGTTCGAAGTCAGTAAGCGGCTTGCCACGTGAGTTCATTTTTATATAAATATCATCGGTCAAACCCATCTCTTCCAATGACTTGAAATAGAACTTGACCTTATCTAGTCTATCCCACAAATTTTCCAACTCGGCAAATTGCTCTTGTATAGCATCCAACATGCACAACATTGAGTCAATAGTTGCATCCCGTTTCCAGTCTAACGGAAACCAAGTTTGATCTTCTATTTGAGTTGAAATTTTATCTTCTATGTTCAATGAGGAGTCTATTAATTTCTCACAAAAATTGCGTGCACTATAACGAGTTTTGTAAGTAAAATTATGTAAGAAAGCGTACTCGCTTATGTTGAGATTTTCCTTTTTTGCAGCATACCAATACAACAGAAATAAGGTTGTTAGACGTTGTTGCCCATCAAGAGGAATAAAGAGTTTATTGTCCTTGTCAATTTCTCCATAAACAAAGTCAAGCGTAATTATTTCGTCTAGGCTAATCTTATCGTAAATGGCTTTTAAAAAACGATTACGCGTACGAGTCGTACGCGCATCACGACGACCTTGAGCGTATGAACGCTGTATTTTAGGAATCTCTATTTGAGATATATTTCCCTCAGTGAATAGCCCTTTGAACGAAGTAAATATAGTTTCCATGTACTTGAATTTTAAGTGAGTTAAATAGTTATCGGTTCCATTTCGTTTCCATAATAACAACCGATTTTCTCATTGATAGCCTTGACATAAGCATTACGGTCGTTTACTCCCCAATAGAACAATTGGTTCTCGTTTGACGGTGTGTAATATTTGAAGAATACCATCTTTGTGCAAAATGGAATATAGTGCCCTTGCTTATCCCATTCCACTACAATGTCTCTCTTTGCTGCAAAAAGATAGTTGCTAAGCGCTGCATTTTGCCCGCAGTCAAGCAATGCCATATTGGAGATATGATGGATAAACTCTGCGCTGTATCCTTGCGAAAAAATCTGCAACGCTTCTTCATGTATTTTGTCAAATCTCTCTTTCGAACCAGCGGTATTGCTATTTTTTTCGATATCAATAATCAACGACTTCATTTTGTTGCATAATTCTTCAATTTTCGTGCTCTCTTCTTCAGGTTTACAATCTTTCAAGCTATCAAGTGCTTTTAGATGGTCAGTCATCCATAATACACGTTGGACATTAGTCGTTAAACTATTAGACTGTTGCGCATGGATATGCTCAAGACTCCAATGTGATTCCTTGTGTTTGTCAAATGGGAACCACTGCTTGTTATTATCAATAGTACGCACAGACTCAATGTTGAACAGTAGAAGAAGTCGTTCAATTTCAGTTGGATTCTTCTCATATGATAGTTCACTGTAAGAGATTTTGAACTGAATACTTCTCGTTATTTCATAATTGAGATAAGACTTTAACTCTTTCTTTGTGCAAGACTTAGATTGCTGATATATATGACCAAGAGAAACTTCTCCACATGAAACAAGATAACCGATTTTGTGATAAAGCTCGTGATTATAGCGCCACTCTTTCAAAGTTAGGAAAGTATGTACAATACCCTCCCATATTTTATATAAATCTTCTCCGTCTTTATGCTTTTTGTCGAAATAGAAGAAAGTATAGTAATCATCCTTTTCTTCCGTAGTTTTTCCTGCCATTAGGTCTAGAATGAAATCAATACGAGTTGCATATTTTTCGCCTGGTGTGTTTGTAAGGAATGCCCAAAATGTTTCATCGTGGAGATCGCGCTCAATATTATCCCATTGGAGTGATATTTCTTCTTGGCGGTTTTGTATAATAGAATCTTGCGTGTTTCGAAGGAAAAGTGCTTTAACGAGTTCAGAACTTGTTAAAGGAATCTTCCCAATATTAAGACGAGTAAATAAGTCAACAGCACCTTCGTTTTCAGGAATCTCATACCATATCACACTGACATTCTGATCAAGAAACTGATTGAACTGGGTCAATTGTGAAACCTGTTTCGACTCAAAAAATCGTGAAATGGTTTCGTAGGCATTAGCTATAAAATAGAAATCAATATTCTCGTTTTTTAGGCTGAGTTCTATATTATCTAAAAAGAAAGCAGATGTTTCTCTTGTTTCATATTCGAGAGTAAACTTCGCATCTGGCATGAACCCTTGACCTCTCTTGTAGATATACTTATAGATGAGATAAAGTGTAGTAAGACGTTGTTGTCCGTCAACTAATTCATACTTATCGCCAAGATTACGAACAACAATAGGTTGAAGACAATAAGGATTAGCACCGTTAGCAGTAATGTCTTCGAGTAGAAGAATAACTTCCTTTTCTGTCCAGCGATATCCTCGTTGATAATCAGGAATGAAAAAATGCCCTTGGATATCTCCTACTTTTTTGGTGTCTAAGATAATTTGTGACATAACATCAGTTTATAAGTTTCGCAAGAAACAATGATATATTTTTCAGTTAATATGACTTTTTTATGAAATAGCCCATAAAATTACTATTTTTCGAGATTTTCAAATGCTTATTTGTACTGCTTTTTCTTTCTTTTTGCAGTATATAGCAGATTACTCCTCTATCTCTTGAATCTCGCTTGTAGGTAAATAATCAGTTGCTTTAGATGGGGATATTACACTATGTCCAATCTGCTTTTCTACCTCTAAGCGAGCAGCTTTGGCTGCTTGACCGCCACTTTTTGCCACTTGCTGATTTTCAGCCATTGTCTTTGGGTTACGAGAGCGAGAAATCTCTGTGGTAGCCGCCTCAGCCAATGTATTGAGTGCCAATTCCAACGTAGTCATATTATCGCGCAAATTCTCTTTGGTCAGTCCCTTGAACTGCTTATATTGCCCCGTTGTCATACCACTCCACGCCTGTGTGAGGATATTGGTCAGTATTGCAAAATCCTTCTGTTCGGTTACACCCGAGCGTTTCCATTCGTTGGTTAGTTCATTGCGCGTACGGATAGATTTCAAACGGTTTTCTATCCACTTATCGGAGTATCCCTGACGACGATAGTCCTCTACTGCCATTTGGAAAGTCAATTCAGGGTCAATCATCTGATCTACTCGCATACTTCCCAACTCGGCTAACCATTGTTTGATTGGCTCGGCTTTCTTAGACGGGATGGACTGAATAAGGCGGAATAGTTGCTCTAAATCAGCGACATCAGTCTTATATTTTTTTCCGTCTGCAGCAGGTAATTTCAGTTGGTGACAATTTGTCACCGACTCATTTCCTTCCGCCTTTAGGCGTTGCTTTAACTTATTCCAGTACTTGCGTCCATCCGCACTGTCTGTTAGGATTTGTACTACATCTACGATTGAGAAGTAATATTTCTCAACCTCTGCATCCCAAACAATGCGCACTTGTTGTTGCTCAAACAACTGAATTGCAAATTGATTATCCATAAATAGTCATTATTATTCGTGAAATCTGTTTCACCCTGCAAAGGTACAGCTTTTTTTTTATTTTTCCAAGTATCAATACATAATTGTATGTAATATTGAGAAGTGGTAGAGTTATCCAAGGCAAGGAGAAGGATTATGCCTCCTCCTTTGCCTTTACGAAAATGCCAACATGCACTTGTTGCTCGGGATGAGCAGTTGAGTCAAGCTGTTGTACATACACTTCAAATAGATTTTCATGACCGAGGTCAAGCATAGTAGCCAACTGCTCGTTTTTACTGCTTGGGACATAACCGATATGGGTATCTCCGTAAAAGATAGCCACCGCATCATGGTCATAGGCGTTCTCGTCCTCACGAACCAAGTGCAACTTGGTACCAATCTGCAACTCGCTAAAAACGATGCAACCTTCGTAATGCGCAAAACCTGCTACATTGCAACTCAAGAAGAGTTCTTTTTGCTTTTTAATCTTCATAATGATAAAAATTTAAAAGTTTAACTTGCTGATTTCTCTCAAAAGATACCCAAAAATGGCACTTTTTTCGAAATCCGCTGCAAAATTACTACAACAAACTGCTAAAACTTGTCAGTATCTCAAGAAAAATGCAAAAAAAAGTACTATTTCTAAAAAAAAGACATCGATAGGATAGTGATGTCCTACCGATGTCCTATAGATGTCTTATGGTGCTCCCGAAATACGAGGGAACTTTACCACACTTCGTTGGTGTAGGTGTCGGGGCTTTTGGGATAGTCGATGGTGTAGTGCAAGCCACGGGATTCTTTGCGCTCCAGAGCTTGGCGGGTAATCAAATAACCCACATTAATCATATTGCGCAGTTCGCAGATGTCTTTAGTAGCTTTCACGCGTTTGAAGAGGTCTTCGGTCTCTTCATACAACAAATCTAGACGCTCCCAAGCGCGACGCAAGCGCAAGTCGCTGCGGACAATACCCACATAAGTGGACATCACCTGACCTACCTCACGCATATCTTGTGAGATGAGGACATACTCCTCATTGGTCATGGTGCCTTCGTCGTTCCAGTCAGGGATATTCTCGTTGAAATCGTAGGTTTCGATCATGCTGAGCGAATGTTTAGCTGCCGCATCGGCATAAACAACTGCCTCGATGAGGGAGTTAGAAGCTAAGCGATTGCCACCATGCAAGCCTGTGCAACTGCACTCACCCACCGCATACAGACGGCGGATAGTGGATTGCGCATCCAAGTCTACCTTGATACCGCCACACATATAGTGCGCACAAGGGGTGACAGGGATATATTCCTTGGTGATATCAATACCTAGACTGAGGCACTTGGCGTAGATATTGGGGAAGTGGTGTTTGGTCTCCTCGGGGTCTTTGTGTGTGACATCGAGGCAGACATGGTCCAAACCATGAATCTTCATCTCGTTGTCAATGGCGCGTGCCACAATGTCGCGTGGTGCAAGGGAGAGGCGTGGGTCGTATTTCTGCATAAACTCCTCGCCATTAGGCAGGCGCAATATACCACCATAGCCACGCATGGCCTCTGTGATAAGATATGCAGGGTGTGTCTCGGTTGGATTGTAGAGGGCTGTAGGATGGAACTGCACAAACTCCATGTCCTTGACTTGACCTTTGGCGCGATAGACCATCGCTATGCCATCTCCGGTAGCCACATTAGGGTTGGTAGTCGTAGCATAGACAGCACCTGTTCCGCCTGTAGCCATGAGGGTGATGCGACTCAGATAAGTGTCGATTTTACCCGTCTCAGGGTTGAGGATATACGCTCCATAGCACTCAATGTCGGGTGTGCGACGGGTGACGCGCACGCCGAGATGGTGCTGGGTAATGATCTCTACGGCAAAGTGATTTTCGAGCACATCAATATAGGGGTTATTGCGTACCGCAGCCATCAGTCCACGTTGGATCTCTGCGCCGGTGTCATCTGCGTGATGGAGGATACGGAACTCGGAGTGTCCACCCTCGCGGTGCAGGTCAAAGGAGCCATCATCTTTCTTGTCGAAGTTCACGCCCCAGTTAACGAGTTCCTCGATCTGCTTAGGTGCTTGGCGTACTACTTGTTCAACGGCCGCTGGGTCGCTGAGCCAGTCGCCTGCTACCATGGTGTCGTGGATGTGCTTTTCGAAGTCATCGACAAGCAGATTGGTCACACTGGCGATACCGCCTTGTGCACGGCTGGTGTTGGTTTCGTCGAGGGTCGTCTTGCAGCAGAGTGCAATGCGATATTTCTGGGTGCGAGCCACTTTGAGTGCGAAGCTCATACCCGCTACACCGCCACCGATAATGAGAAAATCATACTTTTTCATAACTACTCTTGGTTAGCTATCTTCAATAAATATGCTTTGGCGGCCTCGTACTCGTTGGGGATAATGCCATCGAGTATGGCGTCTTTGATAGCGTTTTTGAGTTCGCCAACACGCGAGCAAGGTTCGAGACCAAGCAGCTGCATGATCTCCTCGCCGCGCACAGGCGGTTGGAAATTGCGGATACGGTCTTTCTCCTCCAGTTCGATCATCTTCTGCCGTACCAGTTCGTAATTCTTGTGGAAGCGACGCACTTTCTCCTCGTTCTTGGAGGTAATATCTGCATCGCAGAGAAGCATCAGGTCATCAATGTCATCGCCTGCCTCAAACAATAGGCGGCGCACTGCGGAATCGGTGACTGTGTCCTCAATGAGGTTGATTGGGCGCATATGCAGATCCACCATCTTAATGACATACTGCATCTTCTCGTTCAGCGGCATCTTCATAGTCTTGAAGATACGCGGAATCATCTTTGCGCCGAGGTAGTTGTGGTTGCGGAAGGTCCAACCTGCATGGTCGTCCCACGCTTTGGATTTAGGTTTGCCTATATCGTGCAAGAGCGCTGCCCAACGAAGCCAAAGGTTGTCTGACTTCTGCGCCAGGTTGTCCAGCACTTGCAGCGTATGGAAGAACACATCTTTGTGTCCTTTTCCATCCTTGGTCTCTACGCCTTTGAGTGCGCTGAGTTCAGGGAAAATAAGCGGAAGCAGCCCCGTTTTATCGAGCAATATCCATCCCACCGATGGCTTGCGCGAGAGCATAATCTTGTTGAGTTCCTCTACGATACGCTCCTTGGTGATAATCTTAATGCGCTCGCGATTTCTCTCGATGGAATCGAAGGTTTCTCTATCCAGATAGAAGCCCAGTTGCGTAGCAAAACGGATAGCACGCATCATGCGCAACGGGTCATCGCTGTAGGTTATATCTGGGTCAAGCGGTGTGCGGATGGTGCACTCGTTCATGTCGTGTATGCCGCCAAAGGGGTCCAGCAGTTCGCCGTAGCGGTCTTTGTTGAGGCAGACTGCCATGGCGTTAATCGTGAAGTCACGACGGTTCTGATCGTCCTCCAGCGTGCCATCCTCAACAATCGGGTTGCGGGAGTCGTGTTGGTAACTCTCGCGACGAGCACCCACGAACTCTAATTCTATCTTGCCACGCTTGACTTGGGCTGTGCCGTAGGTCTTGAAGACGCTGAGGTGCGCCCCCTTGCCGAGGCGTTTAGCGACGGCTTGTGCGAGGTCAATGCCACAACGGGTTCCCTGGCTCGCCTCGTGGGCAAGCAGGGTGTTCTTCCCCACAACGACGACATCAATGTCGGTGCTCTCGCGGTGCAGGAATATATCGCGCACATAACCGCCAATGACATAGCACTCCAGGCCGAGACGGTCGGCTTCCTCACCCACAAGGTGGAGGATAGGGAGGTCTATTTTAGGATGAGAGGCAAGCATAAGTGGCTATTGGCTATTGGACGCCCTTTGGGCTATTGGTTATTGGCTATAGGCGAAAAAAGTTTCAAGGGTTCCAGTATTGAATGCTTGAAACCTTTGAAACTTTTTTAATTTTGTTCAAAATTGTTCATTGCTTCGCGTTCAAAATTGTTCATCACGTTCTATATTGAACCATGTTGAACAACACTGAACAACTGTTGAACCATTTTTTAGCGAACGCGCTCGCAGTAGCTACCGTCGCGGGTATCTACGCGGATAATCTCACCTTCGTTGCAGAAGAGAGGTACGCGGATCTCAGCACCTGTCTCGAGAGTTGCAGGTTTGAGGGTGTTGGTAGCGGTATCGCCCTTGAGACCTGGCTCGGTGTAAGAGATAGCCAACTCCACCTTGGTAGGCAACTCAGCGAAGAGGATAGTATCGGTACTTGCGTCAGATACAACCTCGCAGATAAAGCCCTCTTTCAGGAAGTCAACACCTGTGATAAGGTCGTGAGTGATAGGCACTTGCTCGAAAGTCTCTTGGTTCATGAAGATATAGTCCTCACCCTCTTTGTAGAGGTATTGGTATGGACGGCGCTCAACGCGTACATCCTCGAGTTTCTCACCAATGTTGAAGCGGCGCTCCAATACGCGACCATCTACTACATCTTTAAATTTCACACGCATAATAGTGTTACCCTTTCCTGGCTTAACGTGCAGGAAGTCAATTACGAAATACAAACGGCCGTCCATGCGGATACATACACCGTTCTTTACATCTTGAGAGTTAATCATAAATCTTATAAACTAGTTTAAAAAATGTTTCAAAAATTCCCTGGTTTCAAATTGGCGCACAAAGTGCCAATATCGAAATCGGGTGCAAAGGTACAACAAAAAATGCAAATATGCAAGTAAAACAGCAGAAAGTATTTGTTTATTTGCAAAAAAAGTAGTAATTTTGCAGCGTATTTGTAAAACTAATAACTTTATAATAATTATGAGAGAGTTTTTTGGAAACTTTGACATTTGGCAAGTGCTGTCGTCGTTTATCTTTCTTTTTGCGATTATTGACCCCTTTGGCAATATCCCTGTGACCCTGAACATGCAGCGTAAGGGTGTGAAGATCAATGCCTATCAAGTATGTCTGGCAACGATTGTGATTTTGTTGGCATTCTTGTTTGCTGGTGAGTGGGTGTTGAAGTTGTTTGGTGTGAAAATAGAATATTTTGCCATTGCAGGTGGATTTGTCATTCTTTTGATGGCATTGGAGATGGTGTTGGATGTGACTATTTTCAAGAATGAGGGCTTGGAAGGTTCGGGCAGTATTGTACCTTTGGCTTTCCCAATGTATGCTGGTCCTGGTGCTTTCACGGCATTGTTGTCTATCACAGCCGAATATGATATTATCAACTTGGTGGCTTCTGTAGCATTGAACACGCTGGCACTATTTGCTGTGCTGAAGGGCACCAACTGGCTCAATAAGTATTTGGGTCAGACCTCGCTCTATATCTTGCGTAAGTTCTTCGGTATCATTGTGTTGGCTATCGCATGTAAGTTGATGTTCGCTAACTTGGCAACGGTGTTTAGTTAATGTTGAATTAAGTATTACGAATTATGAATAATAGAAGATTTCTTGTTGTTGGTTTGCTGGCATTGGCCTTGGTAGGTTGCCAACGCACACCTAAGTTTACCGTGGATGGTACAGTGTCTAACGCTGCGGGCGAAGTGCTCTATCTGGAGCATACCGCATTGACCCAAACCCATGTGGTGGATTCTTGCCAATTGGATGCCGAAGGCACCTTCGCGCTCAAGGCGCCAGCGCCTGCGTATCCCGATTTCTATCGCCTGCGTATCGGTACACAGTCCTTGCCTTTGGCTGTAGATTCCACCGAGACCATTAGCGTAAACACCACACGCGACAGTTTGGCACACACCTTATCGATTGAGGGTAGCGACAACTCTTTGCTCATGGCGCAGTTGCGTGCTACGGCTCGCCAAGCATCGCGCGAGGAGCTGCGCAATGAGGCGAAACAAGTGATTATGGCTAACCCCAGTTCATTGGCTGCCTACTATGCGGTATTCTTGAAACAAGGTGGACAATATATCTGGAATATCCTTATTCCTGCTGACCGCAGTATGTATCAAGCAGTAGCAACATCCTTCAACGCATGGATGCCAGAGTACGAGCGTACCAAGGTGCTGTATAACCAAGTGCTGGAGATCTTGCAAGCCGAGCGTTCCATAAAGAACCAAGAGACCATGCGCCAGTTCATTGCGGAGGCAGAGAACTCCGTCTTGGACATTACTTTGCCCGATGAAATGGGCGAAATGCAATCCCTCTCTGACTTGCAAGGCGATGTAGTGGTGCTGGACTTCTCCTCCTGCGAGATGGAGAATGCAGTCGGTTATACCTTTGAATTGCGTGAACTATACAACAAATACCACAAACGTGGGTTGGAGATTTACTCCGTGTCTATCGATCGTAACAAACTCCTCTGGGAGCAAACGGTAGAGAACCTGCCTTGGTTGACCGTTCATGCGGACCAGAACAGTGCGGTGCAAGTCTTGATGCAGTATAATGTGCAAGCATTGCCAACCCTCTTCTTGCTCGACAGAAAGGGTCATGTGCAAGGCCGATATATTGATTTCAAGCAACTGGATGCTGACATTCGAAAATATCTCTAAGCTGGCACTCGAATCGGGCTTCGATGCCTGTGGTGTAGCCCCTGTGCATTATCTGGACGAGGATGCGCAGTTTATGGACGGTTGGATTGCGCAGGGCTTGCATGGTGAGATGGATTACTTGGAGCGCAATCGCGACAAACGCTATGACCCTGCGGTCTTGGTGCCAGGTGCGCAAGCCGTGGTGGTGTGTCTGTTGACTTACGAACACTCGGGCAGAGACTACCACAGACGCGTAAAATCGCTACTCTACGCCCTTGAGGCGAAACTCAAGGAGACCTTTGGCGAGGATATTGTCTCTGCTACGCACCAACATATCTTCTGCGACTCGGCTCCCATGTTGGAGAGACGATGGTGCGTGGAGGCAGGACTTGGGTTTATCGGCAAGAACCACCAACTTATCCATCCTACCTTGGGCAGTATGGTACACCCTGGCGAAATTGTCATTAACCAATTGCCAATCGCCAATTGCCAATCACCAATCACCAATTGCCAATCGCCAATCGCCAATCATCAATCACCCATCGCCTGCTCCAACTGCCGCCTCTGCTTAGATGCTTGCCCCACGGGAGCGCTGCGAAACGAGCTGTGGGATGCGCGCCAGTGTATAGCATACACCACCCACCATTGCTTGGAGTGCCAACATGTTTGCCCGTACAACCAAACAACACCCAACTAAATAACTCTACACAACCCTATAAACATGACAAATCTCAAACTCGGCATTGCTAGTGACCACGCTGGTTTTGCACTCAAACAAACCGTTATCGCTTGGCTCCAGGAGCAAGGCGTACAAGTAACTGACTACGGCTGTCCATCAACCGACAGCTGCGATTATCCTGATTTTGCACACCCTATGGCAGCATCTGTGGAGGATGGCACCAACGATATGGGTATTGCCATTTGCTCTACGGGCAATGGTATCACCATGACTTGCAACCATCACCAGGGCATTCGTGCAGCTCTCTGCTGGGATGAACCTTTGGCTCGCTTGGCTCGCCAGCACAATAATGCCAATATCATTGGTCTGCCTGCTAACTATATCTCTGCGGAGAAAGCCATCGAGTTGGTGAAGATTTTCCTCACTACTGAGTTCGAGGGCGGCCGTCACGAGCGTCGTGTCAATAAGATTCCTTGTTAGTAGAATCACCAATCAACTACGCTGTTGGTGGAGTTACGCACTATCCCTCATAGGGGTAGTGCGTGTGCGTCATTTGCCCACTTTTGTGAGCATTGAGCCAGCCAACTACTGCCAGTTGCGATGTCCTGCCTGCCCTGTAGGGCAACGCGCTGCAAATAATACGCACCACAGGGCGCAAAACATGTCGTGGGACACCTATCTGCGTATCCTCACACAGGTGCAAGCCACGGCGCATACTATCCAGTTTTACTTTCAGGGAGAACCTTTGCTCAATCCTTTGTTACCTAAAATGACAGCGCGCGCACGCGTGGCAGGGCTCTTCACTATTGTCTCTACCAATGCGCAAGCCCTCACGCGCAGCATGGCACACGAACTGGTCAAGAGCGGACTCCATCGTATCATTGTGTCGATAGATGGCTTTTCCGAGGAGTCGTATGCCGCTTATCGCGTAGGAGGTGACTTGCATCGCGCCTTGGAGGGATTGCAGTTCCTGCGTGAGGCAAAAGCAGAATACAGTTCGAGTATCTGCATTGAACTGCAAGTGCTTCGCCTGCGCAGCAATGAACATGAGTGGGAGTGGATACGCCAGCACTATCGCACATTGGGTGCTACACGCTTGGTGTTTAAGACCGCGCAATTATATGATTATCAGCATGGTCATTCGCTCATGCCAACCGATGAACGCTACTCGCGCTATAAGAAAGGTGAGGATGGAACATACCATTTGGCAAGACCCCGCAGGAGGAGTTGTTACCGCCTATGGTCGGGCTGCGTGGTGACGACTAATGGAGAGGTCTTACCCTGCTGCTATGATAAGGCAGGCGATCATGCTTTCGGCTCGCTCATGGAGCAGAACTTAGAGCAGGTATGGCACAACAAAAATGCCGACAATTTCCGTCGGCAAGTCTTGCAGGATAGCCATGCTATTCCTATTTGTCGGGAGTGTTACTACTGATCACTCAGTGACTATTGCTCCGCTGAGGTATTTGCGCTCGTAGTGCGCTATTTGATTGCGGGCGGTGTTCGCCATCTGCTCCAGACGCAGAATATCTTTCATTAGGAATCCCAATTGGTAGGTGGCTGAGAGCGCTTCTTTTTCTTTATCGTTAAGGTAATATACCCAGGTATGGGTGGGCTTGAGACCTGCTCCGTGTACGCGAACGCGGTCGCTATGGTGTGCGCTGATGAAGTTGAGCAGTTGCAAGGCATTTTCATCTTCCAGTGTCATGATCTCGTGCCATCCTTCTACCTCGAAAGCGTGATTGCTCCCCGAGAAGCGTACTTCTTCGCCTTGTGCGGAGAGGGTTACTTGCTGTTGATTCACTTGGTGCGAACCGTAGTAATAACTTTTGACGATGGTTTGTCGGTCATCTCGCACGTATGCTTGCAGGAAGTTGCGGGCGGTATTACTATTGGTGTGTAGTAGGCGGTGTACGTAACGGCCTTTGTCTTCGTATTGTGTTTCTTTCTCGTACTTGAATTGCTTGAGCAGTTTGTCTGACTGTTCGAGCAGAGGTGGCAGCATACTGTCGGCGTAGGCGAGTGTGCTTTGTGCTTCCAGATAGGTGATGCTGTCGCCTAATGCTTTTGCCAGGCGACGTTGGGCTACTTCGCGAGGGTAGGTAGCGTGCACAGAGTCCAACACGATGCGTGCTTGTCGCCATTGTCCATTATCGACCAATGTTTGTGCTTGTTGCACTAATACCTGTGCTTGCTCGGTGTCAGAAGGCGCACATGCTACCAGAAGTAGGGCACATAGGGAAAAATATACAATCTTCGTATTCATACTACAATAAGGTGTTTGTTATCTAAATCGGGTACAAAGGTACTACAAATAATGCACATTTGCAACAAAATAGCGCGAAAAGTGCGTTTTCTTAAGATTCTTTCTCTTTGTGTTTCGCTATCTTTTGCTCAATTTCACCGAGCGACAACCCTGAGAACTCCCTGAGAACTCCCCGAGACCGCCAAAAATGAAAAAGTGCTGTTTGTTAATATTCCTTGCCTCTACACTCTACACCTTACACCTTACGCCCTACAAAAATCACCCAAATTCGCGAAAATTTTAAGATTTTTGCTATATTCCTTTGTCATATCAAAAAAATGTTGTATATTTGCAGACCAAAAATGTACTCCACACATGATAGCACATTCATATAGAGTTGCCATAGCGCGTATCTTATTCGATCTCATCAAGTCCGATAAAATTATCGAGACGAGCGAAATCTTGCTTTTCAACTCGCTGCAAGAGCAGTTTGGTATCACCCAGCAAGACCGTATTGAGGCACAAAGCATTACCCTGACGCATGCTATGAATTGCGTCCGCACACTCGACGAAGAGGACAAGCAGGTGCTGCAGCAAGCCCTGCTCCAAACCGCCAAAGCGGATAACCAATGTGTAGCCAAAGAGGCACTGATCCTGCTGACCCTCAAATATATCCTACAGGATACAGACGGCAAATACGAAGTTATATCTTGCGACACCCACGGCTCGTATCTGGACGACAAATTTGTGGCATATATCGAGAGTGACGAGAACGCAGATATCAACGAGGAGATTTTGTGCGAATTAGATGCTATTTGTGACAAACTACGCTTATGGAGTTTTGACTTTGTATATATCCCCCATATCGCGGAGCAGTTTCTACAGATGAATCCAGCCTACATGAAGGACATTATCCGTTACATGAAACCCACTTTCAGCGACGAGAGTATCCAACGTCTATACGACAAACTCACCACCATCACCACCGAGAGCTTTACCTCTGAACTCTTAGGGGCTCAGATGGACATGCCCCAGCTGCGAGAGGTCGCTCCCTCCCTGCTAATCAATTTTGCTACTTCGGTAGTATCCTCCCCCATTAATAACCAGTCTGTCGTTCATACCGATTTCCTACGTATCCGACTGGATGATACTACTATCCACGAGATCAAGCAGTTTATTGCGGATTACGACCTATTCATCACCCACCGCGAGTGTGTGCATCCCGAAGTAGAAGCTAACCACTTCAAGTACTTTGGCTTCTACAAGGCGCTGTTTGATTTTCTCACCATCACAAATGACAAGAGCGACCTGCTTGATGACCGAATCATCATTGACCTCACGCACCGCACATTCAGTATATGTGACCGCCAAGTCAAATTATCTCCCACCCTACTCAGCACCTATATCCTCATCCTCCAGCAGAGTATTCGTAGCTATGGTCTGCCTCACTTCAGGACAACTGATGCTATTGCTACTAACAAGAAATTGTGCCACACGCTATCCAAGCGCTTCTGTGCTATCTGCACGGATTTAGGGGGCAATCCTGATGACTGGCAGTTTGCGGACAACACCCGCAACATAGCCACCTATATCGCACACCTTAGACAGAAACTGCGCCGCCAAGTATTTATCACTCCCGACATATACCTCCCCTACCAAGTCACCAAGGAGGATATGGACTACTATACAACCAAGGTGACAACAGACAAGGTGTACGTCCGAGTGGCTGACCACGATTATCCACTCAAGGACTACCGCCCTTGGCTCTGCTCCTAATCACAAGCACTTTTCCGACCGATTGAGCCGAATAATAACAACGTTGCTATCTCCTTTTTGTCTATTATCACCCTAAGAGTAGCAACGTTGTTCTTTTTGTGCGTATATCAACTATTTGTTGTACCTTTGCAGCCAAAAACAACATCACTTGTTGCCATTACACCTACCTACCGCAATTATGCTCTTAACTATTTGTATCATTTGTTTGATCAGACTTTTATTTAAAAACCAGAGGAATGCCTAAGTTCTTCAACAACGTTGTTACAAAAAAACACCTAAAACCATCAAAAAAAATAACAACGTTGCCATTCCCTATACTGTTTGGCAAATATTTTGTACCTTTGTCGCCAAATAGTAACCCATTAATTTTATTCGTGTATGAAAACAGAGATTAACAATGACTGGAAGGGATACTTAACCCGTTTCAAAATGCCATCGACCAAAACCCTGCTTTGGCCATTAAAATATGTAGCTATTTGCTTGCCTATTCAGGTCATCTGTTGTTACTTGGCAGCTATTTCCAATGTGCTTATGTTGGCTATGTCATCCATGATTATGGCAGTCTTCCTCTATGCGGCATTCAGACACTTGTGGGATGTGATGCTGGAAGAGGCTAAAGGCTTTTGGGCGGACACACTGATGTGGCTCTACTATATTGCCATTGTTTTTGTGACACTCGTAGCACCAATCTTGGTGGCTATACCTTACCTATAATACGTTACAACTATGCGAAAAATCATTCACTCCGCCTTGCTATCTTCCTCCCCCGAGGTTATCCATGGCAAGGGGCGAAATATCATCCCCCCACCTGAACAAGTGGCTTGGTGGCGGCTCTACCTGGATAAGTTCAAGGATCCTATTGTCATTGTTCTTTTAGCCGTTTTTGTCCTATCCATAGGCATTGCTTCCTACGAAGTGATAAGTATGGACAAGCCATTTAGTGTTTTTATCGAACCTTTAGGTGTGCTCATTGCCCTGCTATTATCCACCATCATCGGTTTTATTTTTGAGCAGAAAGCCAATAACGAGTTCCAACTCCTCAACCAAGTCAAGAACCAGCGTCCCGTCAAGGTCTTCCGCCGAACCAATGCTAAGGCCAAAGCCCAACTTACCGAGATCCCCAAATGCGATGTAGTCCCGGGCGATATTGTTCGCCTCGATGCAGGCGACGAAGTGCCTGCCGACGGATATATCCTCCATGCCGAGAGTCTAAGTGTAGATGAGTCTATTTTCACAGGCGAACTCTATGCACATAAGAGCGCCGAAGATATACATCTGGAGAATGCCACCTATCCCAACAATTTCCTACTCCGTGGCACAACCGTTATTGATGGTCACGCGTTCTACAGGGTCAGTGCCGTGGGTTTAGACTCTGAAGAAGGCAAAGGTATCGTCCAAGAGCGTGAGAGCAAAGAGGTGGAGACGCCTCTCAACCTGCAGCTCGCATACTTGGGCAAAGTCATCTCTATCGCCAGCTTCGTGATTGCAGGACTGATTATCCTCGGACGCCTTATATATTTCCTACACATCGGCGGTGCTAATCATGCCTTAGTGGACATATTGGGGTATATTGTTAATACCATCATGATTGCCGTCACGCTCATCGTAGTGGCTGTACCCGAAGGTCTGCCTATGAGCGTTACCGTTAGTCTTGCGCTCAGTATGCGTAAGATGCTCAAGACCAACAACCTTGTGCGCAAGCTCCACGCCTGCGAGACCATGGGTGCTACCACTGTCATCTGTACAGACAAGACGGGTACGCTCACCCAAAATAAGATGGAGGTAGTGGATAGCACTTTCTACGACGACTCGCTGCAACCCTATATCATTCTCAATGTAGCAGTCAATTCCACCGCCGAACTCGAACCGCAGGACGATGGCTCCTACAAGGTCATCGGTAACCCCACCGAGGGTGCCCTGCTCAAGTGGATTACTGCCCAAGGGCATGACTACCACGAACTGCGCGAGAATACAGAGGTGCTACATCAGCATCCGTTCTCCACTCAAACCAAGCAGATGGACACCACCATCTCGCACGCAGATACACCGCTCACCCTCATCAAAGGTGCTCCCGAGATACTCCTTTCTCAGTGCACACATATAGCCAACAATACCCCGCGCGCGGAGGTCGAAGCGCAGATTAGTACTTACCAAAACCGCGCCATGCGCACGCTCGGTTTTGCTATGCAGTCGGGCGAGGGCGAACTGCTGTTCCTCGGCGTAGTCGCCATTGCAGACCCTATCCGCGAGGATGTGGCACAAGCCATTGAGACTTGTACCCGCCATGCTAAGGTGCGTGTCATCATCGTCACAGGTGACAACCGCGACACCGCAGCTGAGATTGGACGTCAGATTGGCTTATTAGATACCGAAGGCGAACGTCAGCACCTCGACGGCCCACAGTGGGCTGCCATGACCGACGACGAACTCCTCGAATGGCTACCGACACTCAAGATCCTCTCACGAGCCAAACCCGAAGATAAGGCGCGCCTGGTGACCCTCCTGCAACGTATGGGCGAAGTGGTGGCAGTCACGGGCGACGGCACCAACGACGCGCTGGCACTCAGCAAGGCACAAGTGGGTATATCCATGGGTAGCGGCACGGCTCGCGCCAAAGAAGCCAGCGATATTACCATTATCGACAATTCATTTGCCAGCATAAACAACGCTATTCTTTGGGGACGATCTTTGTACTTAAATATCAAGCGATTTATTGTCTTCCAGATGACCATTAATGTGAGCGCTTGTTTGATTGTCTTGGTTGGTGCATTCCTTGGATTAGACTCACCACTAACAGTGACGCAGATGCTATGGGTGAACCTTATTATGGATACTTTTGCAGCCATGGCGTTGTCTTCCTTGCCGGCAGACCCGCGGGTAATGTACGATCCGCCGCGCGATCCCAAAAGCCATATTTTAGATCGTAAAATGGTTGGACAAATATTGGGTTTAGGACTGGTAATGGTCGTATTTTTATTAGGACTTTGGCAATTTTTTTGGCATTCGGACGAAATAAATAGTGTGAAAGAATTATATTCTTCGGGCAATTTATCCGAATTTTTCACAGGATTTTTCAATTTCTCACATACTAAAGAACATTTATCTCCAAAAGAATTAGGAATATTTTTCTCAACTTTTGTATTGTTGCAATTCTGGAATTTATTTAATGTTAAGTATTTCCGTACCAATCGTGGTGTATTAATAGATTTGATTGATTTATTCCGCAATCGCAAGAAGGTAGCATCTACATATAGCCAAGGATTTTTGTGGATTGCATTATTGATTTTGGTAGGTCAAATATTGATTGTTCAGTTTGCAGGTCCGTTGTTTAATGTAGAACCATTGACGGCATCTGACTGGCTTTTGTTATTACTCCCGACATCAGTTGTATTGATCATCCCCGAAATCTTCCGCTGTTTGAGGAGAAAAAGATAAGTTACCTTTTACTGCTAAAGCCTCACATATTAATGAAGGTCATCAAGAAAAAAGGATAAATTAAAAATAATACTACTTGTTTATGAAAACAAATCGAACATGGGCTGAGTGCCTACAAGAATTTGAAGCATTTAAGCAAAAACACCAAGGTAGATTCATTGGAATACATCCATGCTATCCATGTGGTTTTTGTTTATCGGTAGAAGAATACATGAAATTTAGAAGCGAAGGTCGTAACACTGATATTATTGCAGGTTACTGCGAGAGTGGTAGGAATACACACGAGAATGTACGTGCTTTCGCTAACATTGGTATAGATCACACCCTCGGTTTAACCACCCCTCGCGAAGGTTATTATAAGGTTGTATCAGTTTGTGGCGATACACTAACCTGTTACTACAATCATGATAGAGGCGACGCATTCTTACAAGAAGAAGTAGAAATTAGCAGTAAACCTTTTTTCAACAGAGCATCAATAGGTCCAAAAACTACGATTAACATCGGTGATGTAATATGTGTCGACAGCACCACATTAGTCGAACTAAGTTATAATGGTAAGCCCTATACAAGTTACAAAGTAGTTTGGAAGTTTTATAAGTATTGATTACATTTTGTATAATTACACATCTCATGACAAACGAGGAGAAATTACACTTGATAGAGAATAATTTTGGTTGTATTTTATTAGATAAGATTCAGGCAACTTTTCAATGTTCGGTAGTTGATGACTCTGTCCGTTTTCAGGCTTATCGCTTTGCGAAAAATAACCACACCACATATTTCTACAATAACTTTTGCACTTTTAACGACGATTTAGGATGTTTTCGGTTTCAACCATATTGGCAATCTTACACTCGATTCCCCAATGAAGACAAAGAAAATATATACTGGTTCCTAAATGAGATTGTAGCTATTATTGGCTCGGACAACAAACCTCTATGGTATGACAAAGAGTGGTTTGATCAAAAAGGAATGTCACTTGTCGGTTGCATAGCGACCAACCAAAGTGAACTTATAAACTTAATGCGAAAAGCACAAAAAAATGATGAATAAGTAATCTCAAAAAATATAAAATATATTCTCTACATTATGCCTACACCTAATTCAAACCTACCTTTCGATCCTACCAACGAGCCACAACGCATGGCGTATAATCTTATTGCTAATACCAATGCCAGTTTCTTCTTAACGGGTCGCGCCGGAACAGGCAAAACCACATTCTTGCGCAAGATTCGCCAAACAATCAACAAGAACTTTGTACTTGTAGCACCTACTGGTATTGCTGCCATTGTGGCGGGTGGCGAAACCATCCATTCGTTCTTTGGTATGCCTTTGGAGATTCTTACCGAGGACACACGATACAATATCAACGAGACCAAACAGCGCATTCTGCGCGAGGTGGATACCATTATCGTGGATGAGGCCTCTATGGTGCGATGCGACATGGTGGATGCCATGGATCGTATTCTGCGAATCATCATGCATAATAATCTTCCCTTTGGAGGCAAACAATTGGTCTTCTCGGGCGATGTGTTTCAGTTGGACCCTGTGGTTAAGCGCAATAGCCCAGAGATGGATATGCTCGTTGACCTGTACAACACAGATATGCCATACTTCTATAAAGCAAATGTATTCCGTCGTACCAAATTGCTATCCGTGGAGTTTCAGAAGGTCTATCGTCAGGAAGATCAAGAGTTTCTGCACATCTTAACTAATATCCGTAATGGTGTAGTCAGTTGGCCCGATATTAATCGTCTTAATCAGCGTGTAGGCATAATGCCACCTAAGGGGCAATTGGCGATTACGCTTACCTCTATCAATAAGACGGCCGACGAGATCAACCAACGTCATCTGGATGCTATCCAGTCGGAGGCAATCGTTTACGAAGGACAAATAACTGGCGAATATAAGCCTAGCGAATTGCCTGTAGCTCAATATCTCACTCTTAAGAAAGGTGCTCAGGTGATGATGTGTCGCAACGACCAAGCCCGCAGATGGGTAAATGGTACCTTAGCAACCATCGTCGAGCTTCAAGATAATAGCGTGGTAGTGGATATCGATGGCGAGAACTACGAGGTGCAAACCGTAGAATGGGAGCAAACCAAACATATCTATGATAAGGACTCAAAGAAACTCACCAAGGAGGTTGTAGGCACCTATGCCCAATTGCCTTTGCGCTTGGCGTGGGCTATCACTATCCACAAGAGCCAGGGTATGACTTTTGAACGAATGATCCTAGACCTTAGTCGTGGCGTATTTGTGGCGGGGCAGCTATATGTAGCACTCAGTCGCGTAAAATCAATCGACGGTCTCTACCTTACTACGCCAATTCAATCCAACTATGTCTTGCCTAAGCAACAAGCTATTGATTTTGCTAGAGATTTCAATAACACGTCGGCTATTACTAATAGGATTCAAGTGGGCGAAATTATCTACCCATATCTGCGCAAGAGTGATTATGATGGTGCTGTGCGTGCGTATTATGAACTAATGCAGGCTGCTGCCGCGCGCCGAGATATGCCCATGGCGCAGCAGATGGCTAATGAATTGCTCGATCTTCTGATTGACGACCGCTGCTTGTCCGATGACGAGTTGGGCAGAATTGCGGATGTTGTTGGCCGTGACGCACAGAGTATGAACGGAAGTTATTTACATTCCGTCTTGCTCTATCGTGCGGGGAGATTCAAAGATGCTGACGAGGCCAATGTAAAAATGTATGAGTCTTATGGCAATGTATTGGATAGCAAGTGCTTTTGCATCTTGGCTCAAACCAATGATGTGCTGGGTGATCCTGCTTTGCAGTTGTACCAAAAGGTGCTTGTAGATAATATCTATTATTTGCCAGCATATGTTGCTCTGCGTGCGTATCTTCGCAAGCGAAACCAGTACCTTGATGTGGATCAGGGTAGCGAACTTGCAGAGGTGTATGAGGATTGGAATAGTAGGACTTTTACGGATAAAGAATGGCAGCAGAAATACGCTGAAAAGTTGTCCGAAAAACCGCTGCAAAAACTCAGAACATCTCTATTCAAACTGTCGTTCGAAACCTTAGGGTAGTAGGATTGAATCATCCCAAATCGGTCATTAAATATTGCAAATCTTTTGGGATAATAGCAACGTTGCCATATGCTTTTATTTTTCCGCATGGATATTTTAGCAACGTTGCTGTTTGGTTTCCTTTTGCACATATAAAGTTCACTATTTTGTGAAGACACTTGCTAGGGTGTTTTCAGATGTTGCCATTAACCCTTTAACCTTTAATGAACCTTTTAATTCATAATTACTACTGGTGTGTTAACTTATTTGTGTGTTCGCTTAATTCGCTAATATGTAGCAAGTTATAGCGATTTTACTATTTTTTAATTTGATTTAGTTTAATTCGTTCAATTCTTATCTCACTTCGAACGATTTTTACGCCGTTTCAATAAAATTTTGGTTAATTTACAACTGTAATTTACTACAATTTTGGTAGTGAAAAATATAATTTTTGATGATTTTCATTGTTTAATCTCCGTTCTTATTTGCCAGTTTCGAATATAATACTCATCATTGCCATTGTTGATGTCCAACGCTTTGGTGGTGGACTTCAACGGTGGGTAGAGTTCGCGGAAGTAAACCGTTTGTGTATCTCGAAGTATCCATGCTTCGCGTTGCGTGGGCGGCAGTTCAGATTGGATAATGCCGTATCGCTCACCCATTGTTGAATCTATCAACACCTCATTGCCATCACTGTAGATATACGTGCCGCAAACCTTTGGCGTGCAAGACTTAACCACGTGTGTGCCCTCCTGATTACACCGTACACTCACTATCTGCCACGTAAAATACGCGTTAGACACCTTTGCCTCTGTCAAAGTCGGATCTTGCAGCGGCATCTGATCCGTCACATCGCCATGCTGCATCCGTTTCAGTACCGCTTTCGCTTGCGGTATATTATTCATTTCCGCCAACGTTATCCACTGCTCCGCCTCCTTCATGTCTTGCTCCCAGACCTCACCTCCCGTCATATACATCAATCCCAAGTTATACATCGCCTGCGGTATACGGCCTTTCCTCGCCGCCCACCGGAAGAGATAAAACGCACGATTCATATCCCGCTCAACACCCAATCCCTGCTCGTAAATAAACCCCAACTGCGTCTTACTCATCGCCAAATAGCGCTTTTCCTTATAACTCCTCTCCTTATTTGCCTCAACCCTTCTGCAAACATTCTCATACAACTCCCTCGCCCGCACATAATCCTGCTTCAGCGGTCCATCCGGCACGAAGTAAAAATTTGCCACATGAAACATCGCCTCTACATTTCCCTCTTCGACCAGCTCCTTCAACGGCTGAAAACTCTCATCCTCCTCAATCGGATCCTCCATTCTTTCTATTTCCTCTATCGTCCCATACATACTCTCCACCACATTATTCAACCACTTCTTCGCATAACTCTTCTCTTCCTCACTTACCACACAATAATAAATCTTTCCATTCCACCAACTCCACTTTTTCTTCTCTCTAATAATCATCCCATTCTTTTTTTCCACCTCTTCCCAATCCCATTCCCATTCACTCTTCTTCAATTTTCCCAATCCAATCACCAACACTAACACTCCTCCCCTACGAATCATCATCTTCTCATTCATTCTCATTACTTTCTCATAACTTACCTTTTCCAAATTTACTTCACTTGTCATATTTACCTCCATTTTTTAGTTTGACTACATTACTTAGTGTCAACTCAGGAGGCAAAAGTAACCCGGATGCAGAAATAATTGCAAAATTTTTGTTTCTGCAATTCTTTTCCTATATAACATATATACGCATATATGTGTGTTTCCTGACCACTTATTCGGGATGCATGCTCGAAGGTCTTCAGTCCCTGCCATATACCTTCCACCGATGCAGCTGTCACTCCCGACGAGAATGGCACAGGTATACCCATGTGCGGGTAAAACGGACTGAGTTTCTTCATGGCGCCCGTGGCATGTGAGGTCACATCCAGTATCAGCGCATCGGGGTACGCCTTGCGCAAGGTCTCGAGTTTCTTACGATGACTTTCTACTACTATTATAGCCGTTTCAGCTTTGCTTTGGTGTATTCGCAATACGAGTTCCAACACTTCTTTTCTATCACGTCCTTGAAGATCTGCTCTTGCGTAACATAATAGAACAAGGTCATACTGGACAGGAACTTCTTGGCATCGATCAGACTTCCCATCAGATTGACGATCCCGAGTTTGGAGTCCAGAATAACTTGCAGAATCTCGTTCATCCGGACTTTCAGTGTCGGATCGCTATAGTACATCAGCACTTCTTCTTTGCTTGTCAACGAATAGCTGTTGTTCAGTTCGCTGTGCCCCAATCCGGCTATTTGCGGAAAGATATACCATATCCAGTGGCTTGATTTGCCTCCGGCTTTCATCTCTTCCAATGCCTGTGCATAGGTGCTGCACCCTGCTGGCGGATTGTCCTGAGCATACAGGAATTTATTTGCAATATAGTTTTCCATACGATAATTGTTTTGAGCGTTAGATGGGTTTGTTAATTGACCGCAAAACTTGGCGTGTCAATAAGTTGAATAAAGTCATATGTTTGTATAGCCTTATCTATTTCCATCAGATTGATGTGGCTATGAACCAATGATGATCTTCGGTAAAGTTGCTTATCCATAAATTCGCCATTATTGCCTACTGCGTTGCAGAATTCAAGATTGACGAAGTAACCTTTGTTTTCGTGATAGCGCTCTAAGGTATTTTTATTTATAACATAAGCATTTGCCATTAGTCCTCGAGGAATTGCACGCACATAGGCATAACAATGTTCACCGTCTTTCTTAAACCATATTTGCGGAGTTATACCTACCACATCGCAATATGTGATTTCCGAGCAGCCGTTCTGTGCCAAGTAGTTACAGACACACGATACTCCCAAATTATTGATTTCCCACTCGGACATCAATCCCTTATTATCCTCCTTAAGGTCATCTAATTGTATCGGCTCATAGCTTCGTGCATCTACCAGGTAGCATGGTGGCAGAACAGGATCGCCGTTCTGTGTGTCAATCAGGAACAGACATGGTGTCATGCCATGGGTTTCACATTCCCGCAGCAGATTCATATGCATCTGCTCGGGATAATATCCTCGTCCATTTCCGTTCTCGTCTTCTTGATATAGTCCGACAATTATACAAAGCATATATTGCTTATATGCGACGCACAAATGCTGGAACGCAATTTCCGGTGGTGCTATCTGTAACCACGCCCAATCTTCCGGACACTTTAGCGTCAGGCTCTTCAGATAGTTATCCAGACTCACTCCGGCAATCTGTAGCAGTTCAAGAAAATCCTCGTCGTACGTTTCAAACGAGAATCTCGGTTGAGGGATCTCTTGATTGTTGTTATTTTTATTAACAGCCCTATAAACCGAAGCTTGATTGTCACCTGTTGAAATATACAAGAGGTCACCTACTTGAAATTCTTTATTCATACTATATAGATTAAAAAGTTTATTATTTCTATGTTAACAATTAATCTCTGAAATTTTCATTGAATTTCCTCAAACAAAGCAGACGCTATTCCATCAGCACAATATTAGTTTATAAATTTTTTTCGCACAAAAGTACAAAAAATATACGATTTTTCCAAATTATGCATACAAAAAAGTATTCTCATAATACTTTTTATTAAATTTGCGAGTTTCCGTCAGGGAACGAGCGCGATTATTCGCAGTCAAACATAGTTCCGCCCACCTCGTTTGAGATGGGCGGTTCTGCTTATAGATAGCGCGCCATAGTGTTCCATGCTGCGACCAATGCAATATGCGTGTTTGCGCTGTACATCATGTAGTTCTAAGAAGCGGTCAATGATAGTTTGTAGGGTGTGTTTCTGATTGTTCATAGTTCATTATGAATTAGCATTATGTCTTAATTCTTCAGATAACAATTTACCAAGCTGTATTATTACTGAAGTTAAAGAACGATTAAATGTTTTAGCAATACTATTTACATTAACGCCTTCCTCATACATTGCTAAAAGACGTTGACTTTCTTGAGCATTCCATCTTTCATATGCTTTATGATTTATATTCTTCGCACTATTGATTTTTTCTACACTCGTGTCTTTTATCGTATCTAAAATCCATTCCCAGTGCTCATTATGCATATGTTCAATAAACATCCATCTATTAATGGATAAATTATAATAATCATACAATTTACCACTTGGATAGTCATCATGAGCTAGTCCTTTGGTTTGTTGTGCATCATACACAAAATCTATATATAATTGACGAACTACATCATATGCTTTAAACCACAGAAGGAGATACTTCTTTTTATCCACCTCAAACTCTTCATATTTCCAATCATCTCGAAGTTCTAATGCCATTTCATGTAAATCTTCTACGCAATCTAGAACTCGTTGTGCATTATAGACATGACATTTTGATTGAAAAGGGGTTAACCTTTTGCATATATAAGATCGAATATTATAAATTTCACTTCCTAACGCGTCACCATCAACAAGAACTTTTGATTTAATTTGCTTGACAATCTTTTCATATTCCTTAAGAATATCATTACGAGTAATATGATTGTCAGTTCCGTATTTCTTCGTGATAGGATATTTAACTTCATTACCATATCTATCCACCTGTCCGTTATTAACATATATGATACTAGAATCACCTAAATTAATCTTGCGCATATTTTTATCTTCTTCCAATTCATCATATGATAATATTTTAGAAGCAATGCTTCGATATGCTTTGAATATATCATCTATCACATCATCCACTTGACTAACTGTAAGTGTAACAATATATTCATTACCATGTTGCCTAATATTTTTTTTCTGACTTTGATAATAATCATCTAAACCGCCAAAAACTAAATGCAACAAAAAGTTATGACGATCACCATCATAAGCGTCAACTTTATCAGGTCCCCAATATCGCGTTAACTCTGATTTTGAAAAACGTATTTCCATAACCTATAAATTAAATTCTCCGCAAAGATACAACATTTTTTCGGATTAGACAAAATTAAGTCGAAAATTTTGTCATTTACCGAATAGAGAGGGTTGATTATGACAAGGGGGATTTTATCGTCAGTAACATCAGCAACGTTGCTAAGCTATTTAACCGAATAAAAACTGGATACTTAGCAACGTTGTTTTTATTTTTTCCACTCGATAAAAAGCAGTACCTTTGCAGCGTAATTCAAATATTAATTTAAAAAAATAAAAATTATGAGTACTTATCATTATCGTAGAAATGGAAAAAGTCCTTATCATTTTCATCGTGATGGATATGTTGGAAGTAATTATGACTTCAGCAAAGAGGATGCAAAAACCTTTAAGAGTCAAGAGAAGTTCTACTATGTAAATTTCTTGGATAGAAGTGGTGAGTATAATTCAGAACATTCTGTGATGGTTGAGGGGTATAAACATGCTGTCAATTTAGCAAAGTGGTATGTAAATCATCGTGGAGCTTTGAGTAAAATCCCATATTATGTTGATAGTATTGGAATTTATGATAGTAAGCGAGGAAATTTAATGAGTTACGCAGTTTAAATACGAGTAGCATGTTCGTTGCTATTAAACCTAAACCAATAGAATAAATCAATATTTTTAACATTTAAACATTTTGTAATATGAATAACAGTATCTATCAGAACTCAAGTTGCCCAAGATGTGGAGGCCGTGGTTACATTTCAATGTATCGTCATGTTGAAGGAGGTGTATGTTTCTTATGCCGAGGAAATGGACATTATTATAAATCATTATATTAACATTTTAAAACAACTATGAATATGGATGCAATTTTTAAAAATGGAAACGTCTATGTTGCTATAATGCACAAAGACGCTCGCGAAGAAATTGACTTTAGCGATTCAATGGATTTAATCTTGTGCAAAAATGAGGATATTACCAAAAATCCTCTTTATGGCGGGAGAGTGTCTTTGGAGTTGGAAAGATATAGCTATAGCTCTTCATCTTGTTACTCACACCTCTGCAATATCGTAATAGATGGAATCAAAGTTAAGAAATATGTGGTTCACGATTCTGGCCAAGTAGATAGTCTTTCATATTTTTCGCTTGAACAAGCAGCGGCCTATCTTAACCAAATAGAAAATTTGGGTGTTGATTCATTCTTGGAAAATTATAAACTCCAACTTCAAGGACTTAAAAGCGAATTAGAGGGGCAAGCAGATGGTCTGCAACAAGAATTGGCCCTTAATTTTAATGACGATAAGGCGAAGGTGCTTGATTCTATCAAAAAAGTAATATTAAGTTTAACCTGCATCATCTTCTCACTTCTCGTAAATATGAACGCAGGATTGGAGAATCATCACTATACAGAAGCTTACGATAACATCATTAGCCTTTATTTCTAACATTACTTAATACCATTAACTATGATCAGCATTCAAGATAAAATTGATAGAGAGGAGAACGAGCAATTTCGATCTATCCCTGCGCAACGATTAATAGAAAAACTGTCGTTGTTGAAAAATCGTGTAAACGCCGCCAAGAAACGTTGGTTTTGGGAGTTGCTGCAAAACGCGAGCGACTATAATCAATCAGTCAATATTAAGTTAATTGTGACTGATGAAAAAGTCACATTCGCTCACGATGGTGCGCCATTTTCGTTGAGAGATGTTCTTAACCTGATTTCGCCTGATTCCAACAAACAGGAAGACGACAAGCACTCGGACAATATCGGCAAGTTCGGAACTGGTCTTGTTTCTACCCACATTTTGTCTTCTATTCTTGACATCCAAGGTTTGTGTATAGACGATGAAGACAAGTGCTACCAATTCTCCATGTCTTTGGATCGCTCGAGTTTTCTGAATAAGCAAAAACTGATTGAAGAAATCACTCAGACAAAGGAGAATTTCAAAGAAACACTTCAAGAATGTACCAGCTCCATTGGAGAAGACGGCTTCAATACATCCTTTTCTTACAGATTAGGTGTCGCTTTGCCTGAATTGCAGCCTTTAACCGCTGCTGACATTGATTTGGACTATTTGTATGAGGTATTGCCATATACCTTATGCTTCATGCCTAAAGTAAAGTCTGTGGTTATTGAAGATGGCAGAAGTGAAGCTCAAATCAAAGCATTCAGTATTAAGAGAGATACAGATAATTGTACGGATAGAAAGATTGTTTTTGCTATCACCAAAGATAGCGAATTAGAGAAACAACAATTTGCATACTTCTCTAATGGAGATCTATCTTCTGTGTTCAGATTTGAGAATGATGCGGTACTTCCTTTCCCTCAAGATTTGTCTCGTCTCTTTTGCGGTCTCCCATTGATAGGAACAGAGGAGATAGGTTTACCCTTTATCTTGAATAGCTTAAAATTCATGCCAACAACTGAGCGTGAGGGTATCGAATTAGAGCCATCAGTCAATGAGACCAATAGGAGCTTGCTAAGATCCTCCATTGTTTTATATGGTGAAATGCTTGAGTATGTAGCAACGCAGAAACTTGGTCACGCATATAACATTGCGCACCTATCGAGAAAATATAATGGTACGCAAATCTCAAATCAGCAGTTCTACAATCTGTTCATACCTGGTTATAAGCAACATATCCTGAGTCATGCCATTGTAAAAAATGCGGATGATAAATTCATCACATTTTCAAGCACTAAGTTGCCTTTCAAAGAGTCTAAGGCTGATAAACTATTGTACACAAACTGCCAGAAACTGAATAAGGCATTTTTGCCTATTGAGGACGATTATCAATCATGGTTTGACGCAATAGATTTTACAATATTCACAGACCAAAAATACACATACGAGCAATTCGCCAAGGAGATTGAGTTGAAGGAGAATATTCATACTATGGGAGAGTCTTCCAGCGATATTATTTCATGGTTGTACTCGTGTGCAGAATACTTCAAGACTTGCGACCCATTTATATTTTCTAAGCGTAAATTACTACCTAACCAAACAGGCAAACTTTGTTTCGCTAAGGACTTGTATGCGGATATCAATCTGCCTTGTGATTTGAAAAACATCTATAACTTGCTGATTTTATCTAAAAACAGTAAAATAGGTGACAGGTTATTGGATCCAGGATTCAATCAGTTGGCTTTGGTCAATCAAGAATTTACGTTAGAGATGTTGGCTAAAGAAATAGATGATGAATTATCAACACAATATTCAAACAATCAGGGCAATACGTCATCCATTAGTTCGGTTCTCAATAAGTTGTATGAATGGATTAACAATTCGGATTTGACCAAAGAGAGACTCTCTGCATATTTTCATTGGTACTATCCTAAACGTGCGACACTAATCGTTGACATGCTAACAGATGGTCAACGTGAGCAAGCTTTGACAATTGCTCAAAGTGGCAAGATGGAAGCGCTGGCTGCATTGGCATCTTCAGAATTAACAGACGAAGATTTACAATTTTTGCTGGCCAACATTAAGAGATTACCCATGGCATTAGATGTATTATCAAAAAAAGTGGATGATAAAGAGTTTGCAGATTCTACTACAGGTGATTGTGGCGAAGAAATCGTCTATAAAGATTTGCTCATCAAATACCCCAAGACCAAAGGCTTCTCTGTGATTTGGGCAAGTAAAGATCAACATGAGCCATGTTACGATTTTGAGATTTTAAAGAACGGGCAAACATACTGTTATTGTGATGCAAAGACCACCAAAAGAGGGATTGCCAATGCGGATTCGATACCATTCTTTATGCGAAAATCGCAATGGGAGTTTTTGCAAACTCTGGACGAATCCACTCCATATATGGTTGCACGTGTATTCATCAAGGATGGAGGAGAGATAAAATACATGAGAATATCAAAAACAGATTTTACTAACCTATAGAATACCCATTGGAACTCATCAGCCTAAGTCACCTCGTTGTCAAGACGAAGTGGCTTAGGCTGATGAACATATTAATGCAACTTGTATTTCACTACCATCCACACTATACTGATACCGGCTAAGATGTACAATAAGGTTGTTGACCATCTGTAGAACTTTGGGATGTAGCGCTCAGGTGGGTGCTTGATGACTTGCACGATGCTATCGATACGGACGATGGTGGCATGGACGATTTGCGTGCGCCAGCGGTCGCGGTACTCGGTGCGTGTGAGGAAACGGTATCGCCACGCTGTCGTTCGCTCACAAACACGCTATCCCGTACCACGATGGTGTCCGCATGTTGCAAGATATGGCTTTGGTATCTATCCGTGTCCATCTGTGCAATCCGTGGGAGATTATATCACCTTGCCCGTTGGGCAGAAATCTCAACTATCTAAACTAAGGTTATCCTATGTATGTGCAGCTACGGGGTGGTAACGAGGTGGTAACGGTACTGCTTGCATGCGGCTGAAATACCTATGGTGGTTGTTTGGGATGGGGTGCATAGCGCAAAACGAAGTCGCGCTGGGCAAGGCGTTGTGCAGGTGTGGGTGGTTTGGTGCGTACAGGGCAACGCTGGATAATCTGTTGCCCATTCAGGATACGTGCATAATACCCTTTGGCTATTTTGCCTTGAACACTGGCAATGGGGGTGAGCATTTTGGCTTTCATATTGTGGGTTGTGCAGGGTTGTGTAGGATGGTGTAGAGTTGTGTAGGATTGTATAGGGTTGTTTTTTGGGGTTGAGCGGAGCCGTTGATGTGTTTCCGCATAGACCATCTAACTACACTTAGTCTATTCCCTCTTTAGAGGGATAGACGTAGTTAGTAGGTCAGGAAACCGTATCAAAACAGTTCCGGTTCGTCATTGATTGGAGGGGTTGCTAATGAGTAATACACCTCACGCTCTGATACTTGACGGCGGACGATAAGGCCATCGCTTTGTGCAATAGCAAATAAGCGTTTGAATGTATCGTCATTGCGTATCTGGAAGCGTTGTTTGACCTGTGCTCGCAAATCACCAGCGCGCAATTCTTTGCCTGCAAGAACTGTAGTAAACACTTCTGTAGCATTGAGCGATTGTTCAGTGCTACTGATAGAGTCACTGCTGCACAGATATTCCAACGATTGGATGTGATGGAACAAAACCAACTGGCACTTGCTGCTCATCAAGTAGCTGCAACGAATGTAATTCACCCACTTCCCACTCCATTCAGCAGCACCTTGACATGGTGCTGTTTTTATTTCCCGCCTCTAAACTGCAACTCTGCTGCTTGCCTTTACACTCTACGCCCTACGCCCTTCACTATAAAAAAGAAACTATATACCTGTTGACACTAAATTATCTCCTATGCCCTTTGGGCAAGAAATCTTATTAATCTTATTTAGTTCGTTTCACTCACTCTGGGTTCTCCGAAATCAATTGCCACCGCTTCGTCGAAACGGGCTTGCAACAATGAACCCACTATCGTTCGTTAGAGTTGCCGCCGTTTCTCCTCTCCCCACTTGCTCATGAAGCTCGTGGGGGCCCAAAATAACGCTTCGCTCAACTGCTGAATCTTAAGTTAATGCGGCAGTACACTCCAAAAGGCATCAACAAGTATATAAATCTCTTAAAAAAATCACCCAAATTCGCGAAAATTTTAAGATTTTTGCAATAATGCTTTGTCAATTCAAAAAATTGTTGTATATTTGCAGTCGAAAGTCCAACGTCGGGGTTTAGGGGGTGGGAAGTGTCCCCTCTCGGAAAGCCAACTTATTTGAAAAAGACCCCAGTCGCGGCTTTCAAGACATTTTGTATATAGGCGTCAAAACGGGCAACCTTGCCTTTGTGGCGAAAAGGTGTCCTAAGCGCTTTGTTCTTGGCTTTACGGAATCTGGTAAATTCTATTTTTATTCCAAGACATTGCAGCAATTGATGTCCTCAGGATATGTATATCTTGTGCCGTGTGTGCTTATTAGGTGCACGCGTGTGCGTACATATTCGGCGTGGACTTCGGTGTTGCTTGTTCGGAATAAAGGGCAATACCAGAGCCTCGTAAAGCGGAAAATTCTCAAGAATAATCGTTCGAGCGAATGCGAGATAAGAACAGCAGCACGCAGTCCCGCTTTTTTATTTGCCTATGAGAAACATATTACCGAACAACACCATCCAGCGCAATGAGTAAGCGTTACATTAAATATTCATTATTATCTGATAAAGAAATAGTAGATCAGATTTTATCAGGCAACGAGGAAGTTGTGCTCTATCTTTTGTATGACAAATTCGCTAAGGACATTCGTTTTTTCGCTTGGAAATATTTCGAGACTTTGGACGTTGTAGATGAGTTAACAGATGAGTTGTATGAACAACTCAAAGGCTCTCAATTGGATTGGAAACCTTTTCGTTCATTCAAGTTTACATCTAAGTTAAGAACTTGGATGAGCAAGGTTATTATCAATAAATGCAAAGAAAAACGCAAAAAAATGATAGATGAGGCCAACCGCCAACAGTCTATAGACATAGCAACTGCTGAATACACACGTACATTGGGGCAAACAACTTCTGATCCACGTATTCCAATTATGTTGGATGCCATCAACAAGTTGAAAAATGAGGAGTACCGACTTATCTTGATTAAGGATTTAGAGGGGTATAGCCATGCAGACATAGCCTTAATGATTGCGGAGAAACGCAAGCGCGAAGGCAAACAGCGTATGTATAATGGTAAGGAAGTAGTGCCAGACGCTTATTCTGTAGATAGGGATAAGGCTCGTGCGATTATAGAATTAAGAAAAATTATGCAACAAATTAAAACCGTATAATAATGGATACAATTAATGATGAATTATTGGCTCGTTATGTAGATGGTGTAGCCACTCCCGATGAGCAGATTCTTGTTCGGGACTATCTCGCCCAAAACCCAGAAGAATACGAGAGTATCTTGTATATGATGGATTTGGATAGAGAAGATTATATCAACGAGTTTAAGGAAGATATAGCATCAACTGTACACAACATTGCATTAAAAGAATCATCAATTACGAATATCGCTTGTTCGGCAGCGGCATTTGCTCCCCAAGAAAAGAAATTGTTAGTAAAAAACACGCGAAATTCACTAAAAATAAATGGATTGCCCAATAGATTAAGTGAGTTGCTGAGAGAAATTGAGTAGTAAAATGTAATTACTAATCAAAATATGTAGAAAAGATGAACAACATTGCAGGTAATTGTCCGTTATGTGGAGGTAATTATAGGTTTGTATGTACAACAATTGATAGACAGCAATTGATGATTGATGAGAATAATCAATCGGCTGTATACAAGGGTGCTCGATTTACTCTAACGCATAGCATTGCATTGCTTCTTAAAATGAATGGGATACCGTATAAGTTAGGAACAATAGTAGGAGAAACAGTTTCTCATGGAATTGAATGGGTTGGCGCAAAAACCATACTAACTTTAACAAATCAAAGTCGTTATTATTATTTAGTTGAGATAAAATGTGGAGCTTGCGGTTTTGTCTCAAAAAGATATTTCACAGATAAACTAGAATAGTATGAAAGAGTACGAAAATTTTTATGAAAGAGAAGATATAGCCTTTATGGGATTAGATCCATTAAGGAATTACGATTTACAAACAATTATAACTCGTGCGAGAGAATATTTTCCTGATAACATTCAAAAACAAACTGAAATAGTAAAGGATGAGTGTTCTATGTATTGGCCTATTGAAGTACGACATCCTGAGGTTAGTATTGAGATTATTAGATGTGCTGGTCTGATTGATGAGACGAAAGAAAGGATGAAAGATAAATACAAAGAGTATAAAATAGCGTTAGATAATAGAATACATATTGCAGTAAAAGCATTTTATTATCAAGAAAAGAAATGGTTTTATTGGTGGGATATGTATAAAAATGATATGATTATTAAAAGTGGATTAGAGTTTTTTCCTTGGTGTGATCATCCAGCATCATACCTTATTTTTGCAACAGAACCTACTCAATCTCCACTAATGTTTACTGAGCCATTTAAACATGTAAGACAATAAGTAATTTTTTAAGTCGATGAAAAAAATAATTGATGAATATGCTGACGAAAAAGGGTTTCGTCGTGTTCAAATAATAGAGAAATCTGATGATGGTTTCAAACATGGGATCTACGTAGGGTTAGTAAATTCATTAGGGGAAGAAGTGGTATCTTGTAAATATCATGAAATTATTAGATTCTATTATGGTGCAAAATTGGCAGCGGTAAAACGTAATAGAAAGTGGGGATATATCAATGAAATGGGGCAGGAAATTGTGGAATGCGAATATAATTTTGTTGAAGATAGGTTTTATTGCGGTTTAGCTACAGTAAGTAAAGATGATAAATGGGGGTGCATAGATGAAACAGGGAAATTAGTTATTCCACTAGATTATGACGATAGCATTCTTTTTTGCGATAATTTAGCAGGAACTAAGCGTAACGGAAAAAGTGGAGTTATTGATATAAAAGGCAATGTAGTTGTTGATTTCCTATATGACTACTGTGGTGTGATGGGACAAAATAGAATTTGTGTGAAATTAAACGACAAATATGGATTGATTAATTATAATGGAAGAACCATTACACCATGCGTATATGATGGTATTTCGGATATAAAGACAGGAAATCGTATTGAGTACCAAAAGGGGGCTGAACATGGATTTATGGACTTAGATGGATATACAATTCAAATCTTACCATTTTAAAGCAATAAATATATGATTGAATACGGGAACTATTATCATAAAGAAGATATTGGGTTTAGACCATTAGATTCAGGGAATTATCTCGGAGTCGCGGTTGCTGAAGCCAAAGTAAATAATGATCCATTACAAAGAGTAGATATCGTTCGTGAGGCAGTACAACAATTGTTCAGTGAGGCAATGGAGAGAGGCGAGGCTAAAATAAATATAATTAATCATGGTAACTTTAAAATATTCTATGTGATATTTGATTATAATGGTGTTGTTTATTATTGGTGGGAAAAATATGAGAATACTATTCCTTTTCTTACGATCCCAAATGAAACATTATATTGGCAATGGGTATTAGGAGGCAAAGTAAATAATAATTGCACATATACTTTGGAGTTTCGCTATTCAAGTCGTCCTATTAGGACATATGTAGGATTCTCATCCAATCCAACACAATCTCCACTTATGTGTATGGGTGAATTTAGCAACATAAATTTAAAGTAAATTTTTTAAGATGGAAAATTGGAGATTTAGATATGATCATGTTGATGGTGCATGGTTAGGAGAAAAGCCAGAATGGTTACGAGTTCAGCGTAAAATAATGGGTGTTACAGTGAAGGGATTTGTGGATAAAAGTGGAAGAGAGATAATACCATGTAAATACTTGAGCCACAGTTATTATTTTTTCTCGGGTTTATTGAAAGTGACTGATACTAATAATAAGATAGGTTTTGTTAATGAATCAGGTCAAGAAGTAATTCGCTGTGAATATGATGAAGTGGGTGACATTGAAAATGGATATATTTGTGTGTGTAGAGATGATAAATGGGGATTGATTAATCTCATAGGAGAAATTGTTATACCCCTCAAGTATAGATTCTTAGGACATTTAGGAAAAAATCGATTGATAGCACAAAGATTTGATAGTTATAGAGTTGGGGCTTTAGATTATAATGGAAATGTATGTATCCCTTTTGAATACTATCAATTAGGCAAGATAACTCAAGATAATTTGATTGAATATTCGAAAGGAGAGGGATTAGAACATGGTTTCTTAGATTTAGAAGGAAAAGTTGTAAAGATATTACCATTTTAAATAACTTATTTATTCTCCCCCATGCCCCCTCAAAACAACTATATCACCAAAATCCTTTCAATGCCTTTAGTAAAAAATGGCTTGCAGAATTTGATTGATAAGTATTATGGCATTCAACTCAAAGAAATCAAAGCAACAGCGCAAAGCGTAAATAGCATTACATTTCCAAGGGTAAATGAGATAAAACGAGATTGTATAAACCAATTACAATTACACGAAAGACCAAAAGTTTTAATAACCAAAGAACTTCGAGGCATCAACGCTTTGGCTTTGCATATTGACAAACAACCGCACATACTGTTGAGCCCCAAATCCGCAATTTGCCTATCAGACGGAGAACTAAAGTTTTTATTAGGACATGAGTTGGGGCATATCATGCAAGGAAATTTGGTTTGTCATGTAGCAAATGGATTATTGCAGAATATGCAAAAGAAAGCGGATGTTTTAGGAGTTATGCTGACAGATTTAATTGAAATACCGCTCAAGAATTGGTGTCGTGATAATGAGTATAAGGCAGATATAGCAGGATTGCAGTGCTGCCAAGACATTGAGCACGTATATTCGTTGATGGCAAAAGTAGCCAAATCAGAACAACAAAGTATGGCCCCATCATTGATGGAAATATACAAAGATCATCCGATGATTGCAAATAGATTAAAACGATTGGAACAATATAGGTTTTTAAATATTCATCAATATGAAAATTAGAGAACAAGTACAAGAGATTTTGGATAGTCGAAAAGGACAAGGAAAGTTCGAGGGCAAAGGACGTCTATCCACTATTCAGCAGAAGTTAGATTTTGTTGAACGACTTGAAAGTGATGTAAATACTTTTGAAGCGTTTCTCAATCAAATCAAGTCTGAAATTCAGCAAAATGGTGGTAAATTTGCTGATTTAGTTGAAAAGCAGCCTCAATTTGCGAATCGCTTATTAGAGATTAATTTGCATGAATTGAAGCAAAAGATCGCAGCGCAAAAGAACGAATTGCATCGTTTACAAAATCGTTTTTCACGCAATAGTGTGCAAATTGCCTTTATCGGACAAGCTCGCCAAGGTAAAAGCAGTTTCTTACAACGTATATCTGGTCTAAATGATGATACTATTCCGTCTTCTTCTGCAACTGACTGTACTGGTGCGATTTCTATAATCAGCAATTACGAAGGTAGTAAAAAGAACTTCTTTGAGGTCGAGATTGAGTACTACTCGGTATTGGAGTTTGTGTCGGCAGTCAACAATAAACTATCGCAACTGTTCCCTCAATCACACCTATCTATTTCCTCGCTCCACGAAATCCCTTCTTTGGCACATAGGCATGAGTTCCAAAACTTAGAAGATGATGAGGTACGCAATTTCAAAGAGACATACATTGACTGCTTTGACATATATTCCTCGCTTATTGGTCATGCCAACGAGGTGAAAACGGATGAGAAAGTAGTTGCAGAGTTAGTTGCCAAATACAAGATGTACAAATCAGAGAAGGATATCCCTGCTGACTTCAAAATCTATAAGACCGAGAAAAAACAACATTCTGGTGAGGTACAAGTCTTTTTCTGCAAGTATGTGGCAGTGAAAGTAGCATACATCACCAAGAAGTTCCCCTATGCAGATGCGGGTAATATTGTGCTTGTGGATACAATAGGATTGGGTAACGCTCCTACTGAGGCAGAAGATAAAGCCAAGATGTTCGATGTGCTCAAAAACGAGAGTGATGCGGCAGTTTATATCTACAAACCAAGCGAAGATGGCGCATCCAAAAATCCGAAGACCGAATCTGCACTACTCAATGACTTACACTGTGAATTGTGCGACTACGAACCAGAGAAATGGTTGGTAGGTGTAATCAACAAGAAAGCCGAAGATAAATGTGCAAAAAAAGGTAATGAATACATGACTTATCTTGACTACCTTGAGAGCATCAAGCATACCTTTAGCGCAGAAAAAGTATTGGCATGGTGCGAAATAGTGGATGCAATGAGCGAACAAGAAGTGACAAATAAATTACTCATTCCATTGCTGCAAACCATCATTACGAATATTGATGCGATAGACTCTTCCTTTATGCTCAAAGCCGATGCGCATGCAGAAGCTTTGTATCAATCCTATATGGAAATTTGTGGCAAGGTGAACATGTTAAGTGCTCTGTTTGTTACCAATGAAAACAAAAAAGCAATATTTGATTATGAGTACGAAAACTTATTGCTCAAAGGACATTTGCGCGCATATGTGGATGCGTTATACGCACATATCAGCGAACCATCCTTGCAGATGATAGATGATCTTACGCCCTTTGTTGAGGATGTCATCAATTATATACCAAAAGCATATGAGATTGAGAACAAACTAAATCAAGGTGGGCAATATGCATGGAGTGAGAATGTGTATAGTCTCTATATGGACAATATCCGCTCACAGATTTTGTCATCTATCAAACAAGTAAGTTCACGCTCTGTGAAGACCATTCAATCTAAAGTGCAAGACGATATTATTCGTTTGCTCTTTGATGCAGGTGCATTGAAGCAAATCAAATTAAAATCTGTTTCATCCAATATGCCTACAAAAGAGTGGTTTATTGCATTGATTGCTGAAAAACTAAAGCTATATCCTACACTCTCATCTGCCTTCCAAACGGTAGCCGACTTTGAGATGCGTATAGAAGGGTTCCTTTACAGCAAGTGCATTTGTGCTTGTGAAATGCTTCGCCCTGAGAAAACCAAACTACCAGCGTTGGAAGAAGGCTTAACCATTGAAGACAAAGCCATTATCATACAACAAGTATTGTATGCTGTCATTCTTGAGGTTCAGCAAAAATTATATATTGAACTGGGATTGCCTATCCCACAAGGATTGCTATCTGCCGACACCACCCCTATTGAGGAAATATCACAACCTAATCTTATCATGTGGTGCATGGCTGATACATTCCAGCAGGAGATCCGTAATGGACAAGGTGCCAAGGAATTAGAAGACTTCTATTGGGAAAATGCAAATGCTATTTGGCATGAATTAATTGTGAAAGGTGAGCAAATGCATGAGGCTGCTACCGAATGGAATGCATGGGAAGGTCGTCTTGAAACTTTATGTGAACTAAACAATTTTAAGATCATAAATTAAAACTGATAATACTATGGATTTGAGAGAATTATCTAAAACACACATGCAACTCAACATGTGTATGCTCGGCGCAAGAAGCGTAGGCAAAACCACTATTATGACTGCTATTTTTGATGACTCACGTTCATCAAATGGCTTGTCCAGTTCAAAAATAGTATTGAGCGCACAAGCTGATACGCGTACAGAACTACTAACTCGAAAGCTTGAACTTCAAGAGGTTTTTGATGAGCGCAAAGATGTTGTAGAGGCAGGTATAGCTGCATCTTCTGCCGTTCATACATTTAATTTTGAAATGGGATTGCTTGGCCGCACACCATGTGTCAATTTCAATGTCACAGACTATCCTGGTGAGTTCATTCAGTCCAATGCCGAGTTCGTTAGCGAACAAATTGCCCAATCATCCGTTGTTATGATTGCCATAGATTCGCCTTATCTCATGGAGCAAAATGCAGAGTACAACGAGGAACGCAATCAAGTCACTTTTATCTACAATTACCTGCGTGATAATGTAGATGCTTTCACTAATAAACTGATTATGCTCGTTCCTTTAAAGTGCGAAAAGTATTATTATGAGAACCGCATGAATGAACTAAGCGCACGCGTACAAGACACATATGCAGATATCATAGATTTATTCAAGAATACAGCCAATGTAGCTCTTGTTATTACTCCTATTCTAACCATGGGTGGAGTAGAATTTGACCATTTCGAGATGAAGGATGGCAGACGCGTAGCCAAATATACATTCATCAAGGATAATCCACAATTTACCCCAATGTTCTGTATCCAACCTATGTACTATATGCTTTCTTTTATTGCAAAGCAATACAAGGAGCATCGTGAAGATGCTGGACTAATTGGTGTTATTCTACAACGCATCTATGATATCTTTGATAAGAACGAAGAACTCTTTGAAGAATTTGTAACCTTATCAAGATTCCGCATGAAAGATAAATGTGGATATTCAGTATTAAGTGGTGAAAACTTATTCTTTAATTAGGGAGGATTAGATATGGCTTTAAATGTTGTAATGTTGGGAGCTTCCCGTTCGGGTAAAACATCTATCTTGGCTTCAATGCTCAATAATCTGCGAGATCAGAACGTGGATAATGTCATAAACCAGTGTTTTTATATAGATGATAAGTCCGATTATAATGGTATAGGAAAAGCCGAGCGTATAGAGCAAGTGAAACTACAAGAAAATGTAGATAACATGCGCGACCTGCTAACTCCTCCAATACAAGGAGGCAAGTATGTACCTAAAATGACAAAATTGTTTGGTTCAGAAGCCCCTTTTACTTACAAATTTGATGTGCAAACTAAAATTAATAATATAGCAACTGGACCTAAAATCACCATCAACTTCCATGATATACCTGGAGAGTATTGTAGCATCGGTAAATTTGACTCGGTAGAAGATCTTATAAGCAATGCCCAATTGTTGCTTGTTGCAGTTGATGTGCCGAGTATGATGTATGCCAAGGAGATGAATAAACACGCACTTAATACAGTCATGAACTGCCCAGAAGAAGTATTAAATGCAGTACAAAAGTTAGGTACAACGTGTTATGATGATATACCCGATGTCCAAAAGCGCAATAATGCATTACGAAATTTATTGAAAATGGTCATTTTTGTACCTATCAAATGTGAGTATTGGTTGCATAATGGTAGAAGACAAGAGATAGACGAAGAAATTAAAAGGGTGTACAATCAGGTCATTACGCAATGCGAACAACAAGACAATATTCAAACGTTGATTCTCCCTGTTGAGACTATCGGGTCTTGTATATTCGACCACCATTCCGATGAGGATAATTCTTTGATATTGCTCTATGACTCAAAACCCAAAAGTAATTTATGCATTTCTGAAGATACAATTAATGGTTGTGCAGCTGTTCGTTGTGAACGTATTGCTGAAGGACAAGTGCGTCTGAAGAATGGAGTGATATATGACTTACGTCCTGGTGATCAATTGATATCAGCCAAGGAGCGCGCTAAGCATCCATATTGCTACGAAGGAGGAACCAAGTTGATTCCTTTCGCATGGTTCATACCTACAGATAGCGAATATGCACCTAAATACTGTGATTTCCTATTCACCCAGATACTCCGTTTCTCCATCATGGATTTTGCTAAGCGTACAGGTCAATCCGCTCGTCAAGCATTTGCTGGAGCACAATCATTGATGGATATAATTAGGGCGATTCCTCAGTACTTTAGGCGATTAATCCAAGGACATACAGCTGCCTATTCCAATGTTCTGCAAGTTCAAGCGTTTCAGACTTGTATATCAGCGATTGATATTAGTAATTGGATGAATGAAAACCCAATTGTTGATTTAGTCAACCGAGAGGACGGTCATGATGTTGTATAACATAAAAATGAGATTGCTATGAAACTCTACATTAATTATAATTTCTGCGGCTATCGTTGGTTTCTAATCAACGAAGTGTTGCAACCTTCTTTGCCCAATTCTATCAAACTTGACGAATGGAATGGTACAGATGAGACATTGCGCATCGTTAAAAAACTGATGCTATATGATTCATATGATGCTGCATTCCTACATGAAGATGGAAAATATATTCTTGCGTTGCGCAATATTCACGAGCAAAACCACAAAGATCCAGATGGCCGCAAATTATCTATGGCATACATTTTTGAAGGCACTGCTAAAGAAAAGGACCTATTAGAAAAAGTACTATTAGTGTATATCAATCATCGGGGCTATTTAGAAAGTGTCTTATCCGACCTGATTTCTGCTGCAGTGAGCCATGTAGATTACAATGTACACTCTTTATTAGAACTTTTGGCTACTATTAAGAGTACGTTTAAGTCCCATACTATTCTTCGTTTAGGAACGGGAAGGGTGCTTGCGCTATTTTCTAAATGGCGTGATGATACTATTTCAAGCAATTTGGGCTTAAAACCAGAGGAATTTGTAAAGGTCAAGAAATCTCTGGAGGATTACATTGATATCAATTTGATTGATAAGCCCGACATTACAGATACTATCAAAAAGCTATCCAATGATGAGTTACTTCAGTTAATAGTAGGAAAGATAGAAGAGCCCCCTCGTTCATTTTCCTTCAAACAATTCCTATACGACCTTAAATCCTTATCCACAGGAAAGATGTCATGGAAGGATTTTCAAAACCAATATTGCAGTCAATTGTGCTTTATGTGCGCAGGATTGATTGTTGGCATACTGATAGGATTTTGCTTCTGAATATTCTAAATATTGATACCAGATAATATTAACATCGTAAATAAACAAGTTATGGAAACTAAAAAACTTTTTGAGCTAAACTCTCGCGATTATGAACATCCAGTAGATCGAACTGCTTTGCAGGCTTTAAGTAAATTACCTGGTTTTGATAAAGCCACTAATTTTGTAATAAACTGGGGATATGTCAAGTGGCATATGATTGATTTGCGTGGTAGCAACTTCCGCGTAACGGAGCAGTCCTGTCCTGAATTGTACAAGCAGGTTAGAGATATTGCTGACATTTTAGATGTGCGTGATTTCCCAGAGATCTATACGCAATGGGGATATTTTATCAATGCTTACACGACTGGTTATAAAAAAGATACATTGCTGACTATTTACTCGGGTGCAGTAGATTTGCTTTCAAAGGAGCAATTGGATTACATCATTGGTCATGAGTTAGGACACATTAAGAGCAAGCATGTCCTTTATCATGTGATGGCTGAAATGTTAGCGAATTGGGCAAGTCAGTTCCCAATTGCTTCTGATTTGATTATGCCATTGCGTATTGGTTTGGCTTATTGGAATCGAATGTCAGAGTTTACTGCTGATCGTGCAGGATTATTAGCTTGCCAAAATCCTGATGCTGCTATTGAAACAGTTATTAAGATGGCAGGTGTACCTCAAAAATATTTCGCTTCTGTGAGCCGCGAGGCATTTTTAGAGCAGGCGAAAGAGTTTGAATACCTTTTGACTGGTGCAGAGAGTGTAATCAAGAATATCTCTGTCTTGGATAATACCCATCCTTGGACAGTACTGCGTGCTGCAGAACTTATCAAGTGGATTGAGTCTGGTGAATACGAAAATATATTGAATAAGTATACCGCTATCAAATGCCCATACTGCCACTCTGAGATTCCACAAGGTCGCACCGAATGTCCAGTCTGCGGAAGAAGTATTTAATAGCATAGGATAAGCATAGGATAAGTATAGGATAACTATAGAATAGGTATAGAAATAGGTAACTGATATGGAAGTACAAATATCATACAACGAGGTTCTTCGTTTTATAAGAAATCATGCGAATGTTGATGTATCTCGCTTGCAAATTGTTTGCAAGAGTTCACGAACATTAGCGATTAGTTATAACATTAGTGATTGGGTGCCTACAGTTACTATATCCGTATCTGTGGATAAGGTAACAGAACACCATCTGTATCTTTCGTATGATTGTTCTGCTGCGGCTTCTATGATTATCTCTGGAGTAGTATCTTTTTTGCAATCTAAGATACCAGCAGGTGTCAAGGTGGACACCATGTCAAAAAAGGTGTATGTCTATTTAGATGTAATCAACGGACTTGAAAAAGCACTTCAATATGTCACCCCAACAGATATTTACTTTGATGCTGCTGTGATATATGTAAGAGGGTGTTTGAAGTAGTATGAGAAATGCTGATGGAAATCCTAATAAATGAATATTTAGTAACTTTAAAAATAAATAATTATGGAATTTGAAACGAGAACTCAACTGCAAGATTTTGCAGAAGGTCGTGATGGAGAAATTGCAATTTTTGAATGCGACTCAAAATTTGGTTATTTTTTAGGTTTAGAGCACAATGGCTTTATTACCTATATTCATCCTTGTGCAGATACAGAAGCATTTGTATTTTCTGCATGCAATTTTTTGGATGAAACATTGTCTGCACTATGTGAGATTTCCACTCCAAGAATAGAAATGCTCAAACAGCATTGCCCCACTTTAATTACAGCTATGGAAGATGCTGTGTCTGATAGATTTGATAGGGGTGCCTTTATTTATCTTGAGCAAGGAATATGGATCTTTGCTAAGAAAATCAATTTCGCGTTTAAGGAAAGATTAGAAGAAAAGGGAATAGAGGCAATTGCTGACCCCGTTATGGTCGACGCCATCAATAGTTTACATGATAGGTTTATCCAGTTAGTAACGGAATTGCATGATTGGGATGGTTTTACAGGCTGGGAAGAAACCAAAATAGCTGCTCAAGAGATATTGCCAGGTGTTAAATGGGGATTAAGAATAGGACGCTGGTTCAGTTAAATTTCCACAAAACAAAGTATATTACTCATGTCACAACTAGGATGGTTTGCTTGAATGATGAGCAAAGTCAGCGTACTATCAATCCTACATTAATTAATTATTTTTATTAATCATCCTTATTGGGGGAATTAAATATACGCTGGTTTAATCTCTCCAAAAGGCATAAAATTACTTACAATTATGACAATCGAATTAGTAAAGGATTATCTCTCCAGAGAGGGATACAGGTACGAAGAAATCAGTGACACACTGTTGGCCTTCAAGTATCAAGGTTTGGGAATCATTTGCGAGGAAGACAGAAATGACCAATATTATTTTCGCCTTATGATGCCTAAAATCTATGAGATAGAGGGTAATCGACAAAAGGTAATAGAAGCCACCAATAAAATTACCGCAGATATCAAGGTAGTTAAAGCCTTTGTAGAAAATGACAATCATGTATGGCTTTCTATTGAGATGTACATTGACAGTTCGCCTGAAATAGATGATTTTATGGGTCGTTGTCTTAATTCGCTATATGCGGTATGGCATAAATTACAAGAAATGATTTTAGGATAATAGCAAAGTTTGAACTATGGCAGTATTTAATTTCTCTGATATCGTAGGAAACTACACGATTCAAAATTTGATAAAATCGAATCTCTACACTGAAACATATAGAGTCATCGATGTCGACAATAATGTCTTTTTTCTCAAATTGTTTGATATGAAGCTAATTCCAAAAAGATTAGTTAACAAAAACACGGAGATTGTAAGGGAAATTGAATACTGCCGCAGTTTACGCCACCGAAATTTAGTCAACTATATTGCAGATGGAAATGTTGAACGCGACGAATCGTCATACCAATACTATGTAACTACTTATTTTGATGGAGCAATTCTTCAAGATAGTCTAAATAGGAAGGGGGCGATACCCGAAGAGAAAGCATTACAGATATTTCGTTGTATCTTAAATGGTTTAGACTATTTACACTCACAAGTTCCATCCCTTTGCCACAACGATTTAGATTGTAGCAATATCATGTTATCTGAAATAGGAGAAGAACCTATAATTCTAGATATGGGACATCTGTCCGAAAGAATCAACGGAAATGTGACTATTGATACAAGTGATTTGAATTTATTCTATCATGCCAATGAGACCAAAATGGGACGTTTTGACGAACAAAGTGATATTTTCTCAGCGTGCGCCGTCTTATATACAATGCTAACCAATCAAATACCTTGGTTGATTGAGTTATCCAATCCCCAAAATTTCAAGGAAGGTTTTACTCAACTATGGCTATATCGACAAACTCATGACTTACCAATAAATGATTTGTCAATCAGTATGAAAACGAAATATATTCTCACCAAAGGATTAGCACTCAAAGCGAATGAACGATTTATGACTGTAGGGGAAGTTATAGATGCGCTTGATTCTACGGATATTCCTCAAATAGGAAAATCTCAATCATCGAAAAATAATTTAGAAGAAAAATCATACGAACCCAAACGAGAAACAGAATTAAATGCCATTGATGTAGATATAAAACGTGGTAAGGGGAATGGCTTTGAAGACATTGCTGGTATGCAACAACTGAAAGACTACCTTATGCAAAAAGTCATTTTTGTAATCAAAAACAAAGACGTCGCTCAAGAATACCGTTTGACCCCTCCCAATGGTATGTTGCTATATGGTCCTCCTGGATGTGGAAAAACATACTTTGCAGAGAAATTTGCAGAAGAGACAGGGTTTAATTTTATGGTCGTAAAATCATCCGATATAGGAAGTAGTCTAGTGCACGGAACCCAAGAGAAAGTGAAGAAACTATTTCAACAAGCCGAACAAAATGCACCTATTGTGCTATGCTTTGATGAATTTGACGCACTTGTCCCTAATCGTGGAGCGCATGGAAATGAATATGTTGCTACTGAAGTGAATGAGTTCTTATCTCAAATGAATAATTGTTCACAACGTGGGATCTTTATTGTCGCTACCAGCAATCGACCAGATAAAATTGACCCTGCAGTCTTACGAACAGGTCGTATTGATAAGCAGGTATTTGTGCCATTGCCAGACTTTGAAGCTCGGAAAGAAATGTTTAATATGTACCTCAAAAGCCGTCCTATAGAAGATGACATTGATCTAGATGCGTTGGCACAAGCAACTGAAGGATATATCGCTAGTGACATTGCTTTTATTGTCAACGATGCTGCAATGACAGCTGCATTTACACGGCAAAAAATTTCGCAAGCATTACTCATTACTTCAACTACCAACAATAAGCCATCTCTCCGCAAAGAGGTAGTTGAAGAATACGCTTGCATCAAAGACCAAATGAATAGTATTGCAAGAAGAGTAATCGTAGAAGCACTCTAATGTTAACTTATAAACAGAACTAATATGGCAAACAAAAAAATAGATAATCAGCTCTTTAGCCCTTATGTGATAGAGGAGCGCCATTTGAATATTACTCAGTTGGATGTTTTTTCTCGACTGATGATGGATCGTATTCTCTTCTTGAGTGGAGAGGTTACAAGTGATTCGATGGATACATTGGTTGCTCAAATGCTTTTTCTAAACTCAATCAATCATGAACCAATACATTTGTATATCAATTCTGGTGGCGGAGAATGCTATGCAGGATTAGAATTGGTTTCTGTGATGAATTATATAGAATCACCAGTATATACCACCATTCTTGGATTGGCGGCTTCTATGGGGGCTGTTATTGCCAGCAATGGAGAAAAGGGACATCGTAAGGCGCTTTCTTATTCTCGCTTTATGATACATCAACCAAGTTCTGGAGTAGGTTATTCTACTTTCCGTGATCAACAGATTCATCTCAAAGAGATGGAAAGTCTTAAACAAGATTTGTACCAAGTGTTAGCGATAAATAGCGGACAGACTATCGAGGATATAGAGAAACTTTGTGATCGTGACAATTGGATGAAACCGCAAGAAGCCATTTCTATGGGATTCTTAGACCAAATCATAGCGAAAAAGTAATCATATAAAAATTATATGCAAATCAAAACAGAGTAGTAAAAGTATATTACACTAGCAACGGATTTAGATTATGGTATGGAAGGAATAGCTTGTTTTAATAAGTACCACTTATTACACTGCTTGTTTTTTTGTTGAAGTGGTTATTTAAACCGCTATGTAGTCGCATAAAAGAGAATCGTGAGTGGAAAGCTATTGAAGAATGATTGTGCCAAAGAAATAAAAAGCGTAAAGAAATTGTAAGTAATAGATAAAGTGAAAATTAACAAACATTTGTATGCAATTAAACAACTTTAAAGCTGCCACATTGCGGGTGTTTTACGATATAGTAAATGCAGATGGAATCATTGATGTCAATGAAGTAAGTATTTTGGATGGTTTAAAGAAAAAGTATGGGATTACTTCTCATTATGGTCAAGAAAATCCTGTATTGATAAAAAACGCTCATTCTATTACATTAGGCGAAGCGTTGACCATATTAGCTCAATGGAAACAAAATGAAAAATATAATGAGTATGCTGATAGGTATTCTGCTGAAGAGGTATATGAGGATGCCCTATGCCTTGCAACTAGTGATGGAGACTGTGCTGCAAATGAAGCATCTATTCTTTTGGCAATGCAATATCTTTTAAAAGACAATTGTGATGCACAGGCAAAAGTCATTTCTTGTAAAACTCGTGATTTGAAATTTTCCAAAAATGAAATCATATACATTGCTGATGATGATTACCATGAAGAAGAGCAACTTCAAGATGAAGGAACTTTGGATTATATAACTTCCAAACTGAAGCTATATGGTTTTGATTTTATATATATCCCACAAGTTGTGAAATTTCTAACCCAAACATTGGAAGAAACTAAAGAGCAACTTCAAGATGAAGGAACTTTGGATTATATAACTTCCAAACTGAAGTTATATGGTTTTGATTCTGTGTGTATCTCACAAGTTGTGAAAATTCTAACTAAAACATCAGACAAAACTATCAACTCGGAATATGAAACGAATGCCAATGATAGTGTCTTATCAAAAATTATGATGTTCACACATCCATTATTACTGTCTAATGCAGATGATATAAAGCAATTTACAGACTCATTAAAAACAGTGACTACGTCAGAATTTACCGAGTATTATTTTGGCAAACAAGGTAACGCATGTGCAAATATATATGGTGCATGGTTAATGCTGAAAATCGCAACATCAAGAAAAATTTCATCGGAGGTAAAAGGCCATGTTGAATTTGAAAATTACAATGATTTTTTGTTGATTCCTTTTGGAGAGGATGTGATTAACATAGTAAACGAATTTACTAGTGAATACATTCGATTAATGAAATGTGTTTCAACACCAGTGGTGATGTATAGCAACGAACGAGTACATTCAAAAGGTTTTCATAAAACAATTTTAGATTATGTAATGTATAAATCAAGAACCCTTAATAAAATAGTTCTTGATCTAAGACGTAATGATATTATATTTGATGGCTTAGGAGAAATTTGCCACTTACCTCCTGCTCAATTTGTTATATATTTACTTATTGTAGCACGCAGCGAGGGGGTCACATGTTCTTTTGATGATAAGCAACAAAATTTGGAATATAGCAAAGTATTTGAGAAGTTAACTGATGAAGCTAAGGAATTGCACAACAATACTATTAGATCGAAGATTTCTAAAATAAAAGCTTGCATGAGAGATTCATTACATATAGATAACAAAGATTTCTATATGCCACATAATAAAGAAGGAAGATTTGTAGTTGATGCTCCCCAAAATCTTTTTTACATTCGAGGTGACAGTGGGTGTATAGGGGAACTTTCTCTAAGAGATTGGTATAAAAAACGAATACTCAAAAAATAGTTATATCTTGCTTGAAAGTTGGAAATATTTCCATTTTATTTTGCTAGATACATGAAAATTTTGGAAAGAAGTTCGACAATTTGCTCATATAATCGAAAAACACTAATTTTGCACCGTCAAATCAAAATTAATGTTTAACTCTTCAAATTTTACGGTTATGAGCAAGGAGAATAAAGATGAATTCAAGAAAGGATTTTTCAAAGCATTAGGCATTGCTGCGGGAACAGCAGCGGTGGTAGCTGTAGTAACAGTAGTTTCAGGTGGTACTTTAACTGCTGCTGCAGCTGCAGTAGGTACTAAATTAGCAGGTGCAGCTGCTGCAGGTGCAGCACTCCATTAAATTCGCATTTCAAACTATCAGATAACTATTCTTTTGTCTGGTAGTTTGAATTCTGCTCTTTGAATGTATGATGATTGACTCATCAGGTAAACTCTTTTTTTGTAACGTTTAAAATGAATTATTATGATATTCAGGGATCCTACTCCATTTACCATTGATATCTATAAATCGCTTACGAAAGTAGTTATTCAAGTAGCTAAAGAATACTTCAAGAACGTTCATAAGTGATTAGAATGGATAAAAACTGAATTTTGATGGAAACACATCGAATTTGTTGGTTATACAAACATTTTTATTAACCCCTAAAAACATTACAACTATGACTAATCGTGATGCTTTTAATCGTCCTACTAAGCAACCAGAATTTATATTCGCGCAGGATATAAGGGCTTATGTCAGTATGATTGCCTGTTATTTTCGTGAAGTAAAAATTCCCACGATAACTGTTGGTACCTATAAGCTGGAAAGGGAGCGATAAGAAGTTCGAAAGTATAACATAAAGTGATTGTTTAACCTTTTAATGATAGAAAATTATGTTACCAATACCTGCTCCATTATTAGGATATCTTATAATTCAAGGTATGCGAGAACTTGAAAGATGGTATCAAAATCGAGATAATGATTCTAAAAATTGATACTTCATCCGTGGTGTGCGTTAAGTGTGGTGAATATAGGTTTACTACATAGAACTTGTAAAGGGTTGTATATTATTTATGCAACCTGTTACATCATTTGATTTATAATGCATATTTAGTAGAGTTACTTCTTCGGTAAGAGTTCGGTAAAGGTTCGGCACATAGTGTAAAATTTAGAGATATAAAACTCAAGTAATATAAAAATAGATTATCAGTAAGAAATATGAAAACAGAAATCAATGGAGATTGGAAAGCCTATGCAAAACGCTTTCAGCTGCCTCAGAAAAAGACTTGGATATTGCCACTAAAGTGGTTTGGCGTTAGTTTCGTTGTGCAAATTGCAGCTATGATTTTAGCTATTCACACAAATATATTAATGTTGGTTGTGTCATCAATGATTATTTGTGCATTTCTTTATGCAGCAGGCAAGGAATTCTGGACGGTGGTTTTAGAAGAATCCAAAGGACTATGGGCTGATGTCATTATGTGGCTATACTATGCGTTGTTATGTGCGCTAACAGTAGGTCTTCCACTTGTAGTGGGGCTTGTATATCTTGAATTACTTTAAATAAGTTACATTATTATGAATACATTATCTATTAATCATTGTGTATCTACCTTAGTTAAAAAATATAACTAACAACTATGAAGAAGTTTTTGAATAAAGCCAAAGTGTCTTCCTCTGAAGAAGTATTGCATGGTAAAGGTAAAAATATAATTCCACCTCCAGAGCCAATTTCTTGGTGGAGATTGTACCTTGATAAATTTAATGATCCTATAGTTATTGTACTATTGGTGATATTTTGCTTGTCTATCCTTGTATCTGCTTATGAAGTAATAATAGTAGGTAAATCGTGGTCAGTATTTATTGAACCGATAGGCGTATTTATTGCTTTATTGTTATCTACATTGATTGGCTTTATATTTGAAAATAAGGCAAACAATGAATTCCAAATTTTGAATCGAGTTAAAGACTCCCGTCTGGTTAAGGTCTTTCGTAAAAAAACTCCAAACGCTCGTCCTACGCTTACTGAGATTCTACGTTCTGATGTGGTTGTAGGGGATCTTATTCGTTTAGATGCGGGGGATGAGGTACCTGCAGACGGTCAGGTACTATATGCCGAGAATTTAACCGTAGATGAGTCTATTTTTACTGGAGAATTATATGCTTACAAAAGTGCCGAGAAAATAGAATCAGATTCTGCTACTTATGCCAGCGATTTTCTTTTACGAAGCACTACTGTCATTGAAGGATTTGCACTATATCAAGTGACTGCTGTAGGCGAAGATTCTGAAGAGGGAAAAGGAGTTCTACAAGAACGTGAGGGAAGCGATGTTGAAACACCTCTGAATAGGCAACTTGGTCAACTGGGACATATGATTTCTGTTGCCAGTTTTATCATTGCTGGATTGATAATCATAGGGCGTTTGATTTATTATTTCCATCTCTCTCAAACGACTCCTTTCTCAATTGTAGAAACTATCGAATATTTTGTTAATTCCATTATGTTGGCTGTTACCTTGATAGTGGTAGCAGTACCAGAAGGATTGCCCATGAGTGTGACGGTCAGTTTGGCCCTCAGTATGCGAAAAATGCTGAAGACGAATAATTTAGTACGAAAATTACACGCATGCGAAACAATGGGCGCAACTACAGTGATTTGTACCGATAAAACAGGTACACTCACACAAAACAAAATGATGGTTGTGGAAACGATGCTATGTGGTGACGACACCTTACCGTTTATTATCAAGAATATTGCTGTCAATTCTACAGCCGAATTAGAATTGCAAGATGATGGTTCATACAAAATAATAGGCAATCCTACAGAAGGTGCATTGCTCCGTTGGTTGGTTCAGCAAGGATATGACTATCAAAAAATTCGTGAAGAATCAGAAATTATTAATCAAATGCCATTTTCTGCCGAAACGAAGCAGATGCAAACATTAATAACAGAAGAGCAAACCAATCTACGATTTATAAAAGGTGCACCAGAAATTATATTAGATCAGTGTGCGTCTATTGCAGGTGGCTATTCTCGTGAAACGATAGAGGAAAGATTAGCATATTGCCAAAATAGAGCAATGCGTGCATTGGCATTCGCCTTACAGAAAAATGAGGGGGATATGGTGTTTCTTGGTTTTGTGGGAATAGCAGACCCGATTCGTTCTGATGTGCCCGAGGCTATTCAAATATGTACCAAAGATGCACATGTCAGGGTAATCATCGTTACAGGTGATAATGCAGTTACTGCCACTGAAATAGGTCGTCAGATTGGATTAATTGACTCACCTCATGCATATCAACAATTAGATGGACCGCAGTTCGCTGCAATCAATGATGAAGAATTAATAGACATATGGCTACCACATCTTAAAATCCTTTCTAGAGCCAAACCAGAAGATAAATCACGATTGGTAATGCTACTCCAAAAAATGGGCGAAGTTGTGGCTGTTACAGGAGATGGAACCAATGATGCGTTGGCACTTTCCAAAGCTCAAGTCGGTATATCAATGGGCAGTGGTACTGCTCGTGCGAAAGAAGCCAGTGATATTACAATTTTGGATAATTCATTTGCTAGTATCAATAATGCAATCTTATGGGGACGTTCTCTATATAAGAATATCCGTAGGTTCATTGTTTTTCAAATGACAATCAATGTTTGTGCTTGTCTCATTGTTTTAGTAGGTGCATTCATGGGAGTGGAGTCTCCTCTGACAGTTACTCAAATGTTATGGGTCAATCTAATTATGGATACTTTTGCTGCAATGGCACTATCTTCCTTGCCTGCAGATAGAAAGGTAATGAAAAATAAACCACGCAATCCACAAAGTCATATTATCGATAAGAGAATGATGTGGCAAATAGCTGGAGTCGGAGTGCTGTTCTTTAGTTATTTGCTTGGATTATGGCAACTGTTGTGGCATACTGATACAAATACAGCCTCTGAATTGTTCCAAGTGGCGAATATTTCTACATTTTTTAATGGATATCTCAATTTGAGCCATTCGAAATTAGCATTATCAGGACATGATTTAGGTGTGTTTTTCTCAATTTTCGTCTTACTTCAGTTCTGGAATCTATTCAATGTCAAATATTTCCGAACAGATAGAAGTTTAATACAAGATATCATTGATTTATTCCGTAAACCGAAAGAGGTAATGGCTACGTATAGTTGGGGATTTATATCAATAGTATTTGCTATACTTGTAGGACAAATATTTATTGTTAATTATTGTGGAGCAGTATTTAATGTAGCACAATTATCAGTCAAGGATTGGTTGATTTGTATCCTACTGACATCAAGCATTTTTATTGTGCCAGATATATGGCGATTTATACGTAATTTGTTTTTTAACAAACTGAAGAAAGTATAAAGATCTGGTAGTAAGAAAGATCTGGTAAAAACAGCCCTTGTTTATTACTGTTCGTATAATAGATTTCCTGTATAAACAATCTATCTTCATAGATAGAAAAATTAATGACAAAAAAGATTGCACGCGCAATCTTTTTTGTTTGATTACAATACTTATATAGAAAGTTAAACATATATTGCAATAGAAATATTTCTGAATTATTTTTAAAATTTGAAAATGTTATTGGAAGTTTTTCTGTATCAATGATTGTTTGAAAAAAAAGCACTATCTTTGCAGCGTCAAATCAAAAATCTATGTTTAACTCTTAAAATTTTACGGTTATGGGTAAAGAGAATCGAGACGACTTTTGGAATGGTTTTGTTCAAGGAATGCAGATGAATTCTATAACGATGTTATTGCTATCTATAGGACTAATTGCAACGGGAGACACCGATTAGACTCCAACTTTTATGACAACCATAAGTCAATAAAGTTAATTGAGGAATAGTATATGAAAAATTTCATATATAATGTATAACTTAAAAATTGTTTGCTATGATTTGGGATTATTTGAAAAATAAGATTTTAGGTGATTTGAGTGATATCGATTTTGAAAGACCTACTGGTCGCTGTGGTGTCTGTGGTCATAAAACTTATATGATCAAAGGGTCTATGACTGAGGATGTTTGTGTATATTGCAAAATACAGCGTATGCTTATTCCGCTATTAGTACCAGACGAATTTCTTGAATGGTTCTACGGTATTATAAAGGATAAGACTACCAAAAAAGAAGATGAAAAGGTGAAGATAACTTATTAATGCTTACGGGACAAATCAGAATAATTTTCTGCTAAAATGATAGATTGAAATTTAAAATCACTCTATACTGAAAAACAAACAATCAAAACAATACAACTATGGGAGCATTTTCAAGCCAAAAGACGCTGTACGGTGATACAGCACGCATTCCGCAAGTGGCGGAAAAGATTCGTCAAGCATTCGTAAACGAAGGTTACGAGGTCCGTATCGAAG
>JBGVEG010000145.1:0-8362 GCA_045119955.1 Paludibacteraceae bacterium
GTTGTACGCCCAGCATGGGCATGTTCTAACGGGTGAAAGTCCCTAACGCACCCTAATGACGGGAAGCATATAGCCAAAGGCAAGGGTGTCCATCGCGAGGTGGAATCTGAAGGAAGCCGGCGGCAAAAGTCTGGCCTGACGGACAGAAATCGCATATAAGGCCTACATGTAGGGTAAGACTGCAACTGAAGTCAAAGCCCCATAGTCATTCGGAATGCATGTGGGTAAATGTGGCAGGCATAAGGCGGAAAGAGCATGTTCTTATCTGGGGAGGTCTCGCAGACGAGTCGATAGACAAGTAGTAACAACGAACTGCGAGAAGTCAGCCGAAGCCATAGTACCCGAAAAAAAAATCGGCACGTTCGGGGAAGGGCAGAACCTTATATAAACAAGTGCCGTGAATGAAGACCCTATGACGGAAGAAATGCAGAAAACGAAAGACTGCCTGCGGAGGGATAGGACGGAATCCGAAGAGTACGCAGGAGTGCAGACCGTAATAGGCATATCACATGAATCACTTGTGGAAGTGAACTTGAGTAGTGAGATGCTGTTGGAAACGGTAATGTCCCGTGGAAACATGAACGCGGCATATAAGCGCGTCATGTCCAACAAGGGCAGTGGCGGTGTCGATAATATGGGATTGGATGAACTTCTCCCATATCTCAAAAGCCACGGAGAAGAACTGACGGCATCAATCCTAAACGGACGCTACAAGCCGAATCCAGTCCGCAGAGTAGAGATACCCAAGGACAACGGCAAGAAACGTCAGCTCGGCATACCGACCTTGGTAGACCGAGTAATCCAACAATCCCTATCGCAGGTATTGTCTTCAATCTATGAACCGAAGTTCAGTGCAAGCAGTTATGGCTTCCGTCCTAACCGTTCTGCACATGATGCGTTGCTTCGCTCTAAGGAACTCGTCAATCAAGGATATACATATTGTGTTGACCTTGACTTGGAGAAGTTCTTTGACACGGTGAATCATAGCTTCCTGCTTCGCCTGCTATCCTTTACAATCAAGGACGGTAGAGTAATATCATTGATACATAAGTATCTTAAAGCAGGAGTCATGGTTAACGGTGTTGTGCATGAGAGCAACGTAGGTACGCCACAGGGTGGACCACTCAGCCCACTTCTCAGTAACATCGTTCTTAATGAACTCGACAAGGAGTTGGAGAAACGCGGACATCCGTTTGTACGTTATGCCGATGATTGTGTAATCTTCTGCAAGACTCCAAGAGCGGCCGAGCGCGTCAAAGAAAGCATCACGAACTTCATAGAGAAGAAACTTCACCTCAAAGTCAACCGTGAAAAGACCGTCGCATGTAGCGTGATGGGCATCAAGTTCCTCGGTCACTCATTCTATGCAGCCCATGACGGTGTTTGAAGGCTTCGCATCCATGCAAAATCGCTTGCTAAGTTCAAAGCCAAACTGAAACTTCTCACTGCGAGAAGTAACGGTATGGGATATGAGCAACGCAAGAAAACGCTGCATAATACAATCCGCGGTTGGATCAGCTACTTCAAATATGCACACGCCAAGACACACTTGCAAGGTATGGATGAATGGCTTCGCAAGCGCATCCGCATGTGCATATGGAAAAGCTGGAAACTTCCGGGAACGCGTGTGCACAATCTAATAAAATGTGGAATACCACAATGGCGTGCATATCAGTGGGGAAATGCAAGTAAGGGATATTGGGCAGTGGCAGGTAGTCCGATACTGAAAGTCGCAGTGAGCAATAGAAACCTCGCGCGAGCAGGCTATCCGTCATTGTTGGGATACTACGAAAAGTATCATTGCAGATAAGGAACCGCCGTATGCGGACCCGCATGTACGGTGGTGTGAGAGGTCGGAAAACAAAAGTAGGAGGAAAACCTACTTTTGTTTTCCTCCTACTCGATGGTACCCGGAGCCGAAATCTTGTTATTGTTGTATATTGAGGTCCAAATTGGGCTAATTGCGTAATAATGAGGGGTTTTGAATCGAATGATACTCAATACTTGCAACTAATTGAAGGTCTGGTATTTATGAACAATTTGCAAAAAATACCCTCAGTTGTAGTGTGTTGCGGTGACCAGAAGTGACCAACGCTAATTCTTTGAGTGAAAATGAGGGATACTGCTTGTTAGTCATCAGTAGGAGATATCAATTCGTTTAGTTAAATTGGAATCTATCTGTGGTATAATTTCAGATTTTTACTTTATACAAATATCTATATTAACAACAGCTTTCGGAAGCTTGTCGTAAAGCCCCCAGAAATAGTAAGATGTCATTATGGTAGGAGAAGCTCCACCAAGGTTTTTGTATACTACCTTAAGTGTGTCCGTATGTATTGACTGACTCACAAAACGATATCCGGGACTTCCCATGACCACTTGCCCGATAATCAGAGTGTACTTGTCGAAATCAATTTCCGGCAGCGTGACCGATTCCGGAGCGACCGCTTTGAAATCATCCACATCATTGATTACGAAACATTCAGTTTCTTCGCCAAAATTGAAGCTTGTATTAGAATATGAGTAGTCTGACGGAGGCAGGTGGGATTCGAAGAAAGACTCGACATCTTCAGGAGCAGTCACCGGAAGAATCCCGGCATCACCAATTGGATCAATCCCCTTGCAAGAAGCAAACAATCCTAGAAATAGGAAACAATATAAAAAAGTCTTCATGGCATTATAATATCTATTTAATCTCAAACATACCACATAGGGTCTACTGGAGCCTCCTCACAGGACCTACGGTCATAATTGAAAATGTAAATAAGATTATCTGAAAAAAGTTTCATATACTTGAGTTTAATATATAACGCACGTATAAACATGATACTTCCTTATCGATGCAAAAACAGACATTGGCGTGACGCACAAATTCCGACTTATCGGTATAAAAAAGATATATAATCTGACCGAAAGAATCAATCAAGAAGGCGCATTAGCGCCGCGTCATCCGCATCAGCGAGACTTTCTGCGGGATGTAACTTAGCCAAGGGGTTGATCCGCCTGCTTTGTGCTCCATTCAATTTCCAGAAAAAAGGGGCTATTCTTGGAAGTTAAGTCCAAAATGATGTCAACTTCCAGAAAAAGGGCTGTTTTCTTGGAAGTTTAGAATGGTCGGCATGCCCCTAGTAGGGGCTGTCAGCGCAGCTGACTGGGGTCAAGAAGTTGGTACACGAAAAAAGGACTTAGCGTCTGCTAAGTCCTTTTGCGTGTACCCGGAGCAGGGGTCGCCAAATGGGTTTCGCGGCAAATTTGTGAAATCAAATGAAATTTTATAAAGAATTACAAACCAATAAGATACAAAAACTAAATTTGAATTTATATTTTTTACGATTTCTCTGATTTTCGCCGATGTGGTGCAAAAAATTGCAAATTTGCACCACCGATACTATATTTGTACCCAGTATTAAAAACGGACAGGGTATGGCAACAGTAACGGCTTTTATAAGAGTTTCGACAAAGAAAAAAGACAAGGTGAACGTACGTTTCAGATTGAGAGACGGTAGGGCAGTGCAGCTGCTTTACGTGAGCGATCTGACCGTCAATCCGGACCATTGGAATCCGAAGAAGGAGGAGATTAAGGCAAAGGCTCTGGTTCATCCTACAGAAAAGGCTGAGTTCAACAAGATGGTTGCTCTGCGTAAGTCGCAGATTGTCGATCTGTACAATGCGGCTCCAGACAAGTCTGCTCTGACTTCTGATTGGCTCAAGGCTGAGATGAACAAGCTTGTCTGTCCTGAAGAGAGAACTCTTGATGATGGTGGCGAGTTCTTTAAAGCATATGATCACTTTTTGAGTGTTCATAAGTTGTCAGATGTACGTATCAGAAACTATAGAGTCATCTATCGTGCTCTGCAGAGATTCGAGGTCTTCAAGCGCCTTTTCGGCAGTAAGAATTTCCGAGTGACATTCGACTCTATGACTCCCGACGTATTGCACGAATTTGATGATTTCCTGCGCCGAGAATATACTTTCTTTGTAGAGGATAAGGCAACGCACAAGTGGAAGCCAAAGTCTGAATATAAGCCTATTTATGATGCTTACCCGGAGTCTCGCACTCCGAAGCAGCGTGGGCAGAATACGATTAATGATGTCTTCACAAAGTTGCGTACTCTATTTAAATGGGCGGAAGATCAGGAACTGTCCAGAACTAATCCGTTCAAGCATTTCAAGGTTAAGGAATGTGTGTATGGGCCGCCTATCTATATAACTGTAGATGAGAGAAAGAAGGTGTATAGTACGGATTTCAGTTTTGATCCTGCACTCGAGAAGCAGAGGGATATATTCGTATTTCAATGCCTTGTAGGATGCCGCATCAGTGACCTGTATCGTATGACTAAGCGTAGCATCATCGACGGCGCTGTCGAGTATATGCCGAGAAAGACTAAGGATGGTAATCCGGTTGTTGTGCGTGTCCCTTTGCTTACAGCCACAAAAGAGATTCTTGACAAGTATAAGGACTTGCCAGGAGATGCAATCTTGCCGTTGGTTTCTCAGCAGAAGTATAATATTGCCATCAAGAAGATCTTGAAGCATGCTGGCATTGACCGCACTGTCACCTGGCTCAATCCGACAACAGGAGAACCAGAGCCACGCCCGATCTATGAGGTGCTGTCATCCCATTCTGCAAGAAAGGCCTTTGCCGGCAATATGTACAAAAATGTCAAGGACCCTAACCTGGTCTGTGCCCTTACCGGTCACAAAGAAGGTAGCAAAGCCTTCAACCGTTACCGCATGATTGACGAGGAAACCAATCGCCAGACTATGTCGTATTTGGAGTAGGGTGTATTATGGTGGTTGTGCTGTTGATGAATCAAAATATGTATAATTTGGCTATATATAAGATTTGTTATATATAAAATGTTTTATATATTTGCGTAAAATTGTTTGTTATGGTAAAGAATCTTGTTGGACCTCCGGTAGTGGGTGAGGACTTTGTTGGTAGAAAAGAAGAATTGGCTGAGGCTGTTCGTATGATTAGTCAAGGAAACTCCTTGTTGTTAGCTTCACCTCGTCGTGTGGGCAAGTCATCCTTTTCTAAGAAATTGGTTGAGATGTTTAGGCGTGAGGGAGTGCTGGCTGCATACGTTGATCTTCAAGGTGTAAGAACCGAACAGGAATTTGGTGACAGGATGGCTGATGCATTTAGAAAAATCAGAGAAGAATCATCTAAGGCAGTCGGACTAAAGGACAAGGTGGAGTCTTTTCTAAACCGTATCAGAAAGGTTGAAGTCAAGGGTGTTGGCTTTGAACTTAAAGACAATCCGCAGAAATTTTATACTGCTGTCGAGAAGTTGATGGACTTTGAGGGGCGGGCTTTAATCGTTGTGGATGAATTAGCAGTATTTCTTGAACATATAACAACTGCACAAGGTCCTGAGGCAGCAGAAAACCTGATGAACTGGCTGAGAAACATTCGTCAGAGCCACCAGGGAAGGATTGTGTGGGTGTACTGCAGTTCAGTAAGTATCACAAATTTTGTGAAGCGTCATAATATGTCATATACCATCAATGATATATCTTCTTTCCCTTTGGGAGAAATGGCGTATGACGAGGCTGTAGATCTCTTAAAGGAGTTGTGCTATGGTCAAGGAATCGAGGTTTTCGCAGATAACGAAATTGATGTAATCCTTGAGAAAATAGGATGGAGATTGCCGTTCTTTATTCAGCTGTTCTTTAAGAATTTTATTCAGAATCAGGCTTCGTATAAAGGTCAGCCAATGGATAAGGTTGTGGATGAGATAGTAAGTATTATCATACGAGAGCATCAGATTGCGACATGGAGTGAGAGGTTGTCGGGATATGGTGCATATGAAAAGCCAGCTCAGCTGCTCCTTAATTATCTATGCCAGCCGAATCATAGATCCGACAGATCTCATCTGGAGACGGTTATTTCTCCGGCATGTGAGCAGATGGAAGATGTCGGCAAAGTTTATGCTGAATTAAGGCAGATGCTTGACAATGACGGATATTTAATGGAATCTAATCAAGGAGACATTGTTTTCAGATCGCCTATCATTCGTCAGTATTGGTATAATAAATTTGTAAAGTAGAGTAAATGAGCCATGATAGTCCATGAATCTTTATATAATGATTTGATAAGAAGCGTTTCGTCTGAAAGAGTCGGAAGCGTGCCTCAGTGTCATTATATAGTGGGAAAGAAAGGTTACGGAAAGACAGCACTTCTTAAGCAGATTAATGCTTACCTGAATGAAGTCGATAAGTTTGAATCTATTTATGTGGATTGTTTGCTGAATCCTGCGCTGAGCGTTGATTGGATGATTGCTCGTGAAAACGAGTCATCTCGACGTGTGGTTTGGCTGCTTGACGGAATGGACTTGTTTGTGGCTGGTATATCAGAAAAAGAACAATTCAGATTCCGTGCAATGATTTATGAGGAGAATGCTCCCATCGTGATCGGAACTGGTAATAGCCTTTCTGAGCATTTTACTTCTTATGGTTCTCCATTCTATGATACCTTTTCATTGCATATATTGAAGGAAATGCTGCCATCTGCCGCTGCTCTATTCGTGGCACAAGAACGAATGGGGAGAGAGCGTTTATCAGAAGGTGTGATTGATTCTGTACTATCTGAAATTGGTTATACTCCCTTTAATTGTTGCCTATTGGCAAAAGTCAATGGCGACTTGAGCCATGATGATATGATGCGTGAGCTGCTTCAGCCTTTGACTAATTTCTACAGAATGCTTATAGCAAATTTTAGTGTTTTGCAGAGGCGTACTATTATTTGTCTATTATCATCGGATACTCCTCTTCTTTTGAAGGATATAAGGTCTGCAACTAATTTGGCAGGTGGAGATCTTTCGCCTCAGTTGAAGAGCCTTTCTTCCAAAGGTATTGTAACCCAAAAGTCTTTGGGAGTAAAGAAGACCGGCTACTCAATCTCTGATAGGGCAATGTCCGCGTGGTATAGGTATAATTTAAAGAAGGACCTGCTTAGCGTTTAGATTGTGCAGGCAAAGTTATCAGTAAACTTTGCCAAATCTTTCAGTTAAATCGCGCCAAACTTGTCAGTTAAAATAGTTAAAGTGTCTGTGGATCAGAAGGATAAATATATCTTCGACCTAGAGTCTCAACTCCAATATTTAAAAAAGTTGTTGGATGAGAATGGGATAATCTATGATTATGAGGCTCATCTCAGAGCTTTGCAATCGGATGTTGGGGATATTATCTTTCCGGAACTGGGGCCTGAACACGCAAGTCTATTGTATTCATATTTCAAAGGGCGTCAGGATGTATATTCACTACGTTCGTCAAAGAAAGGCTATTATACTCAGTGTAATAATTTCTGGAAGTACGGGATATGTCCTAAACGGGATGGAACTAAGATAAAATGTCAAGATTGTTCTTCACAAGATTATAAAGAACTCAAAGGCAGAGTTATCCTTCAGCACCTTCAAGGCATTAAGGAGGATTGTACCGATGTTGTTGGACTCTATCCGTTGTTCCCTGATGGCTCATGCTGGTTCCTTGTTTTCGACTTTGATAATCATGATGAGAGTGCTGAGCCGTCAAAGGAGTGGCAGCAGGAAGTTAATGCTCTGCGAGAGATGTGTTCTGTCTTGGGTATCGATTCGCTTGTGGAAAGATCTCGGTCGGGTAAAGGTGCACATGTGTGGATATTCTTCAGTGATCCAATTCAGGCTTCCAAGGCTCGTAAATTTGGTGAGTCTTTGCTGAGGAAAGGTGCTGAGTCTGTAAGCTTGAAGAACTTCACTTACTATGATAGAATGATGCCTATGCAGGATTTCCTTCCTGAGGGCAAACTTGGCAATCTGATTGCTTTACCTCTTCAAGGCCGAGCTCTTAGAAATGGTAATAGCGCATTTGTTGATGAATCTTGGAACACATATAAGGATCAGTGGAAACGTCTGCGTGAGACCAGGAGATTGAGCGAAAAAGAGGTTGATGATCTCATAAAGCTATGGTGCCCAGACGATGACGCAATGTCCATATTCCAGAATGATGTAGTAGAAGATACTGCGGCAGGCCATACGTCTCTTCTTTTTGGACAAAGTCCTGCTTCGATGAAGAGAGAATTCCATGCTGAAGATGCAGAGGGTTCTGTAAAGATTGTGCTCTCTGATGGTATATATGTCAATAAGAAAGGACTTAAAGACCGTATGCAGAATGCAATCAGAAGGATTGCAGCCTATTCAAATCCGCAGTTCTTCCAGACTCTCAAACTGGGCTTCTCCACAAAGGACACTCCGCGAATCGTATACAACGGATATGACGAAGGTGATTATATTATTATCCCTCGAGGTTGTTACGATGAACTGATATCCCAACTGTCCGGCGCAGGTGTTCGTTATAATGTGGTTGATAAACGACAGAAAGG
>JBGVEG010000146.1:0-1822 GCA_045119955.1 Paludibacteraceae bacterium
TTGAGTTATTAGAGATGCCCTAAAATCTTTCTTTTGTTGCTCAAAAATATTCAACGAGACTTCGTTAATTTCATGCAATAAACCAATAGTTGTTTCTAATTCTTCAAAATAGAATTGAGGATCTGATTCCAAATGTTTGGAGTTTAAGTCATCACGGAATAAATGATTGCATATTTTCGGATACTCCAAAACTCGATTTATGCATATTTTCTGGAGTCGAGATGTGTAAACCGAACCGTTCTCGCCAGTCAAAAAATGCGACATTGTAATCAAAGATAACAGCTCCGTATACAAATTATTACAAACTTAAACTAATTGTTCAACGGGGTTGTTTTTTGATATGATTTCTATAATTTTTATTTGCCGTAAACAGCAATTTCCTTTCTTTTATGCTCGCTTTGATGATGAAGCTTATCAATAATTTTTCTTTTTTCACTTGGAATTTCTTTACCGCAAAGAAACGCATCAAGCTCGTCGTAAGTCACACCCATTTCGCCCTCGTCGGTCTGACCGTCAAAAAGTGCCGCTGACGGAGCCTTTTCTATGATTTGTTTGGGAGCATTCAGGTAGCGGAGAAATTCATAGATCTCGGTTACGGTCAGGTCAGAGATCGGATTGAAATCGTGAGCACCATCTCCCCATTTTGTGAAATATCCAACGTAGGCTTCACTACGGTTTCCTGTACCTACCACAAGTCTTCCCTCACTTGCAGCGATTGCATAGAGTGTCAGCATACGGATCCGGGGAGCCATATTTGCAAGTGCGGCAATGTTTGGGGTTGTTACTCCCTCCAATGCTTTTAGCTCCGCTTCCTTTACGGGCGTCAGATCTACCGTTCTCGTTTCAATACCGTACTGCTCGGCTACCGCCATTGCATCTACAGTATCCTCATCATAGTTACGCTTTGACGTACAAGGCATAATGATCCCGATTGTATTGTCACAAGCGGCTTTGCAAAGGATGCCGACAAGTGCGGAGTCCTTACCGCCGCTATTGCCATAGACGATACCCTTTGCTCCGCTTTCCGCAAGAACCGATTTTATAAATTCAACTCTTTTTTCAAATTCGATCTTATAATCTCTCATAATATCACTTCCCTCCAAGCAGCTCGCAAAGACGACGGGCTGCTTCTTTTGTATCCTCGGGACTACCAAAGGTTGAAAAGCGGAAATATCCCTCTCCGCAAGCACCAAAGCCTTCTCCCGGCGTACCCACGACCTGTATCTCGTTCAAAAGATAATCGAAAAACTCCCAACTTCCCATACCGTTCGGGCACTTCAACCAAATGTACGGTGCGTTCTTACCGCCCGTGTACCAAATGCCGAGCTGATCAAGGGCTTCCATCAAGACCTTGGCATTGTTCTTATAGATTTGAATGTTCGCCTTAATCTGTGCCTGACCTTCGGGCGTAAATACAGCAGCACCGCCCTTTTGAATGATATAAGAAACACCGTTTGTTTTGGTGGTACGGTTACGCACCCACATTGCATTAAAGTTCATACCGCAACGATTCAATGCTTTCGGTATCACGGTATAGCCGAGACGGGTTCCGGTAAAGCCTGCGGTCTTGGAAAGTGAGCAGATTTCTATGGCACATGTTTCTGCTCCGTCAAGCTCGAAGATACTGTGTGGGAGCGTTTCATCCTCGATGAATGCCTCATACGCGGCATCAAACAGAATGATCGCGCCGTTTTCGTTGGCAAAGTCCACCCAAGCCTGAAGCTGATTTCTGCTAAACACTGCCCCCGTAGGATTGTTGGGAGAACAAATATAGAGAATATCAGCCTTAAAATCCTCTCTCGGCTCGGGTAAAAATCCATCT
>JBGVEG010000147.1:0-2408 GCA_045119955.1 Paludibacteraceae bacterium
CTCAGGATGTGACTCCATATAGTCTAACTGCAACTGAAGTTTATAGGGATTATGCCAATAATCATCATTATCACAATTACAGATATATTTTCCACGACATTCTTTGACGCATGATGCCCAATTGGCGCCTAACCCCATATTCTTCTCCCAGAAAAAGAGGCGAATAATATCTGGATATTTCTCTTTGTATCCCAACAATACTTCTCGAGCATTGTCTGTAGAACAATCATCACCAATAACGACTTCAATGTCAGCATCCACTTGCTGATTTATAATTGACTCTATCGTCTGCCCTACTGTATTGGAACGGTTATAAGACGGAATGATTACTGATATTAAAACTCTATTGGACATCATTATTAATTATTTCTTCTTTTTCTAATCGCGCAAAGGTACGGATTTTTTTTTAGATACACAAATTTTTGTGGAAAATTGCTAAATTTTCACCAAAAACAGCCCTATTTTTCGGTAAAAATCGCGAAAAAATGCACTTTTTTGCTACTTACAACAAAAATCTCCCCTTTTTATCCCCCCTCCGTCTCGCACAATTGTAGTAATTTTGTCGCGTGATTCGCATAGGCATATGAACAACATTAAACGCTGGTGCAAAGGAATCAACAAGTAGATACATAAATCATCTAAAAACATTAATCATCATGCAAAACCAACGATTATTTGAGCAACTCATCCAGCAAATGGTACTCACCGACTATCAAAAGAAACAATACGGAAGATATGTGCTACTGTCGGCACATATCCATGCTATGGAAGAAAGCAAAATCATCTCCAAAGCAGATGTGCTGAGTAATCTGTCAGAATTCACAAGACTATTGACCATGATATTGGGCGAGAATGTATGCTACAAGAAGTTTCATCAGCAATACCACAACCCTACTCACCATCAGTTCGACATGATTGATGAATACAAAGAAGTCTATATGGATTACAAAAACAAAGAGGTTTGTATAATTACCTCCCACAGATGAGCGCGGATGAGCACGGATGAACACGGATGAACACGGATGCGCGGAATATCATCTCCTACTCGCTACGCTCGAGAAATCTTATAAATCTTATTTCGCCACTATCCACCCATACCAAGGTGCTCCGCAATACATTACCACCGCTAGCACTCACTCCGTTCGTCCGCTGAATCTTCAGTAAATATAGCAACATTCGTCTCTGATTAGTCTGTGAAATGCGTACCGATGCATTTGTTAAGATAGCGGGCGAGCGTAGCCTTCGGGGCCCCCGAAAATTTTTAATTTTTGGGGATAGGAGAAACGGCGGCAACTCTAACGAACGATAGTGAGTTCATTGTTGCAAGCCCGTTTCGACGAAGCGTTAGGCAATTTATTACGGAGTACTGAGAGCGAACGCTGTGAGTTAAAAGAGATTTATAAGATTTCTGCCAAAGGCAAGGAGATATAATATCCCTTGGTTCAGTGAAGTTCAGTGATATTCAGTGGTCAAAACCATCACCGCAGAAAGACATATCTCCGTGGGATATATTACCTACCACGGACGAGCACGGATACACGATACATAACCTCCTACGCCTGCGGCGAAAGATCTAAACTATCCCAACCAAAACGGATATATTTTTCAACAATACCAACAATGAGAAACCAACAATAAAAACAATCCCTGCCGTGGGGGTGTGTTGTTCTCCCCACGGAATTGTTGTTAATGTTGTTTTTAATAACCCATACTCCGTTAAATTATTAGTTTAGATAGTTAAGATTTCTGCCGAAGGCAAGGAGAATATATACCCTTGGTTCAGTGTAAATCAGTGTAATCAGTGGGAATATAATCTCCCACGGACGAGCACGGATGAGCACGAACCTCCGAGAGTTAAGATTCAGCGGTTGAGCGCAGCGAAAGTTAGCGGTATGCAATTTATTACGGAGTACCGAGTCCTCCTCCCTCTAGGGAGGTCGGGAGGGTCAAAGATTTATAAGATTTCTGCCCACAAGGCAAGGAGATAATTTAGTGTCAACATGTATATAATCCCCATTATTTTTGTAGCAAGCAAAGCGCAGCGTATTTTTGTTCAAAATAATCGCGATAGCACTATGTAAACATCAACGAAACCATAAGTAACAAATATCTCTAATCATGAGCAAGAAAAAGAATAAAGAATTACGGCAAGTACAGGCTTGTGAGTGGCTGCAAGACAATTACCTACAATTCGAGCACATTCGTCACGATATAGTGACCGACCGACTCCAAATCAGACCCTTCCTAACCTCCTCTTCATGGGGAGGAACTCCCTCCCTCGAAGGGAGGGCTGGGGAGGGTCCATGGCGCAACATGACCGACAAAGACATCAACACCATGGTCTGTCAGTGCGTACAAGAGACCGGTTGCTGCGTAGGCGTAAGCGAGATTATCACCGCGCTGCGCTC
>JBGVEG010000148.1:0-1537 GCA_045119955.1 Paludibacteraceae bacterium
TGATTAAAACTAAAAAAGGTTTACACTATTTCTGGAAAGGTTTCTTAAGAATCGTCACTTTTTGATAGGTTTCCTAAAAAGGTTGTTAAGTATCCTAAAAGAGTTGATAAATTTCCTTAATAGGTTGTTGTTTGGCGATTCGGGTGCAAAGGTAATACATTTTCCTGATAAATACAAATGGATGTTTGTTATTTTATTAGATGATAGTATTACCTTCCTCTCTCTGCCACACGTGACAGAGAGAGGAAGGGGTAGCTCTTGCCCAGTTGTGTTCATCCCATGCTGCTTGTGGTGTACGACTAGCATCCTGTAGATAAACACTCATCGGCGTACACATATCAATGCTTCGATGAGGACGTACATTATTGTATAGATCTATAATATGAGCTATCTCTATTTGCGCTTCTCGCAGGTTTCTATATGCAGTACGATTGTATATCCATTCTGTCTTCAAAATACCATTCACACGCTCCGCTAAACCATTATCCGTTGGATTGCTATCCTCCGTCATACTGATACGGATGTGATGCTCTTTTAGCGAGAGTACATAGACATCACTAGCATATTGGACTCCTCTATCAGAATGATGCGTTGTACCACATAAATTGCCACCTCCAGCACGGTCTATAGCTTGTTGTAAGGCTTGCTGAGAGTATATCGTTTCTAAAGTGGGAGAAACTACCGCTCCAATTATAGCACGAGAGTAATAATCAGTTACCAAGTGTAAGTAGCAAAAACCATCATCTATTGTATAAATGTAGGTTATATCACTCACCCATACTTGATTGACATACTGCACATTAACTCCTTTTACACAATTAGGATACTTCATATAAATGTGATTAGAGTTTGTCGTATGCCTTGGCTTGCGAGGTGGGATAATAAGGTGGTGGCGATGTAAGAAACTTAAGAAACGATCACGTCCAAAAGGCATCGTATTACCCATGATACCTTGGGCAATAACATACAGTTTTAAACCACCTATTAGAGGCATCAGACTGCGATAATACTTTACTATCTCTAACACCTCGTTTTCTGCGGCTTGCTCACTTATTGGACGGCGCTTGTGTTTGTAATATGCCTGAGGGGATTTGCCAAACAGTTGGCACAAAGTGAGGACACTTTGGTCTCTACACTCTGTGCTCAGGCTGTCTACTGTTTGGCACCATCTTTTTTTAAGACATCGATGCCATCTTCTTCCTTGACAATCTCAATTAAACGCTCATAGGCTCGAACGCGCAAGCGTTCAAACTCAAGATTGTGGCGAAGCTTCTCATTTTCTGCACGGAGTTTCTCCAGCATTTCGTCTTTTGCATCCATACCAATTAATTTGGACTGCAAAGGTACACTTTTTTCGGCATTCTTGCAAGAAGAAAGCCAAAGAGATAGGGTGGAACGGTCTATTCCGTGCTGCAGAGCAAATTGACGACAAGATAAGCCTGACTTAAAATACAAATCTAGAATCGAGTGCTTTTCTGTTAAGGAATAGTTAGTTCGATTGATTCTTTTGAGTTTTTTTTCTTGGTTACACATAATA
>JBGVEG010000149.1:0-3914 GCA_045119955.1 Paludibacteraceae bacterium
ATTAGTATCCATAGTATTTTTCACACTCTTGTGTGTAGCAGCATTCTCCCAAAACAATGCCGCCGATAGTCTTTACCTCGACTCCATCTACCGTCATTTGGAGTTAGAGGAGTACACCATCACTGCCCGTGTCAAAGAGAAAGATATCATTATCCCTCAGATACTTGCAGGCGTTGAACTCAAGAAGATGAATGCTCTGAGCGTAGCTGATGCCATCCGCTATTTCTCGGGTGTACAAATCAAAGACTATGGTGGCATAGGGGGTATCAAGACAGTGAATATCCGCAGTATGGGTACCAACCATATGGGCGTGTATTACAATGGTATTCAGCTGGGTAACGCCCAAAATGGACAGATTGACCTGGGTAAATACTCTCTTGAAAATATTGAGGAAATCCAACTCTATAATGGCCAAAAATCCGACATCTGGCAGTCTGCTCGCGAGTTCGGTGCTGCGGGTAGTATCTACCTCACTACCCGCCGTCCACGTTTCGCCGAAGGCAAGACTGTGAATGTCAAAGCACAAATGCGTGCAGGTAGTTTTGCGCTGATTGATCCCAGTCTCTTGCTCGATGTCAAACTCAGCGAAACGATGTCGCTGACCATGAACGCCGAACTCGTCTCTTCCGACGGTAAGTATCCTTTCCGCTACCACCGCGTCACACCCTCCGGCGAAGTGGCGTACGACACCACCGCCATCCGCCAAAATGGCGACATCAACGCCATCCGCGTGGAAGCCGCTGTCAATCACTACTATAGCAATACGGGTTTTTGGAAACTTCAACTTTATCACTACAACTCTGAGCGCGGCGTACCAGGAGCGATTGTGAATAATGTTTGGCGTAACGGTGAGCGCCTTTGGGATCGTAACTCCTTCTTGCAAGCCACTTGGCAGGATGAACTCTTCAACCGCTGGTCTGTGCGAGTAAATGCCAAATATGCCAACGATTATACCCGCTACATTAACAACGATGACAAACTCATCCATGTAGAGAACCAGTACCTGCAACAAGAGTTATATTTCACCATGGCGCACAAAGTGCGTATCTTCGACTGGTGGGATATAAGTGCCGCCTATGACCTGCAATACAATGCCCTCAGTATGTATGCAGAAGCCCATCGTTTCACCCATTGGCTCAGTGCCGCCACCGCTATCAATATACAGAACTACCTGCGCCTGCAAGCCAGTGTATTAGGAACATTTGTCAATGATGAGCAAGAGACCAAGAACCAAGAATCAGGACACAATGCTACACAACACTACACACAAGCTAACAATGCTACACAACGCCTTACTCCTGCCCTGTTCCTCTCCTACCGTCCTACTCAGCTCGTTGATCTCCGCCTAAACGCCTTCTACAAACAGAGTTATCGTTACCCAACCTTCAACGATCTCTACTATACTGACATGGGCAATGCTTATCTCAAACCCGAGTTGGCGAAGCAACATAGCGTAGGTTTGAGTTTCACACAACCTTTCCGTATCGCGGAGCAAAAGGGCTCGGAGTTCCGCCTCAATGCCGATTACTACTACAACCGCATATCCGACAAGATTATCGCCTACCCAAAAGGGCAACAGTTCCGGTGGACGATGCTCAATCTTGGATTGGTAAAAATCAACGGCGTGGATGTAAATGCCCAACTACATTTTGTTTTGCCAAAGGACTTCTACCTCACCGCCAAAGCGCAATACACCTACCAAACGGCTATTGATGTCACCGACCCTAATGACTCCTACTATGGTCATCAGATACCTTATATCCCTTGGCATTCAGGTAGTGCAGTAGGTATGTTTGGTTGGCAAAGTGTCGGGCAGCAGTATGGCTTGAACTATAGTTTCATCTATGTCGGCGAACGCTATAATCAGCAAGAGAACATCATCTACAACTACACCCAACCTTGGTACACCCACGATTTGAGTGTTTTTGGCGAATGGGACATCAAACCTCTCGCCTCATTGCCTCATCGCTTTTCGCCTATAACCTTGCGCGTAGCGCTTGATATAAACAATTTGTTGTCACAGGATTACGATGTCATCCTCAACTACCCTATGCCCAAACGCAACTACAAATGCACGGTAAGTATTACATATTGATTAGTATAATTGGCTATTGCTTATTGGTTATTGGTATAACGAGCTGCCGTGGTGATGAGATTATATTCCCTGCGGAGTATGAGAAATTGCCTATTGAAGCGCGTTCGGAGTTGTCTTTTGCTTCCAACGAACCCATTGGTATGTACCTACTCAACGAGGGCAATATGGGTAGCAACAAAGCCACAATTGACTACCTCGACCTCTGTAACGGTATCTATATACGCAACATCTATGGCGAACGCAATCCGAACGTTATCAAAGAGTTAGGCGATGTAGGCAACGACATTCAAGTCTATGGCAATCGCCTCTATGCCGTCATCAATTGCTCGCACAAAGTCGAAGTAATGGACTTGCACACTTGTCGTCGCATCGGACAAATCGACATTCCCAACTGCCGTTATATCCGTTTCCATGGAGATAAAGCCTATATCAGTTCGTATGTTGGTCCAGTAAGCATTGACCCCAATGCTCAATTGGGTGCTATCTTCGAAGTAGATACTGCTACACTCCGTATAACTCGCCAAGTAACAGTGGGCTACCAACCCGAAGAGTTTGAGATTGTTGGCGATTACCTCTACGTCGCCAACTCAGGCGGTTATCGCGCACCAGACTACGACTCTACACTTTCAGTCGTGGATTTAACGGACTTCCGACAAGTAAAGAAGATACCTGTGTGTGTCAATCCTCACCGTGTGCGCAAAGACCAATACGATCGTCTATGGATCACGTCCCGCGGCGATCACAAGGAGGTGCAACCACAATTGATTTACCTAAAACCCTCCCCAACCCTCCCTTCAAAGGGAGGGAGGACTCCCCTTTTAAAGGGGGAGATAGAGGGGGTCTCCCTATCCGAAATGGTCATTGTCGGCGATTCCATGTACTACTATGGCATCCATTGGAGCGACGAAACAATGTCCAACCAAATCACCTATGGTGTCCTCAATATCCAATATCCAATAACAAATACCCAATCCTTCATCACCGATGTAACCGAGCAAAACATCAAGATTCCGTATGGCATTCAAGTCAATCCGTATAACGGCGATATATATATTACAGATGCAAAAAACTATGTTTCAAGCGGTCAACTACATTGCTACTCACGCGAAGGCAAGAAAAAATGGAGTGTGCGCACGGGTGATATCCCTGCTCACATGTGCTTTGTCTATCGTTAGTTGCGAGCAACCCGACATACCTATGGTTGGTCTTGGTATAGATGACACCTATGCCATAGAACGCATGCGCAAACTTATCCTCCATCCTGAGTATGAGGGCGATACCTATGCATGGCGAATGGGCGATGAAGTGATTAGCACCAATCGCGACTTAATTTTCTGTCAAGCCCAAGCAGGAACCTATCACCTACAATTGGAAATAAACAGCATTACACCCTCCTACACTCTCCTACACAACACAACTATCGTCGTTTGGGACGAGCAGGTCGCCTATTCGCCATATATTTCGAAGGTACTCGAGTACAATCCTGCCCCTGGTCAGTTCATCAACACCTTGCCGCAGTATGAAGAGGGCGACACCTATGCAAGCATGCTGCAAAAAGTGGAAGAATCCATTGCAGGCACTAACCGCACTCTTATCTCGCTTGGTGCATGGGGTGGGTATGTCACTTTTGCTTTCGACCACTCTGTGGTCAATACCCCCAACCAGTCCGATTTCCTCGTCGAAGGCAACTCTTTTTATGCCTCTGCTACCAGCAAAGGTGGCAGTAGCGAACCAGGTATCGTGATGGTCAGTATCGACATCAATCAGAACGGGCTTCCCGACGATCCTTTCTACCAACTCGCTGGTAGCGAGTACGCTA
>JBGVEG010000150.1:0-6237 GCA_045119955.1 Paludibacteraceae bacterium
ATTTATTAAAAACATGCAGTATTCCGTAGTACATTTGACATACTCCTTTGCTGAGGAATGGGAGCAAGACTTGTTGGAGCAGTCCCTCTGTGATATTGGTTTTGAGGTCTTTGATGGGGCTGATGCCTATATCCAGACTGCTGTATTAGAGGAGAATCAGGAGGCCTTGCAAGCCTTGATTGCAGACACCGAAGGTGTCGCATTGCTCGGCATAGAAGCGTGTGAAGATATTAACTGGAACGCTGCATGGGAGGCAGAGCACGAGATAGTAGAACTGCCTATGGGTGTGCGTATTACGCCGCATTGCGCTTTCGGCGCGGGACACCATGAGACCACCAGCATGATGATAGAGGCACTCTTGGAGGCGAAGGAGCAAGGCTTCTTCTTGACAGAGCGCCATGTATTGGACATGGGTTGCGGTACGGGTGTATTAGGCATTATGGCCAAGAAATGTGGTGCGACCAGCGTATTGGCAGTAGATATAGATGACAAGAGCGTGGCCAACACGCTGGAGAACGCAGAAGCCAACGGCGTGACTATAGATGTACGTTTGGGCAGTACCCCACCCGATGGCGCGTATGACCTGATACTGGCGAATATACACCGCAATATTTTGATAGAGCACATGCCTGCATACGCGAAGTCCTTGCAACAAGGAGGCGAATTGTGGTTGAGTGGCTTCTACGCCGAGGATATTCCGCACTTGCAGCAAGCAGCAGAACAGGTTGGTATACAACACACCGAAACACGCAACACGAACGAATGGCAATGGCTAAGATTGAAGAAATGAGTACTATTTGCGCCATATCAACCCCCTACGGCAGCGGCGGAATAGCCGTGGTACGCGTGAGCGGAGAGTCTGCTATACAGATAGTGGACACCTTGTTCCATGGGCGAAAGTCACTGATGGAAGCCAAAGCATATACTGTGCATTATGGGGAGATTAGGCGAGGAGGCGAAGAGGCGAAAGGCGAAAAAGCACCCCACGACACAATTGTCGTCGGGGACCCCGCTAAGGCGAGAGGCGAGATCCTTGATCAAGTGTTGGTTAGTGTCTTCCGTGCACCTCACTCCTTCACGGGCGAGGATGTGGTGGAGATAGCTTGCCACGGCAGCATGTATATCCAGCAAACGCTCCTGCAATGGCTTGTGGATGCAGGTTGTCAGTTGGCAAAAGCGGGTGAGTTCACCCAACGAGCTTTCCTTAATGGTAAGATGGATTTGACAGAAGCCGAGGCGGTAGCAGACTTGATTGCAGCACAGACGAAAGCCGAAAAAGACTTGGCTCTCAGCCAATTGCGTGGAGGCATATCCAACGAGTTGGCTACCCTCAGAGAGCGACTGCTGACTTTCACTTCGCTTGTCGAACTGGAACTGGACTTTGCCGACCACGAAGAACTGGAGTTTGCTGACCGTAGTGAGTTGTTTGCTTTGGCACAAGAGATTGATAATGCTATTGGCAAGTTAGTTGGCTCTTTCAAGACGGGCAATGCTATCAAGCAAGGTATTCCTGTGGCGATTATCGGAGCGCCCAACGTGGGTAAGTCCACCCTACTCAATGCGTTGTTGGGTGAGGAGCGCGCTATTGTGAGTGATATACAGGGAACCACGCGTGACACGGTGGAAGACACGTTGGTGTTAGACGGTATGTTGTTCCGTTTTATTGACACGGCAGGTATGCGCCAAACGGATGACACGATAGAGAGTCTTGGCATTGAGCGCAGCCGCCAAGCGGCGCAGAAAGCGGCAGTGCTTATCCATCTGCAAGACGTGTCCAACCCTACGGATATTTTGTCTGAATTAGATGATATTAGCGAAAAAAAGGTGATACAAGTACTAAATAAGGTGGACTTAATCGCCTATAGCCCATCGCCAATAGCCGATAACCCATCGCCCATCGCGATTTCCGCCAAGAGTGGCAACGTAGAGGTATTGAAGCACCAATTAGTCACTTTTGCTCGCGAGCAGTATGACACGCGCAATGCGGTGACTATCAGTAACACTCGTCACTACGAGGCATTGGTTCGCGCACAGGAGGCTATCCAACGCGTACAAAATGGACTGCAAATGCAGATCAGCGGCGAGTTCCTCAGCATGGACTTGCAAGACTGCCTATCTGCCCTAGGCGAAATAACGGGACAAATCACCTCACAAGAGGTATTGAACAATATTTTTGGTAAATTCTGTATCGGGAAATAGAGGCGAAAGGTTAAAGGCTAAAGGTTAAAGGAAAGGATATGAGAAAGAAAATAAATATACTATTAGGTGCATTGATAGCCCTATTGGGCGGATGCAAGAGTCAAAAAGACATGCCTACACAAAGTGAGAGGGTTATGGTATTGTATGGTCCGCCTGCGTATTTCCAACAGCGAGCTAACCAACAACAAGACACCACTTCGCAAGAAACCCCACAAGAGAACAACGAGGCAAATGACACGTTGCCCTATAATATGTAAATCGTAAATTGTCAAATCGTAAATTAATATGATATACTCCATGACTGGCTATGGCAAAGCAGAGTGCTTGGTAGCCAACAACAAGAAACTGGTTGTAGAAATCAAGAGTCTCAACTCCAAGTCCTTGGATCTCAGTGTACGCATTGCCCCACAACTGCGCAGCAAGGAGCTGGAGATTCGCACCCTCATGGCGCAACGCCTCGAGCGCGGTAAGATAGACCTGAGTATCTACTACCAAGATGCAGCACAAGGTAATGAAACCAGCACTTTCGCTCCTATCAACCGTGAAGCATTTGCTTACTACTACCGCGAACTGACTGCTTTGCAAAGCGAGTTAGGTTGGGCGAACAACCAAGATATTGTAGCAGCTATCCTGCGTATGCCCGATGTCACGAAGATACAAGACGCCAGCGAGGTGAGCGAGGAGGAATGGACTGTCGTGCTGCAAAGCATAGAGGAAGCAGTTAAGCAGTTCAATGCTTTCCGCCAGCAAGAGGGCGCCTCGCTCTATCAAATGTTCTGCGAGAAGTTAGATGCTATTGCTGCCCTGCTCTCAGAAGTAGAACCCTACGAGCAAAGTCGCGTGGAGAAAATCAAAGCCCGCATTGAGGCGAATCTGGAGCAGTTGTATGCCACTACGCAGCAAGCCATTGACCGCAACCGCCTCGAGCAAGAGATGATCTATTACATAGAGAAACTGGACATTAACGAGGAGAAAGTGCGTTTGACCAATCACCTGAAGTACTTCCGCGAAACCATGGGGGATGAGGCGATGAGGCGAAAAGGCGATGAGGCTATAAGGCAAGAGGGCGTTGGCAAAAAACTCGGCTTTATCGCGCAAGAGATGGGTCGTGAGATCAACACCCTCGGCAGCAAAAGTAACCAAAGCGAGATGCAGATTATCGTAGTGAAGATGAAAGATATCCTCGAGCAAATCAAGGAGCAAGTGCTGAATGTCTTGTAAAACGCCTTTTGACTATTAAAATTGGATATGAAAAAACAATACCAATATCCCACAACGACTCTTCAGCAAGTAGCAACCGCTATTCTCTGTGCCTCTAATCCGTCATACATATCTCCCAAAGGGTCATTGGAATCCATTGAAAAAAGCAATGGTGAATGGTAAACTGTCTATAGCAATGAACAAACATATATCTCTCCTTCTCACCGTAATATGCTTTGTCGCATGCCACCCCAACCATGACCTCGGTACGCCTTTTCTGAAGGGACAAGAGGTCACCTTAACAGCAGTTATGAGCGAACAATCATCGCACAGACTGCCCAGTATGCAACGTGTATCAGGCAAGGACGCTGCTGACAGAATCAACCTCACTTGGGACGAAGGCGATAATATTCTAGTGACAGTAGGCGACAAGTCTTCTGTCTTAACACTCACCACTGGGGCAGGTACACTACAAGGCACATTCACTGGTACTATGCCTGCCGATGGTGCTTCCTATAGCGTGCAATATCCTACTACTACGCCCAATCTTGCAGAGCAACAATATGTGCCCAACGGCTTTGGCAAGGACCTCATGCTAATGACAACGAAGACGAACGGTACACTTGACGGGGGATTTACACTCTATGCCAACTATGCGTTATTGGGGTTGCAACTGTCTGGCAACACCGAGATTGGCAAGATTGTTTTGTCCAAAAATAACACTGATGGTACAGCAGGAGACCTGTCCTACACACTACTCTGCCCTAATGTCACGCTATCTGCTGCCCCTATACTCTTTTATATAGTCGTATTGCCTGGTGAATGGGCAAATGGTTTTACGGTAGATGTGTATAACAAGGACCGTAGCAACGTTATTGAGCATTTTGCCACAACTAAGAGTACTACATTTAGCACAACAACCGCCACTATCATGCCCGAGAAGCGTGTGGAGAAGACCTATGAATATGTCGATTTGGGCTTGCCATCTGGTATATTATGGGCGAAATGCAATATCGGTGCCGACACGGAAACAGACGCTGGTTTGTATTTCCAATGGGGTGACACCCGAGGTTATACAGCAGACCAAGTTGGCGTAGATAAAATATTTGATTGGGCTCATTATAAATTTGGCACGCGAGATAATCTAACCAAATACAATTCCACTGACGGTTTGACAACCCTACAGTTAGCAGATGACGCTGCCTATGCCAACATAGGAGAAGACTGGAGCGTACCGACTGAGGTACAATATCAAGAACTTATTAATAATACAACAAACACATGGGTGGACAACTACAATAATACAGGTGTAAGTGGAAGATTGTTTGCAGGTACCAATGGTAATACGCTATTCCTGCCAGCGGTTGGAGCGGCAAGTAGCATCTATATTTATGGCATTTCTTTTGCCGGTCTCTATTGGTCTGCAAATTGTATAGACGATGGTGGAGGGGACTTTGGCTTCAGCAATAGCGATATAAATATCGACAATAACCCTCGTAGCAGTGGGTATCCCATTCGCGGAGTAAAAGAAGCAAACAAATAGTAATTAGTCAAATAATAAATTAATATGATTATTATTCTCTGTGCGCCCAGCGGTTCGGGCAAATCGACAATGGTTAAGCACCTGCTTGAGACCTATCCAGGACAGTACGAACTCTCTATCTCTGCCACCACTCGCGCTCCACGTGGGCAAGAGCAACATGGCAAAGAGTACTACTTCATTTCTCGCGAGGAATTTGAGCAACATATTGCCAATCAAGACTTTATCGAATACGAACAAGTATATGAAGGCCTCTACTACGGCACCCTGAAGTCCGAGATTGAGCGTATTCAATCAGCAGGTCGTACTATCGTCTTTGACATTGATGTGAAGGGGGGCCTCAACCTCAAACGTATCTTTGGCGATGAGGCATTAGCAATCTTCATTGCCCCACCATCCGTAGAGGAACTCTCACGTCGTCTGCACGGTCGTGGCGATACCAGCGAAGAGATGATACAAAAACGCCTCGCCAAAGCCGAAATAGAGATGGCAGATGCACCATACTTTGACCACATTGTCATTAACGATGACCTCCTGCAAGCAAAAGCAGACTTAGATAAACTCGTTCGATGAAGGTAGGCATTTACGGCGGATCATTCAACCCGATACACTTTGGGCACACGGGCTTGGCGACATGGGTATTGGTGAATACCGATTTGGATGAGGTATGGCTCATGGTGTCTCCCAACAACCCGCTGAAGGACAAGAGCATACTCGCCGATGAGCAAGAGCGTTTAGAGAAGGCAAGAGAGGCAATTGGCGATGGGATATTGGCTATAGGCAATGAGGCGAAAGGCAAGAGAGTTATGGTGTCGGACTTTGAGTTTCACCTTCCACGACCTACTTACACCGCTAATACGATGCGCGCGCTCGCGAGGGAATACCCCGAACACGAGTTCACCCTCATTATCGGCGAAGATAACCTACAGATATTCGACAAGTGGCGCGAGAGCGACTTTCTGCTTAGCCACTTCCGAATCTTTGTATATCCGCGACATGGCTGTCCGACCTACGAAATTCCACAAGCGCGCGACCTGCAAATACTGAAGAATGCACCTTATTTTGATATTTCTTCAACAGAATTGCGAAAAAATTTGCATATATGAAAAAAAAGTGTTACCTTTGCAGACGAGTTTCAAAGGGAACTTCAAATAGACAAACAAAATAACATTATTATTAACTATAAATGAATTAGTTACTATGATTCGCACAACATTCAACAAACTGAGAGAAGTGAAGGATAGCCTTCCAAAAGGTAGTTCAGCTGTAATTGCTGAGGAGTTAGGAATTGCAGCAGA
>JBGVEG010000151.1:0-1593 GCA_045119955.1 Paludibacteraceae bacterium
AAGCACGGTCTTGTTTGCCTGCTCCACGAAAAGCCCTTTGCGGGTGTCAACGGTTCGGGTAAGCACAACAACTGGTCTATCGCAACCGATGCAGGACAGAATTTGCTCTCTCCCGGTGAAACACCCTACGAGAACGCGCAATTTTTGCTGTTCCTTTGCGCCGTAATTAAGGCTGTGGACGACTATCAGGACCTTCTCAGAATCTCGGTTGCTACCGCGGGTAATGACCACCGTCTCGGTGCAAATGAAGCACCTCCCGCCGTGGTATCCATCTTCCTCGGTGACGAGCTGAACGCTGTCCTTGAGGCAATCGAGAACGATACCCCCTATCAGGGTGCTAAGAAAACAACAATGAAGCTTGGAAGCGACGTTCTTCCCAAATTTAACAGAGATACCACCGACCGAAACCGCACCTCACCCTTTGCATTCACGGGCAACAAGTTTGAGTTCCGTATGCTTGGCTCCTCCAACAGCATCGCCTGTGCAAACATTATGCTGAACACAGCTGTTGCGGAATCATTGAAAATCTATGCTGACCGTCTTGAGGGTGTAGCTGATTTTGAGACTGCATTGCACGATATGATCAAGAAGACCATCAAGGATCACAAACGCATCATTTTCAACGGTAACGGTTACGACGATTCCTGGATAAAGGAAGCAACCGAGAAGAGAGGCCTTTGCAACTATCGCACCACAGCTGACTGTATGCCCCATATCCTTGATGAGAAAAACGTAAGAATGTTGACCTCTCACAAGGTATTCTCCGAGGTTGAGCTGAAGTCAAGATATGAGATCATGCTGGAGAACTATTGCAAGACAGTCATTATCGAAGCGAACACTATGGTTGATATGGCAAAGAAGCAGATACTTCCCGCTGTCAGTGCATATGCAACCAATCTTGCCGATAGCGTTGGAAAGAAGCTCTCGCTCGGTACAGATATTGCTTGCAAGTACGAAAAGGAAGCCGTTAAGAAGCTTTCCGTTCTATGCGATAGGATCGCCGAGGCAATCGATTCGCTTGAAGGCGCACTTGTCAAGATCAAATCGGCAGAGGATATCGGGGAAGAGTCCGCAATGATTCGTGACATGGTTCTTGCTGCAATGGGGGAGTTGCGTGTAGTATGTGATGAGGCAGAAACAATGACTGCCGAAAAATACTGGCCGTTCCCGACTTATGGAGAACTTTTGTTCGGCGTGAGATAAACAGAGCATTTACATTAAGGAGATGATTGATATGGATGCTACAAGCATCATGGAATTTGTAAAGGAAGCCGTAACGACCGAGGTGTTCGGTGTGTGGTTTTTGATTGGAGCCGCGCTTGTATTCTTTATGCAGGCAGGCTTCGCAATGGTTGAAACAGGCTTTACCAGAGCGAAAAACGCAGGTAACATCATTATGAAGAACCTGATGGACTTCTGCATCGGAACGGTTGTGTTCGTTTTGCTGGGCTTCGGACTGATGATGGCTGAGGATTACGTTTTTGGTCTCGTCGGAGTACCGAATCTCGATATCTTTACCGATTTTGGTGGATTTATCAAGGAAAATGCTTCGAGCTTTGTATTTAACCTTGTGTTCTGCGCTACCGCCGCAAC
>JBGVEG010000152.1:0-1601 GCA_045119955.1 Paludibacteraceae bacterium
TATAGTGCTATAATATAAGAGGGTGATTTTATGGCATATTTCTTAAAGAAAACAAAGAATAAAAAAGGTATTTATTTACAAATTTATGAAAGTTATTACGATCCTGAACGCAAAGGTGGAGCTCATCGTTCATACAAACCAATCGGATATGTTCATGAGTTGCAGGCAAACGGTATAGATGACCCTGTCGCCGTATTTTCTGAAGAAGTTCAGAAACTCAATCAGGAATATAAAAAGAAAAAACAGTCTGAAAAAGAACGTCAGATCTCTGAAGATTCTCCCGAAAAGCTTCTTGGCTATTTTCCATTGAAGAATCTTAATGATTCTCTTGGATGTAAAAAATATATTGACCTTATGCAGACAGTAACCAATTTCAGATTCAACGTATTTGATATGTTATCAGCTCTTATTTACGCAAGGCTCGTTCAGCCATGTTCAAAATCAAAAACATATGTTGAAGTCATACCAAAACTGTTTGAAAAACATGCTTTCTCTCTTGACCAGCTTTATTCCGGACTTGAATATATCGGTTCCGAATATGAAAAAATCATTGAAATCTTTAATCATCAAGTCAGTCAAAAATATAAATTTGATACTTCACACTCTTATTTTGACTGCACAAACTTTTATTTTGAGATTGATAAAGAAGATGATTTCAGGCTCAAAGGACCATCAAAGGAAAACAAAAAAGAACCAATCGTTGGATTAGGTCTGCTCCTTGATGCCAACCAGATACCAATAGGCATGAAAATATATCCCGGCAACGAAAGTGAAAAACCAATAATCCGCAGTATCATTGATGATCTCAAGCAAAGGAATAATATATCTGGCAGAACCATTCAGGTAGCGGATAAAGGTCTTAACTGTTTCAATAATATTCTTCATGCGCGAAAAGCCGGTGATGGATATATTTTCTCCAAATCTGTTAAAATTCTGCCAGAAACAGAAAAAACATGGGTATTACTTCAAAATGATTATGTTGATGTAAAGAATAAGAAGGGAGAACTTCTCTATCGCACCAAAGAATGTGTTGATGATTTTATATATACTTACACAGATTCTGCTGGACACAAAAAAACGCTGAAACTCCCTGAAAAACGCATCGTTACATTCAATCCTAAGCTTGCCGAAAAACAGAAATACGAAATCAACAGACAAGTCGAAAAGGCCAAAAAACTAAAAGCATGCGAAGCCAAAAAATCTGAATATGGTGACAGCGCAAAATATGTCACCTTTGTTTCTGCTGATAAAAAAGGAAATAAAACAGATGGTAAAATCAAAGTTGAAATAAACGAAAAAGCTATAGAAAACGCAAAAAAACTTGCTGGTTACAACATGATCATAACATCAGAAATCCATATGTCTGCTTCAGAAATATACACAGCATACCATAATCACTGGAGAATTGAAGAATCTTTCCGTGTCATGAAGTCCCAGTTAGATGCCCGACCTGTATATCTGCAAAAAAGAGACACCATAACCGGACATTTTCTTATTTGTTACCTTGCCGTTCTACTGACAAGGATCTTACAGATACATATTTTAAATGATAGCTTTGGTACTGAAGAGATTTTTGATTTCATGCATGATTTCAGAGTTGC
>JBGVEG010000153.1:0-1815 GCA_045119955.1 Paludibacteraceae bacterium
GGTCAACATCTGTTATCCCTAAACAATATGCAACCACCGAACCTGCGACAGAACTTCTACCTGGCCCATGATAGATGTTCATATTTTCAAATGTCTCATGCAGAAGATCTGCAATAAAGAGAAAATAGGATTCAAACCTCAGATCACAGATTTGTTTTACCTCATGTTCGATACGGTCCTGTAATGCATTGTCACATGACACCCTTTCTAATCCATATCGCAACTCAGCACCAGCGTTCACTCTGGCGATAAAGTATTGTGATAAAGACTCAAAGCCTTCGGGGATTTTAATAAGATCATTAAACATTGAACTTTGAGATTGGATTTGCAGAGGTGACAAACTCAGATAATTGATAATTTGTTGCGCTTTGATGTAACCAACCTCAAATTGTCTTTGAATTTGTGAACAAGCGCTTGGGGTGTTTTTAGATGTTCGAATGATATGCATAATCTCATCTCGATTCTGTGCAATTATTCTTTCCATATTATGCGTGATTAGTAAGTACATATTTGTTATCAAGGTATTCGGTAAGTCCGTTTGGCATTTGCGATTGTATCTCTGCAAAGAGTTCTGGATAAGTTGTGATGAAACGAGACAAGAGCAATGGTTCGTCCAATGCACATTGTAGGTGATCGAAGAGTAATTCGCCGAGTAGATATGGATAGCTCTTTTCTTCTGCATGGATATCACCATAGATGTCTGTTCCTATTTCGGGGCAGTAATATAGCAGATTGGTGAAGATAATCTCGGTATTCTGATTAATTTGCGCTAACACTTCGAGCTCAATAAATGGATTATTAGCTTTGAACCAAGCCAACGCATCAGCGTCGTGCAAGATATTGGTAATGCCAATAATATGGCTGATATTCTGCTTGATACCGGCAAAATAGCCATTCTTCTTTTCATTGTAGCGGAGTGCGCATTTGATAAAAGCAGTTCGGTATGGGTTGTCTTTGTAGTAACAAGAGGGCTTGAAATACGCATTCTTAAATTCAGCTGCTTGGTGATGAGTATGCTCGGTATATTTACTCTCAACGCAGAACAAGGTTTGGCAATCATCGCTAATGAGCAGTACATCCATATTTGATGGACGATTATTGCGACTACCGTTAGAGTCTTTTGCTAGAACGGGGAATTTTACCTCAAAATACACTTTGTCATAAGTTGTACCATTTAGTATTAAAGGATTTTCCGGACTCACCCAGTAGAAGAAGTTGTATGCCAGCATGGATGACGAATAGATAGACTTAGCATGTGCAAGGTGTAGTACACCATTCTTGTCGATAAAGTCCTCAAGCTCATGACCGTCACCAGCCATAAACATGTCATGAAACTTGCCTTCCGTCAATGCCTTGCGACCGCCGACATAAACATTTTCGGTGTAGGTGGAAAAATAATTGCCCTTGCTTTCTTCAGGGAAAGAGAATACTTTCGTGAGGTGGTTAGTGGACTCTTTTGCCTTGTTTGTGATAGAAATTTTTCTTTTCATAATGCTGTAATTTTGAAATTTGCTGCAAAATTACAACACGAGAGTGCCAACTTGTGGCACTCTCGTAAAGAAAATGAGTATTTAATACAAAAATATCTATTTTTTCCAGTAGCGGGTTTGAAGATAAGTCAACAAGTCAGAATATTCATTAAACTTTTTAAGAGGAGCAAGCATAGTCTGTGGATCAATCTCTATCAATTTAGACTCATCTACGATAGTCTTTCTAAATGCTGCTATATCTTCTATTATTTCTGCATTTTCATTAGGACGAACAACGACATGGATAAAATCATTAGCCTCCAATGCCTTCTTTTTGTACCCAAAC
>JBGVEG010000154.1:0-60626 GCA_045119955.1 Paludibacteraceae bacterium
TGAACTTCCAATACTCGTCACACCATCGGGGATAACAATGGAGGTAAGGGAGGAGCAACTACAGAAAGCATCATCTCCAATACTCGTCACACCATCGGGGATAACAATGGAGGTAAGGGAGGAGCAACCATAGAAAGCATACTTTCCAATACTCGTCACACCATCGGGGATAACAATGGAGGTAAGGGAGGAGCAATCATAGAAAGCATAATCTCCGATACTCGTCACACCATCGGGGATAATGGTGTTCTGGCAACCGCTGATAAGTGTATTGGTTGCTGTGTGGATAATCGCGTTGCATTGCTCTCGACTATCATACACTGTATTACCTTCCGCTACTACCACAGAGGTAAGGGAGGAGCAATCACGGAAAGCAGAATCTCCAATACTCGTCACACCATCGGGGATAACTATGGAGGTAAGGGAGGCGCAATCATAGAAAGCCTCCTCTCCAATACCCGTCACACGATAAGCCACTTTTTTAAACACTACGGTCTCAGGGATAATAAAATCGCCCTCGTAACCTTTCTTTTGGATGACCTCTGCGGTCAATGTTTCCCCATTGAGGCGGTATTTAATACCTTTAATAATTTTGTCAATCATTTTATTTATCTTTTTAGTTATTTATTTTTTACTATCTACCATCTACAGAGCAACGGTCTAACTTCTAACAGCGCAGCGGTCTAACTTCTAACAGCGTAGCGATCTAACTTCTATACTTTCCTCATCAACTCTTGCCAGATTCTCACCATAGCGAGGGTGTCGAGGTGGCAGTAGTCTAATAGCGCTTGGCGTGCCTGAGTTGCCTCTTCGGGGCTCATGTGCTGAATCTTAGGGAAGATGGTCATCGCATCGCCACCGTTTTGCACCAATGTGTTCAGGTTATGATAATTGAGTTCGGCATCATCTGGGAAGAGTGCTGGCAACACCACCTTGATACTGAACGAACCACCCATCGCAGGGAGATAATAGCAGCCCTGACGGAAAGGTACGAGCAAGTCAACAATATGGCTCTCTATATTCATCAGATGCTCACTCAGATCGGGATAGATGCTTGCCATCTCTCGGATACGCGTTTTCTCGAATGGGTCGTTATACGCCATGATACATACATTGCGTGGTATATCGCGGCACAATGCCTCAGCCAGTTCGCGGCGAGGGTCCTTTCCATTGCTCTGCGCCAAGAATGCCTTGTGCTTGAGTTCGCCACCCTCGTGCTCGATATAGTGGAGCGAGTACTGGAAGCATATCTGCATATAGGGCTTGGTGTCGTCGTACATAGGCACCACGGGTTGCATGCTCTCAAAGTCCAAGAAATAGAGCGGATAGGAGAGTTTATCCAAGAACGCTTGAATACCCTGTGGGTGGATATGACCTTCCTGGTTGAGGGTGCAGTGTACTTGCATAGAGCGAATAGGATTCTTGGTGATATCCTCCACCGATTGAAGGTCTTCGAAAGTGATATGGCCTGCGTGGTAGTGCTCGAGTTTCTTGGCGAAGGTCATGCCATACACATTAAACACCGATGGCTCAGGCAGATGCTGGGTACAGTATTGCCAGAAGGCGCATTTGTATGGGTTTTGGCAATGCGTAGAAAGCGCCTGCTCGGGCTCGGTGGTTTGCTCCATGGTCTGCAGTGCCAGAAGCGATTGATTATGCACCTTGAGGTATTCGTTCTCCACCGCTGGAGCAAGGTCAATGATATTGAATAGTCCGCATCCGTTGGCTGTGGTCTTGAGCTCTAGTTCGCCATGGCGCACATAGTCGGAGCAGAGGGTGATGAGATAGGTGCCTGTCACACGGATGCCACATTGCTCCAGCACCCAGCGTTGGTAGGCGATGTCGGTGGCATATTTGGCAAACTTAGGATCGGTAGCTGCATCGCCCACATGGCTGGTACTACTCTTGACCTCGTAGATTGCCCAACCGCCATCGGTCTTGCAGAGGATATCCACCGCGCAATAGTGGTGCTTAGGCGCAAAAGCCGCTTCGCAGATCACAGGGCAACCGCTCTTGACCAGCGCTTGGGTCTTGGCGATCATAGCGGAGATGTCCAGTTTGCCGTCTGTATAGGTGGTGGTGTCCACGTACTCGCCAAAGAGCGATTTGGCCATGTCGCCAATCTCGTTGCCTGTAGCAAAACGTGCTTCGACGGAAGCGTCGATAGTCGCCACTTCGGGTTTGTGGGTTCTGAGCCATAATGCCTTTGGGCATTGGCAGGATAGAGTGTACTTGGATTTAGATAATGTTGCCATAGTGGGGATATTTTTTGATTACCGCCCGCAAAGTTACAACATTTTTTGCATACATGCAAGAAAATAGCGACTTTTTCGCCAAATTTAGTTTAGAGGAGGCATACTGTTTAGGGTGTATGGTGTAGAGTGTAAGGTGTAAAGGCAAGGATATAGTGTAAAGTGTAGAGGCGGGGAATATTAACAAACAGCACTTTTTCATTTTGGGCTGTGGCGGGGAGTTCTCTCGGAGTTCTCAGGGTCGTCTCTCGGTGAAATCATGCACCGCATAGCGAAACAAAAAGAGAAAGAATCTTAACAAAAAAGCACTTTTTACGCTATTTTGTTTGCGTATGTGCATTTTTTTTTGTACCTTTGCAGGGCGTTTAATAAGAGGTAGTAGAATTGCTGCTACACTAAATAGATACTATCCATGAATACAACTCAACTCAATCCCTCACAATTATCGGCTGTTACGTACAACGATGGTCCGCAATTAGTCATAGCAGGTGCTGGCTCTGGCAAGACTCGCGTACTCACATACAAAGTCGCCTATCTGCTCGAACAAGGCATTCCCGCAGGACATATCCTCGCTCTCACTTTCACCAACAAGGCCGCTCGTGAGATGCGTAACCGCATCAACCAACTCGTGGGAGAAGAGTTGGCTCGCTACCTGTGGATGGGCACCTTCCACTCCATTTTCGCGCGCATACTGCGCCAAGAGGCAGAGCTGTTAGGTTACACGCATGACTACTCCATCTATGACACCACCGACTCCAAATCGGTCATCAAGCATATCATCAAGGACTTCAACTTGGACGAGAAGATATACAAACCCAGCGTAGTCCATGCACGCATATCTATGGCCAAGAACAAACTGCAGTCGCCCAACCTGTATGCTGCTGACCGCGAATACCTCATGCGTGACCGCTTTGACAAGATGAACGATATGTCGCGCATATATGCCGAGTATAACCGCCGTCTCAAAGCCGCTAACGCCATGGACTTTGACGACATACTCGTCAATACCCAAACGCTCCTACAGAAGTTCCCCGAAGTGGCGGAGAAATACCAAGAACGCTTCCAATACATCCTCGTGGATGAGTACCAAGACACCAACCGTGCGCAATATATGATCATCAAGCGCCTGGCAGAGGCACATCAGCATATCTGCGTGGTGGGCGACGATGCACAGTCCATCTACTCCTTCCGCGGAGCGGACATCAGCAATATCCTGAACTTCCAGAAGGACTACCCCGACGCACAACTGTGCAAGCTGGAGCAGAACTACCGCAGCACACAGACCATCGTGCAAGCCGCTAACTCGCTCATTCGTCACAACAAGGGACAGATACGCAAGGATGTCTATTCTGAGTTGAAGATAGGCGAGCGCATCGCCCTCTCTACCTATATGTCGGACCGCGACGAGGCCAAAGGTGTTGCTTCGCAAATCCGCTTACTGAGCAAGCGCTCCGAGAACTTCAGTTATGACGATATAGCCGTCATGTATCGCACCAATGCGCAGTCGCGCGTCATAGAGGATGAGCTGCGTCAAGCAGGCATACCCTACCGCATCTACGGTGGCACCAGTTTCTACCAACGCAAGGAGATCAAAGATGCGCTGGCATACATGCGCCTCATCACCAATAGGGACGATAATGAGGCCTTCCTGCGCGTAGTGAACTATCCTACTCGCGGCATAGGCGACACCACCGTGGGCAGATTGCACGAAGCGGCACGCAAGAACAAGGTCTCACTCATGACTGTAGCCATTGCCCCTGAGACCATGACCGAAGACCTCTCGGCTGCGGCACAAACCAAAGTCAAGGAGTTCGCGCAAATGATAGAGCAGTTTGCCGTAGATATGGGCAAGAAAGATGCATATACCTTCGCACAGGATGTGCTGACAGCTACAGGCATCTTGCGCGAGGCGAAAGCCGACACCACACAAGAGGGCATTGCGCGCTACGAGAACCTACAGGAGATGCTCACCAGTATCCACGAGTTCTGCCAACAACGTGAGCAAGAGGGTATAGACTTCACCCCGATAGCCGACTTCCTGGCAGAGGTGAGTCTGCTCACCGATCAGGATGAGAACCTGGACGATACACAAGCACGTGTGACCCTACTCACCATACATGCTGCCAAGGGACTGGAGTTCCGCCATACTCTTATCGTTGGACTGGAGGAGAACCTCTTCCCTTCGGCTTTCAGCCAAACACAACGCGAGATAGAGGAGGAGAGACGACTGCTCTATGTGGCTATCACACGCAGTATGGAGCACTGCCACCTCATGAACGCCAGACAACGTTTCCGCAATGGACAAACGACCTTCACTACCCCTTCGCGTTTCATCAAGGAGATAGATAAACAATTCGTATTGAACACCGATACGATGTCTCGTCCTATGTCATCGGCGAGCTCCCATCCCTTTAGGGAAGGGTTGGGGGTCGGCTCACCTACTTCCTCGCGCCTCACACCTACCACGGGTGCCAAAGAGAAGAGCAAGAAGAAGGCCATCCGCTCCGAATGGGCTAAAGACGACTGCGTCATGCACCGCGTCTTTGGCAAAGGAACGGTCTTAGAGGTCTATCGTGAAAACGACAACGAGAAGATAGATATTCTCTTCGACGCTGTAGGCAAGAAGACACTGCTTCTTACCTACGCGAAGCTGGAGAAAGTGGAGTCTTAATCAAGCACACCATACCCACAAACGTGAGCAGGGCGTTCAGTATCAGACGCTCGTGCGAGAAGACGTATCCGTTGAACCACACAGCGGAGTTCACGTCTATTATCCATGTGATAATAGGCGCCATGATCACCACCAGCGGTATCCAACGGTCGCGCACCGCACGCTTGGTGAAGATACCAAAGCAGAACATACCCAACAGCGGTCCGTAGGTATAACTGGCCACTTTATACACCGTCTGAATCACCGAGTCGTTATTGAGCATGTGGATCACATAGATACATACGACCATCAATACCGCCATACCCACGTGCACCCAAGTGCGGATTTGCGTGAGGTTAGTTGCTTTCTCCTTATTGAGAATATCCACCGTGAAAGATGTCGTGAGTGCCGTCAGCGCACTACCTGCAGCCGAATATGCTGCTGCGATAAATCCAATAATGAACAGTACGCCCACAACCACAGGGAAATAGTTGCCCGTGGCGAGGAATGGGAAGACATCATCGCCCTTGAGCGGCATGCCCTCCGCATTCACCAATGCTACACCCATTTGGTCGGCATAGGCGTAGAGCAAGAAGCCCAAGAAGAGGAACAAACCGATCACCACAATCTGCATGAGTGCGCCTACTATGATATTCTTCTGACTCTCACGAGGGTTCTTGCATGAGAGGGTGCGCTGCATAAGGTCTTGGTCAAGACCCGTCGTCGCTACCACGAGGAAGATACCTGCGAGGAACTGCTTCCAGAAATACGTGCCCTCCTTAGGGTTATCAAAGAAGAAAGTACGGGTCATATGGCTGCCGGTCCAACCTTCTATGTTCACCCCTGCGCGCAGCACAAAGTAGATACAGAGCGCCACAGACAGGATAAGGCAGCAAGTCTTGAGCAAGTCTGTCCATATGAGCGACTTCACACCGCCCTTGAAGGTACATAGATAGACAATCATCACCGTGAAGATCGCGTTCACCCAGAATGGAATACCCAATGGTCCAAACACTAATAGTTGCAATACCTCGCCTACCACGAACAGGCGCACACTCGCGCCCAACATCTTGCTCACAAAGAATAGCCATGCACCCGACTTGTAGGTACTCATGCCAAAACGTTGTTGCAAGTATTGGTATATGGAGGTGAGGTTGAACTTATAGTACAACGGGATAAGCACGTATGCTATGATTATCTGACCCACGGTGAAGCCCATGACCATTTGCATATACGCCCAACCGGAAGTCGACACCATACCCGGCACACTGACAAACGTGACGCCCGATATGGCTGCGCCAATGGTAGACATGGCTACCAATAGCCAGTTACTACTGCGGTTGCCGGAGAAGAAACCTGCGTTGTCTGCCTTGCGACCGGCTACATACGAAATCAAAAAGAGCAATGCAAAATAGCACGCTATAACGATAAGAATGGTTAATGGGTTCATATGTTTTTAGAAGTTAGATTTTAGACCGCTACGCTGTTAGACCGCCTACGGCTGTTAGACAAATTACTCTTCATAGAGGAGGTATGGACGGCGTTGCTCCTTGAAGTTCGCCACATCCTCTTGCCAACGAGCGCGTATCTCCTCCTCGCTCTTGCCTTGGATAATCATCTTGCGCACATAGTCTTGTCCCACCAGCAGTTCGAAGAACGAACGGAAGAAATAGTTGTCCATATTCAGGTGCTTATACGCATCCAGCAAATAGCGCAATGAGAAGCCCACCTTACGTGCCTCCTCCTCGCTCATGCCGCTTAGGTCCACACCATCGCATACGCGACCTTTCTGCGTGGACTGGTTGGGCGTGAAGGTGATGGCTGGTCCATAGATGCTCGCCTCCGTGCGTGGGGCGTTGAAGTTAGGGTGTCCATAGCAGAGGAAGGGCTTGTCTGTTCCGCGACCCAATGACACGGGTGTGGCCTCGAATAGGCATACCGATGGGTAGAGGTATATGGCAAGCATATTGCGCAGGTTAGGCGATGGAGCCACTGGCAGACGATAGAGCGTTTGGTGGGTGTAGTTCTTGCAGGGGATAACGGTGAGGTCCACTTGCAGGGAGTCGCTCAACCAATGTTCGCCGTTGATCATCTGCGCCAACTCGCCCAAGGTCATACCGTGCACCACTGGTATAGGCAATCCCCCCACACCCGACTTATGCTTCATATCCAGTATAGGACCATCCACATAATAACCGTTAGGGTTCGGACGGTCAAAGACCATAAACTGCTTACCCTCTTGCGCACAGACATCCATCAGGCGCAACATGGTGACGTAGTAGGTATAGAAACGCAGTCCCACATCCTGAATATCGGTGATGAGAATATCGAATGTCGCCATGGCTTCTTTGGATGGGCGTTTGCTTTTGCCGTCGTAGAGCGAGAGGATAGGTATGCCAGTCTTCTCATCGACGCTGCTGGCTACCAGTTCGCCTTCGCGGGCAGTGCCACGAAATCCATGCTCTGGCGAGAAGATAGCGGTCACGTTCACACCGTTCTGGAGCAAAAGGTCAAGCGTATGAATCGTATCGCCTTTAACCTCCTGCCTCTCGCCTTTCGCCTTTAGCCTCTCGCCTTTCGCCTGAATAACAATACCCGTATGATTACTCAACAGGGCTACTCGTTTGCCTTTCAGTAGGGGTACATACTGTTTTGTCTGCTCTGCACCGAGAATAACGCGTTCCGCTTGAACGCTCATCCAAGCCGCGCAGAGAAACGCTAAAATAGATAGTATCTTTTTCATGTTATCTGATTTTGGGCATATTTCGGCCACAAAATTACTTTAGGGTGTCTTTTCCGCCTTTTTTCTTCCCTTATTGTTTATACCGCGTGAGAGGTCGCCCCCCCGACAACGCGCCCTCGATGATTATCTCGTTGCTTATGTCCGACCTTCACACGCGACATCGCTTGGCGATGCGATGCATGATTTCGACTGATGTAGCCTTTCCGAGCCTATTCACCGAATTTCGCTGCAAAGTTACTACATTTTTTTGATATTTGCAACCATTCGACACATTTTTTTATGTGGTAGTGTGGAAGTGTGGAAGTGCGTATATCTATTTATGTTATTTATTCTGTCTTTTTTTGTTTATTTTATTTGCATATATGCGATATTTTTTGTACCTTTGCACTCGGAATGTACCACCCAAACGGTCGTTTCTTTGATACATAAATTTGGGTTATTTTGGGAGGTGCGCTTTGGGGGTCTTTTTGTAGGTGGTTTTGTCCACTTGCGAGATGAAGCCAGAGGACTTCCAACGGTTCAAAACCATATCCACACGCGTACTCTGTCCATTCCTTGCACGCAATGCCATCAACTCATTCTTTGTGAACTGCTCAGGCAATTGTTGCAACAAACTCACAACACAACTCTTGCGCTCGTTCATCACCAACTGGCTCTGCGCTACCTCCTCAAACTTATTACCAAACAAAGTCATTTGATTTTGGAACACATACTCCGCTACCCATGTGGTAAACTCACCGACCGACTTCCCATACATACACTCATTGAGCAGAAAAGCCAACATGCCCGCACGATAGCCAATCACAGCCGCACGCTTGCGCAAGGTGTCCACCGCACGACTATCCTCACGTATTGCCAAATCGCGCTTCTCATTCAACCACCTACGAATACGCACACCCACATGGGAGCAAGCAATCACACCTGCCGCCTTATCCAAACACTCGGCTATATCAATGATCTCACGCTCTTCGGCTTCAGTGTAATTCTCAAAGGCTGGGATGTCTGCACCAAACATATCGGGTAATTGCGCGAAGCAAAAACGGGTGACCAATCCGTCTTCAACATCCTTAAAGAAACGATACATTCCGCCTGGAGTACCAGTGAGCAAAAGGTTATAGAAAACAGGCACATTGGCAGAGAAAGAGTTGTCAGACATGTAATTTTGTCCGTATTTGGCGTTGTCAAACCCAAGACGATATATATCTGACTTCTGTGACCAGACCCCTGCACGTTCGGACTTAACCAGCGTATCAATCTCCTCGCCAATGCCGATGAGGTGCTTACCATCGGAATATGCAAGGAGTTGTAGCAGTTTGGCGATGGATACGTTAATACCGTTGTTTCGAGGGCAGGCGCGCGGGTTGGTAGGTTGCATCTTGCTGTTCTTGGCAGCTCGGAGGGCTTCTTTGTACTCCTCCTCTCGTTTTCGTTCGAGTTCATCTTGGCGGTCAATAGGGGTGAGTAATAAGTTCACAGGTTTGCGGATAAAGCTCTTACCCGTAGCAGCGGGCGCGGTGATACAGGACATGAAAGAGAAGGAGTGCTCTTGCTTGTCGAGGTACTGAAAGCGCACGCGGGTAGCCAACGCGCCAAGGATAGGCAGGGCGGCAATGACCATGGCAGGGCGGAACGGCTCGGGCAAGCGGCGGCAGATAAGTTCGAGTACGCGAGGAAGAGGTGGAAGCGATAGATCGCTGCGCTGTAGTTCGGCTACGCCTGTAGTTGGTAGTTCGCTCGCGTGTTCGGCAGTGGTTATAGCGCGCTGGAGGAGTTCGGGCATGTCGCCTTTGCGTGGGCGATTGACAGAAGACAAAGCAGTAGCACAACGCTCGGAAAGCGATAGCCCGAAATCAGGCAGGACACGCACACACAAATCGGCACTAAAATTGCAGATGTAACGCATGTAACGTACCAACGTGAAATAGAACTGATTACGCTCTCCCATCTCAGGCTCACCGCCAAGCAGATTAACCAACTCGCGGACAATGGCGGAGTATTCGATACCGCGATAAGTGGTAGCCTCATTTTGACCTGCTGAACTAACCGCAGGCACTGAACTATTGGCGGGTGTTTCGCTCACATTTTGTTGTGGTAGTGTGGGAGTGTGGGACTGCGCTTCGAGTTGAGCGAAATGCGATGTGATGACCGCCTCCTTCTCAGGTGTTTCGAAATTCAGCCCTGCGGGTTCGCAATAGAGGACATACGACCACGGCATAAGGAAGGACGCACGTGCCAGGTCTTTGGTAACGGCATCGAACTCGGTGAGGCAGAACCAAGTGGCAAGGCGCTTTTGTGCAGCGGGGATAGTTTCGCCTGCCTCGCGTTCGGCTATGACACGCAAGCCGTGACCGCTGGGGGTGATAGCCACGAAGTAGATTTTGTTCTCAGCGGTGAGTTGTGGTGCAATCCAACGCGAGAAGAACTCACGGGGGTCGTCTATATGGTCAATATCCAGCATGACGAGACCAGAGGGGACGGCGTTGGACGACCTTCGCGCACCATCGCCACGAAAACGGCAAGTGTGCGGCGTGATAATGGGTAGGTGCTTTTTGAGTAGCGCCATCTCGTCGGGGTCTTTGCCGTCAAGGAGTTTGATTTTGTCGCAAATGTCTTGGACTGAAGGTTGTCGCATGACCGCCTCAATGTCTGACCAAAGTGCTGGGCGCGGCTTGCCCGCGGTGATAATATCTTGAATACAAATTCTTGGAAACATGGTAGTTGATAATTAATAATTAATAGTTAATATCAAAAGCGGGGAGAGTTAGGTCGTCCTAGACTGCTTAGCCCCTCTCCTCCGCTCGTGTAAATGTTACGCTTCGTCAGGTATCTCCTCTACCTCACGTTTCTCTAACTCATCGCAGATACGTAAAGAAGCGCGTATCAGCATTTCGCCAAAAGCGGGGTCAGTTACTCCAGCGACAACGAGCAAAGCAACAATATCAGCAGGTTCGCCGCGGTGGTAGGCAGAGGCGCGTTGTTGCTCGCTATCCGAATAGAGCATGACGGTTGCATCAGTCTTGATCATTATTGCCTCCTTCCTTGTCTTTGTGACCGATAATATAGCCAGCGGTGATAGCAGCAGCGAAGCCGCAGAAAAAGCCTACAAGATATACGCCTATCATAGTTCGCCCTCCTCTTGTGTGGTTGTCTCGTTGAGGTTATGCCATGCCTCTTGTACCTTGATGTCGCCCTCTTGGTTAAGGAGTGCAGCGATCTCGTCGCTCTCATCTACGATAATGTTGGCGAAGTTCTGCATGCGAGCTTTTGAGGCGCGTAGGGTCATCGCAAAGCGGAAAGGACATGGTAACCGTTACGCGTGAGTTACTAACGCGCACTTTGGAATAGCGCGTTTCGAGAATAGAAGCCGAACGCTTGGAAGCGGTCTTCTTGTAGAGGCGCACGACTTGACGGATGTACTTGCCATTCTTGACGGAGGGGTCGCGCTGGAAGGTGATTGAGCCCTTGAGTGCCTTGTCAAATGGCAGGTTAATAAGCGGGAGCTCGTTGTCTGCGTCCTTTGGTTCCCGTCGGAAGCGCATGTACTGGGTGAGTTCGTTGTCGCATTGCGCGAAATGGGTGGTTGCGCCCATCATTTGCGATTGTGGAAGTTCCACGTGTTTCTTCTTAGTAGCCATAGTTGTGTGTGATTAGCATGGAGTGATACGCCATGCGGTGAGTTGATTGAAATAGCGTGTACCCTCTTTGTTAGGGCGTGCGTAGAGGTCAAAGCTCACGTGTGCGCGCTGCCCGATATTGAGGTTGAAAGACTGCGCAAGGTCGTTACGAAGCGTAACGCATGCGGAACGTGGGTACTGCTCGTCCGTTTCGAGGACGATGTCGCGAGTAAGACAATGCTTACCGTCTTTTGTGTCGAACTGCTCAATTTGTCCGATGTGTTTGATAAATCCTGTAAAATCCATGTTGTTAAAATTAGTAGTTAAACATTGCGGATTTCGTTGCGCATTGAAATCGGGTGCAAAGGTAGTAGGATTTTTCGGGGTGTACACGGACAAATGTCCGCGAAAATAAGAAACGCGCGGACACCTGTCCGAAATAACACAAAAAACGCTATCGCAATTGCATTGCGCGACGATGAATATCGCTCTTTAGAGTGAAATTACCCGTAGCGCGATAGAAATACTTTTGTAGCGATTGCTCATCAACCACCCAGCCCACAATAGGCGTGAGTAGGTCGGCAAGTTCAGAATAAGAAGAATATGGAGCGGGGAAGGTTTGCCCGATTTGGGCGTGCGCCTTGACTTCGATATAAATGCGCCGATAGTCGTTGGCGGGGAAGAATTGCGCTGATGCGCTGGCGGTTTGGAGATACTGAGCGAGTTGCTCGGCTTGGCGGAGGGCGGTGCGAATGGTAGTAAAACACTCTTCTACCTTAATTTTCGCAGGTTGGGGGGGGTAATTTTCGTTTTCATATTAATAAAATTTAATAATTATTGTGTTGTCTGGGCTACTTCCACACTTCCACACTACCACACAAAAAAATGTGTCGAACGGCGTATCGCTCGAAAAAAATATAATATATACTATGTATATAATTATATACTACCCCAAAGTCCCCTAAAAATCGCCGATTTTTAGAAAAGCACGTTTTGAGCAGTTGAGCAGTATGGAGAGGAAATTCACTCATAAAAATATGTGGTAGTGTGGTAGTGTGGAAATTAAAAGTATTAAAATATGTTAATCGTACTACCCCAATCAATCACCCATCTTATCAAGTGGATAATACCATAAATAGCTGCGTAAAGAAGGCATGCTAAAAGCGAGTAAATAAAGTATTGAAATGAGGGTCTTTTCATGCTTCTATCTTCGGGGTATCTTCGGGGTATCTTCGGGATAAAACTAATGTTAAATTTATGTATCAAAGAAACGACCGTTTTTATGTACCGTAGAAATAAGACCATAGAATGGAGAAACAGAGAGATTTACGCAGAATTTTGCGCCCACCTCCGCAATGGTATGCCCACCATGCAAGCATACGCGGCGTGCGCCCACAAATACGATTTAACCGAAGTGAGCGTGCGAAAAATCGTATCAATGCAAGCTAAGTGCAAATAATTTGCATTATTGATAAAGCTTGAGCAACAAAAAAACGATTTTATTACTACCTTTGCACCGCAATTCGAAATTATCGGGTTGCGATGCAATTGTATAGCGGGGTGACGCAGCGGTAGCGTGGCTGCCCCATCAGCAGAAAGTCGTGGGTTCGATCCCCATCCCCGCAACAATAAAGAGCTCTTTGAAATCCTTCATTCGTTCAACCTTAAACCCTAAACCTTAAACACGATGGCAAAGTACACCCCTATGGACTTGGTAAAGTCCTTGTCTGGCAAAATCTGTGAGCACTCTGACATCTCTTTTGCAAAGCGAGGCGAGACCCTCTACACCCAAAAGCGATGCAACAAACGCACCTCACCTTACTCCGAGCAGGAGTTGGCACATCAGGCTAAGTTCAAAGCCGTAGCGGCTTCCACCGCTGCACGCGTCAAACAGGCTGCGCCTGAGGACATGGAAGCGTTCAAAGCACAGAAGAAGTACGGCTCTTTCCGCTCGTACATCTGGTCACTGGAGTGGGCTGCTTACACTGCGTAAGCACCCATGCCCAGCCCCTTAAACCTTCATCCCTTAAACCTTAAACCTAAACCCTAAAAACACACGATGGCACATGTAGAATATGCTTTCCCCGTGGAGGTAATCCACGGCAAAGTGGCTAAGCGCCACAAGATTGGCTTTGCGCACCGCAAGGCAAGTAAACTCAACTACACTCAGTCGTACAGCAAACGCTCGACCAAGTACTCGCAGGCGGAGAAAGACCACCAAGCTAAGTTCGCTGCTGTGGCAGCTATGGTGAACGCCCGTCTGGCAGATCCAAACCAAATGCCGCTTGACCAATTGGCTTTCAAGGGTCAAAGCAAGTACAAGACCTTGCGTCAGTACGTTTGGCACATCTGCTCCGAGGAGTACGATAAGCAGAACGCGTGAGGCGGTAATATCGGTGGCAATATCGGAGACGATGTCGAACAGAACTTCGGCGAAGAAATTGAAACCGACCGCGACCCAGACCTCTAACGTCCTTTCGTGGGGCGTTAGGGGTTACCCTAATCAATAACCCATTAACGAACCATTGATGAGAAAACTCCAACTTATAATCGCCACCGCCATGTGCGCCTTTGGATGTGCATTGCTGGCATGCGGACTTTTTACCCCGCCTGTGGGTGAAATCCACCACTCACTCCTCATTGCTTTCGGCGAGATACTGACCTTCAGCGGTTCGTTGATAGGCATTGACTACCACTACCGCTACAAGAAATAACCCCAACTCTGTTTATATGTACATTAAACTTATCCGCAACGAACCCCGAGGCAACGCCATTACTGGTCGCCTTGTCATTGATGGTCGCTGGTACTGTGACACGCTGGAGCGTGTGGGCTACCAAATCCCTCCGCTCTGCTACCATGTCGCCGTGACCATGTCGCCCAAGTTCAAGCGCCGTCTGCCTATTGTGCAGAATGTACCAGGGCGCTCTGGCATACGCATCCACCGCGGCACAAAACCTCAACACTCCATCGGCTGCGTACTCGTCCCTGCCGATAAAGAATGTTTACTCACGTATAAAATCGTAAAAGCCCAAGAAGCCCATGAAGAGATTATCCTTGAAGTCACTGACTTTCGTCCTGGCACTGAGTATGGCTACAATACTCCTTGCCCTCCCGAGTTGCAGAAGCCTTGACACTGCCACCCTACACAAACCTACGCAACACAATACTACCTTACACAATACAGCGCAATCCTACACAACGCAAGACCGCGATAGTATTTACACACGCGATAGTATTTTCGAGAGTGAGCGGCAAAGGGCGGACACCGTATATCGTGAGCGCATTGTCTATCGCGACCGCATAGCCTATCGCGACCGATGGCGTGAGCGCATTGTCCACGATACTATTGTCCACACTGATAGCATTGTCGAGGTCATAGAACACCCTCCGCGGGAAGTTATCCCGCCCTTTTACAAACGCTGCACCGCTATTTTCTGGATACTCATGGCACTCCTACTCCTGTATGTCATAATCAGAACACGGTATAGCATAAGGTAAAATTTAGTTAAGTTGTTTGGTCATAATAATCTTGCCCGAGACCACTTCGTCGTGATGACGCGGTGGTCTCTTCTTTTTTTTCACTTCCACACTACCACACTACCACATAAAAAAATGTGTCGAATATCCCTATTTCTCTCCTTATCGAGGTCGCTGGGGGGGGGCGACCTCTCGCGCAGTATAAACAATTGCGGTGCTGTATATCGGTTTCTCGCTTTGCCTATGTCGCTCTCTCATCAGTCGCGTAGTTCACTACGCTCTTTCTTCGAGAGTTCCGCAAGCGCGCCATATCCTTTGCGATAATCCCGCTATCCAGCAGAAAAAAAGCGAAAAAGACACCCCTTTTTTTGCAGATATGCAAATTATTGTGTATCTTTGCGCAATATTTCTAAAATATCCTGTCGTATGAAACCTTTTATCTATGCTCTGACACTTTGTTTGTCGCTTATGTTATGGTCATGTACCCCTAAGGCTCCTATGTCTATCCATTGGGAAATGGGCAAGAACGATGTCAGACCAGGAGTGTGCGAGATGTACTACACCCTGACCAACCACACGAACCAACCTCTCACTAACGAGGGTTGGACCTTGTATTTCAACTACATGTCGCTTCACCCCATTTATACCGAAGGCGACCAACTCATAGAGACCGAACTGCAAGCCAGTTACCACAGCATGGCACCGACGGCTGACTTTGAGCCACTCATGCCCCATGAGAGCCGTACTTATAAGCTTCACTATCGCGGCAATGCTATTCGCGAGACCTCGCGCCCAGAAGGTTTCTTCTTAATCCAAGATCATACCTCCTCCCCTTTGAGGGGGAGGTTGGGAGGGGGCTCACCCATCTCTATCCCCTGCACTTACGCACCTTTCACGCGCCCAGAGCAGATGAAACGCGGTATCGTGACATGGGAGAAGACCCCTTACGCCGATGGAGAATACGTATATGATTATGTGCAAAAGGTGGTTGGCGATGGGGTATCGGCTATAGACAAAGAGCTACAACCTCTCTTACCCCAACCCAAGCAGATTACCTATACCGAAGGCACCTGTCAGGTGGCTAAAGCCGAAATTATCACTCATACCAATGCCAATATGGTAGCAGAAGGATATACCATGACCATCACTCCTCAGACCATCACTATTGAAGCAAGCGATGAGGCAGGCATCTTTTACGCCAAACAAACCCTTAAACAATGGGGAGAGATGATACCATGCGGTCAAGTAATCGACTATCCTGACCTACATCACCGCGGTATCATGCTGGATGTGGTGCGTAACTACTACCCCGTGGACTCCATTTATCGTATCTTGGACATGATGGCATACCACAAACTAAATGTGCTGCACTTCCACCTCTCGGACGATGAGGCATGGCGTTTGGAGATACCAGGCTTGCCACAACTCACCGATATTGCATCTAAGCGCGGTTATACCACAGATGAGAGCGAATGTCTATATCCTATGTACTGCGGCGGTTGGGACCCTAATGCTCCCACCACTGCCAACGGCTATATCACACGCGAGAAGTATATAGAACTATTAAAGTACGCAGGTGCGCGCCATATACGCGTGATACCCGAGATCGATATGCCGGGCCACATGCGTGCCTGCAAGAAAGCGATGGGCACACTGCTCACCGATAGCGCTTTCGATCAACGTGTCTATCTGTCGGCACAGAACTACACCGATAATGTCATTGATGTAACCAAACCTTACGCCATAACCTTTATCGACCATGTCATTACGGAGATTGTCAAGATGCACGAGGAGGCAGGTCATCCGCTGACTATCTTCAATATCGGCGGCGATGAGGTGCCTAAGGGTTCGCTGACACAAGAGGAACACCAGGCCTTTATTGATGGCATATTGGCTATCTTGAAGCGATATAACCTCCACCCTATGGGTTGGGAGGAGATCACACATTTCTGTCCGCCCGAGTCGAAAGCCATTTGTTACTCATGGCTCAATAGCAATACCAAGCCGTTGGAGATGGCTGAGGCGGGTTATCCGGTCGTATTGGCAAATGCCAATCACTTGTACTTTGATTTCGCATACTGCAACCACCACGAGGAGAAAGGCCTCAACTGGGGCGGTTATACCGATGAGTATCGTTCCTTCGATTGGGAGCCACTGATTCACCCGAATGTGGTCGGTATGAATGCCCAACTGTGGGCAGAGGTGATTCGCTCCTTCAGCCAAGTGGAGTGGCAATTGTATCCTAAGATTTATGGTCTCATAGAGCGCTCATGGAACAACCGCAGCGCCTTGACGCTGAGCGAGTATAATCACTTGGTCTATGATGTGTTTATCCCGCAGTTAGCAGCCAGTGGCCGTAATTTCCATATCCAGCAACCAGGTATTCGCAGCGTCGGCATGGTGTCTATGCCGCTGGAGGGATATGTAGAGACAGATACCGTTGTGCCTTATCTTATCACCATGAACAAGGTCATGCAAGGCGGCGAGATTCTGTATCGCATAGACGAGGGCGAATGGCAAACGTATCACGAACCATTCGCAGCTCCCGAGCAGACCTGCCTTATTCGTGCTAAAATCCGCTACTTAGGCAAGGAGAGTAATACAACCTGGTGTTGGTTAGATTAGTGGATTAGAGATCCATTCTTCCGTCCACTTTGGCAGCAACGGTTTTGACCTGTTGCACATACGCTATGTATAGGTCACGAATCTTCTGCTCCGAACGCCACATTTCAATATGATTTTGGAGTTGTGTGAGTCCGTCATTGCCTTGGCTCAGGTAGTCGCTGGTGGCTACGGTATAGTGTGCAGTAGGCACAATTTCCTTGCCGTCTATCGTAGCAGATAGCAGTTTACCATTGCGCGCCTTAATGCGTAAGCCCGCCACGCCTTCGCCTTTCAGACGAACAATCGTATGACAGAGTGCCAATATCTCCTCGCCTGTCATGGTCAGCACTACCAGCTCGTTGTCGAAAGGCATGAGTTCGAAGATATGACGACGCGTAATATCGCCAGCACCCCAATCGGTGCGCATGCCGCCTATATTCACCACGGCCATATCCACCTTGTTAGGATAGAGTTGTTTCGCCATAGCCAGTAGCGCATCGCTTGCCCAGTTGAGCATGGTACATTCGGGCTTGTGTACGGTCAATGCCTCGGGCGCATGACCGATAGCGATATTGAGTTCTTTTTCCAGATCCGCTTTGATAGGTGCTATATATACTAAATAGTCTGTATCTTGCACATTGTCTAAGGTACTGTCTATCATTAGTACCTCGCTATTTGATTCCACCACGCGCACAGGGCGGTGGCATGCACATATGCCGCATACGAGCAGCAGGAGTAGTAATGCTTTTTTCATATATCCTTTTGTTTTGAGGTTAGAGGCTAAAGGTTAGAGGTTAAAGGTTAGAGGTTAAAGACTGGTAATATGCGGCTATGCCGCTATTTCTCGCCTCTTGCCTTTCGCCTAATCGCCTAATCGCCTATTAGTTCTCGTCTATTTTAAGCAGAAATATTCTATCTCCTCGGCGTACTATCTTGTCTGTCTTGATAGCAAAGTACTCGCCTTTCTTTATCTCGGTTCGCAGTTTGCCTTTGCCGTCATGCAGGTCTTTGGCCATGAGTTCGTAGGCACCTGTTGTCTCGCCTGTGATGAGCAATTCATCGCCTTCGCGTATCTCCTGAGTGGCTTCCAAGTAGAACTCGGCTACGCTGATGTTCTTAAAGAAATTGGTACACTTGCCGGCAAATACTTTCTTTCGCGTAGCGCGCGAACCGTACTTATGTGTCCATTCGCCCAAACGTTGTCCTTGGTAGTAGCCGTCCCAAAATCCTCTGTTGAACACACGCGCCAGTCGGGTATTCCACTCCTCTATCTTTGCCTCTATATCCAATTGCCCATTGCCAATATCCAATCGCCAATATCCCCCTTTCCACAACTCCACCGCTTCTTTATAGCACTCCACAACGGTCTTCACGTATTCAGCGCCACGTGCACGTCCTTCTATCTTCAGCACGCGTACACCTGCATCGAGCATTTTGTTGAGGAAATGGATTGTCTTTAGGTCTTTAGGCGACATAATGTATTGGTTATCCACCTCCAACTCCAGGTCACTCTCTTTGTCTTTAACCACGTAGCCACGACGGCATATCTGCATGCAAGCACCTCTATTGGCACTTGCGCCTAAGTTATTGAGACTGAGGTAACATTTGCCACTCACCGCCATGCATAGCGCACCATGGCAGAACATTTCGATACGGATTAGTTCGCCTTTTGGACCGCGTATGTCTTGCTCTTGTATGTCACGATAGATACTGGCCACTTGGTCCATGTTCAGCTCGCGTGCCAAGACGACTACGTCAGCGTATTGGGCATAGAACTTCAGTGCCTCGGTGTTGGCTATGTTGAGTTGGGTAGAGAGGTGTACCTCTACGCCTTGGCTGTAGGCATATTGTAGGGCTGCTATGTCAGAAGCGATGATAGCGGATACGCCTGCTATTTTGGCGTGATCGACTATTTCTCGCATGAGGGGTAGGTCTTCGGGGTACATTACGGTATTGAGTGTGAGGTAGGTTTTTACGCCTACGGCTTGGCAGCGTTCTACGATGGTGTGTAGGTCTTGGGTCGTGAAGTTAGCGGAGGAGCGCGAACGCATGTTTAGGTATTCAATACCGAAATATACACTGGTAGCGCCTGCCTCAATGGCTGCCGCCAAACTCTCCCAGCACCCAACGGGTGCCATGATTTCGATGTCGGATATTCGTTTCATGCTGCAAAATTACTACTTTTATTCCAATTATGCAAAGAAAAGTGGGTTTTTGGGTAAAAAGTTTGCATATTTGCGTTTTTTGTAGTAACTTTGCATGCTATTCTTACATAATATATACCGACTATATGACTAAGACAAGAAAAATAATCAACGATCCGGTGTTTGGTTTCTTGAGCATACCGGATGGGGTGCTCTTCCAAATCCTGCAACACCCCTATATGCAACGTCTCAATCGTATCCGTCAGTTGGGACTGAGTTTCTTTGTCTATCCTGGTGCGATGCACAGCCGATTCTTGCACTCATTGGGCGCTATGCACCTCATGCACGAAGCCATCACCTCGCTCCGCGAGAAAGGAGTGGACATCACCGACAATGAAGCCACAGCCGCTATGGCTGCCATCCTGCTACACGACGTAGGGCATGGCCCCTTCTCCCACGTGTTCGAAGAAGCAGGCATGCTGCCCGAAGGAACGAACCACGAGGACATCAGTCTGAGGATGATGTACGAGATACGCGATTGGTTCTCCGCCAGCCAAATAGCTTGCCCCAAAGAGCGAGCCGAGACGGCAGCCATCATGGAACTGGCTATCCGCATTTTCAAAGACGAATACGATAAACATTTCTTGCACCAACTCATCTCATCACAGCTGGACGTGGATCGACTGGACTACCTATGCCGTGACTCTTTCTTCTGTGGCGTGACCGAAGGTAGTGTAGCCAGCGCACGCATACTGAAAATGATGAATGTGAAAGATGGACGACTGGTAGTAGAAGCCAAAGGTATCTACTCGGTGGAGAAGTTCCTCGTGGCAAGACGACTGATGTACTGGCAAGTGTATCTGCACCACACCAGTGTGGCGGCTGAGCAAGTACTCATCAAGATTCTCACACGCGCTAAAATGTTGGTTGCCAACGGAGTAGAACTATTTGCTTCGCCAGCTCTCAAGTACTTCTTATCACTTGGAAACAGCAGTTCGTCTGCCATCACACATACATTACTCACACACTACGCAGCGCTGGATGACTCGGATCTGCTATCTGCTATCAAAGTATGGATGAGCAGCGAGGACAAAGTGCTGAACGTGCTGTGCGAATGTTTCACCCATCGCCAACTCTTCAAGGGCAAACTGCTCGAAGAACCACTCTCAGCAGAAGAAAAAGAGGCACTGCGCGAGCAATATGCCAATCGTTTTGGCGTGAGCAGAGAAGATGCCGACTACTTCTTTGTGGAGCATATCTCAACCTCTAACACCTACAGCGAGAAGGGCGAGGCGATAGACATTCTATACAAAGATGGTTCGGTGCGCGATATAGCAGAAGCATCGGAGATGCTGAACATGGAGACATTGACATACAAACCACAAAAGATTTATCTATTTCACTTAAAATAAGCATATTATGGAATTTTCCGCACAACAAATAGCCATGCTGCTCGGCGGCAAAATCACAGGCGACGGCAATCGCAAAGTATGGGACGTAGGCTCCATAGAGAGCGCCAAGGAAGGGCAACTCACTTTCCTCTGCGATGCCAAGTACTTACCTCATTTGCCATCGACGGGCGCAAGCGTGGTGCTGATGACTGACTCTATCGCCTTCGAAGGCGAGACGAAAGCGACACTCATACGCGTAGAGAACGCCCGTGCTGCTATGGGACAACTGCTGGCACTGGTCGCTAAAGCCATGAATCCTGCCAAACAGGGCGTGGAGCAACCATGCTACATAAGTGAAGGTGTGATAGTACCCGAGGATGCGTATATCGGAGCGTTTGCCTATATCGGAAAGAACGTGCAAATAGGCAAGGGCGTACAAATCTACCCACACACCTATATCGGTGATAATGTGAAGATTGGTGACAATACTATCCTCTATTCAGGTGTGAAAGTCTATTACAACTGCGTCGTAGGCAAAGACTGCATTTTGCATGCTGGCGTGGTGATAGGCAGCGATGGTTTTGGCTTTGAACCAGATGCCAAGGGTGTGAATCAGAAACTCCCACAGATAGGCAATGTCGTCATAGAAGATGATGTGGAGATAGGAGCCAACACGACCGTGGATAGAGCGATGATGGGTTCGACCCTCATTCGTCGTAATGCCAAGATTGACAACCTGGTACAAGTGGCACATAACGTGGAGGTTGGCGAGAGCACTTTCCTCTGCGCGCAAGTAGGTGTAGCAGGTTCAACAAAAGTAGGTGCGCATTGCATCTTGGCAGGACAAGTAGGTGTAGCAGGACATATAGAGATAGCCGACAACTGCGTGTTTGGCGCACAAACGGGTATAGCAGGCAGCGTGCGAAAGGCAGGCATGTATCAGGGTTCACCTGCAATCGATGCCATGAACTGGCGCCGCAGTAGTGTGGGATTCAAACAACTGCCTGACATCATGAAACGCCTACAAGAATTGGAAAAGAAAGGAGAATAAAGCAGATTATCACGTTTTTTGCAAATTTATTTGCATATTTGCAAAAAAAGTAGTAATTTTGCCGAGTATTTAATAAACTGCCTTAAAAGCAACAAAAAAGAAACATGAGCAATATGAATTATATTCATCCTGATGCTAAACTTCATCCTTCGGTGCAAGTAGGTCCCTTCAGCTGTATTTATGGCGATGTGGAGATAGGCGAAGGTACAATCATTGATAATAATGTGACCATTCACGATGGTGTGCGTATAGGCAAGAACTGCCATATACACGCTGGTGCGGTGATAGGTGATGATCCACAAGACCTGAAGTACAAAGGCGAGAAGACATACGCCATCATCGGCGATAACACCACTATCCGCGAGTTCGTGACTATCCACCGCGGTACTGCCAGCAAAGGCCAAACCGTTGTGGGCAACCACTGCCTCATCATGGCATACTGCCACGTCGCACACGACTGTGTACTGCATGACCATATCATCATGTCCAATGCTACCCAACTGGCAGGCGAAGTCGTTGTAGATGACTGGGCTATCATAGGCGGCGGTAGTCTGGTACACCAGTTTAGCCATATCGGCGCACACTGCATGATACAAGGCGGCACAAAAGTCAACAAAGATGTACCTCCATACATCATCGCGGCTCGCGAACCTGTATCCTACTGCGGCATCAACTCCGTAGGACTCAACCGCCGTGCATTCACCCAAGAGCAGATAACCGCTATTCAGAATGTATATCGCCTGATATACCTCTCTGGACTCAACGTAAGCCAAGCCGTAGAGCAGATAGAGAACATCTTACCTCAGAGCGAGGAGAGAGACGTGATACTGACATTCGTGAAGGGTTCCCCTCGCGGCATCGTACGTGGATATAATTAGTGTAGAGTGTAAGGTGTAGAGTGTAAAGGCACGGAATAAAAGAAATAACACATCTAAATACCAATATTATGAAAGTACTACAAGAAATGACCGCTGTTCGATTGCTCCAACTCAAGGCAATTAAGTTTCAGCCCAAGAATCCGTTCATATGGGCCAATGGTTGGACGGCACCTATGTACTGCGATGACCGTAAGATATTGTCTTATCCCAAGATGCGCGACTTCATTCGTCTGGAGTTAGCACGCGTAATAGCAGAGATGTATCCCGATGCAGACATCATAGCAGGCGTTGCAACCAACGCTATTGCACATGGTGTACTGGTAGCAGAGCAACTGAGTCTGCCTTTCATCTATGTTCACCCACAACCCAAAGACCACGGACTGGAGAACCAAATCGAAGGCGACTTGCGCCCAAGACAGAGCGTAGTCATTGTGGAGAACCAAATCAATACAGGTGACAATTGCACCAAGGTGATTGAAGCTATTCGCAACAATGGCTGCAAGGTGCTGGGAGTAGTCACTATCTTCGACTATGGCTTCGGTGCTACCAAACGCAAACTGGAGAAACAGGATGTGTCGCTCACCGCACTCACTAACTTTGAGACCGTACTGCGCCACGCCTCCGCCATGGGCGTCATAGACGAAGAACAACAATCAATCATCGAAAACTGGCAGCACAACCCTGCTAAATGGGAGAAATAACCGATGGCAGCTACCAAATACGAGAGCAAAATAGGACAAATACCCTACAACGACCAAGTAGTGTATGCCGTACTGAGCAATCTGGAAAACCTGAATCGCTTCAGTGACCTGATACCCAAAGATAAGGTGAAGGAACTGGAGATTACCGCAGATTGTATCCGTATCAAAGTGGATGGTCTGGCGCAACGATTCGCTATTCGCATCGTGGAAAAAGAGGAGTGCAAGACCATCAAGTTCGGCGTAGATAATCTGCCCATGGATGTCAATATGTGGATCCAACTCAAGCAAGTGGCAGAACAAGACACACGCATCAAACTGACCATCAAGGCCGATATACCTATGATGTTCCGCATGATGTTCGAGAAGAAACTGCAACAAGGACTCGACCAAGCCGTGGATATGCTGGCTCAAGTGCCATACGACCAGTGGGTGTAGATGTTTAGTGTTTAGAGAATAAAGTTTAAAGACAAGGACATATGGGACATAAAAAGAAAAAAAGAATTCGTATTCACCGTGAAGGTCGTGGAATCATAGCAACACTGACACTGCTCATATTCGCAGTGAACGTGCCGCTGTTTATGTATATGCCCAACTGGGTTGGCGCAGTCACACTGCTGCTGAGTGCCGCATTGCTGGTGTTTGTCACCTACTTCTTCCGCAACCCTACCCGTATCGTAGAGGTGAGCGATGATAAGATACTGGTGGCTCCCGCAGATGGACGCATCGTCGTGGTAGAACCTACCGTAGAGAACGAGTATTTTCATGAGAAGAAGCTGCAAGTGAGCATCTTCATGTCACCCTTCAATGTGCACGCCAACTGGTATCCCATAGAGGGAACAGTGCTCGTGTCCGAACATCAAGATGGTCGTCATCAAGGCGCTTGGCTGCCTAAGTCCAGCACCGAGAATGAGCGCTCGCTGGTGGTGATAGAGACCGAAAACAAAGTGCAACTCGCCATTCGCCAGATAGCAGGCGCTATGGCACGCCGTATCGTCACCTACGCTAAGGCAGGCAACCGCGCACAACGCAATGAGCATTTTGGCTTCATCAAGTTCGGCTCACGCGTGGATATGTACCTGCCACTGGATACCGAGATATTCGTGAAAGTGGGCGAAGCCGTGACAGGCAATGAGACGATTATTGGCCGGTTGCGTTGAGCGATTAGAGGCTAAAGGTTAGAGGTTAAAGGCTAAAAGAAAGAATTATATGGACAAGTTTGAACAATTATTCGCAGAATACCCCTGCGTACTCACAGATGAGTTAGTCAAGAAGAATACCGCCGACATACTGGCAAAACATACAGCAGAGAACAACACACGCGAAGTGTGGATGCAATGTCTCCATCAAATCGATTTGACCACCCTCAATGGTGACGACACCACCGAGAAAGTGGCAACCATGGCTGAGAAAGTGAACGACTTTGACGGACACTTCCCTGGCGTACCTAACGTAGCAGCTATGTGCGTATATCCTGCTTTGGTCGAAACAGCCCGCGAGGTACTGACCGAGCCTATCGGTATCGCTGCCGTAGCAGCAGGATTCCCTGCTTCGCAAACCTTCATTGAGGTGAAAGTGGCAGAGGCAGCTATGGCTGTAGCAGCCGGCGCCACAGAGATAGACATCGTCATCTCTATTGGTAAGTTCCTCGAAGGCAACTACCAAGAGGTATATGACGAGATCTCCGAGATCAAAGCCGCTATTCGCGATGCACACCTTAAGGTGATCCTCGAGACAGGCGCGCTGAAGACCACGGAGAACATATACAAAGCCAGCATCCTGGCGATGGCTGCAGGTGCAGACTTCATCAAGACATCCACTGGCAAGATAGCCGTGAATGCAACCCCTGAAGCTACCTACATCATGTGCCAAGCCATCAAGGATTGGCACACTAAGACTGGACAAAAAGTATGCTACAAGCCTGCGGGCGGTGTCAGCACCACCGATGAGGCGGTACAACACTATACCTTGGTCAAGGAGATATTGGGCGAGCAATGGCTCAACAATGAGTCCTTCCGCTTCGGCGCCAGCCGACTGGCTAACAACTTGCTCACGAGTATCATGGGCGAGGAAGTGAAATACTTTTAGGCGAAAGGCTATTAGGCTAAAGGCGAGAGGCTAAAGGCAAGGATTATGGCTAAGATTATTTCTAAACGTTTCTTCTCTGAGAACGTAGCAGAGCTTGTGTTAGAAGCTCCGCTGATTGCGCGTAGTCGTCGCGCAGGTCACTTCGTCATGGTTCGCGTGGACGAACATAGCGAACGCATGCCCCTCACAATTGCCGATGCTGACACAGAACGCGGGACTATCACCCTCGTGGTACAACGCATGGGCGTGAGTAGTTCCAAGCTGGTGGCACTCGAGCCAGGAGATGAGGTAGCAAACCTTGTCGGACCATTGGGCAAAGCGACCACCATCAAGCCCTTTGGCACTGTCGTTTGTGCTTGCGGTGGCGTGGGCGCAGCACCTATGTTGCCTATCGCGCGTGCACTCAAGGAGGCAGGCAACCGCGTCATCACTGTACTGGCAGCACGCACAGCACAGCTCATTATTCTGCGCGAGCAATTGGCTGCTGTCTCCGACGAACTGATTATCATGACCGACGATGGTTCCTTGGGGCAACAAGGACTGGTGACCATGGGCGTGGAGCAAGTCATTCAGCGCGAAAAGGTGGACAAGTGTATCACCATCGGACCTGCTATCATGATGAAGTTTGTGGCATTGACCACCAAGAAATACGATATACCCACCGAGGCCAGTCTCAACACCATCATGGTGGACGGCACAGGTATGTGTGGTGCCTGCCGTGTGACCGTAGGAGGCAAGACGAAGTTCGTCTGCGTGGATGGTCCAGAGTTTGATGCCCACGCCGTGGACTTTGATGAGATGCTCGCTCGCCTTCGCCAATACACAACGGAAGAAAAAAACGCCTACGAGAACTATCAACACCACACTTCAGCCAGCCACGCTATCAAAGCAGACACACAACGCGAAGCCAATACACAACGCGAAGCTAACAACGTGAGCGAAGCGAACATACAACTCGCAACCACCCTCAAGGCCAAAGAGCGCGTGGCTATCCCTCGCGTCAAAATGCCCGAACTGGCACCTGAGTTGCGCGTTCGCTCCTTATACGCAGAAGTGAACCAAGGCCTAAGCATGGACCAAGCCATCACAGAGGCACACCGATGCCTAGACTGCAAGAACCCCACCTGCGTGAAAGGTTGCCCTGTGAATATCAATATCCCTGCGTTCATTAAGCAAGTAGAAGTGGGCAATATCTTGGGCGCAGCCGAAGTAATTCAACAGAGCAGCACCTTGCCTGCCGTATGCGGCCGCGTTTGCCCACAGGAGAAACAATGCGAGGCACAATGTATCCACCTCAAGATGGGTCACGAACCTGTGGCTATCGGCTACCTGGAGCGTTTTGTGGCGGATAATAGTAGGTTAAAAGCACCCCACGACACAAGTGTTGTCGGGGACCCCGCTGAGGCGAGAGGCGAGAAGGCAACGGGCGATAAGATAGCCGTTGTCGGTAGTGGTCCTGCGGGATTGGCTTTTGCTGGCGATATGGCTAAATGGGGTTATCAGGTGACCGTCTTCGAAGCCCTACACGAGGTGGGCGGCGTTTTGCGCTATGGTATCCCTGAGTTCCGTTTGCCCAATGCTGTTGTGGATAGAGAGATAGAGGGCCTGCGCCAACTGGGTGTGAGCTTCCAATGCGATACCATCATCGGTAAGACGCTGACCATAGAAGATCTGCAAGCGCAAGGATACAAAGGTATCTTCGTCGGTAGTGGAGCGGGCTTACCACGCTTCATGAATATCCCAGGCGAGAACCTCAACGGTGTGATGTCGTGCAATGAGTATCTCACACGTGTTAACCTCATGGGTGCAGCTTCACAGGACAATGACACTCCCCTACTCCGTGCCAAAACGGTGATGGTAGTGGGTGGCGGCAATACGGCTATGGATGCCGTTCGTACCGCCAAACGACTGGGTGCCGAGCGCGCTATCATCGTGTATCGCCGTAGCGAGGAGGAGATGCCTGCACGTGTCGAAGAGGTACGCCATGCTAAGGAGGAGGGCATAGAGTTTATGACCCTGCATAACCCTATCGAGTATCACGCTTCTGAACAAGGACGCGTCGCCGAAGCGGTATTGCAAGTGATGACCTTGGGCGAACCTGACGAGTCAGGACGCCGCAGTCCTGTGGCGATAGAAGGCCAAACCGTGACACTCCCCGTAGATTTGGTCATCGTAAGTGTAGGTGTGAGTCCTAATCCGCTCATTCCATCTACCGTAGAGGGCTTGGAAATATCGAAGAAAGGCACTATCGTTGTCAACGAGCACATGCAATCATCCTTACCTACGCTCTATGCAGGTGGCGATATTGTACGTGGTGGTGCTACCGTCATCCTGGCGATGTCCGACGGACGCAAAGCGGCTCAAGCCATGCACGAGAAGCTGAGTAGGAGTTTATAGGTTATAGTTTAAAGTGTAAAGTTTAAGGGGTAAAGGAAAGGGATATGCCATCGGCTATTGTACTTACTCTCACGCGCTATTCCGATACGGGTAGCATTGTGCACCTCTATACCGCCGAACACGGACGCATGCAGTATGTAGTGTATGGCAATAAGTACAAAGGTATTCTTCGCCCTCTGTCTATCATTGAGTTCACGGCCACTCGCCGCCAGAATGCCCCCAACCAACTATCCACCCTCTCCAGTTGTCAGTTAGCCACGGTCAATAGCCGCCTATCCTCCGATGTGCAACGTCAGTGTGTAGCGATGTTCATAGCCGAAGTACTGGCCAACACCTTGCGCCACCCCATGGGCGACGAACCCTTATACGATTGGCTCTGCCAAATCATCCTGCACTTGGATCAAGATACGGAGATCAGCAATCTGCATTTGCATTTTCTATTGGAATACGCCACGCATTTGGGCATAGGAATTGATGACACCGAACACCCCACGTGGTTCATTGCCCCTACCAGCCGTAGCGAACGTCAGCAACGCCTACGCGAACTGACTGCCTATTACGAAGAACATATAGAGGACTTCCGCACACCCAAATCACTGGATGTGCTTATCGAGGTCTTTGATTAGGCATTGGGCGCTGGCTGCCGGAAGCCGGAAGCCGGCTGCCCCAAATACTATAAAGATACTCCTGCTCGCTCTGCCCTGGAGTAGGATGAAACTCCGCCTTGTGCAATAGTCCCAACACTGCCAAATCCATAATCGTGCTGTAGCCACTACGCACGATTATTTTGTCTGCTCGCTGTAACAAGCGCAACAACTCCTCATCGCTTATATGTGGTACCATAGTCACCGCACCTATATGCGTTGCCGTGGCTGGTCCTCCTATCTTGCCACGCACAATCAATACAGGTTGTTGACTCTCCTTGAAGCGCGCCACGAGCTCCTGCTCAAAGAGCGTACGCTGGGGCTCCAATCCCGATAAGATAGCGAGGATGGGGTATCCGGTATCTGGAAGTCGGCAGCCAGCCTCCGAACTCCCAAACCGCGACAGCGGCCCGATATACGTAGCCCGTCTATCAAAACGCCCTCCATGTGCCAAGTCGCCTGCGAGGTTGTTTTCGGTATCGGCATAGTCGGGCACCCACACTTCCTTATACCTCTTATATATACACGCGTGCATTGCGCGCGCGAGGGGCTCGAACATCTTTAACCGATTAGGCAGTTGTACATAGAGTTGGTGGGTCATATATATGCTATGTGTTTGGCGCGAGAAGAGCCCAAACCGATTGTCCGAAATCACCCTATCAAAATGCTCTATCGCCAACTGCTGACGCAGGTAGTAGTGGTCGGCTATCGTAAAACGAATGAGGGCGGGTATGGCGCGCAGGTAGAATCCGCGTTGCTTTGCGTTCTCCGCATAACGCAGTTCCAAGGATGGCAAATCTATCGCACGCAGCTCAGGAAAAGTCTTCCGCAGCAGCATCAGACTCTCTCCATCGCCTCCCAACACCACCTCATGACCCTGAGCCATGTACTGGCGAATCAAGGGGATACAACGGGTGGCATGACCCAATCCCCAGTTGAGTGGTGCAATCAGTATTTTCATGCTGAGACAATCACATCTATGCCTTTTTCGCGCAGGGGAGCAGCTATAGCTTCCATCTCCGTAGCAGGCACTTTGGATAATGTTTGTAGAGGAGTAGCGCGGTCAATGACATAGATCATCACCTGCTTAGGGCACAGACGCTCGATCATCGTGTACCAGGCAGATAGCTCTTCTGGTGTGGTATTATCAATGACTTGCCCCTCGTATTCGCCACGCAGAAAACATGTCTGCAAGGTGAAATCGCCCTCAAAGAGCGAGAGCCACTCTGCTACCTGCTCTACCGTCAAGTTCTCATTGACGGGCTTGTCAATCAAACGCATGGTCGCATCGATAGCTGAATCTAACTTCAGTATGCGATTATCACACATGCGCAAAGCTTTCACCACATCCGCACGACCGAGCTGAGTAGAGTTGCTGAGTACCGAGATCTTAGCTTGGGGACAATACCTCTCGCGCAGGGCGCAAGTGTCCTCAATGATACCCAAGAACTCAGGGTGCAAAGTGGGCTCGCCATTGCCGCTGAAGGTGATGACGTCGAGCTGATTAGACGATAAGGCGATGAGGCGATAGGCAAGCGCTTCGCGCACTTGTTCGCGAGTGGGGAGAACAGGGTGTGAGACGGGTTGGTTCCACCCGCACTCACAATACACACAGTCAAACGTACAGAGTTTGGCGGTGGTGGGCATGAGGTTCATTCCCAAGGACACGCCCAGACGGCGCGAACGGATAGGGCCATATACGATAGAGTCGAAGAGCATGTTGGTGTATAGTGTAGAGTGTAAAGGCACGGAATTAAAGGGTTAACGAACAATAACGCGGTTACCCAAAGCGCGGCAGAGTTGTGTGCGAATATCCATGAGCTGAGGTTGTTGCTCCAGGATAGCGGTAATAAGTTGCCAGTCATCACGCTCCTGTGCTTCCTTGAGCAGTCGCTGCATACTATCTATGCGCTCATCAACCACCGTGTATTTGAGTTCCAACAATAGTCGCTGCACCAGTTCTGGCAGAACACTCGTTTCATCTTGTTGCACCTCTTGTACCACATTCTCCGAGATACTGCGCTTATTGTACATACGACTAATCTGGTACTTATCCGCTATCATATCCACTGCCAGCTGACTGATAGCAGCATTAGGATGGTGTTGGAAGAATACCGAAGCCACAAATTGTGGTGCTTGGTAGTTGGCTACATACTCATCTATCACCAGTTTATGGAGCGGATTGGGAATATCAATGCTGTCATTATTGATTTCGGTAATGATATATTCACCTACCGTTATCATCTGATCTTCGGTCTGATAGAGTACTCTCTCGCCGTAGCGAATGAGCACCTGTATGAGGTTCAGTATATTGCGCTCCTTGTGACTGAGCGGTTGTGCTATGGGCTCTGGTGTAGGGTTTGTTGGTTGTGGGTCTGGTGTGGGTTCTGGTGATAGGGTGTTGGCTTGTCCGCTGGTGATCTTGCGTTTTTGCCGTTCATCAGCTGCCTGCTTGCGCAGTTCAGCCACTTTGCGCGTGAGCACATCTTCGGGCAGCGAGAGCAGGATAGCTGTGTCCTTGATATACACTTGTCGTTTGATCACCTCTGGTATGACCGCAATCGAGCGCACAATTTGCAGAATCATCTCCGAGCGTTTGGTAGGATCGTTCTGCGCATCCTCCATCAACAGTTGGGTCTTGAAGCGAATAAAGTCATGTTGGTTACTCTCCAAGAACGCTTTCAGATCAGAGGCGTTGTGGCTTTTAGCAAAGCTATCTGGGTCTTCTCCCTCGGGCAGCAGTATGACGCGCACATTGATACCCTCTTCGAGCATCATATCTATACCGCGCAACGCAGCTTTAATGCCTGCTTTGTCACCATCGTAGAGCAGTACAATGTTCTCCGTAAAACGGTGAATGAGGCGTATCTGGTTAATGGTCAATGCCGTACCACCAGAAGCTACGACATTCTCTATGCCCGACTGCACCAGCTGAATGACATCCATCTGTCCCTCCACGAGGTAACAGCTGTTGTTCTTGGATATGGCTTGCTTGGCTTGGTAGAGTCCAAAGAGCTCATTATGCTTCTCATAGATGAGTGAGGTAGGCGAATTGACATACTTACCCACCTTGTCGTTCTTCACCATGAGGCGACCCGAGAAGCCCACTACTTTGCCGCTAATGGACAGGAAGGGGAACATCACGCGCCCACGGAAACGGTCATAGAGTCTGCCGTTCTCGCTCTTGCCGCAGACACCTGTGCCTATATATGGAGCGTTTTGCGAGTCATTGAGCAGGTATTTCTCCTGAAAGCCTTTCTTCTTAGCCACATCCCAGAGGGCAGCTTTCTCGGGGGAGTAACCTATCTGGAACTTACGGATAATATCCTCTCTCAGTCCGCGTTGGCGCAGATAGCTCATCGCCACGGCTGTGCCTTCGGGGGTGTTCCATAGTTGGTCGTGGAACCACTTGTTGGCAAACTCATTGACAACGAACATCGACTCGCGGTCGTCTTGCTTCTGTTTCTCTTCGCTGGTGAGTTCGCGTTCTTCTATCTCAATATGGTATTTCTTAGCCAGTTGGCGAATAGCATCCACGTAGGAGCATTGCTCTATCTCCATGATAAAGCCCACGGAGTGTCCCGCCTTGCCGCAACCAAAGCACTTAAAGATGCCCTTGCTGGGGGAGACTGTGAAAGACCCTGTCTTCTCGTCGTGGAAGGGGCAGAGTCCTATGAGGTTCGCACCGCGTTTCTTGAGCGACACATAGTCGCCCACCACATCTTCGATGCGGGCGGCGGAGAATATTCTATCAATGGTTTCGCGAGGTATCATTGGTTAGTGTATAGTTGGAAGGTTAGAGGTTAAAGGCAGGGAGTTTATTTCTCCCAGAGGTACATACCTATTTTTATTTGCCATTGGTCAAAGCGGCCGCGAGTGTAGGGGCTATACTCGTCGCTAACTTGGAAGGTCGCTTCCTTGTACGGATTGAGGATACCAAAGTCATATCCACCGCGCAAGAAGTAGCGGTCATATTGGAATCCAGCACCTACGCCCCATGTCACATTGAGGCGTTTGAGCGCAAACACACTCTTCTGCGTGTAGCGGTCTGCATCGACCGAGGCGATGTCGCCGTTAGGGCTCATCTGTGTGCGGGTGCTCTGTTTGTAAGACAAACCCAATTGCAGGGTAGGACCTGTATAGAGAATGAGGTAGGTCTTGTCGGCTATCTGGAACTTATATTGCCAGTCCACAGGTATCTCCAATTGGTGATACATCTCCTTTGTCTGTGTGCGTGGATAATCCATAGCACCTATTTTCTTCCATGAGCTGGTAGCAGCGCCATAGGTGTAGTTCAAGCCCAAGGTATAGCCAAAACCTTTGACTATCGTTTCTTCATACACTACGCCAACTTTCAAACCGTTTAGGATAGTCGTTGTGAGTTTGGTCTCCTGTCCCATCACAGGGAGATTGAGTCGTGTAACGGGTTGAGTAAATCCCATTTGTACACCGATTGCGTGATGGCTTTCTGCTTGAGCAAAAGCGACAATGCTGCTCATTAGCAGACAGATACTAAGTATTCTTTTCATAGCTTATCTATTTTGTTTTACGTTTCTATTGATTTGACTTTTCGTTCGTTTGCCTTTGGTTGGAAGTTCTTCTTCCTCCTCGTCCTCTTCGGCAGAGGCGGAGATAGCTACTGTCTCTGGACGTTTGGTGCGTTCTGGGTGGAGGAAGATATCTGCCGCTTGCCGTGGTCTCTCGTCCTCTGCCCAGAAGAAGCCGTTGAGTCTCGTCTCCTCAGGCAGTGCCTGATCCAGTGGTATCATCACGCCTGTGGTAGAGGTCGTAAAGAGCACATAGTCTATTTTGCGATCTTGCAGATAGACTTTGACAAAACTGCTCTGTGTGCGGTTCACGCCTATATATGAACCATCATCCTCGACGGGGTAGAAGACCGTCTCGGCATTACCTTGCACATCCACCAGATAGACATCCTCGTCCCGTATGTATGCCAATATCTCCTTGCCCGCCATCTGGTTGTATTCGTTGGCGCCATCTTGTTTGACCATCAGACCGCTGCCTATGCCGTGCATATAGTCCACCGTTTGGTTCTTCACATAGATATGAATGAGGTCGGCAGACATCTGATTATTCTCATTCCAGCAGATAGGCAATCCGTATAGTGTGAGCACAGAGTCCTTGCCATGGTAGCGAGCGGAGTCGCATACGGCTTGTATATCATCGCGGTAAATGCGCACATGCTTGAATGCTCGCAGTTGGTTATAACTGGTATCGCGCCATATCGTATCGGGTGCCTGCGCCACCATCACCGAATCCACCATCACGCTGTCGCGTGGGAAAAGCGAATAAATCTTATACGTTATCTCCTCTGTCCAGAGACTATCGGCGTGCATATAGGTGTATGCTGTCGAGTCCGACCAATCCACCATCATAGCACTGTCGGTCACGTATGCTCTACCTCCGTCCTCCCATACTTCGCTCACATGCCCGTATAGGGTCATATGGTTGGCAGAGTCCGTGGACTCTATGTTACCCAAGCAGCGGCCGTAACCATTGGCCTTGTCGTAGTATATGGTGTCGCCTGTGAGGGTAATGCCATCTATGTGTATGATACGCGAACGGTCGAGCAGCTGCGATAGCTCGGTCTTCGTGTTATACCATCCGTTGGTGGAGAGGATAGTGGTCTCTTCCTCGTAGAGGATAGTGGTGGGACCTACCAAGTCTGACTGATAGCTCTCGGTGTTGTAGCCCAAGGTGTCGGCGGTGAGCACAAATTTTGGGTTCACCAGTTTCACATCGCCACGGAAGAGGGCTTGGTGGTTGTCTGGTGTGTATTGTCCCCATCGTGAGGTGAGGGTGTTCAGACTATCGACTATCTGACCGCCCGAGAAGTAGTATGCTATGTCTTGCTGACGGTCATAGTTGAGACTATCGGTAGTGAGGGTGGTGGCTTGGTGGATCAGCCGTACACGTTGTCGCATGCGTGCGAGCTTGGTGTTACCGTTATAGTAGAGCACGTCGCTAAATCCCTCCAGACTATCGCCTTGTACCAGGTGCACATGTCCGAAAGCGTGCAGCGAGTTTTCTTTCTCGAAGAAATACGCCGAGTCGCAGTACATCAGCACGGAGTCGTGTCTGAAGCACACATCGCCGCGCAGAATCTGCGCATCGGGCAGACGTTTCTCGTCAAAGCTCAGGGTCTCACTATGTTCCAAATACACCAGTGACACCTTGACCGTATCCTGCGCCATGCACTCCATAGCCCATTGTCCATGGCCCATCGCCAATAGCCAATAGCCAATCACCAATATAATACTCTTCCTTCTAAACACTAAATAGTAGCGGCTCTGCCGCGTCCTCTAAACTCTAAACAGTAGCGAAGCGTCCTCTAAACACTACTCCCCCCATCCTGGATATTGGAAGTCGCATCCGCGCCAAGCAGGGTCTATGTGTACGTAAATATCTTTTTGTTTATTGCGAATCCATTGGTCTAATGTCTCTGTCTTCTGTTGTTGTACCAGCATATTGCGGATGGTCTGGAAGTCATCGACGAGGTTCGCTTTGTGTGCATCGCGTTTGGCTTTCAGACGCACAATGACGCATACTTCTTTGTTTTTAACGCGATCCATCATAGTGAAAGGCATGCTCACATCGCCTTCTTTCATGCCGTATATTTGTCGTGCCAATTCGGGTGGCAGCTCTTGATATTCAAACTTGCTGGCACCTGTATTGGGGTTGGTCATCAATCCGCCGCTCATGACGGTGGACTTATCTTCGGAGTAGCGTGCCACAGCGTTCTCGAAGCTCAGCGAGTCTGACACAATGAGGTTGCGAATAGAGTCTAATCTTACGATAGCGTTTTGCTTGTCGGTATAGGACACGCGTGGCTTGAGCAATATGTGTCGGCAGTTGATGCGGTCGCCTTTGCGCTCGATGAGCTGGATGATATGGTAACCATATTCCGTCTCTACCACACGTGACACGCGCTTAGGGTCGGTGAGGTTGAATGCCACATCTGCGAACTCGCTCACCAGCTGTCCTTTGCCCACGAAACCCAGTTCGCCGCCTCGCTTAGCGGACTCTACGTCTTCGGAGTAGAGGCGTGCCAGCATGCTGAAGTCGGCGCTACCATTCATCACGCGCTCTGTGAACTCACGCAGTTGGTTCTTGATGCGCTCTGTCTCCTCTACGGGTACGGGTGGTTCGAAACTCAGTATTTGTACTTCCACTTGTGCAGGTACAGTAGGGAGGGAGTCGGCTGATAGACTATTGTAGTATCGACGCACATCAGCGGGAGTCGGTTGGATATTCTCCGTCAGTTTGCTTTGCATTTGCTGGATAATCATCTGGTTGCGTACCGACTCCATCATTTCTTCGCGAATTTCGCTACTGGTTTTGCGGAAGTACTCTTCCAGTTTCTCCTTGCTACCTATTTGGGATATGTAGTAGTTCATGCGCATATCCACTTGGCTGCTGACGGATGACTCGTTGGCTTCTACGGAGTCCAGTTCTGCTTGGTGAAGGAATAGTTTTTGGATAGCCAATTGTTCGGGTATAACGCAGTATGGATCACCTGCTATGGGTTGTCCTTCGTATTGTGCGCGGAGACGTTCATCTTCCACTTCGCTTCTGAGGATAGCTTCTTCGCCGACTATCCATATCACTTCGTCGATGATGTTGTCTTGTGCCATACAACCCATCGCCAATACCCAACAGCCAATCGCCAATACCCAATTACCAATAGCCAATCGCCAATTACCAATAACCAATTTATTCATTTTCATATAGTTTTAATTTTCCTGTTTCTATTGCGTTTTCGTATAGTTTGTTTCGTTCCTGTTGTAGGAACTCTACTTGTCGTTGTCTGAGCAGTATTTCTTCTATTTCTTTTCGTGCGTATGAGATAGGTTTCTCATCACCTTTCATGTATAGGTTTGTGACTTGTAGTAGGTAGGTGTTGATGGAGTCATGTACCTCTATTTGTCGTTTGTTCTTGAGTTGTTTATCCAGGTTATTTTGTTCCAGTGGCATGAGTACGAAGAGTTCGCTGGTTGTTTTCCAATCTTCGGTAAATAGTTCGTATCCTACGGCATATTGGTAGGCAAATTTCTCGAGCCACTCTATGTTTTCTTCTATTTCGGGCTGTTGTAATTTCTTTTTCAGTTCGTCGATTTTGGGTGCTTGGTTAGGAACGACGAGTAGTATTCCTTGTATGATAGTTTCGGATAGGACGAGGTGTTGTTGGTGTGTTTGGTAGAATGTTTGTATGAGTGTATCTTCTATGATGCGCGACATACGTTGTGCGATGAGTTTTGTTTCGTACTCATGTAGGTATAATGAGCGTCGATAGTCATCCACGAGTTGTTCGATATGTTTATTAGTTTGGTCTTTTGCTTCATCATATTCTATGAGGTTGGTGGCCCATTGTCGTATGTATTGTTGTGCTATTCTTGCGCTGTCTTGTGGTGCAAGTCCAGCAGTAAGTTTCTCTATCTGCTCTTGTGTAATTATTTTGCCTCCGTATTCGGCTATGGTGCCCGATTTCCGTTTTTCTTCGTACAGTTGACACGCATTGCACAGATAGCACAACGTCAATAGGGTAACTATTTTGATATATACATTCATAATAATAACGTTTATACATATGCTATTTCGCATAGTACGTCAATTAATGTGCAAAGGTACAACAAAAAATGCAAATAAACAAGAAAATAGCGAAAAAACAGAAAAAATTCCCACTAATGCTATACAACTTTATTTCCTTCAGGTATAACATCATTGGCTACACCCATCTATTTCCGCTCGTTAATGAGCGAAAATTTTCCATCTTAATGTAAGCATTTTGTTTTTTTTTCACAAAATTGTTGCACAAATTTCTAAATGTCGGAAAAATTATGTAACTTTGCCGCCGAAAGAGAATTATAGATAGAACTATTGAAAAATAAAGAATATATGCGAATGAAAGATTTAATAGCAAAGCGTAAACGCCGCGAAGCACAACGCGCACGCGCCGAACGCTACGCCAGAGAACAACAAGTACAGACCGAAAACCTGACTACCGAAGATTATCAACTGCCCGCTGACTTTAGCGAGCAAGTTATCCGTGAAATCAAACACTTACCCACCACCATTACCAACGAAGAGATCCTCCGTCGGCGAGATATGCGCGATATACTCACCTTCACCATTGACCCCGATGATGCCAAAGACTTTGACGATGCGCTCTCCTTTCAGGTGCTGGAAACGGGTAACTATCAGATAGGTATTCACATTGCTGACGTCACCCACTATGTGGCAGAGGGCTCTGCCGTGGATGAGGAGGCATATCAACGCGGCACCAGCGTTTATCTGGTAGATCGCGTCATACCTATGCTGCCCGAACGCCTATGCAACGAACTCTGTAGTCTCCGCCCCAACGAAGATAAACTCTGCATGTCCGTCATTGTGGAAATGAACGACCAAGCCCAAGTGCTCCGTCACAAGATCTGCCGAACCGTCATACATTCGGATAGCCGATTGACCTACCAACAGGCGCAAGCCATGCTGGAGGAGGCGAGAGGCGAGGAGTTGCAGGAGGCATTGCTCGTGCTGGACAAACTGGCCAAAGAGCTGCGCCGCAAACGCTTTGAGCATGGGGCGATTAACTTTGAGACACCTGATGTGCAGTTCCGTCTGGATGAAGCAGGCAACCCTACGGAAATCCTTTTCCGCACCTTGACCGATGCCAACCACCTCATAGAGGAGTTTATGCTACTCGCCAATCGCATTGTGGCGAAGGAGGTTGGAGGAGGCGAGAGGCCTTTTGTGTATCGTGTGCACGATGTGCCTGACCCTGACAAAATGGTGAAGTTGGGCAATTTCATTCGCCAGTTTGGTTTTCACTTGCGCACCTCCGCCAAACGCAGCGTGCAGAACAAGCACATTAATGCGCTGCTCGCGAGTTGTCAGGGAACGAATAGCCAAACGCTGATAGAGACCCTCGCTATTCGCTCCATGGCGAAAGCAGTATATTCGACCTCCAATATCGGACACTATGGTTTGGCTTTTACCCACTACACCCATTTCACGTCCCCTATCCGCCGTTATCCCGATATGATGGTGCACCGCTTGGTGGCACGTTATCTGTTGCAGTCCAAAGCCACCTGCCGCCATGACAAAGAGGTTCTGGAGGAGGCATGCGTGCACTGTTCGGACACCGAACAAATGGCACAAATGGCAGAGCGCAACTCCATTAAAGAGATGCAAGCGCGCTGGATGAGTAGCCGCATAGGTGAGGAGTTTGATGGTGTGATTAGCGGTGTCACCGAGTTTGGCTTGTTCGTGCAGTTATCGGACACGCTGACTGAAGGACTGGTACCTATCCGCACCATTGAGCCACACGACTATATGCAGTACGACGAGGAGAACTACTGCCTGATAGCCGCACGCAGTGGCAACACCTATACACTGTCGGACAACGTGCGTGTGCGCGTAGCGAGAGTGGACGTAGAGCGAAAGAAGATCGACTTTGAGTTAGTGTAAGGCGTAAGGTGTAAAGGCAAGAGTTAGTCAAACAGCGTTGGAGTGTCTTTCTCGAACTGCTTGAGCACCTTGCGCATGAGCGCTTCGCGCACGAAACGCGAGCGGTTTTTCACATTGTATTTGTCGCAATAGCGATTCAGCGCACGCATTTCGCTATCGTTGAGCATAATGCACACACGATTGTTGCGTGCCTCGCGTCGGCGAGGACGATTGAGCGAACGTGGTGATATATTGGTCTTATCTTTCATGCGCGTAATGCAGGGACTAAAAACGCAAACCTAAACTGACACCTAAGGACAAGATACTGCAACCTACATGATTGCTGTATGGCGTATCATGAATGGTTTCTTCTATAGTGATAGCCGTTTGTTGCCATTGGGCTTTTAGGGCGAGCGAGAGACTGCTGCGTTCGCTCATTTGAAACCACCAGCCCACATGTATGTCGGCGCACACACCACTACCCCACTCTTTGTTCGTGGCAAAAGCATATCCCAATGAGCCGCCGATTAATGGGCGATTGGCAATAGGCGATTGATTAGGGGCAATGGGGAACTGCAATACGAGTTGTAGGGGTATCCACGAATAATTTTGCTCTCCGACAAACACACCGCGATAGCCCAAACTTCCGCCCAAGAAGATCTGCCTATTGAGCAGGTTATGACTACCCACCATAGCATGTACTTCTGCCGTTGCACCTGTTCCCTTATGTGGCACCAGGGCTACGCCACCGTATGCCGACAACCCCATATCAACACGTTTGGGGCGTTGCGTTGTCATGGTGTCCATAGCCGTCTCGGCTTGGATATCCATACTGATAGATACCACTTCGGTTTGTGGGTACTGGTAGCGCAGACCGTCTTTCTGGCGAAGAATGACCACCTCCTCGTTATTGAGGAGTATCTCGCCTTTAATGATCTGTCCCGAACGCAGCACAACAACTTCGGCTTGGGTAGTCAATGCCAAGCCAAACCACAGGCACAGTATGTAGAATAATCGTCTTGTCAAGTCGTTATAATTTATATGTGTTAGGTGTAGAGTATAGGGTGTAGAGTGTAAAGACTGGGGGAGCGGCGTAGCCGCATATACCGTGCCTCTCGCCTCTAACCTCTCGCCTTTAACCTCTAACCTCTTAAAAAGTGACCCCGCTGGGATTCAAACCCAGGACCTTCAGAACCGGAATCTGACGCTCTATTCAGCTAAGCTACAGGGCCTTCGTCGGAATGCGCTTGTCGTAATAACTGCCGCTTGCGGCATTGGACGACCGCGCTTCCTCCTCTTAACTCGGGCTCATAATGCACCCCAAAAATCCAAGATTTTTCGGGGACCCCGCATGAGCCCTCGTTATCTTTTTTACGATTATTGGAATGCGCTTGTCATTCCAAAATACGCTTGTCACTCTGCGGAAAAGCCGCATATCCTTGCCTTTAACCTTTAACCTCTCGCCTCTAATCCCTTCTACCTACCAAGATCATGACGTAGTATATGAGTGTGCCCAAGGAAGCGAGGGCGGCTACGACATATGTATAGGCGGCACTGCGTAGGGCGGTGGCAGCCATAGGTGTGGTCTGACGGTCAGTGATACCCGCCTGCTCCAACCATGCTACGGCACGCGTACTGGCATTGATCTCCACCGGCAGCGTAATGAACGAGAACAGGGTCGTGAGACCATAGAGAATCACACCGATTGTGAGCAGTTGAGGAAAAGAGTGTATCAGCAATATACCGCCCAACAATATCCATGTCACCCAGCGTGAAGCAAAACTCACAACAGGCACCAGTGCGCTGCGCATACGCAGGGGCGCATAAGCAAAAGCATGTTGCAAGGCGTGACCGCACTCGTGCGCTGCGACTGCCGCCGCTGCGACAGAAGCCGAGTTATACACCGAGTCGGAGAGATTGACCGTCTTGGTGCGGGGGTCATAGTGGTCGGTCAAATGCCCTGGGGTGCAGGTCACTTGCACGTCATAAATGCCATTATCGCGGAGCATTTTCTCTGCCACCTGACGGCCCGTAAGCCCAATGCCTACCTGCGAATACGCCTTAAAGCGGTGCTCCATTAGGGCGCTCACCGCCCAACTAATGAGAGCAATACTAATAAATAAAATCCAATACATTTTTTTGTTTTTTGTTTAGTGTTTAATGTTTAGTTTTTAGTGTAGAGTGTAAAGACCGGGAGGAGCGGCGTAGCCGCATATCCTTGCCTTTAACCTCTCGCCTTTAACCTTTAACCTTCTTCCTACACACTTTGCATTGTCCGAACACGTAGAGCGAGAAGCGTTGTGGCACGAAGTTCGACCAGCGTTTGTCTGCCAGCATGCGGCTTATGGTGGAGTCTTTAACAGGGCTCACGCGCCCACATTTGGTGCAAATCATTTGCACGGACGAATCGCTATTTTGCACCCACTCGTATTGGGCGGTGCGTACACCAAACTCCTTGTCCAATTTCTGTACCAAACGTGCATTTTCCAACAGCGAAAGTGTGTTGTAAATAGTAGCTCGACTAATGGACAACTCGGTGAGTGCAGCGCGCAGCTCCTCTATCGTGAAGTATTGCAAACGACAGGCGGCACGCATAATGCTGTACCGCTCTGGCGTATGCTTCATACCATGCTCGGTGAGATACGAACGCAGTTGCTCAGTCCCTTTCTCAATGATATGCTCTTTGCGTTGTGGCACTCGGCTTAAATATCTTTGAGATATGCTCTACGGCGTTTGTGAATCTTGTGTGGGAAGAGTTCCCAGTGTCCTTGGTTCTTGGTGTTGGTCTCCAAGATCGAGGTGGTCTCTACACGCTTAATGCCATACTTGACGAAGTATGGGTGTTGGTCTGCAATAATAACTGCGTTGAGGCCCTTGTCTTGGTAGTCAGGACGTACTGCGATAATGAGCAGGTCAAAGGCATCCATTTGCTTAGCGCGTAGCGCTTTGAGCATGTGGTACCAACCGAATGGGAAGAGCTTGCCCTTGCATTTGCGCAGCGCGTTGGAGATGTCTGGCATACCTACACCGACACCTACTACCTCGTCTTTCTCATTGACAACAATGGTCACAAAGTCGAAGTTCAGGATAGGGAAATACACGTCGCAGTAGTATTTCTTTTGGCGCTCGGTGAAGGGTTGGAAGTTATAGAGTTTCTGGTAAGCTACGTCTATAACGTCCATGTATTGTGTGCCGTATTTCTGTACTAACTCTTTGCAGTTTTTGACTTTGTCCACGCGCACATGACTACGTTCGCGCACGATGCGGTCCATTTTCGCAAAGCGCTCGGGTAGTGTCTCGGGTGGATAGATTTGGTACTCAATCCAGTCGGCTTCTTTCTGCAAACCGTATGCGTCCATATGGCGGACGTAGTATGGATAGTTGTAGAGCGAGGCCATAGGCGCGAGGTGGTCATAACCCTCGAGCAGGAGACCTTGGTGGTCAAAGTCGGTGAAACCTACTGGACCATTGATCTGCTCCATGCCTTTGGCTTTGCCCCATTCAGCTACTTTGTCCAGGAGAGCAAAGCTCACCTCTTCGTCGTCAATAAAGTCAATCCAGCCGAAGCGAACGTGCTTCACGCCCCAACGTGCGTTAGCGGCGTGGTTAATGAGGCCAGCGATACGACCTACTGCTTTTCCGTCTCGATATGCCATATAGAGCACATACTCGCATACCTCGTGAGCAGGGTTAATTTTCGGGTCGAACGTATTGAGTTCATCGCTAATCAACTGAGGACAAAAATACTCATTGTCCTTATAAAAATCATTACCAAATTGAATGAATTTTTTTAGTTCACGACGTGTCGTGATTTCTTTAATTTCTACAGCCATAGTATTAAATGCGTATTTTTCGGCGACAAAGGTACTCATTTTCGGCGGAATTTCCAAATAAATCACAAAAAATCTTAAAATATTTATCTATTTTGCTTTAGGGGCATGTTTTGATGTAGATTAGACATGCATATTACGAGGAAGATATTCGCTATCACACTATCATATAAAAAAATGCGAGAATTGTTTGCAAATATCGAAAAAAAGTAGTAACTTTGCAGCGCATTTATTACAAATAAGCATATGGCAGCAAACTTAGTCACTATCTACTGCAAGAACAACAAACAGTTTGTTCAAATCCCTTGCGGTACCTCTATCAAGGAGTTATACGACCAACTGCGTCCCACACTCGATATCCGCTATCCTATCATAGCCGCACGAGTGAACTACAAGGTGCAGAACCTCAACTTCCTTATTTACAAACCCAAGGATATTGAGTTTATTGATGCTACCAGCGAGAGCGGTGCACGCTGCTATATCCGCACCCTGAGCATGGTAATGGCATGCGCTGTGCGCGAACTTTGGCCCGACTGCGATCTGCGCATAGAACACCCCATTAGCAAAGGATTCTACTGCACCATACGCGAGACAAGAGACACAGCCAAAACCATTACGCCTGAGATAGTCAAACAACTCAAAGAGCGTATGCAAGCCATTATTGCGGAAGATAGACCTATCATTACCGAAGAGAGACAAACCAAAGAAGTAATACGCCTATTCGGTGAACGTAACGAAGGCGAAGTAACCCTCTTTGAGACACTCGGCAACCCTTATTGCCGCTACTACCGCATGGGCGAGTACATAGACTACTACACCGGCGCACTCATGCCATCTACAGGATACATAAACCTCTTTGATGTAGAATTATACCACGACAATATCCTGCTGCGTATCCCATGCCGCCGCGACCCAAACAGACTGGAGGAGAAATGCGTGCAAGACAAACGCTTCGGGATATTCAAAGAATATAGAGGGTGGAACAAACTGCTACACATTAGCAATGTGGGCGAATTTAACAAAGCATGCAAAAACCAAAAGAGTTTTGAGATGATCAAACTCTCGGAGGCACTACACGAGAAGAAAGTGGCACAGATAGCCGACCAGATAGCCCATCGCGAAGGGGGCATACCCAAGTTCGTACTTATCTCAGGCCCCAGCTCCTCGGGTAAAACAACCTTCTCCAAACGTCTGACCATACAACTGATGGTCAACGGTATTCGCCCTGTAGTCATCTCCATGGATAACTACTTCGTTAACCGCGAAGATACACCACGTGACGAGAACGGCGAATGGGATTTTGAGAACCTACATACGCTGGACTTACCGCTGTTCCGCCAACAATTGGCAGACCTGTCAGAAGGTAAGACCGTGTCGCTGCCGTTCTATAACTTTGAGACAGGTAAACGCGAATACCGAGGCGATATGCTGCGTTTGGAAAAAGATACCGTAGTCATTCTGGAGGGACTACACGCACTGAACCCCGAACTGATACCGAATATCCCACGCGAAACGACATTCAAGATTTACGTCAGCTCGCTCACAACGGTCAATCTGGATAACCACAACTGGATACCCACAAGCGATGTGCGTCTGATACGTCGTATCGTGCGCGACTACCGCTATCGTGGCTACTCCGCGCTGGAGACCATAGCACGATTGGACAGTGTACAACGCGGCGAAGAGCGATGGATAGCACCATTCCAAGAAGAGGCAGACGTGATGTTCAACTCGGCATTGCTCTTCGAGCTCGCCGTACTGAAACGACACGCAGAACCTATCCTGGATGAAGTACCCAAATACTGCGACGAGTACACCACCGCACACCGATTGAAGAAATACTTGAGTTACTTTGAATCCATACCCGAACGCGAGATACCACCAACCTCATTCTTGCGCGAGTTCGTGGGAGGTAGTTCGTTTAGGTATTAGTGTAGAGTGTAAAGTGTAAAGGCAAGGATATGAGAAAAGGAATATTGATATTAAGCATGATATGGGGGCTATTCACTGTGGGAATAGCTCAGGATAGAATAGTAGGATTAGTTGAACTAGACACACTAGTCAAACTAGATACACTAGCCGAACTAGATACTATCGAAGCATTGCCACTGATTACAGAGCAGATGCAGTATGCAGTCGTACATCAAGACTCATTGGTGACACAACTCATGCGCGATAAACGCAGTGGTTATGTTCGCGGTGAACAAGTAATAGACGGCTTCAGAGTGCAGATATACGCCTCAAACGTTCAGCAGAAAGCCAAACAAGAGGCCTTTGAACTGCATCAACGCGTAGAAGCGCAAATAGATGTGCCTGTCTATACGCTATCTGAACCTCCATTCTGGAAAGTCAGAATAGGTAATTTCCACACACGCGAAGAGGCAAATGCCTACAAATCCACTTTCCTTGAGTTATATCCTGAACTAACAGGTAGCACCTATATTGTACCCGACAAGATTATTATTGTACGATGAACACACCTTTCATTCCCAACGATAGTACGACAGAGGCAATAGCTCAACATGTGACACAGCTATTGCAGCATTTAGGAGAAGATCCCCAACGCGAAGGGCTGCAACGCACCCCCGAACGTGTGGGAAAAGCTATGCAGTTTCTCACACAAGGCTACCAGCAGGACCCCGAAGCCATACTGCGATCGGCACTCTTTGAGGAGGATTATCGCCAGATGGTAGTAGTGAAAGATATACCTTTCTACTCGCTATGCGAGCACCATATGCTGCCTTTCTTTGGCAAAGCGCATGTGGCATATATCCCCAATGGCAAGATTACTGGACTGAGCAAAGTGGCGCGAGTGGTGGATGTGTTCGCCCGCCGACTGCAGGTGCAAGAGCGCATGACAACACAAATCAAAGAGTGTATCCAGAACACACTGAACCCCTTAGGCGTCATGGTGGTGATAGAAGCCGAACACCTGTGTATGCAGATGCGTGGTGTGCAGAAACCAGGTGCAGTAACCACCACCAGCGACTTCACTGGCGCATTCAACCGCCCCGAAACACGCGAGGAGTTTATGAATCTAATTCGTGGATAAACAAACCGATTAGTTCATTACCATTATTTTTACCGTACTATGGGCAGCACCATCTTGGGTGTTGCATAGTGCCGTATATATACCCGATGCTACTCTGCTGCCCTGCGCGTTGGTCATATCCCAAACCGCTTCTCCACCATTACCCTGAATAGTAGTGACCAAATTACCACTGGCATCCACGATACGCACCTCGGTGTTAGCCATAAGTCCACGAATAGTGACTACGCCGTGGTAGTTAGGATGTACGGGGTTAGGGTAAGCGTATATATCGCTAAAGTTCTTGGCTGGCTCTATGGCATCGCTCATATAAGATACCAATCCTTGGCTGGTACCGAAAAACACTTCGCCCGTGGATTCCAATATAGCAATGGACAGCACATTATTGCTGGACAGAGGAGAGTTCTCAGTAGTGAAATGCTCAATAGTTTCTTCGCCATTAGGTGAGAGCAGGAATACACCTGAAGTCGCCGTAGCAATCCACTTACGATTAGCACCGTCCACTACGATATGGTTAATCTGCTCGTTATCAAGCAAGTAGTCGCCCAACTGTGTGCCATCGTTACGGCTAATAATAACACGCTCGCAACGATTAGAAGTGGTAAAATCTATCGTAGCAGGAATTAAGAATAGTCCAGCGTTAGTACCTACCCATATGGTATTATCGTGATCTTGTGCCATAGAATAGATGAACTCAGGGATAACGGGCTTCCCGTTTTGGTCATACCATTCATTACGATAAAAGACTTGGTCGTCCTTGTCATTTGTGGGAGTGCCATTGTCTTGAAGGAGAAGTAGTCCTGTATTGTAACGACATTGTGGAATCCATTTCCATTGAGTATTTCGGCGATCAACCATGATTTCACCTGGAGTATAAAAAGGTAGATCTTCGTTCTGATATGCTACCCCAAAAGAAAACCATTGTTTATCTGGCGTGAAAATATTAATGCTTTTCGCGCCTACAGCATTTAATATCCATAGGTTGCCTTGCTCGTCATACATAGCACCGTCAGTACGAGTGTATTCTTTAGGATTATTGGGTACAGCAGAAATAAGTGTGCTATTGTCAGGGGTATATAAATTGATTACCTCATCGTAATACATCTCCAATAATCCTACACAATAACTTGTAACAAAGTAATGATCCTCATCATTAGGGTCTTGCGCCACATTCATTAGGTCATATACCTTAAATCCGCAAGCTTGATTAATAACATCATTAGATATGTTAACCCAGGTGCCATTCTCATAGAACATAATCTCTCCAGGCGTTAGATTTTGCGTAGCCCATCTACCTCCGGGTACGACATACAATCGGTCACCAAACGTACGCATACGATAGGCGATATTGTTGATAGGTCCATCGGGGCGGAAGGCCTGTCGATCGGCTCCACGTACCAATTCATCGGAGACAGATGCCCACCAGTAGGAGGAACCATCTTGCACAATATCCGTAATCATGCCCATATCGGTCATTTGCAGACTTAAATCTGTTTCGGCTATAGCTACACCCGCTTGGTTCTTAGGCAAGATAAAGAGATGTTGGTCTGTTGGACACAAACCATTGACTTTGTAGGAAGTAGTGTGTTTTTGCCACTTAGAATCGCGATACGAGCATAGTACGCTATCGCGGACCATATATAACAACTCATCGTAGGCACAAAAGGCAGATACCTCTTTGCCCGTTGGTAGGGCTTGTGTTTGCCAATACGCATAATCTGAGAGAGGATCAGATAGTAAGGCAGAGTATAGAAGTTGAGGAGAAACAGCATAAATACGATTCCCCATAATGGTAATATGCTTGACATTCACCTCTTTAGCGTCTTGACCAATGATATAGGTATCTTTGATTTCGCGTCTCTTCATATCCAACTCAATAATACCAAAATCCATGGCAAGGTAAGCGGTATGCTCGTGCATATATATACTATTGACAATTTTCGAATAGGTAGTCTGCTTGAGGTATAAATCAGGAATATTGTACACCTCATCTTGGCTGTTAATAATATCTAAGTGACCATTCTCGTAGCAAACAAGAAGTAGGTTGAGTGTAGGATTGTATCCAATGGTGGAGATAATAGCGCCGTTTAAACCAGTTAGGCGGTTGTAGTATACAATTTCCTCAGACTGTTTGTCCACCGCAAACAACGAATGGTTGGATAAGGCAAACACCTTGTCTCGGGTCACTGCTATAGCATTTATATCCGCAAAGGCGGAATGTATATTCCACTGGTGCATATTGCCGTATATCCAATTATCCTCGGATGTATCAATATGTGTATTAGCAAGTACGCAAGAAGCGACTAATATCAAGAATGAAAGAATGGATGCTTTTTTCATAGCTATACATTATTTTATAATCGCGCGTAGCGCGTGCAGTGCGCGTGCGCGATGGCTGATTGCATTTTTCTCTTCAGCAGACAACATGGCAAAGGTGCAGTCGTGTCCCTCAGGAATAAAGAGCGAGTCGTAGCCAAATCCCTGATCACCACTCTCCTCCGTGGCTATCTGCCCTTTCACTACGCCCTCCACTTGCAGGTCTTGCTCATGGCTGATAAGTGTGATTACCGTGCGGAACTGCGCCGCGCGGTTGTTGCTATCAGATAATAATCGTAGCGCCTTGGCGCGGTTGTTGGCATCGTTGGATGGTTCGCCTGCCCAGCGTGCCGAATACACACCCGGTGCTCCATTGAGGGCCTCTATCTCCAAGCCCGTGTCGTCCGCAAATACACCATGGTACTCCGCAGCCTTATCATGGAGAGTGAGCCATTGCCAAACGGTCATGGCTTTGAGGCGGGAGTTCTCTTCCAGCGTTTGACCAGTCTCATCGATCTCTTGCAGAAAACCTACGTCACGAAGACTAACTACCTCTACCTGTGAGAGGATATGGCGCACTTCTGCCAACTTGTGGGCATTATTGGAGGCAAATACGAGTTTCATGTTTTGAAATTTCAAATCTTGCGTGCAAAATTACTATTTTTTATGCAAATATCAAAATTATTTGCTCTGGATTTGGTATATTCCATCTTTTTTTTGTACTTTTGCAGCCGATATACACTTGTATGTTTCATTTTTAATTGTATATGAGATATGAAAAAGACAAAAATGTTATTGGTAGCGATGGTATTATTCGCTACGCAAATGATGGCTCAAACTCCTATTTTGGGCGAGTGGATTACGGTAGATGATGCCAGTGGCGAGCAGAAATCTGTGGTGCGTATTTATCAAGCAGAGAACGGTAAGTATTATGGCACGATCATCGAGCTCTTTGGCGAAGATGGTGCTACTGCCGTATGCGAGGCATGCGAGGGTGAGGACCATAATAAGCCAATCGTAGGTTTGACTATCATCCGTGACATGCAATTGGAGAAAGGCGAACTACGCGGTGGTAAGGTGCTTGATCCTGATAATGGTAAGTTCTACTATGCTAAGGTGTATCTCAAGGACGGCAAACTCATATTGCGCGGCTCGCTCGACAAAGCTGGTCTGCTGGGCAGAAGCCAAACATGGTTGCCTAAGCAATAAGCTACTTCGTTAGCAAACAAACAAAAATGACTGCTGCGGCAGTCATTTTTTTGTGGGTATAGTATGTCTTTGTTTATGCCTCCATTGCTTTGGCTATCGATTGGGCTATCTCCACCATCTCCTCGGCTGGCAGACTCATCTTAGGGTTAGCAAAGGACATATCGCCCTCCTTGCTAATAGGGATAAGGTGCATATGCACGTGAGGTACCTCCAGTCCTATTACAGCCACGCCTACACGTTTGCAGTCAATAGCGCCCTTTATACCGCGAGCCACTTGCTTGGAGAATACCAACATCTCGCTGAGCAACTCGTCCTCGAGGTCGAAGATATAATCAGCTTCTGGCTCTGATAGCTTAGGTACAATCAGAGTGTGTCCCTTTTGGAGTGGATTAATGTCCAGAAATGCGTAGAAGTGCTCGTTCTCAGCTACCTTGTAACTGGGAATATCGCCATTGATGATACGGGTGAAGATAGTCATAGGGATGTACTATTTGACAATTTACTATTTACAAATTTAGATACTGATTTCCAGAATCTTAAACTCCAGTTTACCTGCTGGTACTACTACCTCAGCAGTGTCACCTACCTTTTTGCCAAGCAAGCCCTTTGCGATAGGGGTAGTGGTAGCAATCTTGCCCTCCAGGATATTGGCTTCACCTTCGGTGACCAGTTGATACACTTTCTCTTGTCCTGTTTTCAGGTTTTGTACGCGTACCTTGGTCAATATTTGCACCTCATCGGTGTTGATGTCTGTCTCGTCAATGATACGAGCATCCATGATTTTGGCTTTGAGCATAGCGATACGGCTCTCCAAGACGCCTTGCTCCTCTTTCGCTGCATCGTATTCTGCGTTCTCGCTCAGATCGCCTTTCTCGCGTGCCTCTGCAATAGCCGCAATCACGCGTGGGCGCTCCACGCTTTCCAAATGTTGAAGTTCTTCTTTCAGTTTTTGAAGACCATTAGCGGTCACATAGTTTGTTGCCATATTACTTGTTTAGTATTTACGATTAAAAATTTCGCTCGCAATAAATGCCTTGCGAGCCTCTTCTACGTTGGTCAAGTCCACCTCTTGCTCGTGGGTGGGGTTGCTAATCTCGTTCATAATTATACTATTTTTGGCGTAGTTTTAAGAAACAACGAGAAACTTCCCAGCCTCTCGTTGCCATTAAACCTAAACCTTAACTATGAAAATTTATTGTTTTCGAGTGCAAAAGTACTGCTTTTTTTTTAATCGTGCAAATTTTTTGTTAAAAAAAAGCATTTTTTTCGTAATAATTGTATTATTTTACGATTTTTCCTTTCAAAGTAGCGGCTGATGCCTCCAAAATCTCCACCTTTACCAACTCTCCTATGCTTCTGCCTTCGCGTGGGAAGACCACTGTTTTGTACTGACTGGTGCGTCCGTACATATCATCGTGGCTGCGCTTGGAAAATCCCTCAACCAATACCTCTACGACCTTACCTACCTCGCGCAGGTTAGACTCCAGCGAGAGTTGGGTCTGTAGCGAGATGATCTCATTCAGTCGGCGCACTTTCTCCTCCTCGCTGATATTGTCGGGCAAGTGCTTCTGCGCGTGCGTGCCTGGGCGCTCGCTATACTTAAACATAAAAGCAGAGTCAAAGCCCACCTCGCGCATGAGGGAGAGGGTCTCACGGTGCTCCTCCTCCGTCTCGCTGTGGAAGCCGCAGAACACATCCGTGCTGATAGCCGCCTCAGGCAGTATGCGACGGATAGCGGCTATACGCTCCATATACCACTCGCGGGTATATTTGCGGTTCATGAGTTTCAGGATACGGTTCGAACCACTCTGTACGGGCAGGTGAATGAACTTGCACAGATTGTCGTATTGGGCTATCACCTCCAGCGTCTTGTCGGACATATCTTTTGGGTGCGAGGTCGTGAAGCGAATACGCATATTGGGCACCAACTCAGCTATAATGCGGAGCAGGGTGGAGAAATCAATGATTTCGCTCTCGCCTTGCTCATTGGTCTGTTCGTATCGGTACGAATTGACGTTTTGTCCCAGTAGTGTCACCTCTTTGTAGCCCTTGGCTTGTAGGTCGAGTACCTCATTCTTGATACTCTCCACATCGCGACTACGCTCGCGACCGCGGGTGTAAGGCACCACGCAGTAGGAGCAGAAATTGTTGCAGCCGCGCATAATACTCACGAAGCCAGAGATCTGTTTGCCGATACGTGCGGGCATGACTTCGCGATAGGTCTCGGTAGTGCTCAGCTGGATATTCACCGCAGGCAATCCCTGTTGGCATTGCGCCAGCAGGTTAGGTATATCCATATAGGCATCTGGACCTGCTACAAAGTCCACTCCGTAGTCACGCACCAGTTCCTCGCCCATGCGCTCTGCCATGCAACCGATAACACCAATGAGTTTCTGGTCTTTCTTCCTATTGCGTCCTCCGCGCAGTTCCTGTAAGCGGTGTTGCACCTTCTGCTCTGCGTTCTCGCGGATAGAGCAAGTGTTGAGAATAATGATGTCCGCATCGGCTATATTGTCAGTGAGTTGCGCATCGGTCATTTGCACAATCGCCGCTACTACCTCACTATCTGCCACATTCATCTGGCAGCCGTATGTCTCGATATAAAACTGTTTCATGCTGCAAAGGTACGAAAAATTTGCGAATTACACAAATTTTTTGTACCTTTGCAGCGGAATACATGAAAAGAAGCATTCTCATACTACTATTAGCGAGCTCTTTGTCTGTGCTTTCGCATGCTCGACCAACGGTGGATTCGGTGCGCTTGCAGGTGAGCCACAACGATACTTTTTATCTCGCGCACCTGCAGGATGTGTGGGTTTATCCGCAAATGGTCTTCAAGAACAAGCAGCAAGAGCGCTTCTACTGGAAAACCGTTCGCGATGTCAAACGAACCCTGCCCCTTGCTAAAGAAATTGCTAAGGAGATGCAAGTCGCCGACCAACAACTGGCCATGTTACCCGATGACAAAGCCCGTCGCAAATGGTGGCGACAGTACGAGAAATACCTATTCCAAAAATACGAAAACAATTTCCGCCGCATGACTGCCTCGCAGGGGCAAATGCTCATGAAACTCATGGACCGCGAGAGCGACCGCACCAGTTACGAGATCATCAAGCACTATCGCGGTAAAGCAAGTGCTAACTTCTGGCAGTTCGTTGCCAAACTATTCAAGAATGACCTAAAAGAAGGCTATGATGCTGCGGACAAAGACCGCATCGTGGAGCGCGTGATTAACCTTGTGGAGGCAGGACAGCTCTGAACTGGCGCATGTCGCGGTTAATGACGATAGCCGCAGTGATCACCGACAGACTGTCGCTGATTGGCCATGCCCACCATACGCCCCAAATAGCATCAAAACCGAAACGCTGGAACACTATAGGCAAGCACAATATCAGCGGTATGAGGAACAATACCTGACGAGTTAGACTCAGGAAGATGGCTTTTGGCGCCTTGCCAATAGAAGTGTAGAAGTTACCCGTAATCATAGGAAAACCGATAGCAAACATCACGCATAGCATGATACGAGCAGGTGCAATAGACTGTGCTATCAGTGCTTCATCGTGCGTGAAGAGGCGAATAAAACCTTCGGGCCAAATCACGCCAAACAACCACAACACACCCATCACGCAAGTCGCACAATACACCGACAACTTGAACGCTCTCAACATACGCGCATACAAATTCGCGCCGTAGTTATATCCCACAATAGGTTGCATACCCTGCTGAATACCCATGACAATCATCACAAAGAAGAAGATAAAACGGTTGGTCATACCGAAGGTAGCAATAGACATGTCACCGCCATAACGTTTGAGCTGGTTGTTGAGCACAATCACCACAAAGCAAGCTGCCAAGTGCATGAGGAAAGGTGCAGTACCTATACCCAACGCACGCATGGTAATATCACGCTTCAGGCGCCATATACCGCGGTGAAAATAGATAACCTCCTTGGGGTTGAGGAAGATGATGAGTTCTATCACCACAGACACCAGCTGCGAGATCATCGTCGCCAATGCCGCACCACGCACACCCATATCCAGCACGAAGATAAAGATAGGGTCTAACACCACATTCAATGCCACCGCCAAGATGGTCGCATACATCGATATACGCGGATGACCAATGGAGCGCAACATACTATTCAGACCATAGTAGATATGCGTCAGTATATTGCCCAAGAGTATTATTTCCATATAATCGCGCGCGTAAGCAATCGTGGCATCGCTCGCACCAAAGGCATACAGGATAGGGTCCAACCAGAAGAGTCCCACCACCATCACCAATGCACCCAAGAGCACATTCAGTATCACCACGTTCGCCAGCACATCGTTGGCTGAGCGGTAGTCTTTTTCGCCGAGTTTGATAGCCACCAGCGAACTGGCACCCACACCCACCAATGTGCCAAAGGCAGCGCAGATGTCCATAAACGGTTTGGCTACCGTCAGTCCCGACAACGCCAACGCACCCACACCGTGACCGATGAAGATGGAGTCCACCATGTTGTAGAGCGACATGGCGGTCATGGCTATAATGCCTGGGGTAGCGTACTTGAGCAGCAAGCTACGGATAGAGGCTGTGCCGAGTTCGGTTATCTTAGGTGCTGACATATCGTTTCAAACATTTGTGCTGCGGGGTGTCCAGCTTGCAAGGCGATAGGTGTACCCTCGTCGCCTCCTTCGCGTATCGATTGTACCAGTGGCACTTGTCCCAAGAGTGGGATATTCAACTCCTCTGCCAATTGCTTGCCGCCATCTTTGCCGAAGATATAGTATCGGTTATTAGGCAACTCGGCTGGCGTGAACCATGCCATATTCTCTATCAGACCCAATACGGGCACATTGATTTTCTCGTTGAGGAACATATCCACGCCCTTGCGTGCGTCCACCAGTGCCACAGGTTGAGGTGTAGTCACTACGATGGCTCCTGTCAGGTGCAAGTGCTGTACCAAGGTCAGGTGAATATCGCTGGTGCCAGGAGGCAGGTCGATGAGGAAGTAGTCCAGCTCGCCCCAGTTGGCATCCTGAATCAGTTGCTTAATGGCGTTGCTCGCCATACCGCCACGCCATACCACTGCTTGTTGTGGATCGACAAAGAAGCCGATGGACAGCATCTTCACGCCGTATTGCTCAATGGGCTCTATGAGGTTGCGACCGTTCACGGGTGTGGAGACAGGGCGACAACCCTCGGTGTGAAACATCTTAGGTATGGATGGACCATGTATATCGGCATCCAGCAGACCGACCTTATAGCCCATTTTTGCCAAGGCGATAGCCAGGTTAGCAGAGATAGTGGATTTGCCTACGCCACCCTTACCCGAATGGATAGCTATCACTTGCGCAGCGCGCAGGTTCTCCACTGAGTCGGTTTTGGGGGCCATGTTTTGCTTAATGAACTTGGTGTGGATATGCACGGCAGCATTCTCATCCACGTAGGTATGGATAGCCGTTTCAGCTGCTTTGACTACGGACTTGCGGAAAGGGTCGTTGTCTTTCTCGAATATCAAGGAGAACGATACTTCCAAGCCCGAGATACGTATATCATCTTCGAGCATACCGCTCTCTATGAGGTTCTTACCTGTGCCTGGGTAGCGAACGTGTTGTAGTGCATCTATGATCTGTTGAGGATACATTATTTTTTCGTTTAAAGTGTAAAGTTTATAGTTTAAAGGCTGGAGGTATAGTTTCTACCATACGAACGATAGCTGTCTTTTTCGATTTCTATTTCTGGTTCGATGAGTTGTGGTTCGGCGGGCAGTTGCCATACGATATACTTGATGGTCAGTCCGCGGTCGAGCCACTGGTGCTCGTAGTGCGTCTGCAAGGCGCGTGCTTCGCTGGCCTCCTCACCTAATTGCCTCATCGCCTCATCGCCATAAAGGTCACAGGTGTCCACCAATATCGGATACAGGTTCTCCTTCACCATCGCCTGTGTATAGGTATAGAGGAAGGGACTATCGGTCTTGAGGTGGATGAGACCATCGGGACGAAGCAGCTGGCGATAGCGTGCCATGAAGTAGGTGGAGGTCAGTCGCTTGGTGGCTTTCTTCATCTGTGGGTCGGGGAAGGTAATCCATATCTCTGCCACCTCATCGGGGGCAAAGAAGTGGCTGATCATCTCTATGTTTGTGCGCAGGAATGCCACATTCTTGATGCCTGCCATTTCGGCTTGTTTGGCGCCGGCCCACATGCGTGCACCCTTGATGTCGATACCGATATAGTTTTTGTTGGGGTTGCGCATAGCCAGTCCAACGGTGTATTCGCCACGACCGCACCCTAATTCCAATACGATAGGGTTGTCGTTCTTGAAGTACTCCGTATGCCATTTGCCGCGCATAGCTACGACGGGACTCTCCTCCACACACTCGCGTGCTCCGCATTGAAACACATTGTGGAAGGTCTCCATCTCTGCAAATTTCTTTAGTTTATTCTTTCCCATATATTACTTGCCTTTAACCTCTAACCTCTCGCCTTTAACCTCTAACCTCTCGCCTTTAACCTCTAACCTCTCGCCTTTCGCCTCTAAACTTTCGCCTTTCGCCTCTAAACTCCTACTCCCTAATCACCACTCCTATATCCTGAATGCCTTTCAGCCACTCGCTGCGCATACCTTGTCGGATGACGAAGCTGTGCTCGCCTGTTGGCTCAAAACGGCGTTGCTCATCGTAGAGCAAGGGCAACTCGTATCGACTGATACCTGCTCCCAACCAGCGACCATAGTCATCAGCCAATAGGGCTTCTATGGTGTCTTGATACATCAGTGTATTGCCCACATACTCATCCACGAAGAGCCACAAGTTTTGATAGGGATATTCCTCATTATGGCGTACCACGATGAGCATGTCGTATTGCGCGATGGAGTCGGTAATCTCCGCGGTATAGGTCAGCGCCGAGTCTTGGTGCCAGCCCTCCAGGGGTAGCGAATGAAAGGTAGTATATACCACTCGCTCGTGACATGCGCTACAGAGCAGGGTTATCGTCAGCAGTATGAACCAGATGTTTCTCATTCGGACTTGCGGGGTGCTTGTGCGTTGTTACCGTGAGGACGATTGTCGCGGCGGCGGTTGTTATTGTTGTTATGATTCTTGTTGTTGCGATTGTTCTTCTTTTTGTCGAAACGGGTCAAGTCATCCTGTCCAACCACATTTTGGTAGTCCACCTCGATGGCCTCGATAGAGGATTGTTTGCCTCCTAAGTTATAGGGTTTCTCTCCTCGGCGGTTCATCTCGATGATATCCTTGGCCTGTCTTGCGGTGATGGTTTGCAGGTTCACAGGACGATGGGCATCGGTAGAGTACGTAACCTCGCCTTTCAGTGGATCGGATGAGAAGAAGTAGTAGGTCGCTTCTTGTGTCTCCAAGTGTTGGTGGCGCGATGGCAGTTTCTTGCTCGCCTCCTCATATGTGGGCACTTCGTAGTTGAGACAGCATTTGAGTTTAGCACACTGTCCTGCCAGTTTCTGCGGATTGAGTGACAAGTTCTGTATGCGGGCAGCGTTGGTACCTACGGATGTGAACTGTGTCATCCATGTGGAGCAGCACAGTTCTCTGCCGCAGGGGCCAGTACCTCCGATGCGACCTGCCTCTTGACGCGCGCCAATCTGCTTCATCTCAATGCGCACGCGGAAGGACTCGGCATACACCTTGATGAGTTGGCGGAAGTCCACGCGTCCCTCGGCTATGTAGTAGAAGATGGCTTTCGTGCCATCGCCTTGATACTCCACATCGCCAATCTTCATCTCAAGACCGAGTGATTTAGCCAGTTTACGAGCTTCAATCATGGTGGCTTGCTCTTTGGCTTGTGCGTCTTTGGCGCGTTGTTTATCTTCCTCGGTAGCGAGACGCAGGATATTGCGAATCTCATATCGCTCGGTGTTGATATGGTTCTTCTTTATTTGCAGGGGAACCAATCGTCCTACCAGTGTCACTTCGCCCATGTCGCATCCGGGGTTGGCCTCTACCATAACTACCATACCTTTCTCCAGCGGGAGGTGGTTGCTGTTGTGGTAATATCCTTTGCGGGTGTTCTTAAACTGCACTTCCACGAGGTCGGTCTCATCGCCTGTGTGAGGTATATCGCTCAGCCAATCCACCACAGGCAACATATGCTTGGGGTTGTGATTAACGGCGCGCTTGCTGATATGACATGCACCTGTATCTGTTGTAAAATCTTCTTTCATATATTTATCTTTCCTTTATCCAATATCCAATACCCAATAGCCAATATCCAATAGCCAAACGCGCCCCCTACTTCACCAACACTATCATCTGCAGACAGAGGTCGAAGAAAATGATCTTCGCATTGCCGTTCTGGTGTATTTGTTGCTCGGCTTTGCCGAGTTCGTTCATCATTTTCTCTACATTTCCCTCGTGGATGAAAGGGGCGAAGCGGGTTGAGAATTGTCGTTCGCTGGTTGTCTGGTAATTCATCTCGGGGTGCGCGAAATTGTAGATATAGTTCTCTCGTACTTGTCGTTGTGCGTATTGCAGGAATGCTTTCTGTTTCTCGCGGCCTACCTTGCTATCCGCCATGTCAGTACTCCATTGACGTAGGTTGAGCAGTGCGCTATAGTCTTTCTTTTGTCCAACGAGCCAAGCGTTACGCATGAGTGCTACAAAGTCATCGAAGTATATTTTGTTATCCGCGCTTTCATTCATGTTTTTTAGGGCAGCCAGATAGCTACCATTGGCCATATGCGCTATGCTCTGCGCCTCTTCGCTGCTGAGCCAAGTGTACTCACGCTGTAATCCCGCAGCAATGGTATCTTCGCTCAAACGAGGCACTCTCACTTCTTGCACGCGCGATATGATGGTGCTTAGCAGTTGTTCAGGATTCTCGCTGACCAAGAGGAATAGCGTCTGGGCGGGTGGTTCTTCCAGCAGTTTGAGTAGTTTGTTGGCGCAGACGGGGTGCATTTTCTCGGGTTGCCAAATAATCATCACTTTGTATCCGTTGCTGAAACTCTTGAGTGATAGCTTGCGCAGGATCTCGCTGCTTTCTTTCTCGTAGATAAGACCTTGTTTTGTTTCTACGCCGAGTGTACGATACCAGTCCTCCAGGTCAAAGTAGTGGCTCTCCATCACTTGAGCACGGAATTTGTCTATGTACGCATCGCAGACATCTCCGTTATCCGTTTTGACGATAGGGAAAACGAAGTGCAGGTCGGGGTGTTGCAGTTTCTGGTATTGTAGGCAGCTTGGGCATTGTCCGCATGAGTCATTTTGTGTGCGATGTGGGCATGCTAAGTACTGGGCGTATGCAATGGCCATTGCTAATTTGCCTACGCCGCTGATGCCGCTGAACAATTGGGCATGTGCTATGCGTCCTTCCTGTACGGATTGACATAGCCTTTTTTTGACCTCTTCTTGTCCTACAATCTCACAAAAACGCATAGTTACACAATTTATGCCGCAAAGGTACAACAAAAAATGCAAATATGCAAGTAATTTCCGTGAAAGTTTATTTTCAAATGCGATTTTCCCGTAACTGGCATCCTTGGGCGGGCTTAGACTCCCCTGCTAAAATGCTACCAGTTACGGGTTCATAACGGGTTCTTGACGGGTTTATAATATACCTTCACAGGCACATCGTAAGCTTATCGCTCAATGTTGAACAATGATTAAACAGACTTATGTAAGACAAATTCGACAACAGAGAAGACAATAAAGACAATGCAAGGACACACCCGAATAGTATTCGAGGTAATGGACATATATGGTAAGGACTTATGCCAGACACCACTGGCAAAAGCAAAACAACATGAAGGGATAGGAAAAAAAGAGCGACACGATAAGCGTGCCGCTCTTGATGTTTATACAAAGGTTCTTATGTATTGCTGTGGGTTATTTGACCTCTGCGCCCATGATGGTGTACACCCTGCCTTCGCGGAGGATGTAAATGTGGTCTTCATAGAGAACCTTTTGGCAATTGAAGATTGGTGATTGGCTATTGCTGTTCTCCACACTCGTTGGAATAATATCTATAACCATATTGTCGGATTCAACATTGCCACAATCTGTTTCAATTGCATACTTCAGTACCACTTGTTTTGTACCTGCCTTCACTGGCTCTGCGGTCAAAGCAGCCCAATCGCTGTTCTCCATGATATACCATGCTACTTCGGCATTTGGTGCATACCATGTATCAGCTGCGATATGCGCTTGAATCTCCGCGGTTGGGATTGTCACATTAATGGCTTCACCCGTGCGAACGATAGGCAGTGTCACAACTGCTGGCAGAGTTTGTGAGTAAACATTCACTGTCAGTTCGTGAATAATACTATCACACTCCATACCTGCATATTGCTCGGCAATAGCATATGAACCTGCTTCGGTGAGCCATTGTCCGTACCATTCGTATGGTAGTTCTGAAGGACAAAGTGCAAGTTCCTCGCTTTCTGTGGTAGCCTCTGGTAGGATAATTAAGTGCAATACTTCTACACGCTCACAACCTTGGTCGGTAGTAGTGATGTAGGTGTAATCATCACTCTTGGTATATACAACACCATTCCACTCGTAAGAGTCGCAAGCGGTAACAGTTTCTTCTACATACTCTGACTTGTTAATTGTGAGGTGGAGGGTTACGATGCTATCACAACCGTTGGTAGCAGTGGTGGTGTAAACGTACTCGCCGCTCTCGGTGTAGGTCTCACCGTTCCATGTGTAACTATCACAAGCCACTACAGACTCTTCCGCATATTGGATGTTGTTGATGGTCAGGTGGAGGGTTACGATGCTATCACAGCCATTGGTAGCAGTGGTAGTGTAAACGTATTCGCCGCTCTCGGTGTAAGTTTGACCATTCCAAGTGTAGTTGTTGCAAGCTGTGATATATTCCTCTACATAAACAGTTGGATTAACTGTCAGGTTGAGGATATGTTGGATACTATCGATGTCTGTACCTACATATTGTTCAGTGTAAGTATATTTGCCTGTTGTGCTGTAAGATTCACCATACCATATATAAGGTGCTTCGGTCTCGCAGATAGTTACTGATTGCTCATCGAGAGCGCCTGTTGTCAGCACGGTTAGATCCAACACATGGATAGCACTATCGCAGGCAACATGGGTATATTGCTCTACATCTGTATAGCGACCTGTTGCAGAGTAAGTATTGCCACGCCATACATAT
>JBGVEG010000155.1:0-1622 GCA_045119955.1 Paludibacteraceae bacterium
TCAGTCTGTCGAAAAAGTCACCATTTATGGTGGCTTTTTTGCGTGAGATATGGTATAATAGAAGCAGAAAAAGACAGGCGGTGAGAGTATGCTGAGAAAAGGACAAAACGGACGAGATGTAATGGCAATGGTCTGGTTGGAAGACCTTGTACCGAAGGATCATCTGCTGAGGAAGATCGATGCAGCAGTAGATTTTGACAAGATCTATGCAATGGTAGAAGATCTGTATAGCGAAGACAATGGTAGACCGAGTATAGATCCCGTAGTGTTGGTCAAAATGGTATTGATCCAGCACCTGTACGGACTGCCTTCGCTCCGAAGAACAGCAGCAGAGGTAGAGGTGAATATGGCATACCGATGGTTTTTAGGGTATGGATTGCAAGACGAAACGCCACATTTCTCTACACTCAGCTACAACTTTAAGCACAGATTCACAAGCGAAACCGTCGATCAGATATTTGCATGGATTTTGAACGAGATCGCACAGGCAGGGTATCTGTCGCCCACAGCGGTCTTCATCGACGGTACTCACATCAAGGCAAACGCAAACAACAAAAAGAAGATTCAAGAAGAAGTTCCCGTAGCATCCAAGAGATATGCAAAGGAACTCATGGACGAGGTTAATGCAGACAGAGAGGAGCACGGCAAAAAGCCTTTCGAGGATGAGGATAATAACAACGAGCCGCCCAAGCCTTCGAAGCCAAACAAGAACACCTCGAAAAAGAAACTGGAACGCCGCAAGAAGATGAAGACGGTCACCAAAAGTGTGACCGATCCCGACAGTGGGCTTTTCGTCAAGGGTGATCACAAAAGACAGTTTGCCTACGAAGCACATACCGCTTGCGACAAGCACGGATATATCCTTGAAACAGTAGTAACCCCCGGCAACGTGCACGATAGCGTAGCATTTGACGACGTATATGACAAAGTAACCGAGAAATTCCCCGAAGTAGAGACCATTGTAGCAGACAGCGCATACAAAACACCCCATATTTGCAAGAAAGTATTTGACGACAACAGAGTTCTCAGCACAGCATACAAAAGACCCATGACCATGGATGGCGGACACGAATGGTGGAAATATGTTTACGACGAGCACTATGATTGCATCATTTGCCCCGAGTTTCATACTCTTGCATACAGTACGACCAACCGAGACGGATACAGAGAATACAAGAGCAATCCGGAGATATGCAAGAACTGCCCGACAAGACATCTTTGCACGCATTCCAAGGATTGCGTGAAGGTCGTACAAAGGCATATCTGGAAGGATTACGAGGAGCTTGCCGATGACGTACGGTATACTCCTAAGTATGCGGACCTTTACAAGCAACGTAAAGAAACCATTGAACGTGTCTTTGCGGATGCAAAAGAAAAACACGCGATGCGTTATACACCTTACCGCGGCCTCGCCCAAGTCTCCAATTGGGTAAGGCTTAAATTTGTTGCCATGAATCTCAAAAAATTCGCTAAAAGAAAGTGGAGAGATAACCATCCCTCCGACTTCTTTTCATTTCTATCGTTTTTTGCTTCAAATACACCAAAACGACCACCATCGCTCTCGCGTGATGGGCGTTTTTCGACAGACTGCGCCCTCGTTCAACTTGAACGAGGGCTATTTT
>JBGVEG010000156.1:0-1877 GCA_045119955.1 Paludibacteraceae bacterium
AGATGACACCCACTACACACTGGAGTTGGCTGACGCTACCGATGCCATGAAGTACAAATACTGCTCTGGTCCAGGTTGGGCTTATGTAGAGAAAACGGCTAATGGCGAAGAAGTTGCTGACCGCACTTACTTTGTTGAGGACGTAGTAGAAGCATGGGCTGCAGTTTACGAGCCAAGCGCTACTCCAGAAGAGCCAGGCGAGACCAAAGACATCACCGTTAAGGCTAAAGTTCCTGCTGAGTGGACCGACCAAATCACAGCATGGGTATGGCCTACTGGTGGAGCAGGCACAGAGGTTGTTCCAACTCAAGAAGGTGAGTGGTATGTTGTTACCGAAACCTGTTCTGAACTCAACATCATCTACAAGAACGGTTATGGCTGGAATGGCGATACTAACCAAACTGTGGATATGACTTTCACAGAGGACGCTTGCATCGAGATTATCGCTGGCAGTGGAAAAGCTACTTACACCAATGTGGATTGTGGCGAGGAGCCAGGTGAAGACCCAGTAGAGCCAACAGTTGGCGTTACATACAATGTAACTGTTCCTGCTGGTACCAAGGCTTGCTATATCGCAGGTGAGTTGAACGGTTGGAGCCACACAGAGATGACCAAGGTAGATGAGACACACTACACTCTTACTGTTGCTGAAGCTACTACAGCTATGAAGTACAAATACTGCTCTGGTCCAGGTTGGGATTATGTAGAGATGCAAGCAGACGGCATAACTGATGTACAAGATCGTACTTATGCAGAAAACGATGTTGTTGCTGCATGGAAAGTTGTTTACAATCCTTCTGGCGAGGAGCCAGGTGAAGACCCAGTAGAGCCAACAGTTGGCGTTACATACAATGTAACTGTTCCTGCTGGTACCAAGGCTTGCTATATCGCAGGTGAGATGAATGCTTGGAGCCACACAGAGATGACCAAGGTAGATGAGACTCACTACACCATCACTATCGCTGAGGCTACTACAGCTATGAAGTACAAATACTGCTCTGGTCCAAGTTGGGATTATGTAGAGAAAGATGCTAATGGTGAGGAAATCGCAGACCGCACTTATAGCGAGAACGATGTTGTTGCCACTTGGTTAGCTGTTTACGAGCCAACTATCACTGGCGTTGATAACATCGATGTAGAGAAGAAAGCTGTTAAGGTTATCCGCGATGGTCAAATGTTCATCATCCGCGACAACGTAGTTTACAGCGTTCTCGGACAAGTTGTGAAATAATCATTCACATATAACACAAAAAAACCGTCTAACAATCGTTAGGCGGTTTTCTTTTTGATAACTGGTATCAGTTTATTACTCAGCCTTTGGGCATTCAGCTTTCTTTTCGCAGCAAGCGTCTGCCTTAGGGCACTCAGCTTTTTGGCAGCAAGAATCTGGTTTTTGGCACTCAGCTTTCTTCTCACAGCAAGCATCTGCCTTTGGGCACTCTGCCTTCTTCTCGCAGCACTCAGTAGCAGGTTTGTCACAGCACTTGTCTTGTTGGCATGTAGCCTTCTTGCAGCAACCCATAGCCATTACAGCTACAGCAGCGATAAGCAAAATCTTTTTCATAACTCTTAAAAAAATTAAATTTGGGTTAATAGTTCACTTTTGTTTTTAACATATCTATCAAAAACTATGCAAAAATAAGATATTTTTTGCAAATACGCAAAAAAAATCGTATCTTTGCAGCAAAATTGTAAAAAAAATCGGAAAATGACCAAGAAAAATAATCCAAACACCAGCAAATTGGGTATTGTAGCCATTCATTTCTTGATTGCCGCAGCAGTTGGCGTAGTGGCAGTGGTGACCTTATTGCTTTCCCTTCGTGCCTATACCGAACATGGTGTAGAAATAGCAGTACCCGAAGTCACTGAACTCTATT
>JBGVEG010000157.1:0-16664 GCA_045119955.1 Paludibacteraceae bacterium
GGAAGCCGTTGTGATTGATGTAAGAACAATGTTTATTACTGCCAAATTATTGGATGTAGAAACAGCTCGCACCATTTTGACTGACAATTTGATAATGGGAACAAGTACAGATGAAATTCAAGAAGGATGTATTAATTTGGCTAAAAGATTGTTTCATGAAGAAGTTAATAATGAGCAAAAGGTAAGTCAGGCTAATCAAATAGTAGAAGAAGTAGCAAAACAAACCTATGAGTTAATTCATTATTCTAAATCAGAGCAAAAACTATTAGGCGTAAAAGAATTTTCTTACGGTGAGAAGCAAATGGATGATAAAATGTTCCAAAAATTTCTAATGCAAAATAATCGCGAAGTATATGCAAACTATATGCAGGGTAAAAAAATGATAACAGCAGGATGGTGGATGTTAGGTGGCGGATTAGTTTTAGCAGCTCCAATTGGAGGAACTTTAGTAGGAGTGGGCGGTTATGGAGGTCCTGCATTAATTACTGGAATAATATGTATGACTGTTGGTAGTGCTGCTGCAATTACTTCAGCTCCTTTGCTCGTTATTGGTCAAAAACGGAGTTCCACAGATACTGTAGATATGTTCAATGAGCAAAGTCGTACAAAAGCAACTACGATATCACTGAACCTTCAAGCAAGTCAAAATGGTATAGGTTTGGCATTGAATTTCTAAGAACCGAAAGTTATTATTACTAACTTTTAGCAATCCGCATAATCGAAAGAAAAAATCGGTTATGCGGATTGGTTGTTTGATAAGTATAGCTTCTTCTGCATTAAGTTTATCGGGTGGATAAGCGGTGGATAAGCGGTGGATAGGTTATATAAGTACTGCGGAAGTGCCACCGATAGGCTTACGATGTGCCAACGATGTGCCACTATGAACCCGTCAAGAACCCGTTATGAACCCGTAACAGCTTGCATAACGATGGGGACAATGTTGGTGTTTTAAGAACAAAATGTCCCTTCCCAAGTGGGATGGTACAACAGTGTGAAAAATGAAAGATTATTAAAAAAGTACACTTTTTTTGCCGAAAAAAGCACAATAATTTGGTTGATTCAAAAAAATATACTACCTTTGCACCGAAAATTAAAACCTTATTATTATGAAAGCGGAGAAAATACCATTGATTGATTGCCCCTTTGACTACCTCTTTGGAGAGGCCAGCGGCAAGGTGCTGAACGAGTACGGACGATTCCCCTGTCAGATACAGTGTGCTGTGTATGCCTTTATGATTAAGGGTAACGCGCGTGCTACGCTCAATATCACTGAGTATGAGTTTAAGGAGAAAGACCTTATTTATGTCAAGCCAGGCAGTTTCTTCTTGGTGCATGATTTCAGCGAGGATGCACGCCTCTCGTATATCGTCTTCTCGTCGTCTTTTGTGGAGAAAAGCATGTTTGGTATGCGTCGTGTATCATTGCCATTGCAGTCCTATATACCTATGGTTAACCTCAACGCAGAGCAAGCGGATGTGGTAGCACACTTCTCCGAGACATTGGAGAAGGCAATCAATACGACCCCCTCAATGCTCTCTTCGGAGCGCATGACATATATATTCAATGTTATAGACCAGACATTCTTCGAACTATGTTCTTCAGAGGAGGGACAACAACACTCCCAAGACCGTAGGACTGAGATCTTTAATGAGTATAGTGATTTAGTCCTGCGTCATTATCACGAGTGGCATCAAGTCTTAGACTATGCAGAGGCGATGCATATCACGGTACCTCACCTGTGCTCTACCATTAAGAGTGTTAGTGGGCATACTGCGGGGGATATTATAGCTGATGCCATATTGATGGATGCTAAGTCGCAACTCAAGGTGAGCAATGTGCCTATCAAGGAGATTGCTGCCAAATTAGGTTTTGAGAATGTGGCGTTCTTCAATCGATTCTTCAAGAGCCATGTGGGTGTCACTCCACGGGCATATCGAAACACCGATAATTAAGCGAGTTATAACCCTCCTATTCCTTATAGTCCGAGACTGAGGCGGAAACGCATGCCCCACCAAGGGGCATAAGGATTGCGAATGTCGGTCAAGCGGAAGACAGCGTGCACCTCTCCAATACGCAGGATATTACCCACACCTACACCCATCTCCACATGAGGTGTGGTGGGAGCAGATAGCACCTTGTACGAGGAGGGAGCATCTGTAGGTAAGGTAGGAATAGGCAATACCGACATGTGCGCATTGTGCATGTGGCCATACGCCACTTTCAATGTAACCAACTCGCGCAGGCGCAAATATCGCACACCTGGAATAAGATTGAAGAGTACACCCCTGCCATCCCAGTTGGCGTGCAACGACAGATAGCGATCAGCCGCATATTGATAGGTATTGATCAGTGCAAAACGATAGAGGTCCATCGTGTATGATGGGTTAGCCGCGAAAATATGCAGCAACGGATATGGTACCTTGCCGAAAATCATACCCGCCTGCACGAGATAGTTCAGCCGTCCTCCCATGCCTAAATTCACGTCATGGCGTAGCATGACTTGCAGATTACCATACATACGATACGAAGGCATATCCAAAGTCTGGTAACTACCCAATTCCGCTCCGATATAAATAACTGGTAAATGGTTGTAAATGTGGCGGCGATGGAAGTAATAATCCACCTTGCGCTCATCAAAACTGATGCGAGCGGTTGCGCCGATAGTGTTATACCTGAACGAAGGCTGTGTGGTGTAATTTATAGTGGGAATGCCATATCCCATACGCCCCATCTTGGCGTATGCCTGTGTCTCTAAATATTTGTTCCAATCATCGGCAAAATGTATTCTGGCTTCTTGGCGACGCACCATGGTGTTGTAGTAGTAGCGCGTATTAACATGCAGACTACGGAAAATCTCCGATACAAGATTTAAACGTGGGTTGAAAACGCTGTTCTCACGTATATTCTCTTGAAAATCATCCATATCCGAATAAATGTAATGGTCGCCATAGCGCAACTGAATGGTGTGCTGGCGCTCAGTAGGCAACTGGATGTTGATTTCTCCCATACCTTTCCATGCCCTGTCCTTGGTGCCATAAGCGAGGTAACCGCCCAATGATACATTTTTCCACAATTGCTCGGTGGTGCGAATAGGAAACGCAAGACGCAACCCTTCTACACTATTGATACGTATCACCTCATCAACTTTACCCACCTCTACCGCTGTACGGGTTGGTATATAACCCGTCTGCGCTACGTATGCTAAGAACTTCGCTGTTCTAAAGAGTGGCGTATTGCTGATACTATCCATGGCCTGATCAATCTCTAATTGCCTATTACCCATCTCCAATCGTCCATCGCCCATCGCCCATTGCCTATTATCCAACTGGGTGTTACGCGTAAGGAAGAGAGTAGGGAAGATACGAGAGGTGTCTGCCTTGATAGCAAAGTCCATGAGCATAGACATGTCCTCTGCCTGTAGATGGCAGTCTGTGCCAAAGGTCTGTCTGATATTCAGCTGTCGTAGGTAGTTGATGCTGTTTTGCGCGGGAACGGATGCCTGTATGCTACGCAGGGCACAGGTGGCGGAGTCAATGGCCATCTCTCCATTGAAGGTGGCGTAGAAGGCGTTCTTAGTGCGGAAATGTACGATATAGTGCTTCTCGTTGCCCGCTTGTACGCTATCGGCAAGGTAATAATTGTAGTAGGTACTACCTGAACTGGCCAACGGACTGAGTAGCGATGCCGACAATATATTGACATGGTTGTCGTAGAAGTTGCAGGTGGATTGTAGTTGATTGAGCAGAATATGATAGTCGGTAAGTGTCAGCAGTGTAGCTCTTTCTTCTACCTCTGTGGCCTCTTGCTTGCGCCAATAGAGCGGAATGAGGTAGGTGGAGTCTTCTGCTTGCAGCATACCCGCTTGCAGGCTCTTCCAGAGGTTGCGTTGCAGGTGTTTGGATTGGATATCCGAGACGTAAAGGGCTGTCTGCATATTGGCCTGCTGTATGTCGATGGGGTAGTTGTGCTGTGAACGCTGCTTGCGCACCCGCTCCATGAGCGCCAATGCTGGGTTGGCACCGGGGGTGACAAAGACTTCGCCCAGGTTGGCAATCTTCTCCAGAAGGGCAATCTGTACGCCCACCTGTTGTCCTGCCTCGATAGGTACGCGCTCGGTGTGGTAGCCCACGGCAGAGACGACCATGGTGCGTTTTTTGTCCAATGACCCACGCAGCAGGAACATACCCTCGGGGCTGCTGGTTGTACCTATATCGGTGCCCTGGAAGTATATATGGACATTCGCCAAGGGCTCACCAGTATAGGCATTATACACATCGCCAATGACGATGGTCTCTCTATACGCTTCTCCTTTGTCCATAGCCCATAGCCCATAACCCATAGCCCATAGCCCTAACAATATGCACAATAGTCGTCTCATTGATTCTCAGGGTGGTATTTCAGGACTGCTTCGCGCAGGTCTTGTATATTGACATGGGTGTAAATCTCGGTGGTAACGATGGACTCGTGTCCGAGCAGTTGCTGTATGATACGCAGGTCAGCACCATTCTGCAAGAGGTGTGTGGCAAAGGAGTGGCGGAGCGTGTGTGGCGAGATGGTCTTGCTAATGCCCGCTGCCTGAGCCAGTCGTTTGACGATGGTGAAAATCATAGCGCGGGTGAGTTGCCTGCCGTAGTGGTTGAGAAATGCAATGTCCGCATACTCGGGCTTGATGTTTAGTTGGCTGCGGTCTTGGAGCCAATAGCCGAACTGCTCATCTGCCACGGGGGAGATAGGTACCAATCGCTGTTTGCTGCCCTTACCGAGGATACGCATATATCCCTCTTGGCGGTAGATATGGCTCAGGCGGAGTTCGGTGAGCTCGCTCACGCGCAGCCCGCTACCATAGAGCATCTCAATGATAGCGCGGTTGCGGTGTCCTTCGGGTTTGGACATGTCAATCTGCGCAATCATAGCGTCTATCTCCTCGAGACTGAGTACCTCAGGCAGGTGTTTCTCCACGCGGGGCATCTCCAGCAGCTCGGAGGGGTCTTGCTCGATATAACGATGGTAGAGCAGAAAACGGTAGAAAGAGTGTATGCTGGATAGTAATCGTGCCTGTGTTTTGGCGCTCTTAATCTCCTTGAAGGTCTCAAAGACAAACGCCTGTAGGTCATCAAAGGTAGCGCGTACTACATTTATCTGGTGCGCTTCCATATAGGTCTTGAGGCGCTTGAAGTCCAGTTCGTATGCAGTGACGGAGTTGTCGCTCAGTCCACGTTCCAGCCTCAGGTAAGTATGGTACTCGCGGTCAATCATCGGTAGTGAGCAGGTCCTTGATAGATAGCATGGTAACGGGTGGAGTCTTCGGTGTAGAGCGAGATGTCCATGCGTATGTCCTCGCCCAAAGAGGTGAGAGTGAACTCCCCAGCGGTGAAGCCAATGATACGCTGTATCTTGCTCTCCTCTATGTCCAGCATGTAGCAGCCAGTGATATTGCCGCCCTCAAAGTATTGATAGGGTAGGAATGTTTGTGCCGCTGTGGTGGTGTCCATGCGATAGGTACCCTCGCGCAATGCACTGTCGGTCATGGACATGAATATATCCGAGAAATATAGGTTCAACCCTGTGCCCATGATATGGTGGGCAGAGTCAAAGTCCAGCCCCTCGCTGAGCAGGTCAATGGAGAACACCTGTCTATCCAATAGCGGATAGTATTGTTTGTGCCATTGCATATCGGCTATCACATAGATGCTGTCATATTGAACGATGCTATCCACATCGGGTCTGTTGGACTGATAACGACATCCCGCCATCAATATTAAGAGTAGTAATAGTATATATTCTTTCTTCATATCCTTGCCTTTACACTCTACACTTTACACACTACACCCTCTTTGCTGGTATCCATGCGGCTATGAAGCCCAATGCAAGAACCACTATGGTTACGAGTAGTATGTCGCCTGCTTGTACCGCAACGGGGTAGGCAGAAAGTACATATTCGGTACCGTTACCCAGTTTGAGTATCCCCCAATGTTCTTGCACGAGGCACACCACCAGTCCCGTGAATAGTCCTATGACTGCGCCTAAGGTAGAGATCATCCAACCCTCCATGAGGAAGATACGCCGTATCATCTGCTGGTTAGCACCGAGGTGACTCAAGGTTTGTATATCTTTCTGCTTATCAATAATGAGCATGGATAGCGAACCGATAATATTGAACGAGGCAATGAGCAGGATGAACACCAGCAGCAGAGTCGTCAGCAGTTTCTCCACCCGCAATATGCGGAAGAAGTCGGCTTGTTGTTCGTATCGATTGAGTACCTTGTATCCCTCGCCGAGGAGTTGCTGTATCGCTCTCTCGGCTTGTCTGGGGGAGGTATTCGGTGCTAACTGGAGGAGTAGTGCGCTGACTTCATTCGCCTCGTAGTTGAGTAGGCGGCGTGTGAGGTCGATGTCCACGAGCATAACTTCGTTGTCGTATTTCGTTTGCTGTACGGCAAAAGTGCCTGCGATGAAGCACACTTCATTATTGAATGCTTGGTCGGGACGTAGCATATTCACCTTGGCATGGCGCTTGGGAGCATAGAGTTGGAGTGGGCTGATGAAACGCGCACCAATGCCCATTTGCCATGCCAGTCCTTGTCCTAATACGGCGCGGTCAAAAGCGCCGTCATAAACCTCATAATGCCCCTCGGTGATAATCTCCTCGATATGGGTGAGAGTGGCGAAGACCGAGTCCACGCCGTAGAGGCGGACGGGCATTTGTTTGTCCTCAAACTGCAGTAGGGCGGTCTCCTCAATGCTCTGGCTCACCATTGCTACTTCGGGCAGTAGGCGCAGGGCAGCCAGGTGTTCGCCTTCGTCGTGAAACGACTTTCCGCTAATGGCTTCAATGCGAATATCGGGATCAAATTGTGAGAAGAGCTGCTCCACCATGACGCCGAAACCATTCATGACGCTCATTACGCACACCATGGCGGCGGTCACCACGCCCACAGCAGCGGCACTGATGCCGCTGATGATGTGTATAGCGTTGTATTGCTTCTTAGCGAACAGATACCGCCATGCTATTTTTAGTTCAGTGTTCACTGCTTGAGCAGTTCGTCAATGCGTGCCATCTTGTCGATGGTCTCATCAAGGTGGAAATGTAGTTCGGGTATGATACGCAACTGATGGCGTTGCAGGTGTCCCATCTCGCCGCGAATCTTAGCGGTGTCCTCTTGTACTTGAGCAATCACGCTTGCCACTTTGTCCTGAGGGAAAATGCTCAGATAGACATGGGCTATGCTCAGGTCGGGTGAAATGCGCACTTCGCTCACGGAGATGAGTGTTCCGCGTATCGCGCGCGCGTACCTCAAAAATATATCGCTCAGATCCTTCTGGATGAGGCGCTCGATTTTCTGTTGTCTAGTTGATTCCATAATTTCGTTGTTTTTTGGTCTCCTGCGTCCGTTGCTTGGGCTTCTGGCTGTCGGTCTCAGGATACCGTTCTCTAAACAGATTTATACGCAATAAGGGAAAAGAGTATTTCTTTTCCCTATGCTGATGCCTTAGGAAAAAGCCCTAAGGTTGTCTAATCGCTGATTAGCGTTTGTGGCGACCTTCGTCAGCTACAGTCAATTTCTTACGACCGTGTGCGCGGCGAGCTGCCAATACGCGACGACCATTTGCAGTTGCCATACGAGCGCGGAAGCCGTGTTTGTTGCGGCGACGACGTTGACTTGGTTGGAATGTACGTTTCATTTTTTATGTGATTTTATGCCCCATCTCGTGGGCTTGGTTAATAATTTACGCGAAAAATCGTGCAAAATTACTGCTTTTTTTTGAACTGACCAAATTTTTTCACGAAAAAAGCACATTTTTTTCCAAACCGACGTACTTTTCGCCTATTTTTACCGTATTTTTATCTCCTCAATGGGTTGTCGTTTGTCCGTGTCGAGTGCAGCGAACTGAAACTTCACCCGTTTGAAGTCTATGCTTTTGAGGTCAATGCAACGAATCGAACTGTCGTACATGGTGCGGTAGTATAGTCGTTGATTCTGTAGGTCGCTTGCAATGGTGACCTGTGTGGCGCTGGGCATACTGGGCACTTCGCGTGGGTCGGCAAACTGTATGCCTACAGGTATGTCAAAGTTATTTAGCAGGTGAAAGGCTTGCACCACCGTTGCGTCCTCGTCGCCCAATCGGGGTGCGGTGCTTTGCCAGAAGGCCGCACGTATGAATCGAGATGGCGGTGTCATATCTCCAGGCAGTCCATGTAGTCCACTACCACCGCCAAAGGCGTTTAGGTTGAGTGTGCCCACCTGGCGGTGATTGACCGAACCAGCGGAGAGGTTGACGTAGTTGTTCAGATTCGTTAGGTGCCACGTGAAATCTGGCGAGTTGGTCAGTACGCCGAGTGGGTTCTCGTGAAACTGAATCTGCTGATTGACGATCTCCAGTACGACTTGTCTGCCTGTAGGTTCGGTTACGCGCCAATGTACGGTGCTGGCTCTGGGGTCGGTGCCTATCACGCGAATGTCTTTAATGCCGGCTTTTAGCTCGTTGATGGAGGAGAAACTGCTCAGTATCCATGCCACCAGTTGCATGTCGCTGACGGATTGGCTCCGTAGTGCTGGATCATAGGGCTGGTATTCGCCGTATTGTGGGAAATAGAATAGTCCCGCACCCAGTCCTGCCTCGTTGATACCTTCCATAATAAAGAGGTCGTTCTCGACGGCTATGCCCACGTAGCCGTAGCGGGCAGTGAACTGCAGGCCGTTCATACTGCCATTTGGCAGAAGTGACTGTTGTACTTGTCCGCGTGGAACGACCACATACATGGTGTGGAGGGGCGTGGCTGCCCACTCAATGGTGCGTGCGGTCACGGGGGCGTTGTTCACTGTGTGAAGGGTAATGCCTGTGCAAGCCATAGCTCGTTGGGCAAAGAAACTGCCTGCTAATATGCAAGCCAAAACAATCAATCGTTTCATAATTTTTAATTGGTTAAAAGGTTTATGTTTCCAGAGCCTGGTAGCCGGTATTCAACTTTAGGTCCCAGTATCTGGTATCTGGTATGGTGCAAAACCCGTGCCAAAGCAAAAAACGCGAGAAAAAATTGCATATATGCAAAATATTTAGTACCTTTGCAGGCAAATTGGATAAATAGGTAAAAATGAAACGAAAAATAGCCATTATAGCAGGAGGTGATAGCTCCGAATACGAGGTCTCGTTGCGTAGCGCAGCGGGTATTGAGTCTTTTCTCTCCTCCCAAACACAATACGCTACTACCATTGTTCTGCTTCGCGGACAAGACTGGCGTGCCCAAGTCGGCGCGGATGAGTGGGTTGCCATAGACAAAAACGACTTCTCCTATACCCATAATGGCGAGAAGCATTGTTTTGATTTTGCGTATATTACTATCCATGGCACTCCTGGCGAGAATGGTGTGCTGCAAGGTTATCTCGATATGATAGGTCTGCCGTACTCTTGCTGCGGCGTGTTGGCAGCGGCTATGACCTTTAATAAATATACCTGCAACCACTACCTCAAGGGCTTTGGTGTGCGCGTGGCGGAGAGCCTACTGCTGCGCAAATCCGATTACCAATACCCCATATCCGATACCCAATACCCTATCGCCGATATCCTCACCCAAGTCGGTTTGCCTTGTTTCATTAAGACCAATGTGGGAGGTTCGTCTTTTGGTGTGACCAAGGTGAAGACGATGGAGGAAGTGCAACCTGCTATAGAGAAGGCCTTCGCCGAAGGCGATGAGGTGATATGCGAAGCGTTTATGAAGGGCATTGAGATCACTTGCGGCGCGTATAAGACCCGCGATAAAGCCGTAGCGTTCCCTATCACGGAGGTGGTGACCAGCAATGAGTTTTTTGATTACGACGCCAAGTACAACGGTCAAGTGGATGAGATCACCCCTGCCCGTATTCCAGATGATGTGCGTGACAAGGTGCAAGCCCTCACGCTGAAGATTTACGATATATTGGGCTGTAAGGGTATCATTCGTGTGGATTATATATTGACAGAAGCGAAAGGCGAAGGCTTGGAGATTAACCTCTTGGAGGTGAATACTACCCCAGGCATGACGGCTACCTCTTTTATTCCTCAGCAGGTGCGTGCTGCAGGACTCAATATAGGCGAAGTACTCAGCGAAATCATTGAAGACTCTCTATACTCTAAACACTAACCCCGTGCCTTTACACTTTACACCAACATGAACATTAACAACGAAATAGCAAAACTGAATTGGAAGCGTGAGCCATACGGCTTGTACGAACCCATTGAATACACTTTGGCTGCCGGCGGCAAGCGTGTGCGTCCGCAGTTGGCGATGATTGCCAGTCAGATGTTTGGCGGCAAGGACGAGGAGGTGCTTCCCGCCGCATTGGCGTTGGAGGTCTTTCATAACTTCACCCTCCTGCATGATGATGTGATGGACAAGGCTGATGTACGCCGTGGCAGACCTACCGTGCATGTGAAGTGGAATGAGAACACGGCTATCCTCTCGGGCGACCAAATGCTCATTGAGGCGTACAAACTGCTCTCTGGTGTGCCTGCAGACAAACTACCTGAGGTGCTCCGACTCTTCAATAAGATGGCTACCGAGATATGCGAGGGACAGCAATACGATGTGGACTTTGAGAGCCAAGAGCATGTCGCTATAGATGAATACCTCAAGATGATTCGCCTCAAAACATCCGTGCTACTGGCAACCGCCTTGCAGATGGGCGCGTATATAGCGGGAGCCGATGCGCAAGCGCAAGAGGCGTTGTATCAGTTTGGTATTGCTGTCGGATTGGCGTTCCAGATACAAGATGATATACTCGATGTCTGGGGTGACCCAGAGACTTTTGGCAAAGCCGTGGGCGGCGATATTAGCTGCAACAAGAAGACCTTTGTCTATTTGGAGGCGATGGGGCGATTAGGCGATGAGGCGAAGGACTTAGAAATGTGGTATAGCCAAGTCATGGAGGACAATACCGAGAAGATTGCGGCTGTCAAGGCTATCTTCGAGCAACTCGGCGTGCGCGGAGCCTGCGAAGCCGTCGTGGCACAATATACCCAGAGTGCATTGGCGATATTGGATACCCTGCCACAGAACACCGCCACTGACCAACTCCGTCAATTGGCCCATAAACTCCACAATCGCAAAGATTAGCGAAGCCTTGCCTTTACACTTTCAACTATAAACTATAAACTACAAACTAAAAACTATACTCATGCCTTACCGTAGATTACCCAAGACCGACCAAGCACGTTTGTATGCTCTGCAACAAGCGGTTCGCCATGCGGGCGAAGTCGAGTATAACCAACAGGCCATTAACTACAAGACCCTCACGGAGGCACAACGCTTCCTCTTGCAGTTCGAGAACCAAGTGGCGCAGTACCATGCTAATTTTGATAGCAAGGTCTCGGACAATAAGCAGTATCGCCATAAGGTGCGCAATGCCCGTATGTATATCTCGCACTTTATCCAGGTGCTGAACTTGGCTGCTATTCGTGGCGAGCTGAAGAAAGGGCAGAAGGAACTCTACAAACTGTCTGCTAAATCGCATACCTTGCCCGACTTGAGTACGGAGGAGAACCTTATCACTTGGGGACAAAATATCATAGAGGGTGAGAATGCGCGTATCGCGCAAGGTGGTTTCCCTATTTATAACCCTGCTATCAATAAGGTGAAGGTGCACTATGATATTTTCCGCGAGCACTATAACCAGCATGCGCTTCACCAGCGCTCGCACACACGTGTGTACGGGGAGATAGAAGGTATGCGCGAGCAAGCGGATGCGCTTATCTTGTCTATTTGGGATCAGGTAGAGGAGTTCTATAAGGACGAACTGCCATATGCCAAACTCACTCTGTGTCAGGCATATGGTATGATTTATTATTACCGCAAGGGGGAGGCACAACTAACGCCTCAGACGGACCAGCAGATCCTGCACGACCGTGCGCAGCAGACTACACTTGAATGGTCTGAGATGGCAGAATGATACGGTGCATTTTCTGGTCGTGCTGACGCACTGGCACCTCGTCCACCAGTTGGAAGTCATATCCCACGCCGATGAAAGTCGCGTGGGATTGTTTTTTGAGGAAGCGGTCATAGTAGCCGCCTCCGCGTCCCAGACGGTTGCCTTGTTTGTCGAAGGCCACAGCAGGTACGATGATGAGGTCTATCTCACCTTCGTAGGGTGGGGTAGTTGGTTCGGGGATGCCCACTTTGCCGCGATGCATTTTGTCGTTGCCCTCGTAGGGGTTGGCGGTCATACCACGGCGATGGGTAACAGGTAGGAGTAAGACCTTGTCGCGTTTGTAGCGTTTGAAGAGGGGTAGTACGTCCACCTCGTTGTTTTTGGGATAGTATAGTAGTACGGTCTTCGCTTCTTGGAAGACGGTCATTTTCTCCAGTTGACTTAGGATGAGCGCTGACTGAGCAGTACGTTCCTCAGCCGACATCATTCGGCGTTTTTGGATGAGCAACTCGCGCAAACTCTGTTTGGCACGGTGCAAACGGCGCTGTGGCAATAGACTGAGTAGGTCTCTTATGTTCGCTTCAAATAACATAGCTAATAGGTGTGATTATTTCAGACTGCAAAGGTACAACAAAAAATGCACATTTGCAACAAAATCGCGCGAAAGTTTACTTTTGAGTGCGATTTTGTTGCAAATGGGCTGCATTAAGCGACCGTACTTTCGAGGTGGGCGAATGAGTGAAACGAATGAGGTCGGTGCTCTCGAAGGTACAACCGCGTCGCTTAATGGAGGGTGCAGCCCGCATTCTTTTGTTCAAAAAAGTGCGTTTTTTTAAGATTCTTTCTCTTTTCGTTTTGCCATAGGGTGCATGATTTCACCGAGAGACGACCCTGAGAACTCCGAGAGAACTCCCCGACACCGCCACAACCGAAAAAGTGCTTTTTGTTAAGATTGGTGATCTAAAAGAACCTTTTGTTGTGGTAGTAGTTGCTATCTGCTTCCCTTGTCCAGTAGCTTTGTTAATTTCCTTTACACCCCTTTGTAAAGTTTCTTTACACTCTCTCACAAGTGCCAAAATGTCACATCGCTGATAATCAACATCTTTCGTATTTTGGCACGCCCTTTGAATAGTATATTGCAGAACAAAATCAATCAATATGTTAAAGCAATATACTATCCTTCTTATCTTCTGTCTCTGCGCCGCCCATAGCGCAGCCACCTCCCTTTCCCTCCGCGACTGCATGGAGTATGCCGTCGCCCATTCTGCGAAAATGGAAATCCAACGCGCTAACAACGACGATGCTCGCATCGCACGCCGCGAAGCCATTCTCCGTGCCTTCACCCCCACTATCCAAGGCGGCACATACGCCTCGCTGAACTTCGGACGCGGAATTGACCCCGAAACCAACAACTATATCTCCACTACCTCGTTCAACAACGGCTACTCCCTATCGGGTGCTATCACGCTGTTCAACGGTTTTTCGGCGGTCAATAACCTCAAGATTACCAAGACTGCCATCAAGATGGGCATCGCAGAGGAGCAACAACTCCGTGACCAAATATGCCTCGCAGTCATGGAAGCATACTGTAATGTCCTCTATTTCACCCAGATGACCGAAGCCTTGCAAGTCCAAGTCACTACCGCCACCAGCAACCTGCAATTGGCACAGCGCCAAGAACAATTGGGGCAGAAAAGCCATGCCGATGTCATTCAACTCGAAGCCGACCTCGCTGAGCGTGAATATCAGTACATCACCATGACCAACCAACTCAACGACGCCCGCATGACCCTTCAAGACCTCATGCTGTGGGAGGAGGACCACGAATTGCTCATCGACCTCCAGAGCACCGAGAATCTAACAACGAGCCACGCGAGCGGTCTAACAGCCGCAGGCGGTCTAGTATCTAACAGCGAAGTTCTTCACCACCCATCCGTCGAACTGGCTGCCTATCGCATGACTAATGCCCAACTTGACCTCAGTACGGCGCGTTGGCGATTGGCTCCATCTCTCTCCCTCTCAGGCGGTTGGTCAACGGGCTACTACACCTATCCCAATGCGCAGGACTATGTAGCCATGCCATTTGCAGGGCAGTTCATCAACAACAGCGGCGAGTATGTGCAGTTGTCTCTGTCTATCCCTATCTACGATGGTTTGTCGCGCCAGTCGAATATCGTGCGCAAGAAAAATGCCTACCGCCGTGCCGAAGCCGAGTATCGCCAAACGCTGCGTGAAGTGGAGGCAGAGATGGCGCGTGCTGTGCAAGACCGTGATGGTGCAATGGCAGCCCTCAAGCAAGCCGACCGCCGAGCCAAAGCGCAGCAGGAAGCATACGCCATCAATAGCAAGAAGTTCGAGCAAGGGCTCATCTCTCCCCTTGAACTCAAGACCTCATCCGACAACCACCTCAATGCCCAAGCCGAGCACCTCAACGCCCAACTGAAGTACTTCATCAAATCCTGCGTAGTCCGCTACTACAACGGCACCCCTTATCTTGAACAACTCTAAACATCACTACACAACGCTAAATATCACAACATCATGGATAAAATCATCGAAAAGAAAAAAGGCATTGCCCGTGCCTTAACCCTAAAAGCCTTGCCCTATTGGTTGGGCTCAGCAGTGGCTATACTGCTCATTATTCTCCTTGCGCGTAGCAGCAATGGTGCTATGCGTATCGACCCCGACACGCTCACCATTGCTACCGTCACCGAAGGCGAGTTCAACGACTACATTCGTCTCAACGGACAAGTGCAACCCATGACCACTATCCAACTCTCTCCACTCGAAGGCGGTGTCGTGCAAGAGATCATCGTAGAAGAAGGTGCGCATGTCAAAGCAGGCGACCGCATACTGGTGCTCAGCAACGACAACCTCGACCTGCAAATCCTCAACTCCGAAGCCGAACTTGCTGAGAAAGAGAACCTTCTGCGCAACACCCTCATCTCTATGGAGCAACAGAAGCTCAGTCTGGAGCAGGAACGCTTGCAACTGGTAATGGAGGTGGAACGCACACGCCGTACCGCTGAGGCGCAGCGTGCCTTGTATGCCGATCAACTCATTGCTCGTGAGGAATACCTCCGTGCGGAGGAGGATCACCGCTTGGCACAACAACGCCTGCAACTGGTCAATCACCGTGCTGAACAAGATAGTCTCTACCGCAGCGTGCAAGTCAGCCAGATGCAAGAGAGCCTTGCCAACATGCGCCTCAATATGCAGATGATTCGTCGCCGCAAAGACAACCTCACTATCAAAGCGCCCATCGATGGCGAACTTGGACTGCTGGAAGCCACACTCGGACAATCCATTGCCCAAGGCACTAAGATTGGACAAATCAATGACCTCGGCAACTACAAGATCGAGGCGCAACTCGACGAGCATTATATCGACCGTGTAGCGGCAGGCTTAGAGGCGACTTTCGAACGCCGAGATGAACAGTTCCGTGCGGTGGTGCGCAAGGTCTATCCAGAGGTGCGCAATGGTAAGTTCCGTGCCGACTTGAAGTTCGTGGGCGCACAGCCCGACAATATCCGCAGTGGTCAGACGTATTATCTGAATTTGCAACTGGGCGAGTCAGAACAAGCATTGCTTATCCCTCGTGGCGCGTTCTTCCAGACCACAGGCGGACGATGGATCTATGTGATGGATGCGGATGGCAAGGGTGCTACTCGCCGAGATATTCGCCTCAGTCGCCAAAATCCGCAGTACTACGAAGTCATCGAAGGCCTCCACCCAGGCGACCGTGTCATCATCTCTGGCTACGAGAAATTTGGCAATAGTGAGAAACTAAAATTCTAACCAAACAATATGAAATCCTTTCTTAATTTCCTCAAGCAAAACAAACTCTACACCTTTATTGAGGTAGTAGGTATGGCTATTGCGTTGGCGTTTGTCATCTTCATCGCCACATTCGTGACCTCGCAACTCACACGAGACAACGAAGTCAAAGGGCGCAATGTCTATGTCAGTCGCTCCGAACGCTTGTTTATCGGTTGCGGCACCATTAAAGAGCAACTTGACGGACGCTTCTCCGAAGTGCAGTCCATCTGCCGTATGTTCGATACAGAGATCTTCGGCGGCATCGAAATGAGCATGCGCTATACGACTACCACAGGGCACTCTTCTACCAGCAACGACGACCGTGCAGATGCCTTAGTAGTGGATGAGAATTTCTTCCAAATACTGCCCTACCCATTGCTCGAAGGCACAGCCGAATCCGTACTTGCCACGACACAATCGGTGGTTATCAGTGAGTCGTTTGCTCGTATCTTCTCGCCCAACGAGAACCCCCTTGGCAAGACCATTGAGATTTCTATCAATGGCAACGCTGCCACACTCACCGTCACGGGCGTGTTTCGTGACCTAACGAATAGCGTCATTCGCTCACCTAAAATCATTTACCGCATTGACCTACTCCAACAACTCACTGACCAAGTCATCCAAAACGGCACTGGAGCAGTAGCTACATTCTTTCAACTCGTACCCAATGCGGATGTTGCTGCCCTGTCAAGCGAAATGCAGAATATTATTAGAGAGCAGGACTATATCTACAAATACGGTGTGTTCCACGATTTCTATCTCATTCCTTTTGAGGACATTCAATACTCCGACCTTTCTGCGCCGTTGCCATTCGTTAATCTGGTCAATCGTGATTTCTTTTCGCTCTTTTTCGCAGCAGGGTTATTGCTCCTCATCTTTGCAGTACTCAACTATATCTCGCTGACAGTAGCGCAGATTGGTTTCCGTGCACGCGAGATGGCT
>JBGVEG010000158.1:0-5591 GCA_045119955.1 Paludibacteraceae bacterium
GCCAATCTCCATTACTGTAGCAGGGATAGCAATCTCTGAGAGGTTGCGAGCACCTTCCACCATACTCTCAGGGATTACCTCTATCTGCTGAGGGAGATAGAGTGTAGAGAGTTGGTAACTATTGCTCCATGCGCCATAAGGCAACGTGGTGTTAGTAGCATTGGTGAGGTCAAGCACCTCCATGGCGCCGCTATTGTTGGCGATGTACTTTATGGCTTGGTTGGTTAGTTCTCCATCGGTGACTTCAATATAGCGTGCTTTGTGTGGTACGCCATAGCGTGCCTCCAAGGCAGGGTCAGCAGTGGTGCAATGCCAAAGGGCAGCAGGAGCAATAATGGTATCAAGATGAACACAACCAATGAACGGGTGAATGGTTTGGTTGTTGATACTGCGAGGCTCGCTCTCGTAGAGGATCGTGCGAAGGTCGTTGCAAGTCTCGAATACTTGTTCGCCCAACTCTGTGACAGAGGCAGGGATAGTGACTGACTGCAAACCCGTCCATGAGAAAGCGCCGTCGCCAATGCTGGTTACGCTGCTTGGAATAACTATACTGGTGAGGTTCGCACAGTCGGCAAAAGCGACATTGCCTATGTGGGTGATGGCATCTGGGAGCACGATATTGTTCACACGTGCTGGATACCAATCTTGTGTACGATAAGAAAGGATGTCCGGATCATCGTACATGGCGCCGTAGCCAGTTATAGTCATTGTGTTGTTGCTATAGTGCCAGTAGAGGTTGTCACCACACTTGTTAGGTGCGTCAACTATGAGGTTGAGCACGTATATCACACTATCGCAGTAAGGATAGTTGGTAAATGGTTCGCTATCTATATATTTGCCAGCATCGTAGCACTGTTGTCCGCGCCAGATGCATGGCAGTTGTTCCTCGTTGAGTGTAACGGACTCCTCTATCATAACTGCTTCTGGAAGTACGGTAAGGTGGAGGGTAACTGTACTATCGCAGCCATTGGAAGTGGAGAAGGTCATGGTGTATGCGCCTTCAGTCGCATAGTCTTGACCGTTCCAAGTGTATGTCTCGCCGTAGCAGACAGTGGCGTACTCGGTTGTATCAACATTTTCGCAAGGAGGAGTTGGTTCACAGTCTTCGACTATATTTGCTATGTTGAGATACAAGTAGTCTACATATGCAGGTACTATGTTGGCAAATTCACTATAACTCATTGTTTGTATGGTTTCGCCTAATTCATACCTGACGGCACCTTCGATAATTGCCTCACTATCCTCACAATTCGCATAATAAGCTCTATTCATTGTGGCAGGACAAGCCAGGTCATTGACAAGTTGAATAGTAAACGCAGATTGATTAGCATGAATATCGCCCACATATAGTTTATACCAACCTGCACTTAATTGGCTCAATTTAAGACCCATGTCCCAATTGACTTCTATAGCATTTGCGCATGGGTCATCTATTGCTTCCATTTCTTGGATATTGAACTCCTGCCAGATAGGGGTGGCGCGGTAGGTGGCACCTGTGCCGAATGGGACATACACAGGGATAGCGCGATTGACGCTCTCAAAAGTCTTGCTGTCCACCGCTGGAGGAGTGATAGCATGAACGGTCATGGCACTCAACTTGGTACATTGCGCAAAGCCATTGTCTGCAATGCTCATCATAGAGGCAGGCAATACAATAGAGTCGAGGTATGCACAACCATAGAAAGCACCATTACCGATAGTAGTCACACCTTCTGGTATCTCCAAAGCTTTCAGATTAATACATTCGTAGAATGCCCAATGGTCAATCGTTTGGAGTTGGCTGTTCTCTGCAAACGTGACGGATGACAGGCTACGGCAGTTCTCGAAGGCACGTTTGTGAATGGTCTTCACGGAGGCAGGAATGGTGACTTCGGGTAAGAACATCAAGTTCATAAAGGCATTAGTACCTATTGAGGTGATGCCATTGCTCAGTGTGAGCGCAGAGACTTCATCTGCGTACATATTCCAACCATATTGGCTGAGGTTCCACATGTCGCCTGTACCATTGAGGACAAGGGTGTCATTGAGGAAAGTGTAGAGAATGTCGTCACCGCAATAGTCGCCCATGATAAAGAGGGCTTCTAATGTAGTGTCTTGGGTCATAATAATGGTGCGAGGGTTGTCGGTGTTGCCATCGCCCCATTGTTTGAAACGATAACCGCCCAATGGGGTCACGGTTAGTGTGGCTTCTTCGTTAGGATAGTATTCGCCTACGCCTGCTACGTGCCCTTGCTTGCTGTCGCAGTTTACAGTGAGTTGGTAGGTAGTCCGTGGCTCGAAGTTGGCGGTAAAGGTGGTGTCCTGTGTAACTAAGATGGTGCGTGGGTTATCGGTATTGCCGTCGTGCCATGCAGCAAATTGGTAGCCCTCGCGTGGAAGTGCCTCAATAATGGCAGTATCATTGTCGCAGGTGTTTGGCGTTGGTATATATGCCTCGCCCATGCGGTTGTCGTTGGACTTAATGGTGAGGATATTGGAGGATATTTCGTTGAGTGATAGTTTAGCCCAGTTGGCATTTGCCATATATGCCTCCTTGCTTCCGCAGATAAGATTGACTTTCAAGTTACTGGGGACACCGTTAAACGTTCTATAGTCAATAGTTGGAGGTGTAAGAGGTAACATAGTTATGTTAGACAAACCTACGCAGCCATCAAAGACTTCAATATTGAGAGTAGTAACCTTATTTGGAATGATGATTGAATGCAAAGATTTGCACATCTCAAAAGCGTAACTATCTATTATCGTAAGATTCTCTGGTAAAATAATATCTCTTAGCGAATAACAATTTTGGAATGCTTGATAACCAATAGTTGTTACATTGTTTGATAAAGTAACTGATGTGAGAGATGAGCAATCTTGAAAAATAGCGTTGGCGATGTTTGTTACCTTATCAGGAATAGTAATTTCGCGTAAAACACGACAATTTTTAAACGCAGTTGAGCCAATCGTTTTGACTTGGCTCGGCAAAACGATATTGTCTAATACATAGCATCCCTCGAATGCAGAAGCGCCGATAGCAGTCAAACTTTGAGGGAGTGCAATAGTTGGTAAACTCTTGCAATCTTTAAAGGTATTGTCACCAATGCTCGTAATCGTGGGAGGTAATATTACATTTTTCAACTGGGAGCAGCCATTGAATGCGTCACTCAATGCAGTAACACGTTCTGGAATCTCAATTTCTTCTAATCCACTATAGGCAAAGGCATTGCTAATCGAAGAAACTGTTTTAGGCAATTGAATCGTTTTTAAAGAAGAGCAGTAATTGAAGGCTTTATCACCAATCGTAGTAAATCCTTCTGGAAGAATAACTTCAGAAAGAGAAGTGCATTGCTCAAAAGCCCAAGAGCCAATACTTGTTACTTTATCGGGAATTGTAATTTTGGTTAGTTTGTAATTGTTTTCAAAAGCACCATGATAGTCATAATTCGGTACTCCGAGTTTATCTACAGCATCTGCTATTATTTGAAGGGATTGAGGGAACACTATACTTTCTAAGCCACAGCCGAAAAACGCTGCACCCTCTATGACCGCTAAACTCTCAGGCAGGGCAATAGAAGATAAACTGCTACATCCCATAAATGTGGCTGCACTAATTGTAGTAACTCCTTTAGGTAGCGTTACTTGAGACAATGCAGAGCAACCATAAAAAGCATACGAGCCAATTTGTGTATCCTCCCCTTGAAAAACAACTTTCGTAAGGTTGGTATTATGACTAAAAACACCAGCAGGATTATCATTATAACCAGTACCGTCTGCTATCGTTTGTAACGAATTAGGCAAGAATAATTCTTTTAAATCGCACTGGAAAAACGCAGCTTCCCCTATGGTAGTTAGCGATTCTGGAAAGGTTATCTTTTGCAAACGGCTACAACGACTAAAAGCACGCTTCGCAATTGTGGTTAGTCCTTCTTGTAATGTAACTTGCGACAAGGAAGTGCAACCATCAAACGCAAACGAACCGATGCTTGTTACTTTTTGAGGAATAACAATCGAAGTAAGGTTTGTATTGCCCTCAAATGCGCCCCAATCTGAATTAGCTGCATTGCCAATTCCTTCAAGGGAATTAGGAAGTGTTATTTCCGTTAAGTTGCAGCCATAGAAGGCTCCTCCATGGATAACAGTCACTCCTTCAGGAATTGTAACAGATGACAAGACAGGGCAAATAGCAAACACTCCCGTTTTGATAGATTTAAGACTGGAAGATAGGATTACGGATGTGAGATTTTTACAATCCCTAAAGGCATACTCTTGAATATCGGTAACAGAGTTAGGGATGTCAATATGGGTGAGGCCACAAGAACTAAAGGCATAAGTTCCAATTGTTTGTAAACTATTAGGTAGTGTAATTTTGATAAGAGATGAACAACCAACAAATGCCCATTCGCCAATGCTGATAAGAGATGTAGGGAGAGAAATTTCTGTTAATGCTCCACAGCCATGAAATGCATACGACCCTATTGAGATAAGCCCCTCTGCAATAGAGACACTGGTTAGTTTAGAGCAACCTTTAAAAGCATTCGCACCTATTGAATTAACTCCTTCTTCAATGTTCAATTTGCGTAAATTAGTACATTCATAGAATGTATTCTTTGCAATAGAAGAGAGATTTCCAGGAATGGTAATCTCTGTTAATTGTTTACAGTAAGAAAAAGCATATTCGCCAAGAGAAATAAGGGTAGAAGGAAGTGTAATGGTAGTGATTGAAGTATAAGAAAAAGCACTATATCCAATTGTTTCTACAGCGTTGCCAAGAGTAACCAACTTTAGGGAAGCACAGGCTCTAAACGCCTCGCGACCAATCGAAGTGACCATATTAGGGATAACGATGGATTGGAGGTTGGGGCAATCGTAAAAAGCATCGTCACAAATGTTGGTCAGTCCTTCGGGGAGAGAGACACGGGCGATTTGAGAACTATACGAACTCCATGGGTGGGAGTTGTCCATGGCACCTGAGCCAGAGATGGTTAGGGTGCTGTCGGTTAATTCCCATGTGAGGTTTGCACCACAGGTGCCACTCTGTGCACGCAGGTTGAGTGTGAAACAAAGCAAAAACGCTACAAGCGATACGGTCTTAATTGTTTTCATATTGTTGTAATGGTGTATTTACGTATTCAGCCTACAAAGGTACTACAAATTTCTGATATATGCAAATTATTCGTTCGTAAGCAGTTACGTAGGACTATTCTTCTGTATTGACTAATTGTCCCATGGTGGTATAAACCTTGCCATTGCGGAGGATGAGGATTTGATCTTCGCGGAGGAGTTTTTGGCAATTGGATATAGGCGATGGCGTATTGGTGTGTTCAATGAAGAACTCGCTCCAATATGCTGCCTCGCGGTACAGTTCCTCGCTACCTGCAGGTACCTGCACCGAGATAGAGCGACTGATACCATCAAAGGTGTTCTCATATACCTTCGGTGGAATGACAGCATCTACGGTCATATGCCATACATTGACACAACCCGCGAAAGCATAGTTGCCAATCTCCATTACTGTAGCAGGGATAGCAATCTCTGAGAGGTTGCGAGCACCTTCCACCATACTCTCAGGGATTACCTCTATCTGCTGAGGGAGATAGAGTGTAGAGAGT
>JBGVEG010000159.1:0-2076 GCA_045119955.1 Paludibacteraceae bacterium
TCCTTCCTATAATGTCAAGCCTAAAACTCTTTATTTTTAAGCTTTTTTGTTTACTTTATTACCTCTAACAAACGAGCTAAAAGTGTGGAATAGTCATAGTATCTTGTACTGAATAGTCAAATCAGGGTATACCTAATAAAACATCCATTCATTTTGCTTTATAAAGGCTTTTATCCTCTGCTTAACTATGATGGTGAACCTTCCATGTCTAATGGCATCATGTGCCAACTTCCTTCGTCCCACCTATTCATACACTGAGTGCTGACTAAGCTTTCTAACAGGGTCATGCCCTAAGGAGAGAACTACTGCCAGCTACAGCTCTTGTTTGTTCTATTTGATTTTACTGACCTTCACAGCTACACAAGGATCTGATTTCAGTGGACGCACACCTTGCTTTACTTTGTTGGTTTTGTTACAGATGAAGTCTATTTGTTTCTTCATCACCTACGGGTTTCTGTTCCAGAACCCTGCTCGAATCCAGTATTACTGAAGCCCAGCAGGGGTCTGGAATACATTTCAATCTTTGTTACTATGCAGCCTGTGTTATCTGCTTTGGTCTCTTGATATCTGTCAAAAGCTTATTCGGATCATATGTCCCACCTTTATTCAGAATCGCATAGATTACTCGCAGTATTTTACAGGCAATCACTATCAAAGACTGCATCTTCTTTAGCGGATTATCTGGTCTTGTTGTGTAATAAGTATGTAGCTCTTTAAATTCAGCGGCATGTGCTACTACTGATTTGGCAGCCTGGAACAACCAATACCTTAGTCTCTTGCGTCCTCGGTGACTGATCTTCGTTTTTCCTTCATGCTTACCCGAACTACATGCTACAAGTCCCATTCCTGCTAGTTTTTGAACTTCCTTTACATCATCAAATCGAGATATATCTCCCATCTCAGCTAGAATACCTGATAGGATATGTTCTCCCACACCTGATATCTCAAGGATGTTCGTTGCGTAAGGAATCTCTTTACATTTTTGTTTTAATTCTTCTTCTATATCTGAAAGCTGTTTGTCAAGCTCAATAATACGCTCTACAAACCACTTCACAGCTACCTTACTTGCATTGGCTCCGTCTTTTAAGCCAACACTTTTTTCTGCAAACCCGTTAATCGTAACAGCTCTGTTATAACCTCTGCCTCGAAGTTTTGCATCATGCCATACCTGTTCAATTCCTTTGACACCTAGTTTTGACAAATCTTCTGGAAATGGTGCTACCTTCAAAATCTCCAAACAAAAGACTCCATCTACTTTTCCAAATGCGTCCTTATACTCTGGAAAATAAATCTTCATCTCTCTGTGTAAACGATTTAAACATCTGATTCGATCTTCTGTTAACTGATCTCGAAACATCGTTAATCGTCGCATGTCTGCATAGATTCCTTCAGGCAAATATGGCATTCCAAAGTTTCCATCTTTTACAAGATTGGCAATCAGTTTGGGATCTTTTCTGTCATCCTTCAACTGACTGTTATCCTCGATTTCCTTTGTTTGCTTTACAGCATAAGGATTAACCTGAACAACACTGACACCCTTTGCTATCATCCAAGTAGCCAGGCAAAACCAGTAATGTCCTGTCGGTTCCAATCCCATAACAATCTGTGTCTTCTCGTTTATTGCAGCAATCTTAGTTGCCCAATCCAAAGCACTCTGAAATCCTTCGGAATGATTCTCAAACGCAAAAGCGGACTTGCTGAGTTCTCGACCTCTGATATCAATCGCTCTAATATAATGCATTTCACTGCCTATATCACATCCTAATATAAGCATGTCATCAGTGATGAACGAAAGTTTATCATTCTTATCGAACTTACCATTTGTCTCCAACTCATGCCAAGTAGAAGACATCAAGTGTGTTTTTATAACCTCTGCTTTTGCAATTAATTCCTGCTGTTCAAAAATATTTGCAACAACTACTTGATTTTTCTTGTTTTTACCTTTAACATTCATTTTAGATACCTCATGTATTCTTTAGATTTTACCAACTTGCCGGTCAGTAATAATCTAAATTTACTTGAGGTATTTTTTATAGTCAAGTTCCTTAACTATTTATAGTATACAGGAAGCTTTCT
>JBGVEG010000160.1:0-175099 GCA_045119955.1 Paludibacteraceae bacterium
TTTATGTTAGTTGAGTGGCTAAGTGATCAAAACTACCATAAGTATCGCCGATTAGAAGCGTTGCATTATGCCAGACACAACTTTGACTCTGCAGAGTTGCTAGAGGAAATATATTGGGCAATTAACCTTGCCGAACTAAAGAAGATTGACATCACTGAACATGTAGAACTACTATCAATATCAGCCTCAGTTGATTTGCAACTAGAACAAACGATAGACAATAACGAAGTAATTGAGGTGGACAGTACTATGCCATTCGTGGAGGTGAATGCCATATTCCGCATAAAACAAGGATGCGACGAACCGCTCAACTTTGGTCTTATGTATCGCAATGATAAGGTAATGTGTATGACACCGCGGACCAAATGCTATTTCTCGGAGCCACAAGATGCATTCCATGTTTCTTTAGGCTATGATGTGGATATGGGAACAAAGAATGAAATACCCTTATTCCTTAAAGTTGGAGCACTTGGTCGCCACCGCGAAGTCTTTTGGCAAGTCATATTACGTCGTAAATGACAATCCTAACTTACTTTTAACACCAATAAACAACATAACTATGATCATTACAGCATATAAAAACAAAGTCCTCGGCTCAATGATTGGAGGAGCCATCGGTGATGCCCTTGGATATCCAGTAGAGTTTATGAGTTATTCACAAATCATTCATAAGCATGGCCCATCTGGAATTACACGCTATCATTTGAATGCTAATGGGGTAGCAGAAATATCCGACGACACTCAAATGAGCCTATACACCGCTAATGGCATATTATGCTATCAGTCATTCAATGCAATAGGTCTGCCGGCTAAAAAGACGGAAACAATCTGCGAAGCTTATATCGCATGGTTTCAAACACAAACAGAACACTATTCCCATAATCAGAAACACCGTTTCTGGATCTGCAATGCCAAGGAACTTTATGCTAGAAGAGCACCAGGACTCACGTGTATGTCTGCTCTACGAAGCCTGCAACAAGACCAATCAGTAGTCAATGACAGCAAAGGCTGCGGGGGCATTATGCGGGTAGCCCCTATAGCTTTACACGCATGCAATCCTACGGATACATATTACTCTCTATCAGATAGTCTTTTCTATGCCAAAGAGGCTGGCGATATTGCTGCCTTGACGCACAAAAACCCTCTCGGATATATCCCTGCTGCGTTTTTGTATCTATTGATTGAGAACCTAATACCTTATGCGTACATATATCCTCTTCAATTGTATAGCATTGTTGACTCCTGCTTGATAAACATTGAGAAGATTTACCCAGATCATCCATATGAGTTATACGAACTACAGCAATTAATCAACAAAGCGAAAGACTTGGCCGCTTCCGCAGACAACGACCAAGAGGCTATTATGCAATTAGGTGAAGGTTGGACCGCAGACGAAGCCTTAGCGATTGCATTATACTGCTCAATGAAGTATTATGATGATTTTGAAAAGGCCATCATTGCAGCTGTCAATCACTCTGGAGATAGTGATTCCACAGGAGCTATCACAGGAAATATCATGGGAGCACTCCATGGATACGATGCCATACCTCATTACTATAAGCAGGACTTAGAACTGAGATGGCTGATTGAGGCACTAGCACTAGACTTAGCCAATGATGTTCCCATTGCCATCGATGACGACACTAACGATACCCCCGAGAAAAGGGCTTGGAGAAGAAAATATCTGGATACGCAAATGTAATATGTTTTTATTAAATTTTATCTCAAGAATGATAGATTTTACCTAAACCAATACTCTATACTTACAAACAATCAATTTTTACAAACGCTATGAAAAAGATTTACGATGCAGTGCTACGTGCACTGGAGGAAATGGACATCCATTTCGACTACGACCAAGAAAACGAGGTATTTGACTATCGCTTATCAACCGAACTAACGATCTATCGTCAGCGATTAGTACCATTGGAGGAGCAAGAACTTTTACTGGCCATCACCAATTTCCCCATTATGGTACCTGAAGACAAACGCTTCTTAATGACCAGTCTGCTCAATAAACTCAATCATTCGTTGATCTTAGGTCACTATGTGATGGATCCCGAAGATGGCGAAATATCATTCCGCGTGAGTTGTCCTGTGGATGACGGAGCTATCAATAAGACCATTGTGCTTGTCGCTATAGGTAACAGTATTACTACTATGGACAATCACCTTCCTGAATTGTTGGCTGCAATTGGCAATCTACCAGCTACCGCTCCTGCACTGAGTAATAACAAATCAATGGCATACGCTTAACCCCTACACATTATGATTATTACGCTTTGTATTTTGGTTCTTGTCTATCTGATGATGGGCAAACCAGTAGATGAACTGCTTGAGCAGTTGAAGAGTACGGATTGGAAATCCAAGTTCGCTCAGCTTTGGGACAAAATCAAAACCTATGCCCTCCGAGCAGGTCGCGTTGCCACTAAACCTATCCTTACCTTCTATCACGTTATGCGCGATAGCGAAACCACTACACTGGAAAAAGCATTGATATACGGAGCAATAGCGTATATCGTTATTCCTGCAGACCTCCTTCCGCGTAAGGTGTTAGGTTTCTTAGGTATATTAGACGACGCAGCGGTTATTGCGTATGTGTATAAGAAAATCTCCGGCAAAATAACCGCTGAAATCACAAACAAAGTCAATGGCACCCTTGACCAATGGTTCGGTGCAGAAGCTGTCGTATTGAATTAGTTTCCAATAATAAACATACAGATACACTTTGACATAGACACTAAACATCTAACACTTCTAAAAACCAACTCGCTTATGAAACCTCAACTCAACCCAATGCTACCACAGGTCTGCATCTCCAATTATTTTGAAACAAGGTATTTCTTCACGTGGCAAGAGGCCTTAAAAGCTCTTTATCAATCTGATAGAATAGGTGCAGAATTGGATCGTTTTATTCAGTACAATATCGTGATGCGCGATATACTCCGTCAAAAAGGAATAGAGGGATTGTTAGATGAGATCTTCGCTATTGTACCTAAAGACAATATCAGCCCGTTAACCATTCGATATATCACCAAATATTGGACAGAGAATCCGATTGCTGATTACGACATACAAATGTATCATATTGATGATGATATTACTATTTTAGGACATACTTTTCACGGCTTAGAAGATGTTCGCAAGCACTGCGAAATGACAGCCAGTTTGGGTTCGTATCTATTTTGTTTCCCCACAAAAGAGCATATCCCGTTGGAGAATATACATGTCGGAATAATAGACAAGAGTTATCCAAAATTTGACTCCTATGACTATAGCGACACACGCTGCTACGAGAATTATATCTTCGCCACTCAGCCAATAACAAAAGAGCAGATGCAACAATATGCAAACATGAAATTGGAGAGCAATTACTGCATGGTACACGAGCACATTCCTGCCGAACACCTCCCTATATTGTATTATGTAGGTGACGGTCCGTACATGGTCTTAGCTACCCTAAAATTACAAAACTAATACAATAAAACATCAGCAAGATTATGAAACGACTTTATTTTGACATGGATGGTGTGCTCGTAGATTTTGAATCAGGATTAGCACAACAAAGCGAAGAAACATTACAAGCCTATGCTGGCAAAGAAGATGAGATACCTGGCTTATTTGGCTCTATGCAGCCTATTTCAGGAGCAATTGAGGCAGTGCATGAATTAGCTAAGCATTACGACTGCTATATCCTATCCACAGCACCATGGAAAAATCCATCCGCGTGGAGCGACAAAGTGTTGTGGGTAACCAAATATCTAGACGACGTGTTCCACAAACGTATTGTCATTACTCATTGCAAACATCTTTGCAAAGGCGATATTCTTATTGATGACCGCGGTAAAAATGGCACAAGCGAATTTGAAGGCGAATGGATTCAATTTGGTTCCGCACAATATCCAGATTGGGATAGTGTACTAATGTATTTGTTACCAAAAAAATGATATGCTTAATCTATTAGTTATGAGTATGTTATCACCACAACAAACATTACCAGACATTTGTGTCCCAGATTTTATTTACACTCGCTACTTCTCAACATGGCAGGAAGCTGTGTGTTCCTTAAATGAGTCTAATAAATTGAATAGTAGACTTGAAGATATGATCATGTATAATATCAAGGTGCGCGATGAAGTTAGACGGATAGGAATAAGAAACTTTCTTGATGAAGTTTTATCTATAGTAGGGAGAGACCGAATCAGACAGGAATGTATTCAAAATATCATTAGTTACTGGACAAATAATCCAATAGCTGATTATGATATACAAATCTATACAATTGATACACCGATTACGCTCATGGGACATACCTTTGAATCACTGAATTCACTACGTGACCATTGCGAGATGTATGCTTCTAATGGGTATCTTTATAAACCAAATGCTAAGTTTTATGTCAAAAAGGATGAACAATATGCACCATTGAACCATATGCATGTCGGAGTCCTGAAAGAACATCATTTTAAGTACGACGCTGTTAGTTTCTTGGAAAACTATATTTTTCGTCCCGAACCAATAACAGAGGAACTTATGTGGCAATATCTACAAATGGAACGCAAGAATAAATTCTGTATGGTGCACGAAAGTATTCCTCATGAATTACTACCTATATTACATAATTTTGATGATTTACGATATATTCTTTTAGCAACACCCAAACCATAACCAAAACCAATAGATGGTGTTTAAAATATAATAAAACGATTTTTTGATTACAAAATGTAGAGTGCTATGCAACAACTCTTATCTAAAGCCATCTCCATTGCTCTTAAAGCGCACGAAGGGCAATTTGACAAAGTGGGCATGCCTTACATCGGTCATGTCATGCGTGTGATGAATGCAGGACGCACCATGGATGAAAAGATCGTAGGCGTACTGCACGATGTGGTGGAAGATACCCATTGGACATTCGATATGCTACTCGCAGAGGGATTCCCTATGCATATAATAGATGCACTACGTTGTGTAACTAAACTCTCTGACAACGAGCCATATGATGCTTTTATTCAACGTGTCAAGACCAATCCGTTGGCTGTAGCCGTTAAAATAAACGACCTAACCGACAATATGGATATCCGTCGCCTACAAGGTATAACCGATAGAGATGTGGAACGCCTGCGCAAATACTTCATTGCGTATCAAGAGTTGATAAACTAAAACACACCTATCATCTACTTGTACCGACCTGCATTTTTACAGGTCGGTATTTTTTTTGATCAAACAATCAGTCGAGATGATAGATTTTGGAAACAGATACACTCTATACCTACAAATGTAAAATTAATCAGATGAAAAATCACAAACTTCAAAATTTAAAAAACTATGAAATCAAATCAACCAAAACTCTGGAAGAAAATCCTAATCTCTGCATGGGCATTATTTGGATTAGGTGTGTTTATTTTCTGCTCCTGTCTTGTATGGGTCGCTGTAGAGAAGAAAGTCAACCGCCACAACTATTTCAACGGAACGATCATCAACGATTCGCTACAGTTGCGTCAGTATTATCGAAGCAAACAGGACTATGTGCTTATCTACAACAAGAATCTGCAACGCGCTATTTCCCCCAAGATGCATTGGGTGTCATTGGGTGTTAGCGAAGGCGACTCCTTGACGGTGTATTGCGACATGAACGGCAAGCGTGGTTTTATCAATCTCAATACAGGTAAAATTATGATAGAAGGACGTTATAATCATGCATGGAACTTCTCCGAGGGATTGGCTGCCGTGTACCGCGATAATCGAATTGGCTTCATCAACACTACTGGCGAAGAGGTTATCCCTTGCCAATTTCCCACCACGCAATATGCCATTACACGCCTTGGGTATGCATTCCATGATGGATACTGCGTGGTTACCAATTCGAAGAACGAATGTGGTTTGATCAACCAAACGGGCGAGCTGGTGGTAGATACCATTTACGACTGCATCTGGGGACCGTCCTCTTGTGGTGTGCGCATCTTCCAAGATGAGGGTAAGTATGGTATCATGGATATGGATGGAACCATTACGCACCCTCTGTATTACGAGCTCATCTATTGTTATGGCGAGCACTTGTTTGCTGTGGATAATGGTGTGATGAAACGCATTGATAAATATGGTAATGTACTCACTGATTTCTGTAGCGAATACGATTTTCAGCCTATGTACCTACCGAGTGATTACGAACAGGAGCACCCAACAGGTTATTTCGAATACTATGTATATGGTCGCAAGGGTGTGATTGATAGCCACGGCAAGATTGTTATCCCTGCCATATACAATGAGGTTAACCAATTAGATGATCATCTCTTCGAAGTACAAATGGGTTACGACGGTCCTTGGCGAGTGATTGATATAAAGTGATAAAACTACAATGGTCAGGTATAAGTTTCTACAGCAACTATAGAATATAGAGCCGATAGAAAGAACTTAACGAGTAGCGAAAAAAATATTTTTCGCTACTTTTTTGATATGCATGGACTTAGAAATCTCTCGCAAAAAGTGCGTTTTGTTAAGATTCTTTCACTTTGTGTTTCGCTATCTTTTGCTCAATTTCACCGAGAGACGACCCTGAGAACTCCGAGACAACTCCCCGCCACTGCCCAAACCGAAAAAGTGCTGTTTATTAATATTCCTTGCCTCTACACTTTACACTCTACACCTTACACCCTACGCTATATCCTTGCCTCTACACTCTACACTCTACACTCTACACCCTAAACAGTAGCCGTTCTCTAAACAATAAATGGCGAAAAATCGCCATTTATTGTAGTTTAAACTTAGTATGCCTACCTTCCGCTGCATTGGGGGCTATCCAGATGTGGAAATCTCCTGGTTCGGCGGAGAAAGTGTATGCACCATCTGCACCTAAGGTCAGACCCTCTGCCAAATGCCAATATGCTAAATCATCAGCCGTCAAATCAAAGCGCACGGTACGCGATTCGCCTGCTGGAATGCTTATACGTTGGAATCCTTTGAGTTCGCGTATAGGTCGTGTGAGCGACCCCACCACATCGCGGATATACAATTGTGGCACAGCTACAGCCTCTCGGTTGCCTGTGTTGGTGATGACGCAAGAGGCGGTGAGGCTATTATGCGATGAGGCGATAAGGATGGTATCTGACAGCATGACTGGACTATACTCAAAAGTGGTATAAGTAAGTCCGTAGCCAAAAGGATAGAGTGGTTGGTCACCATACTCCAACCAATAACTATCGGCACCGATAGAAAATTGCGCTGCACCTACTGGGATATCTTCATAAAGAATAGGATTGGAGGTAGGACGACCACTATTCTTCTTATTATAGTACATTGGGATTTGTCCCACAGCCTGTGGGAAAGTCACTGGCAGTCGTCCCGAAGGTGCTACCTTACCCATAATCAGATTTGCCAAAGCAGGTCCCTGCATCGTACCACCATGGAAAGCATAAAGCACTGCATCGACCGCATCAATATCTTCACCAATACACAACGGACGGCCTGCCATCACGGTCAGTACCACAGGTTTGCCCGTAGCTTTGAGTGCACGCAGTTGTTCCGACTGATCACCAGGCAAATCCAAATGCGCACGGCAACGTGCTTCACCCGACAAGATACTCTCTTCGCCACCGAAATACAACACCACATCTGCTTGCTTAGCCAAACGCTTAAGTTGCTCAATGTTCGCCGCATTGACCTCGCGCGACCAATGCTTACCTGGTTGCTCTATGAGGCGAATCTTGCCTTCTTTAGCCCATTGGCGGAATGCCATGAGCGGAGTGACTGTGGCAGAATCCACCTTATCGAAACACCATGTGCCATTCTGGTCGTTTTGGCTATCTGCAAGAGGACCGCAGACCAGAACGGTTGGTTTGGAGGCGATGAGGCTATTAGGCGATGAGGCGAGAGGCAGAATGCCGTTGTTCTTGAGCAATACCGTCGATTCTTCGGCAGCACGTTGAGCAGCTGCAAGAGACGCTGCGTTGTAGAAGTCGGGGTTCTCTACGGCACAATAAGGATTGTCGAACAAACCCAAACGGAACTTCATGCGCAAGATATTACGCACGCATATATCTAGCAGCTCTTCTTTGACTGTACCCTCTTCTACTAATTCCTTCAAATGAAGCAGATACGCATGACTCTCCATATCCATCTCCATCTGTGCATTGATACTCAACAGGGTAGCCTCTTTGAGGTTGGCACAGTTGCCGTGTTTGGTCATATTCTCCGTCGAAGCATAATCGGACACAAGCAGTCCGTCGTACTGCCACTCATCGCGCAGAATATCCTTCATAAGGTGTTTGTTGGCAGAAAGTGGTACACCGTTGATATCGTTGAACGAGCACATCAGTGACAACGAACCTGCATCAAGCGCCGCCTTGAATGGTGGGAGATAAGTCTCACGCAGTTGTACCTCAGGAATCCAAGTAGTATTATAGTCACGTCCGCCTTCGGACACACCATAGCCCACAAAGTGCTTCACGCAGGCTGCCAATTGCACGATGGAGTCATAGCCCTGATAACCACGCACTGTGGCGGCACCCATCTGAGAAGCAAGATAGGTATCCTCTCCATAGCCCTCAGCAATACGTCCCCAACGAGGATCACGTGATATGTCCACCATAGGCGAGAAAGTCCAGCGGATACCTGCCTGCATAGCTTCTTGGGCAGTGAGGTGCGCGGCCTCTTCTACTAGAGCGAGGTCAAAAGTAGCGGCTTGACCTAGTGGAATAGGATAAATAGTACGATAACCATGTATCACATCGCGTGCGAAAATCATAGGAATGCCCAATCGACTCTCTTCTACCGCAATACGCTGGTAGTGGTTGGCATCTTCGCCCATACAGTTGAGTACCGAACCCAGTCCAGCGCGGACTTGATTCTCCATGTCTTCGGTCACTGGCCCCGCTGCTAGTTGGGTCATCTGAGCAATCTTTTCATCTAATGTCATCTGAGCGATGAGTTGGTCGATCTGTTTCTCCACAGGATCTACAGGTTGGCACGCTATCAAGCTTAGCAATGCTAGGATAGGAAGGATTTTTTTCATGGTGTTTATTTTTTAGTGTATGGTGTAAAGTGTATGGTGTAAAGGCGAGGTTAAAAACGTTCGCGGAATTCGGACGGCGTACAGCCCTTTGATTCGCGGAATAGGCGATTGAAGTGACTGAGCGTATTGAACCCACAGGAGAAGCCTATCTCCGACACAGATAGTTTGGTATTGAGCAACATACGCGCAGCTACACCCAAACGGTAGTCAATGATGTAGCGATTGGGGGTACGTCCAGTGCGGTGACGGAAGAAGCGCGAAAAAGACTCGGCGGACATACAGACCATATCTGCCAATTCTTGTAGGTGAATATCGTGCATATAATGTATGGCTACATAGTTTTTCACCATACGAATACGGTCGTCCTCAATGCTCTCTTCTGCATCGATGAATGATGATGACGATAGCTCACGTGCATCCTTGACCAACGAGAGACGATACAGCAGGTTGAATAAGCGAATAACGGACGCAAAACTATCGGTGCTATGTGCCAGATTGACTATATCCTCGCGCACTATCTGAATAGCGGCCTCGGGAAAGGCCAGTCCTCGCTGTGCTCTCTCCAGCATGTGCCTAATGGATGCCAAGGCGCTTTTGTCCATCAATGTTCCGTGAAAAGTGTCGGGCGCAATATGTATGGTTATCTCATACATATCGTGCTGTGGGCAATGGCCTTGGTCCCAGACATGCACCAGCTTGCTACCTGTCATGAGTACCAGGTCCAGATTGCCAATGGTCTCGCGGCTATCTCCTATGGTACGCACTATTCCTGCTGCATTCTCCACAAAATTGAGTTCGTACTCCTCGTGGCAGTGTGCAGGGTAGTCAAAAATCGTCTTATGCCGCTCGCCTACATAGAAGACATCCAATGGCTCCAGATGGGTAATTTCGTTGAAAACTTCTCGCATGTATTCATGATATTTTATTTCACAGCGCAAAAGTAGTAAAAAAAAATCAATATTGCAAACTATAAATAGCAATTTTTACAAAAAACGCACAAAATCGGTCGGAAAAGTATTAGTGTCTCTCTAAAAAATGTAGTACCTTTGCAGCGTTTTTAGATTTATATACTATGGCTAAAACACAATACGGACACTTTGATGACATACATCGTGAATATGTTATCACCAATCCCAGGACACCTTTCCCTTGGATCAACTATTTGGGCAATGAAGACTTTTTCGGTCTAATTAGTAATACCGCAGGTGGATATACCTTTTACAAAGACGCTAAGTTTCGCCGCATTACTCGCTATCGATACAATTGTGTACCGATGGATAATGGCGGTCGCTATTTCTATATCAAGGACGGTGATGTAGTGTGGAATCCTGGCTGGAAACCCTGCAAAACGCCGTTAGATAGTTACGAATGTCGTCATGGTCTGAACTACAGCCGTATCACAGGCGAGAAGGCAGGTGTGAAAGCCAGCGTCTTGCATTTCGTACCTCTGGGTGTTAAGGCAGAGATTCAGCGTGTGACCATTACCAATCTCTCTGCCGAAGCGAAGCCGCTAAAACTCTTCAGTTACACCGAATGGTGTCTATGGAATGCCGCTACTGATGGTGAGAATTTCCAACGCAATCTCTCTACTGGCGAAGTGGAGATAGAGCAGCATGCTGCTTTCACGGCGCTCTATCACAAAACGGAATATAAGGAGCGTCGTAATCATTACGCATACTATTCTGTGAATTGCCCTGTACAGGGATATGATACCGATCGTGAGTCGTTTCTCGGTCTGTACAATGATTTCTCCGAGCCACAAGCTGTCCTTAACGGACAACCTACCAATAGTCTGGCTCACGGATGGAGCCCTATCGCCAGTCATTATATTGAGCTTCACCTTGCTCCAGGTGAGAGCAGAGAACTTATTTTCGTGTTAGGCTACGAAGAGAATGCACAAGAGGAGAAGTTCGCAGCACCCAATGGTGAGATAACCAGTTTGGGCGAACGCGATCATCATATTATAAATAAGGTACGCGCACACGAGGTAATTCAGCGCTTTGCTACAATAGAAGCCGTGGATGCTGCTTTTGCTGAGTTGAATGCTCTTTGGGACGAATTGCTCAGCAAGTATCAAGTAGAGAGTTCGGATGAACGCCTCAACCGAATGGTTAATATATGGAATCAATACCAGTGCATGGTGACCTTCTGCATGAGTCGCTCGGCATCCTTCTTTGAGAGTGGCATAGGCCGTGGCATGGGCTTCCGCGATTCGAACCAAGACCTTGTGGGATTTGTACACCAGATACCTTCGCGTGCACGCCAACGTATTATTGATATAGCTTCTACGCAATTCCCCGATGGAGGTTGCTATCACCAGTACCAGCCGCTGACGAAGCGCGGTAATAACGATATTGGCGGTGGCTTCAATGATGACCCTATGTGGCTGATTTTTGGTACCACAGCATATATCCGCGAGACGGGCGACATGACCCTTTTAGACGAAATGGTACCTTGGGATAACCAATCGGGCAGCGAAGTGACGCTAATGGAGCATTTGCGCATCAGTTTTGACCACGTAATCCATAATCTCGGTCCTCATGGATTGCCGCTCATTGGTCGTGCGGACTGGAATGACTGCATGAACCTCAACTGCTTCTCCATGGATCCCAACGAGTCCTTCCAGACCACAGGCAACAAGACCGAGGGCTCTAAGGCGGAGTCACTCATGATAGCCGGACTATTTGTCTATTGTGGACGTCAGTATGTCGAACTCTGCCGCGCGAGAGGCTTGACAGAAGAGGCAGAGCGTGCTAACCTACATATTGATGCTATGTGCCAAGCGGTAGAGCAGTTCGGTTGGGATGGCGAATGGTACTTGCGCGCTTATGATTATGATGGCAACAAGATTGGTTCCTCAGAGAATGAGGAAGGTAAGATTTTCATTGAGAGTCAAGGCTGGTGTGCTATGGCGCGTATAGGTGCCGATAGGCAGATGCCAGATAAAGCATTGGATAGTGCCATCAAGTGGTTGGATAGCGAGCACGGTATGGTGCTCAACTATCCTGCTTATACACGATACCATCTGGAGATGGGCGAGCAATCTACTTATCCTGCTGGTTATAAGGAGAATGGTGGTATCTTCTGCCATAATAACCCATGGGTCATGATTGCGCTCACAGAGGCAGGTCGCGGCAATGAGGCTTGGGATTTGTATAGTAAGATCGCTCCAGCATGGATAGAGGATCAGCAGTTGCACAGGGTCGAACCATACGTCTATTGCCAAATGGTGGCAGGTAAGGAGGCGGCCCGTCCAGGTGAGGGCAAGAACTCTTGGCTCACAGGTACTGCTGCATGGAACTGGTTGGCTATCACGCAACATATCCTGGGTATTCGTCCTACTTACGACGCCTTATTGATAGACCCATGTATCCCTACTGATTTGAAGGAATATACGGTCCGCCGCAAGTGGCGTGAGGCAGAGTATGTGATTACCGTGAAGAATCCACAGGGCAAACAACGTGCTGATAAGCCCACCTTACTGCCATACCTTGCAGGCAAACAAGAAATAACAATTACCTTATAATATATTGTATGAAAAAATTAGTTGTATTATTCATAGCTCTGGTAGGTACATTTATCAGTTGCGAAGCTCAGACAACCACTTCTCCTGAACCTGAGAAGACAGCCCTTGATTTTGGTATGTCGATGGGTATTGGTTGGAACCTGGGTAATCAATTAGATGCCCATATCAATGGTGTATCTGGTGAGACGTTTTGGGGGAATCAAGAAGCGACACAACAGACCTTCAATAATGTGAAGAAGGCGGGCTTCCGCTCGGTGCGTATCCCTGTGACATGGATGGGGCATATTGGTCCTGCACCTACCTACACCATTGAGCGTGCATGGTTAGACCGTGTAGAGGAGTTGGTGCTGATGGCTAAGAAAGCGGGGCTGATCGCCATCATCAACATCCACCACGATGGCTTTGGTGCGGAGACGGATGTTGTTAAACGCGGTTACCATTGGTTGGATTTACCTGCTGCTGTGGCTGATGAAGAGAAGAACAGACGCATCAAACAACAACTGACGATGATGTGGTTGCAGATAGGTCAGCGTTTCCAAAACGAAGGCGAATATCTGGTCTTTGAGACCATGAACGAGATTCAAGACGGTGGGTGGGGCGCTGGTGCCAACCGAACCGATGGCGGCGCGCAATACCGTGTACTCAACGAGTGGAATCAAGTTTGTGTGGATGCTATCCGTGCTGCGGGGGGAGAAAACAAGACGCGCTATATTGGCGTGCCAGGATATGTGTGCAATCCCGATTTGACGGTAGAGAACTTGGTGTTGCCAACGGATGAGACACCTAACCGACTGATGGTGGCAGTGCATAGTTATGACCCATGGGACTTTGCAGGAACAGCTAAGTACAACGAGTGGGGACATACGGGCAAAGATGTGGTGCCAGGTAGTGGCGAAACACAATATGTGAATATGCTCAACCGTCTGTACAATATGTATATCCGCCGTGGTATTCCTGTATATTTTGGTGAGTTTGGTTGTGTACGCCGTGTGAGCCAACAGGATGAGGCCTTCCGCCTCTACTACTTGCGTTATATCTGTAAGGCGATGCGCGACCGTAAGATGTCCGCTATATATTGGGATAATGGTAACATAAAGAGCGGAGATGATGGCTTTGGCATCATCAATCATGCTACGGGTAAGTATATCGGTAATGGAGAACAAGTGGTAAGAGCCATGGTGGAGTCTTGGGAGAATAACGACCCTAACTACACCCTACAATTTGTAGCAGGTACAGCGCCACAGTCCAGCCGCAAGTAAAATGACATAACAATCAAAAATGAATATTAACTCTTAAAAAATGAAAGTATTATGAAAAAGATTTTTACATGTTTAGTTCTTAGTTTCATGGCTCTGGCAACAGCCATAGCAGCAGAGACCGTATTGTGGGAAGGCAGTTGGTATGTATCATGGGAGTTGCCTGATGGCGATGAACACAAAGAGTGGAAGCAGTTGGGACAAACCGATTTTGCAAGTTATGCAGAAGGTACTACCGTATGTTTCTATCTCGAACAAGTTGAAGGTGCAACATATGCCCAATATAAACTTGATGATTGGTCTTGGAATTTGCTCCCAGGACAGGCTCAAACAGATTTCTCTGTATCTACCGTAGCTAAGTTGCCTATGACAGCTGAGGTAAAAGCAGCTATCGCAGCTAATGGTTTTGCTATCCATGGTCATGGCTATAATGTAGTGAAAGCTACCTTGACAGACGAAGCGGGTGAAGATCCACAACCACAAGGCGATGTACTCTGGGAGGGCGATTGGTTTGTATCTTGGCACTATGCAGATGGCAATCCTAACAAAGAGTGGAAAGAAATCAGCCAAGCTACTTTTGCTAGTCTAGTAGAGGGTTCTACCTTGTATATCTTGTTGGAGGCAAACCCTATCACTGTAGATCCAACTAACACAGATGATCAAGAATATTCTAAATATCAATTGGACAATGGCTGGTGGGGTCAATTGCCAGGACAAGTGCCAACTGACTTCGTAAACGATACCGTAGCGACATTGCCTATTACAGCTGAGGTGAAAGCTGATGTAGCTGAAAAAGGCTTTGCTATCCACGGTCATGGCTTCAATGTGAAGAAAGTGAGTCTTTCTCCTATTGAGATTCCTACCGCAGTGGACAATGTGGCTATCAAGAACGACGGTATTCGCTACAATCTCATGGGCCAAAAGGTAGATGAGAACTACAAGGGCGTAGTGATTATCAACGGTCGCAAGATAATGGTACGATAAACCATAAAACGAGCAAATATATTTATTAACCACTAATCTAAATGGTATGAAATCCTATTTTAGACTTTTGCTATGCCTCTTTGCTCTATTGCTGGGCGGTACGAGTTGGGCATTAGCACAGAACATCGTGACGGGTACAGTCGTGGACGCGCAAGGTCCGCTGATGGGTGCCACTGTACACGTGAAAGGAACCACCATCGGTACTATTACCGACATGGATGGTCAGTATTCTATCGAGGCTAACCTGGGCGAAGAACTGGAGTTCTCGTATGTAGGTTATACAGCGCAAACGCTGAAAGTAGTTGGTAATACCCTGAATGTCACCATGAAAGAGGATACCGAAGTGCTCTCCGAAGTGGTGGTTACTGCTATGGGTATCAAACGCGATCGTAAAGCCCTTGGCTATGAAGTAGGCGAAGTAAAAGGTGAAGCACTCACTAAGGCTAAAGAGACCAACGTAGTCAATTCATTGGCTGGACGTGTGGCTGGTTTGGTGGTAGAAGGTACCGCCTCTGGTGCATCGGGTTCTACTCGTGTTATGCTCCGTGGTACTACCGAGATGACGGGTAATAACCAGCCGCTCTACGTGATTGATGGTGTGCCTATGGACAATACCAATTTCGGTTCTGCGGGTACAGAAGGCGGTTATGACCTCGGTGATGGTATCTCATCCATCAACCCCGATGACATTGAGTCGATGTCCGTACTTAAAGGTCCTGCTGCTGCCGCATTGTATGGTAGCCGCGCCAGCCACGGTGTGATTCTTATCACCACCAAGAAGGCCGATACGGGCGACTCTAAATGGGCAGTGGAGTACAATGGTACGTTTACTATGGAGTCACAACTTAGCAAGTGGGATAATGTACAACAAGTCTATGGTATGGGTGCTGACGGACAGTACAATGTAGATGCTGTGAGCAATACCAACAAGTCTTGGGGTCCAAAGGCAGACGGCGGATTGATGCTGCGCTATTTCGATGGCCAAGAGCATCCGTTCTTGATTATCCCTAACAATACCGCCAACTTCTTTGAGACGGGTCTTACGGCTACCAATACGGCCATAGTATCAACCAATACAGGTAAGTCAGGTATTCGTTTTACACTGACGGATATGCGCAACAAGGATATCCTGCCTAACTCTGGCATGAGCCGCAACACCCTGAACCTGCGTGCTAACACATCTATGGGACCAGTGGACTTTGATTTCACTGCCAACTATACCCATGAGGATGTGAAGAATCGTCCTGCTTTGGGAGACGATAAGTCTAACGTAGGCAAGAACTTGATGACCCTCTCCACTACCTATGACCAATCATGGCTCAAGAACTATGAGACTGCCTCTGGTGAATATCAGAACTGGAATGGTATGGACCCATACAACGTGAACCCATATTGGGATATCAATAAGAACAAAAACCAATCATACAAGGACCTCCTGCGTATGAATGGTAAGATTGTTTATAATATCATTCCTCAACTCAAGGTGCAAGCCACTGTAGGTGCTGAGCTGAACCGTTTTGAGTTCTCAGATTTCAAGTATCCTACTACGCCTGGCTACGAGGCGGGTCGTTTGCAAAATAGTTACTTCAACAATCGCATGATCAATGCCGAACTCTTGGCTATCTACAACGACAGTTGGGGCGATTTCGACCTCACCGCTACTGCTGGTGCTAACCTCTACAATGTGCATAACAGTACCACCATTAACACTGGAACCAACATGGGTATCCGTGAGGTGATTGCCATGGGTAGTTTTGAGGATCAATCCGTGGAAGAGGCTACATACAACAAGCGTATTGTTTCTGCTTTTGGTTCGGTGAACTTCGGTTGGCGTCACATGTTGTATATCGATGCTACAGTACGTGGTGACAAGTCATCTACTTTGGCAAGCGGTAGCAACTTGTATGTATATCCTTCTGTGAGTGGTTCGTGGGTATTCTCAGAGCTCATCAAGTCCAATCGCAAGGTATTGCCTTATGGTAAACTGCGTTTGAGTTGGGCAGAGGTAGGTAGCGATACCGACCCATACCAACTGAGTTTGCGTTATACCAAATCACAATTCGGCTATTCAGGTTATACCATCGGTTATGTGTACGGAAACACCATTCCTAACGCTGACCTCAAGCCTACCCGTACTCGTTCTATCGAGACAGGTTTTGAGACCAAGTGGCTCAACCAACGTATCAGTCTGGACTTCACCTTCTATCACCAGAAGTCACGCGACCAAATCATAGGTATGGCTATCTCTCCTACCAGTGGTTATAACTCACGTATGATTAACGCGGGTGAGATTCTTAACCAAGGTTTCGAGGTTACGTTCGGTTCTCGTTTGGTAGAGACCAAGGACTTCAGTTGGGACTTGAACATCAACTGGTCTAAGAACAACAACAAGGTGCTCTCGCTCACCGAGGGTACCAGTGAGTTGGAACTTGCCAAGGCTACCTGGTGTAATGTCTATGTATCTGCTCGCGAGGGCGAAGAGTACGGCGCTATCTGCGGTCCTGCATTGGCACGCACAGCGGATGGTCGTGTCATTGTCAACGGTGAGACGGGTCTGCCTACCTATACCAGCGAGAACAAGGTGCTCGGCAATGCACAATGGGATTGGACAGGTGGTGTGCTCACCACATTGCGCTACAAGATGATTAGTCTGACCGCGCTCTTCGATGTGAAGGTAGGTGCTGACATCTTCTCTATGTCGCAACGTTCATCTTTTGAGACAGGTAAAGCGCGTGAGACCCTCGTAGGCCGTGCTGAGTGGTACAAGTCTGAAGAGGAGCGCCGTGCTGCTGGCGTCACCAGCGGATGGGTGGCTACGGGTGGTTACCTCGTGGATGGCGTCATCGACAATGGCGACGGCACCTATCGCGAGAACGATATCTACATCAATCCAGAAGACTACTGGATGGAGGTATCTCGCAATTCGCCTGAACTCTTTATCTACGACAACTCCTACATCAAGTGCCGTGAACTGACACTGAGCCTTAATTTCCCTAAGGAGTGGCTCGACAAGAAGGGTGTACTCAAGCACGTAGGTATCAGTCTTGTGGCGCGTAACCCATTCATCATTTGGAAGAATATCAAGGATATCGATCCTGACGCGCAGTATAATACCTCTGGTCTTGGATTGGAGTATGGTTCATTGCCAAGCCGTCGTAGTTATGGTCTAAACGTTAACCTTAAGTTCTAACACAGAAAACCTTTACGATTATGAAGAAGAAACTTTTTATACTATTCGCTGCGGCTGCCGTGCTTGCATCTTGTTCCGACAAGGTGTACGAGGAGATCAATACTGACCCTACCAAGGCGGCATACGTCAATCCTGCATCTCAACTCACATACGCAGAGTTGCAAATGTTCGGCGATATGAACTACGTGGATGTTCATCGACTCTATACATACGCTTTCACCCAACAACTCATGGGTTGCTGGAACACTACCAACTACGGTGGACAACACCGTATGGATGACAACGAGATGTCTCGCCCATGGAACAACCTCTATCCAGGTGCTATCCGCAATCTCACCGACGCGATTGAGAACACCAAGGATGACCTCTCTCAAGTCAATATCAACGCAGCACTGCGTATCTTCCGCGTTTATACGGGTGCACTGCTCGCCGATTTCTATGGTGATGTGCCTTTCGCAGAGGCTGGTTTGGGTTATATCACGGGCAATTCCAAGCCTGCATACGACACACAAGAGGAACTCTATCGTTCGTTCTTCACAGAACTGAAGGCGGCTGCGGAGCAGATGAATATCAATGCTACTCCTATCAGCAGCGACCCTATGTTTGGTGGTAATATCGATGCATGGAGAGCATTTGCTCACTCCTTGCGTTTGCGCTACGCGATGCGTATCTCAGATATATTGCCTGAACTGGCAAAAGAGGAGTTCAATGCTGCGCTTGCAGCGGGTGTGATGACCAGTGCAGCACAAGACGCCTGCGTGAAGCACCTGAATGTAAGTTATAGTTTCGGTCAAGAGTCTTACTCCGACTTCCGCGGTAATGCCATGTCTAAGTTCTTCTATGGCAATGACCCTGCGAACAACCCATCTTATATCTGCCAGACACTCTGGGAGCAACTCTACAACAACAATGACCCTCGTACCTTGCGCCTCTGCCGCTTCTTCATCGACGACTTCATGTCGCTCTCATCAGCAGATGGTCGTATTGATATGACAGATGCTGTCATGGCTACTCAAGCTGCTAATCCCGCTACGAAAGTGGTGCATATGATTGCTCCAGGCGAGTTCTCATGGGACAACTGGCCTACTTATCCTGAATTGCCAGGTAGCCCATTGGCAGACCAAGTGGCAAGCATCCAGGCTGCACATCCTGACTACAACCCTGGTAGCAACCCACGTTGGTTGATGCCTAAGTTGGCGAACAATTTCCTTCGTTCAGACAACCCTGGTGTTATCATGACCTATGCTGAGGTATGCTTCTTGCGTGCAGAGGCTGCTGTGTTGGGATGGACATCAGACGATGCTAAATCTATGTACGAAGCAGGTATCCGTGCTGCTATGGATATGCTGGCTACCTACTACGGTTGCACCGCTATCACCGATGCGGAGTTCGCAGACTATATCGCGCAACCTGCTATCGCTTTTGGTGCTGTAGCAGAGCAACAGAAGAGCCAAATCAATACCCAGGCATGGATTCTCCACTTCCACAATCCTGCTGAGTGCTGGTCTAACCTGCGTCGCTCTGACTGGCCTAAACTCAATGCTCCTACTTCTAAGAATCCACTCATTGATGGCGCTGACATACCTGTACGCCTCTGCTATCCGCTCAAAGAGCAAACCTATAGCAAGGAGGCATACGATGCGGCCATCCAACGCGTAGGTGCCTATTCATGGCATGCACGCCTGTGGTGGGATGTGAAATAATAGCGTTTAACCACTAATAGTTCTATTTATGAAAACGAAAAATATATTGCTGCTTATCGCTTTAGCAGTTGCAACTATCCTCACGGGCTGTCAGTCAGAAGCGCCATTCGACACCCAGTCTCCCGATGATGCGCCTATCATTCTGACACCTTACAACGAGTCTGGAACAGGTACTTTTACGTACGACCTGTTGAATCCAGATACTCCGTTATATGACTCTGTAACAGTCACTCCATCCAAATATACTACTGTCAACTGGTATTTGGACAAGCAGTTGGTATATACTGGTATCAAGATGGATATGTGTTTCCTTGCGGGTACCTACGCACTCACTATTGAGGCGGTAACGGATGCGGGTTTGCGTACAGAGCGTACAGGTACTGTCACGGTACATCCATACGACTACGACCCCTACTCTGCGGCTCCTGCTGCTGGTCGTCACCTCGCTCCTGGCGTAGAGACACAAATAGATGGTCAGAACCTGAGCAAGGCCAAGTCTGTCATTATCTCTACCGACATCTTCGGTCTGGAGGTGGTGCATACTATCACTCCTAGCTATCAGGAGGACGGATTCCTCAAGTTTATCCTTCCTGATACTGAGGATGGAAGTTATTTCCTCCGTCTGCAAGATGCCGAGGGCAAGATCTATGGCGCGGACAATATCCATGTGCACAATGGTGCAGTGGCATTGGCTGGATTCCAAGAGATGCCTGCGGGTAGCGAATGGGTTATCACGGGTGTGAACCTGCAGAACGTAGCCAAGGTCAAGGTTGCTGATATGGAGATTACCGATCTGCAAGTCACAGATAATGCTGTCACCCTCACAGCTCCAGCTTTGGAGGTAGGCGAATACACCCTCTCTATGTTCAACGCCGACGGCTCAGCGGTGCTCTTTATTACCAACGAAGGTGCGGTAGAGCAGGTGAAGACCGTTGTTCCATCCGAGACGACTATCTGGACAGGTCCTGTGACGATAGATTGGAATGCCGACCTCGTGAAGGTTGATGCTGGTGTCATGGCGGCTGTGCCTGTAGGTGCTACTATCTATGTGTACTTCGAGGTGCCTGCGGCAGAGTACCACGCTATGCGCGTGACTACCCCATGGTGGGATGTTGACCTCTTGCCACAGGTAGATGGTATGGAGGGACAACCTAATCCATATAGTTTCACATACACAGCAGCAGGCAAAGAGGCCGTTGATCGCACAGGCGCTATGTCGGTGGTGGGCTTTGGTTTGACTATTACTAAGATTACCTTCAAGTAATGGCTACGCTGAAAGAAAAAATAGGATATGCTCTCGGTGATGCCGCCTCAGGCGGCATCACTTGGAAGATTATGTCCATTGCCTTCCCGCTCTTCTTCACCAATGTCTTCGGTCTCTCGTTTGCCGATGCGGCGGCGCTGATGCTCATCGCGCGCCTCTTCGATGTAGTGACCGACCCTCTGATGGGAAGCATTGCCGACCGTACACAGTCGCGCTGGGGTACCTATCGCCCATGGCTCATTTTTGGTGCGATACCGTTTGGTCTGATTTTCGCTCTGCTCTTTTTTACACCCGAACTCGGACCTACAGGCAAACGCATTTGGGCTTATACCCTCTACCTGCTGATGATGGCGGTATATACCATGGTGAATGTGCCATACGGATCACTCCTCGGCGTGATGACCGAGGACGACCATGAGAAGAACCAGTTCTCCGCTTTCCGTATGGTAGGTGCATACGCTATGGGGTTCATCACGCTGCTCTCTTTCCCCTACTTGCAACAACTCATCGGCGGTACTGACCAACACCAGTATGCCGTATTGGGCGCAATATTTGGACTGATAGCAGCAACTATGACCCTCGCTTGTGGTCTGCTCACCAAAGAGCGTTGCAAACCCATTCGCGCTGAGAAGTTCAGCTTCCGTCAGTACGCCGATTTGCTGCGTAACAAACCATGGATATACATGACCCTCGTAGCGGTATGTACTAATTTCTTCAATGGCTTTCGCTATGCAGCAGCCGGATACATGATTACCTACTGCCTGGGCGGTGATGTAACAGTCGGCAAACTCATCATCAACTACACCGTCTTCATGGCGTTTAGCGAAGTCACATGTATGCTATTTGGTGCTATCAGTCCAGCTTTCACACGTTGGATTGGCTCCAAGCGTATGGCATTCGTTTGGGCATCGGTCATTTGTTGTGTGTTCTCGGTGGGCTATTTCTTCATACCTATGAACCCTGCTTATATCTGGCTCATGGTGGCAGTGTCTATACTCACCTCCATTGGTGCAGGACTCTATTCGCCGCTCTTGTGGTCCATGTATGCCGATGTGGCGGATTATGCTACGGAGAAGAATGGCACCAGTTCTACGGGACTCATTTTCTCCTCGGGTACCATGGCACAGAAACTCGGCGGAGCCATCTCAGGCAGTTTGATCGCTTTGCTACTCGGCATGGCAGGACTGGTGTCTGAGACCAACGTGCTAACGGGAGAAACGATTGTCACTATCACCAATGAAGAATCTGTTCGCACCATGGTTTGGTCACTCTTCTCGCTTTTCCCTGCGGCTATTGCATTGGTGATGGGTGTACTTGCTTATAAGTTCCCTCTTAAGAAGTAATCACGTTTGTTTATGAAAAAAATACTTTTCTTTCTCGCTTGTGCTTGTGCCCTCATGGGGTGCAAGCACTCGTCTTCTTCCGATATTCGTATCAATCAGGTAGGTTTTGCGCCTGAGCAGGAGAAGACGGCTACTATCGATGTCTGTGCGGCAGATGCAGCGCCCTGCGCTGTGGCTATCTTGTCAGAGACTGGTGATATGGTATGGACGGGTATGGCTTCTGCCACTATGCTCAATTCGGTATCGGGCAAACCACGCCAACTGGTGGATTTCTCCTCTCTCACCACCCCTGGCCGTTACACCCTACACTTTACACCCTACACCCTACACAGCGACGTAGTCGCCTCTTTCACCATCTCTCCTCGCCCTTATCGCTTCCTCACGCGTCAAGCCCTTCGCGCTTTCTATCACCAACGCAGCGGTATGGCTACCGAGGAGCCCTATGCTGAGGGCTATGCGCGTGCGGCGGGTCATCCAGATAACCATGTGCTTGTACACCCTTCTGCAGCTACTGAGGAGCGTCCTGCTAATACGGTCATCGCTTCGCCTGGCGGATGGTACGATGCAGGCGACTACAATAAGTATATTGTCAATAGTGGCTATACTATGGGCGTCTTTCTCATGGCATACGAGCAACAATCCGCGTACTACGATACGTTGTCGCTCAATATTCCTGAGTCCTCTTTGCCTGTGCCTGATATGTTGGCGGAAGCAATGTATAATATTCGTTGGATGCTTACTATGCAAGATACCGATGGTGGCGTGTACCACAAACTTACCAACCCTGAGTTTGAATCGTTTATTCGTCCTGACGAATGTCAAAAACCTCGTTATGTTGTGCTCAAGACTACCGCTGCTGCACTCGATTTCGCAGCCACTATGGCACTGGCAGCACGTGTGTATGCACCGTTCGAGCATGTCTATCCAGGTTTTGTAGCAGATGCTACTGCGGCAGCGTTGCGTGCATGGGAATGGGCGTTGGCGCATCCTGCTGTCTATTACGACCAGAACGCCATGAATGAGCAACATGCTCCTGCTATCATCACGGGCGCATACGATGACTATGATGTGCAGGGCGAGTTCTATTGGGCTGCCACCGAATTGTATCTGCTCACCCATGAGGAGCAGTACCGTGATGCGGCTTTGGCGTATTGCCCTGCTGTTTTCACACCAGCTACTTGGGGCGATGTGACGGAGTTGGCTTCTCTGGAGTGGATCTTGCATCCTCAGGGGGTAGAGACTTTCGCGGCGGAGCGACAAGCGGCATTGTTGGCGCATCTGCAACCTTATCTGGAGGAGGCTCAGACCACATCTGTGCACCGTTCACCTTACGGCAACCGAGAGGAAGATTTCTTCTGGGGATGTAACTCCGAGGGTTGTTGTTGGCGTGGTATAGAGTGCTTATATGCTTATCGTTTGACGGGCGAGGATACGTATCTGGTGAATGCCGAACGCTGCCTCAATCATGTGTTGGGTCAGAATGCTACGGGCTTCTGCTATGTCACGGGTTTTGGTGTGCGTCCCACACAAGATCCTCACCATCGTTTGTCTTTCAGCCATGCTCAGGGTACACTCCCTGGCTTCTTGGCGGGTGGTCCTAACCGCATGCGCCAAGACGAAGGCATTGATGGTGTTCGCTATCCTGAGCATGTGTCAGCGGACGAGTGTTATTTGGATTTCCAACCCAGCTATGCGTCCAACGAGGTGACTATCAATTGGAATGTCACGCTCTTTGCCCTCACCGCAGGTATTGATGCCCTTCGGCAATAGTACCTGCCTTTACACTTTACACCTTACACTCTACAATAGAAAATGGCGACTTGTTCGCCATTTTCTTGCATTATGCAAAAAAAGTTGTAACGTTGCGGGCTAAAAATAGAGAAAATCGAAAAAATAAAAAAAAATACACTTTTTTCGAGCTTATGACAGGTTTTGTCAGTTTGGTGTAGTAATTTTGCAGCCAAAATCGAAAAAATGAATTATTAACTACTAAATCAGTTCAGTTATGAAGATTAAAAAGACTAAGGAACTCTTCTTGAGTTGTAACGTGGCTGGCTTTAGCCACTATGAGGGATGTATTGTTTTCGATCAATTGAAGATTGGTTCGCAATTGCAATTGGTTCGTGAGGACGAAAATGCTTATGACCACGATGCTGTAGCTATTTTCTTTGGTGATTCGCATTTGGGTTATGTGCCAAGTAGCAAGAACGACCAGTTGGCAACTATGCTCGATCTTGGTCATGGTGATTTGTTTGAGGCGTATGTGCAGCGTCTTGATCCGACTGCCCATCCTGAGCAACAAGTGCATGTTGCTATCTTTATGAAGGCAAATGATAGTGTTACTAACGAGCGTTAATTGTAGGGGTATGGGACTATTTGATTTTCTGTTTGGCTCTGATGAGAGCAGTTTCAATACTGAGGATTACCGCAGTATGAGTGAAGATCGCCGTCATCGTGCGAGTGGTTCGGGCAACTGGACCTCTCGCGAGGACTGGGATTGTGGCGATTACGACAGTGATGGCATGTCTGGTTGGGATTCGTATGAGGATAACGATTTCTAATATTTGGAAATTTGGAAAAATTGTTGTATCTTTGCATAAAAATTCTATGAAACAACTAGTTGAAGATATTCGCGCATATGTCCATTCGCGTTGGACGCTCGATAGCGTACACGGCTTGAAACATTGGGATCGTGTATATGAAAATGGACAAAAATTGTTAACACCAGAAGTTCACTCCATTGTTGTGGAGTTGTTTGCTTATCTGCACGATTCTTGTCGTGAAGATAATGATATAGATATCCATCATGGCAAACGCGCTGCTAAATGGATAAAGACTTTGAGGCATACATATCTTAAAGAACTTTCAGATGAAGATTTCACTCTTCTCCACGATGCGTGCTATTTTCATACTATTAGCCACAAAACAGGTAATCCTACTATAGACGCTTGTTTTGATTCTGATCGTTTGGATTTATGGCGCGTAGGTATCATACCTGACCCCAAACGAATGGCAACTGAAATAGGTGCGCAGTTGGCACGAACAACTGATTTCCAGGCTTTGATCAATGCGTGGTTTGCTAGTGATTTGGAAATATAAAAAAAAGCAGTACCTTTGCAGCGGATTCGTATAATCTGTTCACGAACGGATAACACTTTTCTATAAACCATTGATACTTAAAATAATGAAACCGCAAGATTTATTGGTTCTTTTAAAGAAAATGACGCAAGATGGCAAAGATCTCTCTTGTCGTGGATTAGTTGCGTCCTTAGGTATGAACCCCTCCAGTGTTAGTGAGAGCCTTGAGCGAAGTAAAAATGCACAACTGGTTGACCGCAACAAGAAACGTGTCAACACTTTGGCGCTTCAGGAGTTTCTTATTCATGGTGTGCAGTATGTTTTTCCTGTGCAGGCTGGCAGAGTTGGGCGTGGTGTACCTGCCTATGTGAGTGCATCGCCTATCAAAGAGCAACTCACCTCTACTTCTGATAGTTATGTATGGCACGATGTTAAAGGCACAGCGCGTGGTCAACAGATCGAACCGCTGTATCCTACCGCTTTGCAGGCTGCTTTAAGGGATGAGGAACTATACCAATGGCTTGTTATTGTGGATACGCTCCGTATGGGTCGTGCCCGCGAGAAAGCCATTGCAATTGCAGAACTCAACAAACGAATCCAAAACTATGCAGAAAACCAATAACGAACGCTTGCAGCATATAGCTTCAGCCATGCAAGAACTCAACCCCATTCCAACACATATTTTAATGTGATAGTATGATAAGGTGGAGCAGTTGAGAATCAGCTTGCTCCTTTTTTGTGTAAGATGGGGCGTTTGTTGAAAAAAAAGGAGCAAGCTGGGGGTGAATGTTTGGTTGTTTGAGAGATTTTGTGTACCTTTGCGGCAAATATTGAAGATTATGGCTAAAGTTCGCATTACGGCTGTTCGTCAGACTGTTTATCCGGATCTGATGAAGATGTACGAAAACCCTATTCCACATGCCTGCAATATCCACGAGGGACAACAGTGGATTTCTGTTGATGGGCAATGTCCAGAAGGCATGTGTCCGTCAGCCTGGAGTTCGATGCAGGAGTTTGTTGTGTCGCTTGCTCAAGGTAAGGGCAATTTCTTCGACGGATGGATGCAGAATCCAATGAGTGCGATGATCAGTTGCAACGATGGTTTTCGTCCGATGAGTTTCTATATTGAATTGATTGACGAGGCTCTTTCGTTGCCTTCTGAAGAGCCCTATCTACCTGTGCTTCCTCGCCCTAAAGATAAGGCAGAGGAACGGATAGAGAAGTTGGTGTTGGCTATAGGCGAACAGACGATGCCGCGCCGTCAAATTATAGCATATTTAGGGTTGAAGCAGAAGAGTCGTCGCAATTTCACTGACAACTATCTCCAACCAGCTATCTCCAAAGGATATATTGTGATGACTATACCTTCGTCTCCTAATAGTCCGGAGCGAGCTTACCGCTTATCTGCGGATGGATTGGATTTGTTGGAAAAACTAAAAAAATAATATCGTTCGACAATACCAAGAATTGGAGCAGCTGAGGAATCAGCTTGCTCCTTTTTTTGTGCATGGTTGGGTGTTTTGAAAGAAAAAAGGAGCAAGCAGAAGGTGAGAAGTATGAAAAAAGGAGCAAGCTAGTGCGTGAGTGAGGGTGAAAAAGGAGCAAGCTGGTATATAGATCAGGGGTTAAAAAAAGGGATGAAAGGAGAGGGGGAGAGGCAAAAGAAGGTCTAAATTTAAGAATTTAGTCCTTTTTCTTGGATTATTGCAAAAAATGTAGTACCTTTGTACATTAATATAAATTTTATGATTATGAGAAAAGGTTTGGCGATAATCATTTTGGCACTCTTGTGTAATACCTTGTTGGGCGGTGTAACAACCTATACATTCACTTCTAAGGACTGGAAAAGCAAGGTGGATGCTACTGTGTGTGACGGAAAGAGTGATGGATGGATATGTGATAAAGAGGCATATGACTATTCCCAAGGTTATACTGATGCTGCAGGACGAATTTATAGCCGTGGTGTCAGTGTTAAGACTGGTACATCTGGAGCAGGTGCTACATCAGTAGTAAGCTTTGAAAATGTGCAAATGATTGATATTAATTTTTGTCAAAATGCTTCAAAAGGTAAAGGTTCTATCTTTGTACAGGTGGGGGAAAACGAGGCGTATGAATTAGTGATTAATCGTCCACCCAAGAGTCAAGGGCAATACAATCGTGACACCACATTGCAAATAGATATTCCAGAAACAGGTAAAGTACGTTTTTGGGTGAATTGCACAGAGAATGCGATTAACATCAATACTTTGAGCATACGCAGTAGCAATGGTGGTTCTTCACCTTTTACTACGGATACCTATCAACTTGTTACTGCACTCGAGCAGTTGCAGGATAATGATCAGATTATTATTGGTGTACATCATCCAGATGTAATGAAGATTATGGGCTATTTTGACGAATCAGTATCGCAGAATAATATCCATGCTATCGCTGGTAAATACTCAGATGATCGCCTCCTAGTGGCACCCAATGATGAGGCTATCTATACCTTACACGCCACTGAACTGAATGGTAAACTTGCATATTATATTGAGGATAGTATTCGCTATGGTGGTGCTTACTTGGTAGCCAGTGGTGGTAAGACCAAAAATCGTCTTGCGCTTTGGGATAAACTATATGATGATCAAGTATATGGCAATTATGGTTATTGGGATATTACGATTGCCAATGATGGTGAAGCCACAATCAAAAACCTTGGCAATAGTCTAGGTAAGTATTTACAATACAACGCAGGCAACAATCCAACATTATTTGCTTGCTATGCCGAGTTAAGCCAAACGCCAGTTTGTATTTATCGTCGTGTAGAGGCTTTAGGTGATACCATGGCAATAGTTGCTTCTATGACCAATTTTGGTACGGTTCTGCTTGATGGTAAGACCGCAACAGGTTCACAAGCAGTAAAAATCAATGCCAACCGTTTATTAGAAGATATTACGGTGTCGCTTAAGCAAGGTACTGTATTCCGTTTATCAGATGGCCTTGTTGATCGTGATGGCGGTTATTTGAATATATCGTATGAGGTAGTTGCCGGTGGTGATTATATTGATACATTGGTATTGCAGAGCGGTAATGTGATATGCGAAGCCTTGGTGATGTTACGTGCGGTAGCTCCTATGACCATTGAACAAGCTGTACAATCGTCTGATTTTGAATTTGTTTACTTAGATTCAGTAGTGGTGACAAAGAAGTTTGATTCGTATATATTCATCCGTGATACCACGGGTTCGATGCTTATTTATGACACGGGTGATGGCGAGGGTAAGCGCTATGGTGCAGGTTTGAAGCAGGGCAATGTACTGCGTCAGGTGGTGGGTCGTTTTCGCAATTATTATGGTGTGCCAGAAGTTGCGCCCAGCCAAGCTTGGAGCGTTGAGCGAGAGATAGTAGATTGCCAGCCTGAGCTTATTTCTCAGCTTGACTCTACGCTAGTGTGTCATTATGTGCGTATTGAGGATGCTCTAATTACAGACAATAACTTGCTTTCTAGTGATGCAATATCAGTTGTAGCTATAGAGGATAAATTTAATATGGGCTTACAAACAGGATCTTTTGCTTCGGTTGATGCTATTGTGATGATGGTTTGGAATCAGTTGCAGTTATGGTGTGTAGCGCAGGAAAATATGCCAACGGATCTACAGGATGTGAAATGTCCACAAGGTGCAGCTACCAAGTTTATTCGCGATGGTCAGTTGTATATACGCTATGCAGGCGAAGTGTATAGTCTGATGGGTGGGCGAGTTTCAAGTAGAAGGTGAAAAATATAAAAAAAGGAGCAAGTTAAAGAAGAGGTAGAGAAAAAAGGAGTGGCTTGCTCCTTTTTTTTGTGCATGGTGGTGCGATTTTTTGGAAAAAAGGAGCAAGCTGGTATATAGATCGGGGGTTAAAAAAAGGGGTGAAAGGAGAGGGGGAGAGGAGAAAAGAAGGTCTAAATTCGAGAATTTAGAGGGTTTATTGGGATTATTGCAAAAAATGTTGTAACTTTGTGCGCTAAATATATTTTCAAGCGAAAAGATAACGAACGAAATCAATTTTAGGAACCATGGTAGTTCCCAAAATTAAAATAACCACTTCAACTACCGAGGATCTCGGTAGTTGTCTATATCTCATAACACATCACTTTCAATGCAGGTAGTCCTTCATAGGTTGTAAGGGTACAAGCATAATTATAATCATGAGTGGTTAAAGTGAATGAAATATCTTTGTGTTGCTTTGAATGGATAAATGATTGTATGTAACTCTCTATATGCGATTCACGTTCTGATTCAGGCAACATCAAAGAGGTTAGAACCCCTAATGTTCTTAATTCATCATAAAACATATATTGACCTGGTACAAATAAAGATAAGTTGTTGGGTAATGAGTTATTTAATGACGCTGCATTATAACAGTACTTAAATGTTCCCCACAATGGATAATCTAAAGGTTTGAAGTGTGCACCATCTTCTTTCTGCGTAGGAATACCATACTTGCGCATAGCATAAGGGATTAGATGAGTGTCAAAACATTCTTTTACTATAGTAGGTATCTCATGTATGAATGTTTGAGCATCCATTATTTTCGTAACGCAATGATTGTTGCTATATATAGCTTTGGCTTTATCGCGAAATTTCCGATCATTAGAAATCAAATAGTCACAAAATATAGCAGAATAGATATGTTGTGCATCTGTATCTATATTAGAAAAAGATTTGTTTTTTGACTCAGATTTATAACCAAGCATATCTATCATAAAATACTCATGTTTAATCTTCATTTCTAAAGTGTGATTACTAGATGGGTAGATTTGTTTTACGAAGGATTCAACATCTGACACTCCTAAATGTCTATGCAAAGTCTCATTGGCAAGAGAAAATACATTATGAGGATTATCTTCTATGGCGATACGTTTTAGTGCTTCAGGACTTATAGTAGAACGAAATAACTTGCGCAATGAATCGTATGGAAAAGGGAATTTATTTTGAAGACAATATAAGATATCTCCTGAATCAGATAAATATTCTCTGGGAGAGATATTTCGCAATTGTATATTATCGCTACACAATAAAATATGACTTCCACATATTTCTGTTAGTAGATCCAAATCATTTTCATACTCGATAGGGTTAACGTCGCATTTAGTTTGAATATCTCTTAAATGAGCAACACTATAAGGACATATAAAAATGTTCTTATATTGCTCCATTAGATATTTAAGTTCCGACAAAGTATCTTTACAGTGAGTTATACAATTCCAATCTAAGTAAACTTTTATCATATCTTATAATAATTTTCTTGGCAAAGATAATACTTTTTCTCAAAATATACAAGATTAACACTTACTAAATTCAAGAATTTAGTCCCTTTTCTTGCATAAATGCAAAAAAAGTTGTAACTTTGCGGGCGAAAAGAAAAATAAAGAAATACACATAGCGCAACTGGCATATATCGTTAGAGCGAAGATCGGCAAAATCTAATTGATAACAGGAAGGTATATGTCCCTGCTATCCGTGTCTCGAACATGGGTAAGCGGGGTATTGTTATAGGTTTTGCCGAACCTTCGCTCTTATCTCGCTTGCCTATGTTCTTTTTACTAAGCAGACCGGATAGAAGTATCTGGTCTGCGTTTTTTGTATGTAACCGAAGAAAAGAATAAAAATGCCAAGAAGACTTTGGACACGAGAAGAATTGATTCTGACGCTTAGCGTTTATTTTCAATTGCCATTCGGACGACTAAATCATGGAACGCCCGAGGTAATGGAATTAGCTCGAATCATTGGACGAACCAATAATTCTGCTGCTTTGCGTTTGGTGAATTTTGCTGCTTGTGATCCGTATATCTTAGCAACAGGGCGCACAGGTATGCCTGCTGGCATTCCAGTATGCAAACCAATCTGGGATGAATTTTCAGGAGATAAAGAGCGCTTGTTTATGGAAGCGCAGCGCATTAAAGCGGAGATGCTACAAAAACCGATAGAGGAAACGTTGCATATTACGCAAATAGAGTTGGAGGGTAGGGAAAGAGAAACGGTAATTAGACAGCGAGTAAATCAATCTGTTTTCAGGACAATGATTCTCCAGAATTACGAGAATAAGTGTGCTGTAACAGGAATCAATATTCCAGATTTGCTGGTTGCCAGTCATATTATCCCATGGGCGGAAAGTTCAGCACAGGAGAAATTAAGTCCTGATAATGGTATTTGCCTGTCTGCTTTATATGATAAAGCGTTTGACAGGGGGCTGATTACCATTTCGCCAGATGACTATAGCATTTGTTTGTCTTCTGCTTTGCGCGAATACGAAACAAAAGAATATTTCGACCAGCATTTTGGCAGTATTGCTGGAAAGAAAATAATCATGCCGATAGAGCACACCCCTAATCGCGACTATTTGGCATATCATAAAGAAAATATATTTAGGGGAATGTAATTTATGAATAAATATGCCGTATAGAATAGTATCTTTATTTTCTGGATGTGGTGGGTTGGATCTCGGTTTTACTGGTGGTTTTAATTTTAATGAACGGCACTTCGACCGTTTAGACACTCATATTGTGTTTGCTAATGATTTTGATCCTGACGCACATGCTTGCTATAACGCAAATTCATTACTAACTGCTGATGGAGCGGATTGTACGTTGGATGATATAAGGAATATTGATGCTGATACAATTCCTGATTTTGACATACTTTTAGCGGGTTTCCCTTGTCAACCATTCTCTAGTGCAGGTAAAAGGAAAGGAGTAAATGATGATAATGGAAGAGGTACTTTATTCGAAGAATGTGAGCGTATTCTTAAGGCGAAAATAGACAGGGGCGTACCTCCTATGGCGTTTGTTTTCGAAAATGTTAGAGGAATAATGTCTTCTAAAATGGATTCAGGCATAACCGTGCCAGAGGAAATAAGAAATAGAATGTTGTTATTGGGATATAATGTTTCAATGCAATTAGTTTGTGCAAGTGATTACGGGGTGCCTCAAAAAAGATATAGGTTCTTAATCGTTGGTACTCGTCAGGATTTGCAGCAATTTGATTTTGCTGATATGGATAGAATTGTAGCAGATATGCAAATTCCATCTGTAAGGCAAGGTAATCCTGAAAAATTATTATTGGGAAGTATCCTGCAAGGATTAATTGGAGTGGAAAATGGGGAGTATTGGGAATATAGTAGAACGACACAAGAAATGGTTAATAATATCGGTCCATGTGACCATGGAGAGGCAATACTGCCGTTATTCGCTCAAGAATTCAACATAAGGGAGTTGCCTGCTGTTGCGTTTGAAGGGCGTTCATGGAAGAATGTTCCCTACGAGTTATTAACACCACGATTTAGAAAAATTGCAGATGACCCTAAGAAATACCACTCTCCTAAATTTTTTAGAAGATTTGCATATGGTGAAATCAATGGAACAATAACCGCATCTGCTCAACCCGAAAATTGTGGAATCACTCATCCTGTAGAAAATAGAAGATTTACAGTTAGAGAGTGTGCGAGAATACAATCATTTCCAGATGATTATTCATTTTCTTCAATTCCTCTACAATCAAGATATAAAGTTATTGGAAATGCTGTACCGCCCATTTTGGCGTGGGTAATAGCTAAAGCATTAATAGAAACTATAGAAGCATAACAATTATGGCTTATTTATCTAAAGAAACGCTGTTGTCAGCGTACAAGGTTTTGTCAACCTTATCGGAAGACCCAACACTTCAGGGAGCAACACAAAAAGTAAGTGCGATTAGATATTTTTTAGCACTTGATATGTTTTATAAGGGGTATGGTCGTGAATGTAATACACGTAATACTGATGATAAAAATGCATTTATAGAAAATGTGAAAGCTCTTGTTGCTCTGGAAAATATGTATACTACCAATTTTTTTGCTCCTATAGTACTTCATCAGGGAGATTGTGCTGTTGGTAGTAATTTCTATTCTGTTGGAGTCGTCAATAAATCATTAACCAATCCTTCTCAAAAATATAAGTATCCACAAAGAGGTAGTAATCCATTATTTGAAGTGCAAAATGGTGTGTTGTATGAGCGCGAGGACTATTTCCAAAACTTTGATGCTTATGTTTTCACAAACAAACTTAAATGTGCTTTGGTATTGTGGATATGTAGAGATAGGTATGTTCGTATAGAAGACATATATTCAACATTAAAAACGCAAGTTGATATTTTGTTTACTGAAAAATTAGCGAAACTCTTATTACCATCTCAGGAAGATTTTCTTGAAGCAACTAATGACTATGAAGTGTCAGCAGAGTTCACACAGGCAACAATAACACCACTTGATATCCAAAATCTCTTTTCAAAAAACGATGCAACTTCTTCTACGAATCTTACACCAGAAGACGATGACCTTTCTCTCCAACAAATCTTTTACGGAGCACCGGGTACAGGAAAGAGTCATGAGACAAATAGGGTTACGCGTGTATATCAAGATACTATCCGTACTACCTTCCATCCTGATAGCGACTATTCTACATTTGTGGGAGCGTATAAACCAACGACTACCGAGGAATTTATTTATGGTTTGAATGGCGGTAACACAGTATTATTCAAAGACCCAATAACAAATCAGCCACTCAAGACAACCAAGATTGAGTATAAGTTCATTAAGCAAGCATTCTTGAAAGCTTATATCAAGGCATGGTTGAAGATGGGTAATAGTGGTGTATCTATGACTGGTAGCGCTTTGGTAGCAGGAAATGGAAATGTAACCTATACTATTACTAAAGTAGAATCTAAAAAAGTAATTTACCAAAAAGAAGAAGGTGATTTTCCTAAAAGCGCTATTTTTACTATATGGAATGAGATATGGGCAACTGGTTCTTTTGAAATGCCATCAGGTGGCTCTGGGAAATCAATCCAACAAGCTGTATCCCAATGGATTTATAACTTGCCCGATATTAAAACGAAGGATGATTTTGAAAAAGGATGGACTCAACTTATTAATGTACTTAAATCTAGGACTGAAGATGTTAAAAAAGAAGTGAGAGGAGCCCAAACCTATACTTTATTGTACAATGGAGAAGATGAGTCAATAAAAGTGGTTTCTAATGCGGCGTCTAGTATTAATGCAATTCGTGACTGCTTTGGCGGAGGTAATCAGAGAAATGCAGTTAAGGAAATTACCAAAATCTTAAAAGAATATAACGATAAAGACTTTGATGCTGCATGGGAACAATTGACAAAAAATGTAAATAGTGGAGTAGGTAATACCACTATTACTGTAAACAATACTATTGAAGAGCAGTTCCTAGTGATTGAGGAGATCAACCGCGGCAATTGCGCACAAATATTTGGCGATCTCTTCCAACTACTTGACCGTAAAGGAGGATACTCAGAGTACCCAATTGAAGCGGATGAAGACATAAAGAAAGCTCTATTAGAAGACAATCCTAAAGATGGACTCAGTTTTGGTAGCAAGGGCTTGCAATTGTCAGATGAAATCAAGCAAGAACTCTATAACCTCTACGAGGATTCCGCAGATGATATTGTAAGCAAAATCTGCACTGGCGAAGTCCTTGTATTGCCTAAGAACCTCCACATTTGGGCTACGATGAATACCTCCGACCAATCGTTGTTCCCAATTGATAGCGCCTTCAAACGCCGTTGGGACTGGAAATACACACCTATCCACAATGCAGGCAAAAACTGGAGAATTGCTCTCTCAGATGTAGAATATGATTGGTGGGATTTTGTAAAGAAAATCAACGATGTGATTGGCGATATTACCAGCTCAGAAGACAAGAAACTTGGTTACTTCTTCTGTAAGGCATGTAACAAAAAGATTAACGCAGAGAAGTTTGTCAACAAAGTCATTTTCTATCTTTGGAATGATGTATTCAAGGATTATGAGTTGCCCTGCGATAAGTTTCAAGATGAGGATGGGAAATTATTGACTTTCAACAAATTCTATACTCCATCGGGCGATGCTAACGAAGAAACTATTGAGACATTATTGGAGAATTTGGGAGTTGCTACAGTAGATATGATTCCAGAAGAAGGAGAAGACGAAGAAGTAGTAGAAAACTTCGGCAAGGGTGAATTATCTCCATTAGAACAAAAGCGTTTGGACTTCTGGACACAATATTTGAAATACGCTCAAACCAATGAGGATTATGTGCAATATTTTGGTGCTCGCCAAACGCCACATGAGAAATATCGTTATAGATATAGACCATTTGGAAAAAAAGGTGTTTTTCTATGGGTTGAAATTAATGAAAAAGCAAATAGGTTGATTGTTAAATTTCAAACAAAGGATGAGCAATTATATAATGATTTGTATGGTCAAAATGAGACTATTCAATCTGAACTTGGAGATATTACGCTTAATTGGAAAGGGAAAGTTGGAGATCAAGAAAGAATTGATGTATATGCGGAGCACGATGTAGATTTTAATAACGAGCAAAGTGTGTTTGATATTATCATCGATAACCTACTCCGTATGCGAGAAGTATTTAGTAAATACATTAAATAATGCGCATCCTTCTTGAGGAACATAAGTACCCTGTAGAACTCGTTCATGATGTGCTACATGGCGTTGGTATAGATGAATTGCAAGACATTGAAGGATATGTCTCGCTTAGTTATGTTGGCTATTTCTACAATCCTGAAATCAACGACTGCGTCTTTATCCTGCCCAAAGTCCTCATGGATGACAATGACAAAGTCTTTGGCGATAATACCCCAGAGGAACTCATCAATATAGACCCTAAAACCACCAAACTGACCGAGAAAGAGCAGAACTTCCTCTACGAGTTTGCTGTGTGGATATACCGCGCCATCGCCGTATTCCAACAGTCGCACAAAGATAGCAATATCATCTATCATAGGCAACTCTCGCAAATAGGGCATGGACTCAAACGCCGCACCAACACTATGCTGGATGTGGTACTGTCGCTCATAGCGTTTGCGAAAGACCATCAGGACTTCATCACTTTTACCCTCAAGAACATTCACTCGGGACACAACAAGATCAACTGGACACGCACTATCAGCCGTTCGCAAGCCATCCTGCAAGATGGTGCGCCCATCTATCTCAATCCCGTCAATAAGAAGCGACAAATCAACTTCGACGAAGAACTGCTCATAATCTTCTATTCCATACTCAACTATATAAGCAAGACGTATGGATTTAAGGTGAATATCAATGTGGGTTTTGAACTGATCAAGGGAGCAAAATTCAAGAGCTATATCGAAGGCAGAGGCAAGATTCGCTTGCGACAAATCAAATACAAGTACTTCTCCGATATTACCCTGGAGATGTGGAACCTATGCTATGCGTTCTTCAATCACTCGCAAAGCATAACCGCCACGACCGACCTCAAAGAGTTTTTGCTTGTAAAGAACTTCTATATCGTCTTCGAGGCAATTATTGATGAATTGCTGGGCAGTAACAAGGAGAAAAACGAGTTGGACAATAAACTTGTAGAGCAACAAGATGGCAAGATTATTGATCACCTCTATACCTACGACGGACTCATACAGTCTAATGACGAGCAGGAACAGATATACTATATTGGCGATAGTAAGTACTACAAGATTGGGCATAAGCTTACGGACACATCCATCTATAAGCAATACACTTACGCACGCAATATCATACAATATAATGTTAGCCTTTGGATGGATGAGACAATACCTAATCCTAATGTGAAAGTGCGTGACGACCAAACGGAGGGTTATAATATTCTGCCTAACTTCTTTATTAGTGCGGATATAAAAGAGGGCGACTATAAGTACACCCATCGTGAGATAAAACGGATAGGCGATACTGAAGTGAATTTCCAATTCCACGACCGACTCTTCGACCGCGATACATTGTTGTTGTCGCGATACAATGTTAACTTCCTATTTGTTATTGCTCTATATGCTCGCAACAAACAATCGGAGAAGCAGACATGGCAACGCGAGGTACGCGATCAGTTCCGTGAGGAGATACGTACGCTGCTTAATGATAAATACGACTTCTACGCCATGAAGTCTATTGGCAATCCATTGGCGGGCGAGCAGTTTTTGACGGAGCACTTTAAGGAGCTACAGGGTAAAATCTTCCGGCCGTTTGATGATAAGAACCTCTATACATTGGCTTTGGAGAAGAAGTACCATAATGCGGGAACAGAGCAGTCCGATGTGTATCAATTGCTCAGTAACTTCTTTGTTATAGAGCAGGTAAAGTTGGGTGAGAATCCAAAGACACTTCTTGATGAGAAAGTGGCAGAGCATCAGGCACTGCATCCATATCAGCTCGTGCCAACGGATTGGTTGCCTAAGTACTTTGTGGAGCGGTATGCCAAAGATTATTTCGTGATTGGATTGTACCATAACCAAGCGCATTGGGATTGGATTACGGGCAAGAATGACCGCGGTTCGTTGATATATAATGTGCGTTTGGATAAGTTGCGTGCAGGTCATCAGACAAAGACGCGTATTCGTCAGATGAAGCCAAAGTTTGTGATTTTGTATGAAGAGGATCATTTGCATGAGAACAACTATCATGTGTTCCGTGTGCATGATTTTGCGGAGATGAGTGAGGAGCGTATGCGATTGGCGCAATATCCTCGTAAAGCGCAAGGTGATTACTTTATTTTCCGTATGGATGAGGAGGTGAATATTGGTGCGTTCGATATTTATGCGGCTGTGTCTAAGTATATGATTGATAATAAAGAAACGTATAAAGGGCAACCCGTTTATGTGACGGGCGAGGAACTATTGAAGCATAAGGAATAATCCCCCTATTCGACACATAATTGAATGTGGTAGTGTGATGCGGTGGTTACTTTCCCTTTCTTTGTTTATTGTCCCGAATACTATTCGGGTATGCGGAGAAAAATCGTGCCCCGCACATTTAGCCACTTCCGACGCAGCACATGTTACGCATATGTTACGCAGATGTAATTATAGTGTAAAGTGTCAAGTGTAAAGTCGATAGAAATTGAAATTGAATAATGCGCGTGCGCGAAAATCAATATATAAATACTTCTTTACATTAGTCTCGAGAAAACAGTAGTCGATCTGTACTGACAAAATAGTAGATGCGACTTGCTCATTGCAAATCGCATCTACTTGACACTTGACACTTCACGCATCATTAGTTACTGACGGTTTATTTTGGGCATTTGTTGCAACACCTTACCGTCCAGCAATTTCCCGTTTTTTGATTTAGACCTTTTTACGCCATCTGGTCCCCACGTGCCCCATTGTTTGAAAAAGAAGGCAGTATGTTGCTCTTTGGTCTGTCGTAGGATGTTTCTAACCCATTCCGGTTTCATTGGCCTTCCTGATACACCACTTTCTCCACCAACGATCACCCAGTTTATATCTTGGAGGTTCAAGTTTGGTAGGTCTTCCAATAAGGGTTCACAACTCAAGAACCTTACAGGTGCATGTTGTATACCTCTCAGAGCATCTATTCTATGTATAGATGATTGGCACTCTACAGTTACACCTACCCACGCGTTCCTTGGTACTTCGCGTAGCATAAAATATTCTGCCATTCTATCTGCTCTTTTAGTAAGCAACTGGTACCTATGTTGTGGGGTACGACGGATCACATCTATTACCTGATCAATAAATTCAAAAGGTACATCAGTATGAAATAGATCTGACATTGAACATACAAAGATTGTCGATGGAGTGTGCCATGAAAAAGGCTCGTTAAGCGCTTCTGGATGCAACGTGGGTCTAAAGCCATTACGATACTTAGCCAATCCCATAGCACATAGTCTGCGAGCCATTGTTTCTGCGTAACAATGCGCACAGCCCTCCGACACCTTGTTACACCCTGTCACAGGATTCCAGGTTCGTTCCGTCCATTCTATTTTTGTCGTTCTCATGCTTGTCGTTTATCTATTATTTGTTTTGCTATTCGTATGGCTGTTTGGTTATTTGACGCACATACGAAGTGGAAAATAGGCAAATGGTTACTATTGTACAACACAAGTGGTTCGTTCGTAACAAAGTCAAATAGCGTGCCCAACTGTTCGCAATACAAATTTGCAAGTTTTGAAATGGCATCGTTGACTTTATATATTTTTTGCTCCTCACCAAATAAGGTTTGCTCCGTTTCTTTTACCTGCATTCGGCTCTGTATTTCTTCTCTGTTCAGTCCGTAGAAGTTTTCCAATTTCTCTGGATACATGAGTGTGCCATCCACCTTTACCAATCGATTAACAATCGTTCCTATTGGTACCAATATCCATAAATCAATAGACTTTCCGGCTAAGCCTTGGATACATTCCCAATTGATATTCATGCCGAAAGGATCTAAGAAGCACAGCGTTTTTAATTTGGGGTTGTTTGCCATGGCACCTGCCAACAACTCGGCTTGCTTATTCGCGTTGTCATGCCTATATGCCACCTTCCCCTGAATATTATATTGCGATAACTTCAGATTTAATTTGGTTAGATTGCTTTCGTTCGTATCCACAAAATAGTAAAAATCAAATCCTCTCATCTCTTGCTCCAATCGTATTACGCGTTCGGCAGCACCTGCATAGACATTCAGTTCTTTTTTTGTATCATCACAGTTATCCGATTCAAAGAGTTCTAACAACTCATTGCTCTGCTCTTCTTGTTCACATTCCGACAACGTCCTGCTCCCACATCCCGCAAAGCCGTCAAAATAGATAAGTTTCCAATTAAACTTATCTCTATAGACATTCATGATGGTGAGATATGCCTTCACATAACTCTCAAAGCAGTCAAGCTTCTGTTCTGTCCATGGTCCACCCCACGAACTATCTGTTTTCTTCTTAGATTTTGCCATCTTTCAATTGCTCTATATAGAAGTTAAACATTTCCTCTACGCCATCCAATATAGGATTCCCGCTCGATGTAGTAAAAGCCCTTTTGATATTTTCAACCAAATTTTGCTCTGCTTTTGGGTATAACGTATTAAGCAATTTCTTTGGTTGAACATTTACGATTATCTCTTTCTCTTTGAGATACCCAACTATATTGAGATACGTTTGTGGATAATATAACTCTTTGCCGTCCTTTGTGCATCTTGTTCGCTTATCTATCAACATCGACCACAAACTCTCCTGAATGGGCATATACGCTTGTTTAGACGGGATACTACCTAATCCTAAACACCTATGTAGCAACATAGATAGTTCAATATGGGTGATACGTTTCCCCTGGTTTGTATAACCAAGCATATCTACCTCAAGATTCTCCAGTTTGCGAACCATATCTTTTATCGCGGTCTCTTTACGCTTACTTCGTTCTTCTAAAGGTTCTATTGGTCCACTTGCCTCCTGCTTTACATTTCCTTTAGCATCTGCATATTGATTGATAGTAACTTGCGCACCTGGCAAAGGGAAACAGGCTCCATATACTGGACCTGTAAACACATTACAATTGTGCATCTCATTGTTGTTCACAATCGTTGGGTGATTTTCATTGTTAGGGTTCATAATTATAACGTATTTAATTTTTCTAATACTGTTCGTTTAATAAACTCTTCTGCATCTACGCCTATTGGGAATTTCGGATTGCTAACAAGTCCTGTCAGCACATTACTGCCCATAATAGTATTGTTGTTGATTATTGAATTGGGTTGATCCGCCTCTAACATCTCTTGTTCCAAAGCATCTACCTTATCCCATACTTCTTTCTCATCACATCCCCTCAGCAAATCTTTTATCATATTGATGATTTGCTGCGCATTGTGGTAATGTCTCCTTGAGCGAGCATAATCTATAAGTATATCAAATGTGAAATACCTGTCTTCGGCATTCGGTATTTTCTTTTTAAGATTTTGTATAGTCTTTTGCAACTTTTCTATCGAATATTCTGCATCACTCAGCTTTGCCTTAAGCGCTACTATCTCGTTTTTATCTACATTATCCAATCCCTCATTACTATCTGCACATGGAAGCACGGATGATAGTGGATTTAGTTTATTATTTAGCACTTGCTGCCACAAGGCTTCAAAAGGTTTTGCATATTTCTCTGAACTTGATCTAAGTGCCTCATACTCCTTAATCATCAGTTCTCTATCCGCTTTTGGATTGGTAGATAGAATTAAAATAAGAGCAACATAGTAGTCTAAAGGAAAATAGCGGTCAAAAACCTCTTTATCGAACACCCTTGTTTGTATATAGCAATCGCATATATATGACGCACGATTAAGTATCACATGAGCAGGACGGACACCCCTATATTGAAATGAACCCTTTATATTCATCAGAATGGTGAGTAACTGACTATAGACACCACCTTTCTTTTGATAGTATGCTGTAGATCGAATGGAATAATCATCCCATTTCAGTTTATTATAGCTCTTAGTGTGCATCGGTTTCAATTTAGGGTGCAAAGATACATTTTTTTTTCGACTTCTGCAAATCATTTTTGCCATTTTTCTAAAACTCTGTATAAGAATTATCTGGAAAAACCAAATTGTAACTAAAACTCAGTTCGCTTAAAAAATATTTTTTTCTTCTAACCAACTAATATTCAACAAATTCATTTTCAGAACTCATTTTCTAACACATAGTTTTATAGTGTTCTGTACCTTTGTAGCAGAAAACGTTGGGAATAGTCCCTCGTTTAACTCTTCAAAATAATCAGTTATGGATATTGGATGCAATTTTTGCAAAAAGAAAAGCGTATCTGGATTACTATGCGTAACCATGCAAGGTACGTCACGTGAAGCCGTTTTGTCCGCACGTGAACATATACGATTTTGGTCGTTTGTTAAGGAATTTCATGAACTAAGCGAATGCCGAATGAGTGTAACTATCTTTATCGGTAAAGGCTTATGCCCAAAAATCTGGAGAAAGTATTGTGAGAGGTCACTGGAGATGATGAATCTGTGCGTTAAGCAATACGATGTGCATTTTGAAACCAACACTATAGAAATATTGAATTTCATCCCGCAGATAGATGCAACAACATTTATTCGCCCAGATGATTTCATCGAGCCTATGTATAACCTATTAAATGATAAATGATATGAAATCTCAAATCTACCTATGTGTGGACCTGAAGACGATGACCCAACACACACACTTCCGTCCACAAGAGTCAAGAACAGGCGTCCTCGCCATGCAAGACGAAGACCGATTCATCTTTTATGAGGAACAAACTCCTAAAGACCGACGTAATCCGCGTCTCTGGAGTGGCAAAATGCTCAACATTAGTCGGAAATCAGATGGACAGCTGAGCGTGAATTTTAAACCCATGCGTCTGGAAGGTCAGACGAATGTGGAGGAGTTGATTGCTAATATTTATTTGGATTTGTTAAAAGCTAAAAATGATTTAGGATTATGAGTAAAATACTATTCCCAAAAGATCAGGAACTGCCTGCAATCATCCGAGAGATTGTAGCCAACGCTCCCAATAGCAGGAAAGTGCCTGCGTTTATCGCCAGCCTGTCACCACTATGTGCCCTCTGTAGTCGCGTAAGACTACAGTATTACTACGACAGCCGTCCATCTGCACTCCTCTTGCAAGTGCTCATCGAGGGTGCACAGTCCTCTGGTAAGTCCTTCGCAGCCGACATTGAGTCACTCATCATGGACAAAACACTCAAAGCACGCGACCAATCTATGCGCCGTCAGGAACAAGAGTACCGAGAACTCAAAAAAAGACGTCGTGCCAACGAGAAAGTAGGCGAAGAACCACAGACTACTATCCGTGTCGTACCTGCCACTATCTCCAAAACCGTATTGACCAAACGTGCCGATATGTTTCAACGTGTACTCAAAGACACACTCACCTTCTGGATGTTTGCCGAAGAACTGGCACAAGTGACCGATGCGGGCAAACAGGGCTATTCCAACCTCCGCACCATCATGCGTACTGCATACGACCTCGGATCACTCTTTGGTATCGATTTCGCCTCCGACAACTCCTATTCGGCGATTGTGGACATCAATATATGTTCGATGTTCTGTGCAACACCATCCGCTGTGGACGATTACTACGACAAGAAAGCTATAGAAGGAGGCAATGTGACGCGTTGCCTGCTGTGTCCACTGGAAGATGATCTGGGGCAAGAAGGAGCCATTTTTATGCCCTATAGCGCAGAGCAACAAAGACGAATTGATCATATGCTCAATCGACTGATGAACGAAACCTACGATGATAACGACGGGCTACGACCTATCGTAGAACTGGATATGACATGGCTCGACAAAACAGTATGCAAATGGATCAAACAAAAAGGACATGAAGCTGCTTTGTCTGGTAATAAATCCCTGGACGTATTCCGAAAACGCAGCAGCGTGACTGCCTTTCGTGTAGCCGCCTTGTGCTACTACCTATATGGATTAGAGGGCGTATATGACGAGGAAAAAATGCAGAAACTGAGCAAACAAATCTACTTGTATATGGCCGATTTTACATTAAATAGTATGCTCAATCGTTGGGGAAAAGCCTTTAGCACACTCAACCAAAAACGAGACTTGAGCCATGCAGTAGATAGCAAACCGATATTGTTCGAGCAACTGACCAGTCCATTTACGCGTGACCAACTCAACCTCAAGATCGAGGAACTTGGTTTGACCACACCCGCACGTGCATTTATTTACATGTGGCGCAAGATGAAGGTCATCCGCGAAATCGATAAGAATACTTTTGAGAAGGTTGGGGTATGATAGACAAATGGAAAATAGCACAACTCAACAGTACGCCTATAGAGATGATTGCCGAGCGCCTGGGATTGCACGTGGAGCGGCATAAGTGCCGTTGCCCCTGGCATGACGATAGGCATCCAAGTTTGAGTTTTGATGTGCGACGCAACCGATACAGGTGCTACGTCTGCGACGTCCATGGAGGCGTTATCGATTTGGTCATGAATCTCCGCCATTGCACCTTCCTGGAAGCTTGCGAGTGGTTAGGTGGTCCGATGATTCACGAGGAGATGAGGCAAAGAGGCGATGAGGCGAAAGGCAAGGAGAAGGAGTATAAGGCAGATTTGCCTTATCTCCAGACCTTGGTAGGGTGTCCGAGACTGAACAAAGAGGCGCAAGAGTGGCTCAGCAACCGACGCATAGACGAACGGGTGACGCGATGGTGCCGATTATCCTCTATCGACCTGCCAACCCCATGTTGGCGCTATGGAAAACCGTTTTATGATGCACCATCACTCTTGATACCGTATTTCGGATTAGATGGGAGGCTCTTGAGCGTGCAATCCAGGTACTTAGGCAATGAGGATAAACCACGCTTTCGCTTTCCAAGAGGAGCCACTTGCCATGTGTATAATCTGCAAGTGCTACGACTCTTGAGCGAAGGTGAACCACTATGGATAACAGAAGGCTGCTCAGACTGTTGGGCTATGCTCTCATCCGGACGCAAAGCGATAGCTATTCCATCTGCCAGTATGCTCAAAGAGAATGACTTGGAGCCATTGCGCGGGCTGAACCTGCACATGTACCCCGATCAAGATGAACCCGGAGAAAGATTGTTTTGGCAACTGCATACACACCTACCACAGTTAGTCAGACATCAGTTGCCAACCGGATGCAAAGATTTCGGAGCATGGTGGGCGATGGCAATAAACAGTAGCGCCATCGGCGCGTTCACTAAACAATAAATCTGTAGCTCGCCCTGCGAGCGTTAACTAAACAAAAAACAAAAATGGAAATCATTATTAAGCGTAAACATTATTCGCGTTGGGGAGTTGATGGCGAATGTCTTATCAACGGCACACGCGTCTGCGACACGGTAGAACATCCCACTGCATTCCGACCGCCTGGCATATATCGAATGACAAGCAACTCTTTTGCGCGGTATTTCCAGCGTGGAAATGGCCCAATGAAGAATCGAAAAGGCGAAATATCTGTGGGCATATATGAATTGCCTGGACTGGTTTTACAGGCCGCGCAGATGCATCAGCGCATGCGTCATCGGATCAATAAAGCACTCAGACGCAAAGAAAAAATAGAATTAATCATCCAAAACTGATATGTAGTATGAATACTGTAGATAATCCATTGTTAAATAGGTATTGTCGTGAAATCAGCCAATACAAGCCATTGTCTACCCAGGAGGAGTGCCAAATCATCCAACAAACATGTACGGGAGATATGCAAGCTCGTGAGAAACTTATCCTATCGTATTTACGATTGGTCGTCAGTATAGCGCGACATCCCAAGTTCTGTCGGCAAGAAGATATCATGGACCTCATCCAAGAAGGAAATATAGCTCTAATACAGGCTGTGGATACTTATACCTCCGACTCAAACAGAAGTTTTGCTTGTTTTGCAACGATTTGCATCAAAAACAGATTAATAAGCTTTGTGCAAAAGAGTAGGGCACTATTGATATTGGACACACCTGTGTTTGAGGATTCTGATGAGTATATTACTCGTGCGGATACGATAACAGACGAGGCAACTTTCCTATCAGACGCGTCATATAAGATAGTGGAGGAGGAATGGATGAGCGAAGAGAGCCGCAGATGTCTGTTAATGGCATTGGAGTCCTTGCCTTGGCGCGAACGAGAGGTCTTGCAGCTATTGTATGGGTTGGACGTAAGACAAGCCATGAGCATGCAAGAAGTGGCGATATTGCTGGGCGTAAGCACAAAGCGTGTAGTACAAATCCGAAAAAAAGCCCTGCAACACGCCCAGCGGGCCATGACTCATGGATGATAAGGTAATGGCTTGCCGAACATCATCTGTGCAACATTCATGGCAATCTTGTTACCGAACGCGAGCGTAAAGTGTAAACTGTCAAATGAATGCGATTTGCAATCTGCAAGTCGCATTTATTTGTGTATTTGCTATTATATGTATAATATTGATAATTAGTAGATTATGAGGTTCGTTTTGCAAAGTCCGAGAAAAATACCCCACAAGTCCGAGAAAATGCTTACCTTTTTGATACCTATCCAGTATATACATAGTGTATGGCGCCTTCAACCTCTAACCTTCAACCTTAATTCGTTAAACCTTAAACCTCACAAAACTATGGCAAAAATCATTCCTATGGACCTTATTGGTTCCATGTCAGGTAAGGTCTGCGGACACTCTGACATCTCCTTCGCTAAGAAGGGCAAAACCCAGTACACGATGAAACGCTGCAACCCTCGCTCCAAGCCCTACACCGAAGCCGAACTGGCTCGTCAGGAGAAGTTCGCTCAAGTGCGTGCTGCTATGAAGGCACTCTCTGAGGAGCAAAAAGCCGAGTACGCAGCTCAGTTCAAAAAGTCCCCTGGCAAGTACACCACCCTCAATGGCTACATCTTCGCCAAGGAGTACGAGAAGCTGGTGTAAGCCAGCTTAGAGGACGCTTCGCTGGAGTTCGCTTCGCTGTAGTACGCTTCGCTGTAGTACGCTTCGCTGGAGAACGCTTCGCTGGAGTTCTTTGGAACACTACAGCCCGAAGGGCGCTCTACAGGGCATAGCCCGTACTACCAACTACAGCCCGAAGGGCGCTCTACCAACCTTCATTCATTAAACCTTAAAACTTAAACCTTTAACCCCTCCCACGGCATGGAGGATTCCGAACACCGAGTAAAAACAATCATTTTGTTCTGCCCACTAATGCAACTCGTTGCATTCATTTGGGCAAGAACAAAAGATAATCCTTGAATTGACGAAAATTGACAACCAAATTGACACCAATTGTCTTAAAACAAATCCTTGATTTTATTTATTTTTGTAGCAAGCGTAGCGCTGCGTATTTTTGTTTCAAAAAAAATAACTATCAATATTGTCGTCAAAAGAAAATTTTGGATAATATACTATAATTTTCTATAATTTTGGTAGAGCATATTCCCTGAAATTTTCTACAATTTTTGTCTTCTTACTCTCTGTTCGATTGCCGAACACGAATGGCACACGTAGAATATGCATTCCCTGTGGAGGTGATCCACGGCAAGGTGGCGAAACGCCACAAAATCGGCTTTGCGCACCGCAAGGCAAGTAAACTCAACTACACTCAGTCGTACAGCAAACGCTCGACCAAGTACTCGCAAGCGGAGAAAGACCACCAGGCTAAGTTCGCTGCTGTGGCAGCAATGGTGAACGCGCGTCTGGCAGATCCAAACCAAATGCCGCTCGACCAACTTGCCTTCAAGGGTCAAAGCAAGTACAAAACCTTGCGTCAGTACGTTTGGCACATTTGCTCCGAGGAGTACGATAAGCAGAACGCGTAAGGCGCAAAGCGCCAGTTGAGAGTACGCTTCGCTATAGTTCGCTCGCTATGCTCGCTGTAGAACGCTTCGCTATAGCTCGCTGTAGAACGCTTCGCTGTAGTTCTTTGGAGTACTACAGCCCGGAGGGCGCTCTCCTCCCCTCTAACCTACAAACATAACCTCCCACGGATCTCACGGATTTGCACAGATACGCGGGAAATTTAACTCCTACTCGCTGCGCTCGAGAAATCTTATAAAATCTCTTTGGCTCGCGTCGCTCGTCATGCACTCCGTGATAAATTGCCACCGCTTCGTCGTAAGTGGCTTGCGACAATGAACTCGCTCGCGAGTTAAGGTCGCAGCACTTCCTCCTCTCCCCAAAAATCAAGATTTTCGGGGACCCCATATCACTTCATTCGTCCGCTGAATCTAAATTCCTAGAGTTAAGATAGCGGGCGAGCATAGCGAGCGATAGCGTAAGGTAATCGATTTCGGAGAACGCAGAGTGAGTGAAACGAACTAAATAAGATTAATAAGATTTCTGCCCGCAGGGCAAGGAGATATTACTAACCACTAAACACCAAAAACCTATGAAACAGTTAACCGATATTCAGAAAGAGCGGCTGAGGAAGGCCATTAAGTACCTAATTGTCTCCATCGCTACCGCCATCGCCATGGCATTGGGACTCACCTCGTGCAACGTCACACGCACCATCACCACCGAAAGCCGCTCCCTCACCCGCGGCGATACCGCCGTCATCATCCAGTCCAAAACCATCGAGTCCTATAACGCAAAGAAGAATTAGCGGTAGCAAAATGCGGGCTACGCCCTCGCATTAAGCGACGCGGTATTTTTTGTAGTACTTCGAGGGCACCTCCCGCAAAAATGCGGGTCCCTCCTCGAAAGTACGTTCGCAAAATGCGGGACATTTTCCAGTTCGCTCGTAAAACTTTCAAAAAAATGGTTTGCACCTTTTGCATCCAATCTCCATAACCCCACTTTCAAGCGAGCTTGAGTGGGGTTATGCCTATTGTATGCAGATAGATAAATCTATCTTTTTTTGAAAATTATGCTCGCTTTCTTGCAAATGTGCATTTTTTGTAGTACCTTTGCACGTTTTTTGTCAGTTATGCTACGCATACTGGGCAAAAATAAGTAGAAAATAACTAATAATACAATACAACTATGTCAAAAGCATTACTTATGATTCTCGACGGCTGGGGAATCGGAAACAAATCACAAGCCGACGCTATCTCTTGCACTCCAACCCCACATTGGGACGCACTATTGGAGAAGTATCCACATAGCCAACTGCAAGCCAGTGGCGAAAATGTGGGTTTGCCTGATGGACAAATGGGTAACTCCGAAGTAGGTCACCTCAATATCGGCGCAGGTCGCGTCGTTTACCAAGACCTCGTGAAGATCAACCGCGCTTGCAAAGATGGTAGCATCCTCGAAAACCCAGAAATCAAATCTGCTTTCGGATACGCCAAAGAGACAGGCAAGAAACTCCACCTCATGGGCCTCACCTCTAATGGTGGTGTACACTCTTCTTTCGACCACCTGTTCTACCTCTGCGACATCGCTAAAACCTACGGATTGGACGGCAAGACCTTTATCCACTGCTTCATGGACGGTCGCGATACTGACCCTAAGTCTGGTCTCGGTTTCATTGACCAACTCCAACAACACCTCGCTACCAGCTGCGGCGAGATCGCTTCTATCCAAGGTCGTTTCTACGCCATGGACCGCGACAAACGTTGGGAGCGCGTGAAAGTGGCTTACGACTGTATCGTTAAGGGCGAAGGCAAAGCATCTGAAGACATGCTCAAAGCCGTAGAGGAGAGCTACGCAGAAGGTGTAACCGATGAGTTCATCAAGCCAATCGTACACGTTCGCGACGGCAAGCCAGTGGCTACCATCGAGGAGGGCGATGTAGTGATCTTCTTCAACTACCGCAACGACCGCGCGAAAGAGCTCACCATCGTACTCACCCAACAAGATATGCCAGAGAATGGTATGACCACCATTCCTAACTTGCAGTACTACTGCATGACCCCATACGATTCTTCTTTCCAAGGTCTGCACATCCTCTTCCCAAAAGAGAACGTACAAAACACCATGGGTGAGATCGTTAGCAACGCAGGTTTGAAACAACTCCGTATTGCTGAGACCGAGAAGTTCGCACACGTGACCTTCTTCTTCAACGGCGGCCGCGAGGCAGAGTACGCAGGCGAGGAGCGTATCCTTATCCCTTCACCAAAAGTGGCTACCTATGACCTCCAACCAGAGATGTCTGCTCCTGAAGTGACCGAGGCACTCTGCGAGGCACTCGATACACAGAAGTACGACTATATCACCCTCAACTTCGCCAACGGCGATATGGTGGGTCACACGGGCGTATATGCAGCTATTGAGAAAGCCGTTACTACCATCGACAACTGCGTCAACCAAGTGGTAGAGACCGCTCTCAAGAACGACTACGAGATCATCATCATCGCTGACCACGGTAACTGCGACAACGCTATCAATGCCGATGGTTCGCCTAACACCGCACACTCATTGAACCCAGTGCCATTCGTGTATGTGAGCAAAGAGCATACTGATGCACAACTCGAAAATGGTATCCTCGCTGACGTGGCTCCATCCCTCTGCCACATCCTCGGCGTAGAGCAACCAAAGGAAATGACAGGACATAATCTTATTAAGAATTAAGAATTGAGAATTAGGCGAGAGGCGAAAGGCAACAAGGCGAGAGGCAAGGGATAGCGGCATAGCCGCATATTACCAGCCTTTAACCTTTAACCTTTAACCTCTAACCTCTAACCTAAAATAAAATGGCATTACAATGTGGAATCGTGGGTCTGCCTAATGTGGGCAAATCGACCCTCTTCAATTGCCTTAGCAACGCCAAGGCACAATCGGCGAACTTCCCATTCTGTACGATTGAGCCCAACGTAGGCGTGATCACCGTACCCGATGAGCGACTCATTAAGCTCGGCGAACTCTGCAAACCAGAGCGCGGTGTGATACCCACCACCGTGGAAATCGTGGATATTGCGGGATTGGTGAAGGGCGCAAGCAAGGGCGAAGGACTCGGCAATAAGTTCCTCGCGAACATACGCGAGACAGATGCTATCATTCACGTACTCCGTTGCTTCGATGACGAGAACGTGGTACACGTGGATGGCTCTGTGGATCCTATTCGTGACAAAGATATCATTGATGCCGAACTCCAACTCAAGGACCTTGAGACCGTGGAGGCACGCATCCAGAAAATCGAAAAACAAGTGCGCGTCGGTGGTGACAAACAAGCGAAAGTGGCACTCGATGTACTGCTCAAGTACCGCGAGGCACTCTCGCAAGGTAAGTCGGCTCGCACCGTAGAACTCATCAACAAAGATGAAGAACTCGTTGCCAAGGAGACGATGCTCCTCACCAGCAAACCTGTGCTCTATGTCTGCAACGTAGATGAGAACTCCGCTGTCAATGGCAACGCGTATGTGGACAAAGTGCGCGAGGCAGTGAAGGATGAGAACGCACAAGTGCTCATCGTAGCCGCTAAGATTGAGAGCGAGATTGCCGAACTCGAAACTTACGAGGAGCGTCAGATGTTCCTCGATGAAATCGGATTGTCGGAATCAGGTGTGAGCCGTCTGATTAAGGCAGCATACGCCTTGCTTGAGCTCCGCACTTTCCTCACCGCTGGTAGCGACGAGGTTCGTGCGTGGACCTTCAAGGCGGGTAGCAAAGCGCCTCAATGTGCTGGTGTTATCCACTCTGACTTTGAGCGTGGTTTCATCCGTGCCGAGGTCATCAAATACGAAGACTATATCGCACTCGGTGGCGAGTCCGCTTGCCGTCAAGCAGGTAAACTCGGCATCGAAGGCAAAGAATATGTGGTGCAAGATGGCGACATCATGCACTTCCTCTTCAACGTATAATCCGATCGCGCTTTGCGCTGAGAGATATTAGACCGTGCGAAGCACTGTTAGAACGCCCTTCGGGCTGTGAGACACAAGAGTCTAACAACAAACGAAGTGAGTGGTCTAACAACGTAGTGGTCTAACTTCTAACAGCAAAGCGTTCTAAAGATATAACAATGTTCGATTTTCTAAATAACTGGCTAAGCACAGGCGGCTTCTGGGTGGCAATTCCGCTGATTATTGCAGGTTGTGCAGCACTGATTAAGGGTGCTGACTTCCTCGTGGATGGTGCTTCTGCTTTAGCAAAAAAATATGGTGTGAGTGATATTGTCATAGGTCTTACCGTCGTAGCGTTCGGCACCAGTATGCCCGAGTTTGTGGTTAACATGGTAGCCGTAGGGCAGGGTAGCACCGAGATAGCCATCACTAATGTGCTGGGTAGTAATATCATCAATATCTTCGTGATATTGGGCTTCACGGCACTGATTTTCCCGATTTCATCGCAAAAATCCACGCGCCGCTTTGATATACCATTCAGTCTGTTAGCCGCTGTACTCGTATTGCTCTTTGCTGTATATAATAGCCCATCGTGGTTGGAGGTTGAGCACCTGTTTAACATACATATTACCGACCCATCCTTCCGCGACTGGGGTTCCATCCAAATGGGACGAGGTAGTGGCGGTTTTATCTCAGGTATTGGCGGCAGCATCCTCTTAATCTTCTTCTTGATTTTCCTTTGGCATAACTTCAGAGGTATTGGTAGTGCCCCACAAACGGAGAGCAATGAAGACTATAAACCTATGTCTGCCAAGCGCGCGTTAGCATTAATTATCGGCGGTTTGGTCGGCTTGGTTGTTGGTGGCGAAGTGATCGTGAAGAGTGCTACCAGTATCGCCCAATCGTTGGGCGTAAGCGATGCTATTATCGGTCTGACCGTGGTGGCATTGGGTACATCGCTGCCCGAATTGGCAACCTCCTGCATGGCGGCCTTCAAGAAGAACTGCGATATTGCATTGGGCAATGTGGTGGGTAGCAATATCTTCAATATCTTCTTCATCCTCGGTACGAGCGCATGCGTCATGCCATTGCCTGGCTACAAAGGTTTGGAGACAGATGCTATGATGGCAGCCCTGGGTAGTATTTTGGTTATGCTCTTTGTGTATCTGACCAAGAAATACGAGATCAAGCGTTGGCACGGCGCTATACTTCTCCTCACCTATGCTGCTTACCTCGCATACCGCATAATAACTCTCTAAACACTAAACAGTATCGGCTCTGCCGCGTACACTAAACAATAAAACGTATGAGTAAAATTCAACTCCCCGAGAACGCTGCTCGCCCACTCAAGCCAGGCGAGAAGTACGAACCTATTCTCAAACCACAGAACCAGTATCCAGAGATAACGCCTTATAGCGTGATCATGGGTATCGTCATGGCTATTATTTTCTCAGCAGCAGCCGCTTACTTGGGCCTCAAAGTAGGTCAGGTGTTCGAGGCAGCCATTCCTATCGCTATTATCGCTGTGGGTCTCTCCTCAGCCATGAAGCGCAAGAACGCGCTGGGCGAGAATGTCATCATTCAGTCTATTGGTGCTTCATCCGGTGTCATCGTAGCAGGTGCTATCTTCACCTTGCCTGCGCTCTACATTCTCCAAGCCAAGTACCCTGATATTACTGTTACTTTCATGCAGGTGTTCCTATCCTCTTTGCTCGGTGGTTGCCTGGGTATCCTGTTCCTCATTCCGTTCCGCAAATACTTCGTACAAGAGAAACACGGCGAATATCCATTCCCTGAGGCTACGGCTACTACTCAAGTCCTCGTATCAGGCGAGGGTGGCGGCAACCAAGCCAAGCCGCTCATTTGGGCCGCTGGAATCGGAGGTTTGTACGACTTTGCTGTTTCCACTTTCGGTCTTTGGACCGAGCAACTTACGACCCGTATGATGGGGTGGGGTGAGGCCTTGGCAGCGAAGTTCAAACTTGTCTTCTCCATTAACACCAGTGCTGCGGTGCTCGGTTTGGGCTATATCATCGGTCTGAAGTATGCTGCCGTTATCTGCGCAGGTTCGTTCTTCGTATGGTGGGTATTGCTCCCACTCATCGGTATGGTTCCTGGCATGGAAGCTACTGACCCTCAGACTATTTTCCTCGACTATGGTCGCAACATAGGTATTGGTGCTATCGCTATGGCAGGTCTCATCGGTATTGTCAAGAGCTGGGGCGTGATCAAGTCTGCTGTCGGATTGGCAGGCAAGGAGCTTGGCGGCAAAGGCAAACAAGTCATTGAGGCATCGCTCCGCACGGAGAAAGACCTGAGCATGAAGTTCATCGTCTTGGCTATTGCAGTGGCATTGCTCGTGACCCTCGTCTTCTTCTGGCTGGGTGTACTCGGTAACCTCTGGCAAGCATTGGTGGCTTTCCTCGTGGTAGCAGTTATCGCTTTCCTCTTTACCACTGTGGCAGCTAACGCGATTGCTATCGTGGGTAGTAACCCTGTGAGCGGTATGACGCTCATGACCCTCATCATCGCTTCGGTGATCTTCGTGGCAGTAGGCATGAAGGGTTCGAGCGGTATGGTTGGCGCTATGGTCATTGGTGGTGTCGTATGTACGGCCCTGTCTATGGCGGGCGGCTTCATTACCGACCTCAAGATAGGTTACTGGATTGGTACCAGCCCATACAAACAAGAGACCTGGAAGTTCCTCGGCACGCTGGTGAGTGCGGCTACCGTGGGTGGTGTAATGATTATTCTGAATAAGACCTACGGTTTCGTAGGCGAGAACGCGCTCGTAGCGCCTCAAGCCAACGCGATGGCTGCGGTCATCGAACCACTGATGAGTGGACAGGGTGCACCATGGATGCTCTATTTCGCTGGTGCTGCGTTGGCATTGATTCTCAACTTTATGGGTGTACCTGTATTGGCATTTGCCTTGGGTATGTTCATCCCATTGGCTCTTAATACCCCATTGCTTGTGGGTGGTGCTATCTCATGGCTCGTTAGCCGCAAGCGCGAGAAAGATGGCGAGAAAGCTGAGGAGATGGCAGCGGCTCGCAACGAGAAGGGTACATTGATTGCCTCTGGCTTCATCGCTGGTGGTGCATTGATGGGTGTGGTGAGTGCGCTCATTAAGTTCTGCGGCGTAGAGTGTTACTTAGGCACTTGGGCTGCAAGCAATGGTGCCGCTTTGGTCGGCGTAGTAGCATACATAGCACTGATTATCTATTTCATCTGCGCGAGCAAGAAAACCGCAAGATAATCCTCCCTATGAAAGTGCATAACTGCCTGATACTCCTTATGCTGGTGCTTGTCAGTTCGTGCAAGAACACCATCCACGAACAGGTTTTTCCCCAGTTCCACCTTGTCACACAGACCAAGGGACCTGAGTTGGGCTACCATCCGCAATCAGGCGTTGGTATCCTCTATCAAGACGGCTATGCCTTCAAAGATCTCAATCGCAACGGACAGTTGGATACCTACGAGGACTGGCGACAGACACCCGAGCAGCGTGCGCATGACCTGGCACAGCAGATTAGCATGGAGCAGATAGCAGGACTCATGCTTTATAGCCCACATGTGGTAGTCAATGATAGTCTGCCCTCTCAGCAGATAGTGGACTGCCTGTTGCAAGATAAGATGCGGCATATCTTGGTCACCAAGGTCAAGAATGCCTATACCGCTGCGCTCTGGCACAACAACCTGCAAGCCATAGCCGAAGCGCAACCATTCGCTATCCCAACCAATAATAGCTCTGACCCGCGCAACTATACCGAAGCCGATGGGGAGTTCAATGCGGGTTCAGGCGGCGACATATCGCAATGGCCACGCGAGATAGGTCTGGCGGCGACGTTTGATATGGATATTATCCGCCGTCATGCGGAGATAGCCTCCATAGAGTATCGAGCCCTGGGTATCACCACAACGCTCTCGCCGCAGATAGACCTATCCACCGATCCACGTTGGCGACGCTTCTATGGCACTTTCTCCGAAGATGCCGACCTTTGTACCGATATTGCGCGTGTCTATACAGATGCCTTCCAGACAACGCCTGGTAGTCCGACAGGATGGGGTAATCAGAGTGTGAACTGCATGGCTAAGCACTGGCCTGGCGGCGGCACAGGCGAAGCGGGAAGGGATGCGCACTACTGCTTCGGACAGTATGGAGTATATCCAGGTAATAACTTTGAACAACATCTCTTGCCCTTTACGCAGGGGGCACTGCAACTGGATGGACCTACGGGCTCTGCCGCGGCTATCATGCCTTACTATACCATCTCCTACGGTATTGACCCTTCGGGCGAGAATGTAGCGAATGGTTTTAGTCGGTATATCATCACCGACTTGCTGCGAGAGAAATATGGTTTCAATGGTGTTGTTTGTACGGATTGGGTCATTACCGCAGACAATCCGCGCGTAGAGACGATGAATGGCAAGCCGTGGGGTGTGGAGCACCTCACCGTGGAGGAACGCCATTTCCAAGCCATCTATGCAGGCTGTGACCAGTTTGGTGGCAACAACGATAAGGAGCCAATCTTAGCGGCTTATCAGATCTGGTGCGAACGCTTTGGTAAGGCGAGTGCTGAGCAGCGTTTCCGCGCCTCGGCGGAGCGATTGTTGCTCAATTTCTTCCGTGTGGGGGTGTTTGAGAATGCATACGTGGATCCTGCGCACACGGCTCAGGTGGTGGGCTGCGAGGAGTTTGTGGCGGAGGGATACGATGCGCAACTCAAGTCGATTGTTATGCTCAAAAACCACCAACAGGTGTTGCCTATAGCGAAAGGTGCGAAAGTCTATTTCCCTAAACGTTACTACCCAGCGTCTATCGCATTCTTTGGTCGCAATAAACCCGCTATTCCGCATTACGATTGGCAGATTGATACGGCTGTGATCAATCAGTACTATCAGTTCACCGATGACCCAGAGGAGGCAGACTTTGCATTGCTCTATATCTATACACCTGAAGGCAACTGGGGCTATTCGGAGAAGGATGTTCAGCAGGGAGGCACGGGTTATGTGCCTATCAGTTTGCAGTACGAGGATTATACGGCTACGCACGCGCGCAGTATCAGTATAGCGGGAGGCGATAGTAAGGAGTCATTCACCAATCGCAGTTACTTGGGCAAGAGCGATTATTCGTACAACCGTCAGGATATGTTGCAGGTCATTGAAACAAAGAAACTGATGGGAGATAAGCCCGTGATTGTGCTGGTACAAGCGGCGCGTCCGTTCATTCCGGCGGAGATAGAGCCTCACAGCGATGGTCTGTTACTTGGCTTCGGTATCAAAGATGAGGCGTATCTGGATATCCTCTGTGGCGATGCCGAACCTTATGGCCTATTGCCTATGCAACTGCCGAAGGACATGCAGACGGTAGAGCAGCAGATGGAGGATGTGGCAAGGGATATGGATTGTTATACCGATGCAGATGGTCATACGTATGACTTCGCCTTCGGCATGAACTGGTCAGGCGTCATCCGCGATGAACGCGTCCAGAAATACCAGTAAAGACGTAATCTTATAAATATATTTTGCTCCATGGCACTGAAAGGTAAATATGAACAAGCCCATTGGGCAGTGAAAGTCATCCAATGGTTGGGATGTATGTTTCTGCTGAGTATCGTAGCAGGAATAAGTATCTTCTTCTTTGAACAACCATTATCCACCGAGGCACTCAAGTGGATACAGTTTGTGCAACAAGCAGCCCTCTTCCTACTTCCTCCCCTCTGCATGGCATATCTGTGGAGCAAACAACCACTGGAGTGGTTGCGAGTTAAGGGCGATGGGCGATTGGCAATGAGTAATGGATTATGGGCGATGGCGCTGATGCTGGTGGCGCTACCTGCCATCAATCTGTTGGGTTATTGGAATCAACAAATGACGCTCCCTGCCTTCCTCGAACCACTCGAGCAGTGGATGAAAACACAAGAGGAAAGTGCCAAGATACTCACCGAGCAGTTTATGAAGGTAACTACAATAGGAGGACTGATCATCAACCTTTTACTCATGGCACTACTGCCTGCCATAGCCGAAGAATTGACCTTCCGAGGTGTGTTGCAACGACTGTTTGAGGGAAAAAGTTTAGAGGACGCTTCGCTACAGAACGGTAGCAAAGCTCCCTATAGTTTAAAGGCAAGGATACCACACCTGGCGATATGGTGCAGTGCGATACTATTCTCAGCGATACACTTGCAGTTCTACGGCTTCGTGCCTCGTATGCTAATGGGTGCGCTGTTTGGCTATATGTTAGTATGGACGGGCAGCCTATGGATACCCATCCTGATGCACTTTACCAACAACGCTATGGCAGTGCTCCTCTACTTCGTTACCCTGCGACAAGGTTGGGACATGGAGAAAGTAGATGCTATAGGCACAAACGACACCCTATGGTTGGGTGTCGTCAGTATGGTGATAACTATTATAGGAATCTATGCTTTTCGTCGCTCAACAACAATGAGCAATGCCTCTTCGCGAATGTCCAATGGCAACTGAATATTGCGCAGTTGAATGCTACGCACCCAGCCCGGAACATCCTTGGCTTGTAGCGTATTAAACACCTCGCGAATCATCTGATACTGCTCCTCGGTATAGTCCTCCGCAGGGATACCAATGAGCGCATCCAACTCCTCGTCATCGTAATACTCCACCTTAGCATTGGTCTGCAAGAGCGTCTCACGTTCGCATACTAAGTGCTCGCCGCAGCAGCCGTCGTCAGGGTCGGATGCTTGGCTATTGGCTATTGGCGATTGGCTATTGGACGCTTCGCTCTGCTCGCTATTGGTTTTCTGCTGCTTGCGGGCACGCACCTCAAAGATGATCAAGATAGCAATGCCGAGAGCCACAAAGAGTATCAAAGGTAAAATACTACTCCACATCTTCTTCTACGACAAGGTTATTAATAATGAAGTTCTGGCGCTCGGTAGTGTTCTTGCCCATATAGAAGTTCAAGAGATCCTTCACAGCATCCTCCTTGCGCAGTGTGACCTGATCGAGGCGTATCTCCTTGCCAATAAAGCCCTTAAACTCATCGGGACTGATCTCACCAAGACCTTTGAATCGGGTAATCTCGGGATTGGGTTTGAGCGCCTCAATGGCTTGCAAGCGTTCCTCCTCGGAGTAGCAATAGCGCGTCTCCTTCTTGTTCTTCACGCGGAAAAGTGGTGTCTGGAGGATATAGACATGCCCCTTCTTTACCAGATCGGGGAAGAACTGGAGGAAGAACGTGAGCATCAATAGGCGAATGTGCATACCATCGACATCGGCATCGGTCGCGATAATGACCTTATTATAACGCAGCTCATCCAGACCGTCTTCGATATTCAATGCCGATTGCAGGCAATTGAACTCCTCGTTCTCATACACGACTGACTTGCTGAGGCCAAAACTATTGAGCGGCTTACCACGCAACGAGAACACCGCCTGGGTGCGCACATCGCGGCTCTTGGTGATAGAACCCGAAGCCGAAAGACCCTCCGTAATGAAGATACTGCTCTCCTGACGCAAATCGTCATCGGCATCCTTGGCAGATTTGGTCGGTTTGGCATCATTATAGTGCACTTGGCAATCACGCAGTTTAGGGTTATTGAGAAGGTTCTTCTTAGCACGCTCACGAGCCGCCTTCGTCACACCCGCAATCGCCTTACGCTCTTTCTCGGAGTCCTGAATCTTCTGGAGCATCACCTCCACCAGTTCAGGATTCTTATGCAAGTGGTTATCCAGCTGCTGCTTAATGAAGTCACCAACGAACTTATTGACCGACAGACCACCCTCTGGTGACATGTCTTTAGAGCCAAGTTTTACTTTGGTTTGACTCTCGAAGACTGGTTCGGAGACATTGATAGCTATCGCACCCACTACACCGTTGCGAATGTCGCTATACTCCTGGTTCTTGCTGAAGAACTCCTTAATGGTGCGCGCTATCGCCTCGCGGAAAGCCACCTGGTGCGTACCGCCCTGAATGGTGTGCTGACCATTGACGAAGGAGTGATACTCCTCGCCCGACTGATTGGTATGAGTGAGCGCAATCTCTATATCCTCGCCCTTGAGGTGAATGATAGGATAGAGTGGCTCCACGGTCATGTTGTCGGTGAGCAGGTCAAAGAGACCATTCTTGGAGGTGTATTTCTTGCCATTATACACGAGCGTGAGCCCCGTATTGAGGTAGGCATAGTTGCGCATCATGGTCTCGATAAACTCATCACGGAAGTGATAGTTCTCGAAGAGCCCTCTGCTATTATCAGGCACAAACTCTATACAGGTACCGCGTTTCTCGGTGCCTGCATAGTCTTGCACTTCGGTATCGGAGACGAGGTGTCCCTGACGAAACTCCGCGCAGCGGGTCTTGCCGTCACGGAAACTCTGCACGGTGAACTTCCAACTGAGTGCATTGACGGCCTTGGTACCCACGCCATTCAAGCCGACGGACTTCTTGAAGGCCTTGGTGTCATACTTACCACCCGTATTGAGCAGCGACACCGCCTCTACCATCTTGCCCAATGGTATGCCGCGACCATAGTCGCGCACACGGACCATCTCGCCCGTATAGCCCGTTTCATCGGTATAAGGACGCACGGTGACCTCAATCACCTTACCCTCATTCATGCGGAACTCATCGATAGAGTTATCAATAGTCTCCTTGATAAGCACATAGATACCATCATCGTCGTGCTTACCATCGCCCAGTTTACCGATATACATACCCGGACGACGGCGAATATGCTCGCGGTCATCCAGGTGGACGATATTATCGTCGTTGTACGAACTGGTTGGTATGATTTCTTCAGCCATAAATTAGATCACTCCGTTGTTAGATCGCTTCGCTGTTAGACCGCTTCGCTGTTAGAAGTTAGACCACTGCGTTGTTAGATCGCTTCGCTGTTAGACTCTGGTATCTCTCAGCCACGGAGTGGCGGTCTCTCAGCCGAAGGCGGTCTCTCTTCTCTCAGCCGAAGGCGATCTCTCTTCTCTCAGCCGCAAAAGCGGCGTTCTTATAGTTATTTCTTCTTAGCATCAATCTCGGTGTCCACCAAGATACGTCCGCAGAACTCGCAAACGATGATTTTCTTGCGCAAACGGATATCCAATTGGCGTTGTGCAGGGATCTTGCTGTGGCAACCACCGCAGCTATCACGCTCAACCTTCACGACGGCCAAACCATTGTGCGCATTCTTGCGGATACGGTGGAACGCTGTAATGAGACGTGGCTCAATATGCTTCTCCAAGTCTGTCGCACGCAGCATGAGTTTCTCGGTTTGCTCCTTGGTCTCTGCCAAGATAGAGTCCAACTCGTTGCGCTTTTGGTTGAGGTCCACGGTCTTGTCCTCGATCTCAGCCACAGTCTTCAACTTATCTGCTTGACGCTCCTCCAGTTCAGTTTTGAACTTAGCGATTTTGCGTTGCGATGCCTCGATCTCCAACTCTTGGTACTCAATCTCCTTGGTGAGGTTGTCGTACTCGCGGTTGTTGCGCACATTGTTCTGTTGCTCTTTGTAACGAGAGATAGCCGCATTAGCGTTCTCAATGCGTACACGGTGGTCCGAAACGCCTGTCTCGCAATCCTTGATAGCATTCTCGATATTGGTCAAACGTGTCTTCAAACCCTCGATCTCATCGCCCATATCCTTTACCTCTTGAGGCAACTCACCTGCCAAGATACGCAGGTTATCAATCTTAGAGTTTACAGTTTGCAATTCATACAGAGCGCGCAGTTTCTCTTCTACGGTCAACTCTTGTTCTACTTTTTCTTTAGCCATAATTGTATGTTGTTTTAATGTTACTATTCGTTTGGAGTGTACAGGCGAGAGGTTAGAGGTTAAAGGCATGGTATTTAATGGGGCTCTCGTCCGCGCGCGCCGTGCGCGTATGTATATAAGGAGAGAGCAATTGCTCAAAAATCTCTCGCGTGAAGTGTTCGCTCACCCAGTGATCCAGATCCACTACTGTGATACGTTGATACGCATTTTGCAGTTCATGGTACTTGAAGTCTGCCGAGACAAAAGCGTCTGCCCCTTGGGCAATGGCTTGCTCCACAAACTCCGCTCCTGCTCCGCCGCAGATAGCCACTGTGCTAATGCTCTTATTCTCTCCCTTCACCCATCGCAAAGCCGTATCAGGTGCAGCAAACACTCGCGCCACATGCTCCACAAACGCATCTGCCTCCATGGGCTCCGCCAAGTCACCTATCACACCCAAGCCCGCCTCCGCATGAGTGGCAGAAGGGATAAGAATACGGTAGTCCTTAATACCCAATTTCTCCGCCATGCGACCGCTGACACCATGCAGGTAACTATCCATGGAGGTATGTGCCGAATAGATAGCTATATCATGACGCAGCGCTTTCATGACACAACGCTCCTGAGGCGTAGCGCCCGTGAGGTGCTTGAGTCCTCTGAAAAGCAGTGGATGGTGGGATACAATCAAATCGCAACCCAGAGAAATAGCCTCATTGACCACAGACTCTGTCACATCTACGGTCAACAATGCCTCATGAACCTCTGCATTGCGGTCACCCACCTGCAGTCCCGAATTATCCCAAGCTTCTTGGTAACTCAAGGGAGCTACAGATTCTATGATATTAATGATATCCTGAAGGATCAACCTTTTTTAGCGCCTACTCCGGTGCGAGCGGATGAAGCCGCAGCTTTCTGGGTCTTCACTTGTGCTTTAGGAGCAGGTTTCTTAGTTTCCATCTTCTTCTCCTCTACAGCAGCAAGCTCCTCGCCCTCCTCATCGATGGTGAAATCGGTGATGCCAGCGTTAATGAGGATATTGTACCACTGTATGAGTTTGCGAATATCGCTTGGATACACGCGGTCGCGATCAAAGTCAGGCAACACCTCGCCGAAGAACGCACGCAACTCGTCGTTGTCCGCCTTCTTAGGGTCGATAGCCGCTACCTTCAAGCCCTCTTTCTCGCCCAACTTGGTCAGTACCTCGCTCAGCGCAATATCCTCGCCCATAGTGTACATGGAGATCTCGCCCAGTGACACAATCTTATCACGAGCGTAAGTAGGCATACGCTTGCCATCAAGCAACGATTCTACGATAAGCATATTGTTACCGCGACTAACCAATTTGTAGAGTCCAGGTTTACCTGTGATTGACAAAATATCTCTTAACATAATCCTATATTTTAATCTATATTCGGTTATTTATTGCCCCTTTTGGGGCATTTCTTATCTCGCCCAAAGGGTTCGAACAATAAATTCGCTGCAAAATTACTACTTTTTTTGCATACTTGCAAATTTTTTTGTACCTTTGCGCGATTTTATGCGATTAAAGAGCAATGTAAATATCAAAAACCGCCGTGCGACCTTCGATTATGAGGTGCTGGAGCGCTATACGGCAGGTATCCAACTCTTCGGTACGGAGATCAAGTCCATCCGCGAGAGTAAGGCCTCCTTGGTGGATACCTATTGCCAGTTTGTGGGCAACGAGCTATGGGTAAAACAAATGCACATAGCGGAGTACCGCTTCGGCAGTTATGCCAACCATGAGGCGAAGCGCGACCGCAAACTGCTGCTCAATCGCAAAGAGCTCAACAAACTCTCCAAGCAGGTCAAGGACACTGGTAAGACGATTATCCCCCTGCGCCTATTTATCAACGAAAACGGCTTTGCCAAAATGGAGATTGCCCTCTGTCAAGGTAAACACACCTACGACAAGCGCCAAGCCCTACGAGCCGCAGACGACAAACGCGAACTGCAACGCGCTATGCGCAATCATCAATAACAAAGCCATGTCGCATGACATGGCTTTGCTGTTCATTTAGTGCTGGTGATTGTGATGCTCGTGGTGATTGTGCTGGCACGCATCGCCATGCTCGTGTCCGTCACATGGTTTGGTCGTCGTAGCAGGTTTGCCAATCTTGGCAAATGCCTTTTGAAGCGCAGGCACATCGGTCTTGTTCGCATCATAGGTGACAGTCACCGTTTGTGCCTCCATATCAAAGACCAGATCCTTGACACCATTCTTCAGTTCCTTGTCATAAGGAATGTTCTTCAGAATCTTATCACAGCAGTCTTGGCAGTGCAGATAGACATAGAGCACTACCTTTTGTTTGTTTGGCTTGGCCTCTGCTGTACTCAGTACAAAAGCCATTGGCAGGATTGCCATCAAGAAAATAATCAGTCGTTTCATAATGTTATTTGTTGATAAGAACCTTAAGGGCGTTAAAGTCCTAAAGGTCATTAATAGGAATTATTCTTCTCTCTCAAGGGCCCAACGGAAGCCAAGGTAGAGTTTCCAACCGTGGATAGGTGCCCAAATCATGGATGCATCGTAGTTGCTGGAGTATGGATTGACAACGCCTGCACCTTCTCCACCATGCCTCATGCCTTTCGCCTCCAACCTCTCGCCTACAATCGGATTATCCTGCGTGAAGTTGGTCATATTCTCTGCACCTAGGTAGATTGACCATGTGCGGAAGAACTTGGTCACTTGTCCCAAGAGTTGTGGGTACCAGGTATGGTATATTTGTCCATTATGCACGGTATATTGCTGGCTACCTACTGGCACAACAAAACCATCAGGCATACGACCTTCTCCATTGAACTGCGCTGTCAGGTCAAACTGCCAAGTCTTGAGCGGTGTTTGGTAACTGGTCGTAATGATACCCTTGAATTTGTTTTGCAGCGGTTTTTCGCGGAGCTGCCACGCATTGGCTGCTGTGTTGAAAGAGGTCTGCTTCACATCGGTATAGCGGAAGGCCGCTGTCATGGTCCAGCCGCGCAGGATCTCCATTGTTGCCTCCACCTGCCAGTTATGAGAGAAGTACTCCGCCTCCTCCACATCGTGCATATTATATAAGGTGATACCCTGCAAACTGCGATCCATATCGGCAATCACACCATCTGCGAATGCCGTATAGTAGTACTCGCCCGAGAGTTGCAACTCGCGCTTGCCTATCGGGATATAGAATACCGTAGAAAGTCCCGTATTCATCGATTGTTCTTGAGCGAGTGTAGCATTGTGTAGGGTAGTAGAGAATGGTGTAGCGTTGTGTAGAGGGGCGTAGAGTTGATACACACGGTTGCTCGCCAGATAAGCCGCATTATCCGCAATGGCATTAGGCGAGCGGTAGCCCAATCCCACCGAAGCGCGCAGTGTCCACCACTCAAATGGCGCATAGCGCACGTTCATACGAGGCGTAGTGAAGAAGCCATAGCGCGAGGAGTAGTCCTCGCGGATACCTGCCAAGAGAGTCAGTTTGTCCTTATACGTATAGGTATATTCCACAAACACACCCGTTGTCACCTCATGCCTAATAGCCTCATCGCCTAATAGCCTCATCGCCTCATCGCCTAAGAACTCCTCATACCCATCGTAGTTCACGCTCAATCCAGCAGAAACCTTGTTCTGATGGTCGTCCCAGAGGTCAGAATTCGAATCATCAAACGTTGTTTGGAAGATAGCGTTCAGGTAGGCATTGGTCTGTGCCGCATTCCATTGGCGAGGACCATAGGTATTCTGTTGATTATGATACGAAGCCGAAGCGATAATACCAATAGACGTGCCCAAGTCCGCATCAAACACATAACCATTCTTCACAAAGCCATCCACACGCCATGTGTTGAGGTCGATATGATAAGGCAATTGGTTATTGGCGATTGGGAATAGGGTATTGGCCTCTTGGGTCAGGCCTCCTTGACGGCGGTCGTAGAGTCCACGCACCAGGAACTGACCTGTATAATCGCCCGACTTGACATACCAACGGTTGAGCAGATTGATATTCGTATTCTTGGGCATATCGAGGAATCCATCGTGGTTATGATCCAACTCGAGCGACATATTCTGTGCATGGAACAAGAAACCTGTGGACACTTTGTCGTTCAGATCCCAACCGCCTGAAGCGTTCAGCTCAGCATGTGTCTCGGTGCTAATCATCGCATTGAGCGCGATAGGGTCTTGCGTCTGTGGTTTGAGGTACTCCACATTGATTTGTCCCGCAATGGCCTCGTAGCCATTGAGCACAGAGGAAGTACCCTTGCTCACCTGTATGGCTTCCATCCATGGTCCAGGGATATACTCCATACCGAAGGACTGTGCCAGTCCGCGAATATTAGGGGTGTTCTCGGTGAGCATTTGCACATAGGTGCCGCTCAGTCCGAGCAGACGGATCTGCTTAGCACCTGTAGCTGCATCGGAGTACGCCACATCCACACTGGCACTGGTCTCAAAACTCTCGCTCAGATTGCAACATGCTGCCATACAGAGTGCCTCGCCTGTGAGTGTCTCGGTCGCAATAGGAGTCAATCGCGAACGAAGGACTGCCATCTTGCGCTCCACAATATCTACTTCCTGCAATAGCAGGTCACTTACCAACACAATCGTGAGTTCGCTGTGCGCTGTCACCTCGGTTGTGTCATTGTGGAAGCCCATAAAACTGGTCACCAACAGATTGGTGCTACCTACTGGCTCCAACTGGAATCGACCATCCAGATCCGTGGCTACGCCCACCGTCGTGCCCGCCCAATAGACATTGGCACCCACCAGCGGCTCACCTTTATCGTCCAACACCGTGCCCCATGCGTGAGCATATATCCCCACCCATGGCGCTACCATAAATAATAATCCTAATATAATCTTTTTCATATCTCTAAACACTAAACAGTAAACCTATCTGGTATATCACAAAACTCATCACCCATGCCAGCACCAACGAGTGCACTACGCTGAACCATGCCCATTTGGCACCTATCTCCTTGCGCAGCGTGGAGATAGTGGCCACACATGGGAAGTACAGCAGCACAAACACCATGAATGCATACGCCGTCACAGGCGTAAACGCCGACAATGCCGTATTGCTTGGATAGAGGATACCCATGGTGGAGACAATCGCCTCTTTGGCAGGCAGACCCGTCAAGAGGCAGACCGACATCTTCCAGTCAAAGCCCAACGGACGCATCACAGGCTCCATCCAATGGCCTATCATCGCCAAATAACTATGCTCCATATCCGCCATATTACCCGTAGGGAAATAGGTCAATGCCCAAATGATCACACTCGCCCAGATAATCACCGCAGGTATCTTCTGCAGGTAATCTGCCACGCGCTCCCAGATATGCAAACCTGTATTGCGCAAAGTGGGGCGGCGATAGGGTGGTAATTCACTCACATAGTCGTGCTTAGGTTGGCGGAATGCTGGCATGCGCTGCATCACCCACGCAAACACGATACTCAACAATATGCCTAATATATATAGCGACAACATCACCACCGCTTTCTGCTCCGCGAAAAACGCGCCTATAAACAGCATATACACAGGCAGTCGTGCCGAACAACTCATAAATGGCACCATCATCATGGTGATAGCGCGGTCCTTCTTATTGGCTATGTCGCGCGCCGCCATGATAGCCGGTACATTGCAACCAAAGCCCATTAGCATTGGTATGAACGAACTACCGTGCAGCCCTATGCGGTGCATGATCTTATCCATCGTATATGCCGCACGCGCCATATAACCCGAGTCCTCCATCAAACTCAGGAAGAAGAACATGATGATAATATTCGGCAGGAACGCCAACACCGCACCTATACCCATCAGCACACCATCAATCAACAGACTGCTCCACCACACCTGTGGCAAGAGCGTGCGTATCCATTCCGCCAGTGCCTCTACCCCCATCGCTATCCACTCTTGCGGATAACTACCTAAGGTAAAGGTACACTCAAACACCCCATACAGTAGCAACATCAACAGCGGCAGACCTATCCATCTGTTGGTCAGCACCTTGTCTATCTTATCCGCTATGGAGTGCCCTGAATCATGTTGCGCATGGGTGAGCGTCTCCTCCAGTGCACCATGCACGAAGCCGCGACGCGCTTGGGCAATCACCTCCTTGGCTGTCTTGCCGTACCTGTATAGCAGTCTGGCACGCTGCTCAGCAGCTACGCGTATCAACTCATCGCTATGGGGCAAGAGCGCCAACATCTCGTCAGGACGCTCCAACAGTCGAATAGCCATATAGCGCTTGGAGTATTTCTCACGCACATTGGGTAGGGTGACAATCACATCGATGACCTTCGCGATGGCTTCCTCTATGTCCTTACCGTAGGTGACGTGTATGTGACGAAAATCATTCACCTGGGCGATGGTCTGCTCCTTATCTTCCAGCAGTCCCACACGCACACCTATCAGATTGCTCAGCTTGTGATAATCCAATGTGTGTTCGGTCGCCAGCAAGTCCTCGTAGTGCGTCAACAGCACCACGAAAGCTCGGTGACGGTCGATCAATTCGGCTGTTCTCACCAACTCCTGCTCCAAGCGGCGTGCATCTACCTCTTGGATAATCACATTATTCTCTGCGTATTCCTTCGACATAAAAGACGCTGCAAAGGTACTGCTTTTTTACAAAATACGCAATACCTAAATATAATGAAATGCAACTTTATACCGAAAAATTTGCTTAATTGCCGAAAAAACACTACCTTTGTGCCCGTTTTTAATGGTTATATATGTACTCTTTCAAGACATACTTACCTTATTATAAGCGCAACCTCAAAGTCGCCTTACCCGTCATGCTCACGCAGTTGGGCGCATCGTTGGTGGGATTCTTTGACTCTATGATGGTGGGACATTATGCCACTGTAGATTTGGCAGCGGTCAGTTTCGCCAATGCCATCTTCTTCACCGTCATGGTCTTTGCCATGGGTGCACTGATGGGTATCACTCCACTCGTTGGCATCCAAGTAGGTTCCCAACATACCTCATCGCCAATAGCCAATAGCCACTCACCCATAGCCAACAACCAGATATCCTCCCTCTTCCAGAATGGTGTGCTCTTCACGGTGCTATTGAGTGCTGTCATGCTCATCCTATTGGGTGCATGTATCCCCTTCTTAGACCGCTTTGGTCAAGACCCAGCGGTGATAGAGGTCGCGCGTCCGTACTATATATTGATTGTCATCTCGCTGGTGCCATTCCTCTTCTTCTCATTCTTCAAGCAGTTTCTCGAGGGATTGGGCAATACAATGGTGGCAATGGTCATCACGCTGGTAATGAACGGCCTCAATATCCTACTCAACTGGGTATTCATCTATGGTAACTGGGGCTTTGAGCCCATGGGTGCCACGGGTGCTGGGCTTGGTTCGCTCATCTCGCGCGTAGGTATGCCTCTGTGCTTCTGGGCGGTTATGGCTTGGCGCAAGGAGTGGAAACAGTACCTGCATATAGCTTGGCAACGCTTCTCATGGCAACGAATCCGCGAACTGGCTAAGATTGGTTTCCCTATCGGAGGTCAGACCTTGCTGGAGACTTTCCTCTTCACTGCGTCGTTTGTGATTATCGGATGGATTAGCAAGGAGGCATTAGCGGCACACCAGATCTCCAATCAGATTGCGGATATGACCTTTATGCTGGCACTGGGTATTGGTTCGGCTACGACTATCCGCGTATCGCACCAGTTGGGCGAGCGTAATATCCACGGCGTGCGCATGGCCAGTACAGCCAGTGTGCATTTGGTATTGCTAATGAACACGATAGGTGCTGTGCTAATGATCAGTCTGCGCAATTATATCCCCATGCTCTTCACGGAAGACCAAGAGGTGATAGCTATTGCCTCGCAACTGATTGTGCTGGCGGGCCTGTTCCAGTACGCCGATGGCTTGCAGGTGGTGGGTGCCGCTATGCTGCGCGGTATAACGGATGTCAAGGTGCCTATGGTGATAGCTTTTGTATCCTACATACTGATTGGTCTGTCGGTAGGTCTATTGTGTGCATTCCCATTGAATATGGGTGCAGCAGGTATCTGGATTGGCTTCATCTTCGCGTTGGCCATCGCAGCCATCTGCTTCCATATTCGTTTCAATAGAAAATTAAAAACGCTCAAATAGAAGAGAAATCTTAACTGATGGGTTTTTATTGCAGGTAGAGTAGAGTATACCTGCTATTGTAGTTTAGACAAAAACAGGCACAGATGCGAGTGCTCTGTGCCTGTTAAAATGATTATAGTGTATCCTATTTGACGCGCGTTTAGCCTACCTGACTGCCGTTCTTAACTGGAGCAGTAACCGTAGTGACAACCAGCTTGCCGTCTGCATCTACCGCAGAGAGAATCATACCCTGCGACTCAATACCCATCATCTTGCGTGGAGGGAAATTGGCAATAAACAACACCTGCTTGCCTACCAACACTGATGGATCAGGATAACTCTGCGCGATACCCGAAAGAATCGTTCTGCCACCCATACCATCGTCCAGACGGAACTGCAACAGACGGTCAGACTTCTTCACAGGTTGGCAATCCAACACCGTTGCCACACGAATATCCATCTTACCAAACTCATCGATATTGGTATTCTCCTTAATCTCAACAGGTTTCCAGTTCTTGAGCGCCTCTTGCTTCTCTGCCTCCTCGTTGGCTGCCTTAATGGCTGCCAAACGATCCAATTGCGCCTGGATAGTCGCATCCTCAATCTTCTCAAAGAGCAGACTCACCTCGCCCAAAGTTTGACCCTCTTGCAGCAGATTAATGTTGCCGAGTTCCTCCCACTTGAGCTCCGTCATGGAGAGCATCTCACGCAGTTTAGCCGAAGAGAATGGCAAGAATGGTTCGAACGCAATGCTCAGATTAGCAGCGATTTGGAGAGCAAGATGCAGAATAGTCGCCGTGCGCTCCATGTCCGTCTTAGCCACCTTCCAAGGTTCGGTATCCGCAAGGTACTTATTACCAATGCGCGCGAGGTTCATGGCCTCCTTCTGCGCATCGCGGAAGCGGAAGTCGTTCAACAATTTCTCCACCTCTGCCTTCACGTTTTGGAACTCTGCAATAGTGGCTTGGTCATACTCATTGAACTGACCCGCAGCAGGTACCTTGCCATCAAAATACTTCTTGGTGAGCACTAATGCACGGTTCACGAAGTTACCATAGATAGCCACCAACTCGTTGTTGTTACGCGCTTGGAAGTCTGCCCAAGTAAAGTCATTATCCTTGCTCTCTGGCGCATTAGCCGTCAGCACATAGCGCAGCACATCCTGCTTGCCAGGGAAGTCCACCAGATACTCATTGAGCCACACAGCCCAGTTGCGAGATGTAGAGATCTTATCGCCCTCGAGGTTGAGGAACTCGTTGGATGGTACATTATCAGGCACGATATAACTACCCTCTGCCTTCAACATCGTTGGGAACACGATGCAGTGGAAAACGATATTGTCCTTGCCAATGAAGTGAATGAGGCGAGTAGATGGGTCTTTCCACCAGGTCTCCCATTGACCAAACTGCTCGGGTTTGGCGTCGCAAAGTTCCTTTGTATTAGAGATATAGCCGATAGGCGCATCAAACCACACATAGAGCACCTTACCCTCTGCGCCCTCTACAGGCACAGGGATACCCCAATCGAGGTCACGGGTCACGGCACGAGGACGCAGACCGCCATCCAACCAAGACTTACATTGACCATAGACATTAGGACGCCACTCTTTGTGCTCCTGCAAGATCCACTCCTCAAGCCATTGTTGGTATTGATCAAGTGGGAGGTACCAGTGCTTGGTCTCCTTCTTGGTCAGAGGATTGCCATTGATAGCGTTGTAGGGATTGATGAGTTCATCTGGCGAGAGGGTAGCACCACACTTCTCGCATTGGTCACCATAAGCACCCGCAGCATGGCAACGTGGGCACTCGCCACGGATATTGCGGTCCGTGAGAAACTCCTGTGTCTCTGGATCGTAGAACTGCTCCGAGGTCTGCTCGACAAACTTGCCATTATCATAGAGATGACGGAAGAAGTCCGATGCTAATTGGTGATGCGTCTTGCTCGTGGTTCGAGAATAGACATCAAACGTGATACCAAAGCCCTCGAAAGAGTCTTTGATGATGTTGTGGTAGCGATCTACCACCTCCTGAGTCGTGATACCCTCCTTACGCGCGCGAATAGTAACAGGTACACCATGCTCGTCGCTACCGCCTACAAAGAGGACATTCTCACCCTTGAGACGAAGGTAGCGGACATAGATGTCAGCTGGTACATACACGCCCGCCAAGTGTCCAATATGCACGGGACCATTGGCATACGGAAGGGCTGTGGTTACAAGTGTTCGTTGAAAAGACATAATGATTTACTATTTGACTATTTACAATTTATTTACGATTTAGTGATGGGGGATTTGGCCGGTTCAGTGATGCCGAAAGCAGGAGCGAGATAAGTGTGCTCAAGTTCGTTGGTCGTCACGGCCTTAATCTTATCTCCCTGTGCCACAGATATTTTGCCCGTCTCTTCGGACACCACAATGGCCAGTGCATCGGTCTTCTCGGTCAATCCCAAAGCCGCACGGTGACGTAGGCCATAAGACTTAGGCAAGTCCTGACGCTTGGACACGGGCAAGATACACGCTGCAGCATGGATACGCCCCGCTGAGATAATCATTGCACCATCGTGCAAAGGGGTGTTCTTAAAGAAGATATTCTCAATGATACGCACCGATATGGCAGCATCTACTACTTCGCCGGTATCGCTATACTCGCTCAATCCCTGCTGGTTAGCAATCACAATCAGTGCACCCGTCTTGGAGGCCGACAAATGCGAACATGCCAGCACAATGCTATCTATCTGGCGTTGCGCCTTCTCCACATTGCGCGTCTTGGACCAATGGCGACGGATACGCTCCATATTAAAACGCGCACCTATACCATAGAAGAACGAACGAATCTCTGTCTGGAAAATAATCACCAAGGCCACTGCGCCCACACTGATAAAACGCTCAAAGAGCGCGCCCGTCAGTTCCAAATCAAATACATAACTAACCAGCATCCATGTCAAGACAAACGCCAATATACCCCAAAACAGGTTGCTGGCACCCGATTTGCGCAAGAGTTGATACCCACCAAACAAAATGGTGGCAACCATGAGAATGTCGATAATATCTTTGATTCCGATGTACATATTCTTTTTTAGTTTATAGTTGAAAGTGTAAAGTGCAAAGGCATGGGTTATGGGCAAGGATTAGTCAACTGGTGTACCTGTATGGCTTGAACTGCCGCCTTCACATCGTGGACACGCAGTATATGGGCACCACGTTCCAACGCCAAGGTGTTAGCTGCCACCGTAGCCGCCAGTACATCATTAGGAGTAGTCTCCAACGGCTTATAGAGCATAGACTTACGCGAGACACCCACCAGCACAGGAGCATGGAGCGTCTGCAGCACATCTAGTTGACGAAGCAAGGCGTAGTTCTGCTCCACCGTCTTGCCAAACCCGAAACCTGGATCTACAATCACATCTGCCACTCCCTGACGATGGAGCTTATCCATGTACTGCTCCAAAAAGTGCAAGACATCCACCATAGCAGGTTCCGCAACCGATTGGGCGTGGGTGAGCACATAGGGTATATGATGCTTAGCAGCCAACTCCCACATGCGAGGGTCAGCATTCGCGCCCGACACATCATTAATCATATCTGCCCCCATCGCTATTGCACGCTCTGCTATATCCGCCCGAAACGTGTCCACCGAAATAGGCACATCATGCCAGTGGTGACGAATTATCTTTAAGCCCTCAGAGAGTAACTGCCACTCCGTCGCCGCATCCACAGGCGTAGAATCAGGGCGCGTGGAGCATGCCCCCAAATCTAATATGTCCGCCCCCGAACGCAAGGCCTCTTCCACATGCGAAAGTATATCTGCCTCACGAGACACATCGCACGACGTGTAAAAACTATCGGGCGAGAAATTGATGATAGCCATCACACGAGGGCGCGAAAGACTCATCAATTGGTTGCGTATCAAGAGCGATATTTCCATTCGAACTGCAAAATTACAAAAAATATTGGGATTACACCAAGTTTTTGGCAAAAAGTGTGCGAAAAAAGTGTGTTTTTTTTAGAAAAAGACGTTTTTCGTCACTTTTTTGCCTATTTTTTAGGTCAATTGAGATTTTTTTTGTAACTTTGCAGGCTGAAACAAAAAGTGAATATATTTTTGCAAAAATTATGAATAAAACAACGAAACTTGTACTTTTAAGTCTGGTAGCTATTTTTACGGCTTGCCAGACAAGAGATTTGACCACTGAGAAGTCTTATTTCACAGGTGCTAAGCACTTTGATAGCAAGACTTTTAACTTCCAAGCTTTTGAGGGTAATACCCTTGTAACCCCTCCAGGTATGTTGATGATTCCTGGTGGATCGTTTACTATCGGACAAATGGACGAGTTCATCACCGCTCCTCACAACAGCGAGCGTCGTACATTGACCGTCAGTTCATTCTACATGGACAAATATGAGGTAACCAACTTAGGTTGGCGCGAATATGTGGAGTGGACAGCATACGTCTTCGGCCAATACAAGCCAGAAATCGTAGAGGCCACTATTCCAGACACATTGGTATGGCGCGAAGAGATGGCTTACAACGAGCCATACGTGGATAGCTACTTCCGTCACCCTGCTTATAGCTACTACCCAGTAGTAGGTGTGAGTTGGGATCAAGCCATGGCATACTGCCAATGGCGTACCGACCGCGTGAATGAGCGACTCTTGGTAGAGGGCAAGTTCCTCGAGCCACTCGAATACGCAAAAGTAGGACCTAAAGCATACATGAACGAGCAAGAGATAGACGACTTCCTCAAGCGTAACGAGGATCATCCTGAGTATGCTAAATACGACAAAGAGGCAGTAGAAATCCCATACTATATCGCTAAAGAGTGTGGCTACGAAGGTACCGAGGCACCTGCTGAAGAAGGCGGTGCAGCTACCGTTACCATGTACCGCATGCCATACGAATGGGTAAGAGACCAGTTTGCATTTAACACCGAGAAATACTACCTCTTCAATAGTTTCAATCCTACCGCAGGCAAAGGTGCACGCAAGAGTGCCAATGGTCAGCCACGCAAGATCACCAGTTCAGACGGTATATTGGTTTCTGGCTATCGTCTGCCTACCGAGGCAGAGTGGGAGTATGCTGCATTTGCGCCAATAGCCGACGAGGGTAACTACGGTAGCCCTACAGACGGCAAGATCTATCCTTGGTCTGGTCTGCACCCACGCGACTTGGGCAAGAAAGGCAAAGGTCAGATGTTGGCTAATTTTGTACGCGGTCGCGGAGACTTGATGGGTATTGCAGGTGCACCTAACGATGGTTACGTTATTACTGCTCCAGTAGATGCTTTCGCCGCTAACGACTTCGGTCTGTACAATATGGCAGGTAATGTCAACGAGTGGGTATTGGACGTATATCGTGAGACTACCTTCGGCGTTATGTCAGAGTACAACCCATACCGTGGTAACGTATATACCACTATCGTGCGCGATAGTCTAACCCAAACCGGTAGTATCGTAGTAGAGTACACCGCAGCTAACGATAAGCGTAACTATAAGGATGGTGACGCGACTACTCGCTTGGATACCGACTATCCTCTTGACACCCTCGGACTCACCGAAGAGCAAAAGGAGAGCATTAAGTTTGACCCAACAGACGTATTGGCTCCACAGATTACCAACAACTCGCGCGTATATAAAGGTGGTTCATGGAACGATCGTATCTACTGGCTCAATCCTACCACTCGTCGTTTCATGGACCAAAGCAAGGCTTCTTGCACCGTGGGCTTCCGCTGCGCGATGAGCGTATTGGGTGACCAAAGCAATCAATCTATGTAAAAAACAATAACTTATAACTATACCATTATGAATATCCCAGCAGAATTGCGCTACACCAATGAGCACGAGTGGATTCGTGTAGAAGGCGATGTAGCATACGTAGGTATCACAGATTATGCACAATCTGAGTTAGGTGAGATCGTGTTCGTGGACATCAACACAGAAGGCGAGACAGTAGGTCAAAACGAAGTGTTTGGTTCTGTAGAAGCAGTGAAAACCGTTAGCGACCTCAATATGCCTGTAACTGGCGAAGTACTCGAAGTGAACGAAACCATCAATGATCAACCTGAGTTGGTAAACAACGACCCATACGGAGAAGGTTGGATGATCAAGATTCAAGTAGCTAACCCAGCAGAGTTAGACACATTGCTTGATGCAGAAGCGTACAAAGCTTTGATCGGATAAAATAGTTCATCTATATACATAATAAAGACCAATCGCAGCGATTGGTCTTTATTGTTTTTTATGCTTCAGCTCAAAGCACTCAATGATTCGAAGGACAGATGCTATCGCCTCATCGAGGGTTATTGAATCCTGAATAGAGCATCTCTATGTCCATAGGATAATCGCTATCCTTAGCTGAACGTATATGTGTAGCAGATATAGTCTGCAATGGACGAACCGACAAAATGGTAGAAGAAGACTGGGCTGTCTGTACCGAAACGGGAACGAGCACAAAACGCAAGTCACCCTGCTGCTGATTGGTACGCCACAAGTGCGTAAACAAGCCAGACAAGTCATAGGAATAGTAATACGACACATTGGACAACGAGTCCACACTCGTGTTGAGCGCAGACAGTATAGCCACTGTATCGGATGGCAACTCGTTCTTGGTGAAGAAGCGGTCCATCTTATCCTCTAATACCAGCAACATCTGACTGGCAGGCAAATCCCATTGATCACGAGGGCGATCAGATGATGATTCCTCATACAGCACATCTACCGTCAGATTGGCACGGTTCATATATACGCGGTAATCATCTGTCTCGCCTAACTGCTCAGAGATACGATTAAAGACAGAATCCATGTTTACTGACAAATGCGTATAGATATTCGCAGGAGAAATCACATAATCCATATCCGTCTGTTCCAGAGCCGCCAACACATCGTCACGATCGGGATAGATATAGCGATTAATCTGACGTACCTCCGAATTGACATAGAACATCTTCAGATCGTTCACCACCGAATCGGTACTCTCCGCACGTGGATAGGAGAAGTGGTAATATACACCCATACTTATCTCCTTCACATACAAGACTGTACTACCACCAAACTCTGTGGATATATATAGACCCTTGAACAACTGGTTGAATACCTCTTGCGACGAGAAGTCTTTGATTGCGAAGAAGCGCTTAGCAAATGCATCCGACAACCTCACGCGCACGCATGGCATATAATAATTATCGGAGATATAGACCGAATCGGTAGGGCGCTCTGCGTAGACAATACGCATCTGCTCCGCAATACGCGTCGTATCGTCCATACTACAGAAAGTCGATAGGCAAGTGTCATTTGGATAGCGCGTATCATAATCCAAGGTAGCGCGGTCCATCTGGTGCACCGTGATACCCAGTGGCGCCATGCCATCGCCGTACCAATTCTCGTAGTAGATATACAACACCACCGAATCAACCTGAGGGTTAGTAGCTATCTCTTTTCCTCCTACTGTAATCATCTCTGGATATTCAAAACCTACTGGACACGCTAACTGCGTGAGCAAATCAGCCTTGATGGTACCATAATGCATATCACACTCACCCAACAAGAAGGAGTCGGGCGATAGACTAATGGCTGTACTTTTCTTCAGTGCAGAACTTACAGCGAAAGTATCTGCTTTCACACGAATCTGATCTTCGTTCTCTAATGCGGATGCACCTGCGTCAATCACATCCGTTTGGCAACCCCAAAAAGCGGCAAACAACGCCAGGATAAAAATATAACTGTAGTTTACTCTTTTCATTCTTTTTCACACAAACTATTACACAAAGCCATTAACTCGGCCTTGTTATCTTCCTCGGAATATGGCAGCACCGTTTTTCCGGTGTTATGCAAGTAGTTGCATAGACGCGTGTTGACATCCGGCGAATCCAATACAACTGCATCGGAGTGCTCTATAGCCAGACGCATGAGGTCTTCGTACGCCACTGGCAAACCAGAAATGCTGCGCACATCACCCTGCAACATACCATCAAGCATCAGTTTCTCAGAAAACTTAGAACCAAATGGTTGCTGATACTCCTCATTATCCAATGAGAGAATCAACTTACTATTCTCAAAGAATGGTGTGTCAGCATAGGCCTTTTTAACGTACAGGGGTACTAAGGCAGACATCCAACCTGAGCAGTAGATGATATCAGGAGTCCAACGAAGTTTCTTCACCGTCTCCAGCACACCACGTGCAAAGAAGATGCAACGCTCATCATTATCCTTAAACTCCACGCCCTCAGCATCTACCAAACCTTTACGACGGTGGAAATAATCATCATTATCAATAAAATAGATTTGTATGCGAGCAGACTGCACACTCGCTACCTTAATCAACAATGGATGATCCGCATCTGCAATAATAATGTTAATACCCGACAAACGAATCACCTCATGCAGTTGATTGCGGCGTTCGTTAATCTCACCAAACTTAGGCATGAACGTACGAGTCTCAAAACCTCTCGCCTGAAAATACTCAGGCAACTGACGATTTCGCATGCGCGTAGGGGTCTCCTCCTCCAGGTAAGGATAGATCTGCTGCGAAACAAATAAAATTCGTTTGGGCTCTTTCATAATAGTAGTATTTTTTAAAACGGTATTATTTGCCGCTACAAAGGTACAAAAAAAAATTGATATTACATAATTTTTTGGCAAAAAATTTTCATTTTTGCCATATTTGTTGTACCTTTGCAGACTTTTTTGCGAAACTTAGTACATTTTTAATCAAAATATATGCAAATCATCACTACCAAATCAGAACTAACTCGCCAGTCGGCAGCATGCCTTCGTCAGGGTAAAACGATTGGCTTCGTCCCTACCATGGGAGCCCTACACGAGGGTCATGCCTCACTCATTCGACGCGCCTGCTCGGAGAACGAAGTGTGCTTCGTGAGCATTTTTGTCAACCCTACCCAATTCAATAACGCAGAGGACCTGCAGAAATACCCACGTACCTTAGAGAAAGATGCGCAGCTGTTAGAGTCATTGGGCGTGCATTTTGTCTTTGCTCCCACTCCAGACGAGATGTATAGCGCCGAGGAGATGGCAGCACCCTTCGTCTTTGACTTCAATGGACTGGACGAAGTCATGGAGGGCAAGATGCGTCCCGGACACTTCAACGGCGTAGTACAAGTGGTTAGCCGCCTTTTCGAATTGGTGCAGCCTACCCGTGCCTACTTCGGGGAAAAGGACTTCCAGCAATTGGCTATCATACGCTATATGGTTGAGCGTTCTGCTATGTCACACCTCTTCCATGATATACAGATCATAGGTTGCCCTATCGTGCGCGAGAAGAGCGGACTGGCTATGAGTAGCCGCAACGAGCGCCTCTCTGAGGCAGAGAAACAGACCGCAGTAGCTATTTCGCAGACACTAATTTCCTCGATGGATTGGGCAAAATCTGCTCCTGTGGCAGCAGTACAACAACGTGTGATAGACACCATCAACGCTGTAGATGGATTGCAGGTGGAGTACTACGACATCGTGGATAAGGATACGCTCCAATCTACCGACACATGGCACAACGCCGTGGGTTGTGTTACCGTCTTCTGTGGTCCTGTGCGACTGATTGATAACATACAGTATTAAACCCATAACAACGATGCGAGTAGTCATTGACCGAGGCATACCCTTCTTAGATGGAGTCATCGAACCTTACGCTGAGGTGGCATACCTATCTCCCGAAGAGATAGGACCTGAAGCGGTGCGCGATGCCGATGCCTTGATCATCCGTACCCGCACGCGTGTAAACAAGGAGTTGCTGGAGGGCAGCCAAGTGCGCTTCGTGGCCACAGCCACCATCGGCTATGACCATATAGACCAAGACTACTGCCGCGAAGCAGGTATCTATTGGACCTCCTGCCCCGGCTGCAACGCCCAGGCCGTATGCGACTATGTAGAAGAGGCGATAGCCACTTTTAACTCCTCCCTTTTTAGGGGGAGGTCGGGAGAGGGTCTAACCATAGGTATCGTCGGTTACGGCCATGTAGGCAAACGGGTAGCACAGATGGCTGAGCGCAAGGGCTATCGTGTTTTGCTATCCGACCCACCATTGGGTATTGGTCTGTCGCTTGAGGAACTGGCACCACAGTGCGATATACTCACCTTCCACACGCCGCTTACGCGCGATGGCGAATATCCTACTTATCACCTCTGCAACGCAGCTATTTTGCGCCTTTGTAAGCCTGGTGCGCTCATCATTAACGCTGCCCGTGGCGGAGTCATTGACGAGCAAGCGCTTCTCCCTCACCTCATCACCTCATCACCTCATCGCCTCGTCGCCGCCATTGACTGTTGGGAAGGCGAACCTGAGATCAACAAGACGCTACTCCAGCACGTAGATTTGGCTTCTGTTCATATCGCAGGATACTCTATTCAGGGCAAAATGCGGGCCAGTGAGATGTGTTTGCATGCTTTTTGCAAATTTTTCTCGCTTCCGATTTTGTCAATCAACAAAAAAGTAGTACCTTTGCACGGTGATTCGGAATCGGGCTGGCTCCAACGTCTCTCCGACCAACTCAAAGCCCACCCAGAACAGTTTGAACAACTGCGGAAAAACTACCCCCTCCGCTAACCACCCTATACAATACTATACAATACTATACAACGCTAAACAATACAACACAACACATAATGGCAAGTTTTCAAAAACTCACCCCTCGAGCAACAGATTACTCGAAGTGGTACAACGAACTGGTAGTAAAAGCGGACTTGGCTGAGCAGTCAGCCGTACGCGGATGTATGGTGATTAAGCCATACGGTTATGCAATTTGGGAGACCATCCAAGCGGAATTGGATCGCCGCTTCAAGGAGAATGGTGTGAAGAACGCCTATTTCCCTCTGCTCATTCCTAAATCCTTCCTCAGTCGCGAGGCAGAGCACGTAGAGGGCTTTGCTAAGGAGTGCGCTGTGGTGACCCACCACCGCCTCATGAACGACCCAGAGGGTAAAGGTGTCGTAGTCGATCCTAAGGCACGCCTCGAGGAAGAACTCATCATCCGTCCTACCTCAGAGACCATCATCTGGTCCACCTATAAGAACTGGATCTCCTCTTACCGCGATCTGCCTATCTTGTGCAACCAGTGGTGTAATGTGATGCGTTGGGAGATGCGCACCCGCCTCTTCTTGCGTACTGCCGAGTTCCTCTGGCAAGAGGGTCACACCGCTCACGCTACCAAGGAGGAGGCAGAGAACTACGCAGCCACTATGCTCGATGTATATGCTGACTTCGCTGAGAAAGTGATGGCTATCCCTGTGGTGAAAGGTGTCAAGTCGCCTAACGAGCGCTTCGCAGGTGCACTCAATACCTACTCTATTGAGGCCATGATGCAAGATGGCAAGGCCCTGCAAGCAGGTACCAGCCACTTCTTGGGTCAGAACTTCGCTAAGTCATTTGATGTGCAGTTCCTCACCAACGAGAATAAGTACGAATATGTTTGGGCTACCTCTTGGGGTGTTTCTACTCGCCTTATGGGTGCGCTCATCATGACCCACTCCGATGACAACGGTTTGGTGCTGCCTCCTAATCTCGCTCCTACACAAGTGGTTATTGTGCCTATCTTCAAGAAGCAAGACCAACTTGGTGCGCTCATGGAGAAACTCAACCCATTGGCTGATGAGCTGAAGAAACTTGGTATCCGCGTGCAAGTGGATGCCAGCGATAATGCTACTCCTGGCTTTAAGTTCGCTGAGTACGAATTGAAGGGTGTACCTCTTCGTCTCGCTATGGGTGGTCGTGATTTGGAGAATGGTACTATTGAGTTAGCTCGTCGTGATACCATGACCAAGGAGACTGTTTCCTTCGATGGAATCGTAGAAACTATCCAATCGCTCCTCAAGGAGATTCAAGATAACATATACCAAAAGGCATTGAACTTCCGCATAGAGAACACCCGCGAGGTGAACACTTGGGAGGAGTTCAAAGAGGAGATTAAGAAGCCAGGTTTCTTGCTTTGCCACTGGGATGGTACTGCAGAGACCGAGGAGAAAATCAAGGCGGAGACCAAGGCGACTATCCGTTGTATTCCTTTGGAGGGTGATAAGACGCCAGGCAACTGTATTTACACAGGCAAACCAAGTAGCCAACGCGTGATTTTCGCCATTGCGTACTAAAAAGTCCCTCCAACCTCCCTTCAAGAGAGGCCTAAAATGACGAATTATACAGAAAAATCGCACTAAATGTGCGATTTTTTTGTGTATATCAAAAAAAAGCAGTACCTTTGCACTCGCGTTCGGCAGAACCTTACGCATAACAATAAACTAACGAGGACTCCGTGAGTCCGAGTTAAGAGGAGGAATGGCGGCAAGCCAAACTCGCAGCGCGAGTTTCTTCTTGCAAGCACATTCTGACGACGGGATGTGGCGCAGCCCGGTAGCGCAACGGTCTGGGGGACCGGAGGTCGCAAGTTCAAATCTTGTCATCCCGACAACAATCACGCGAAAGCGCAGAAAATCAACCATAACCGCAAGTGTTGACTGGAAAATGTGAGTGAAAATGTGAGTGCAAATACTCACATTTTCGTTTTGAGTAACTTGCAGAACCCGAAGAATGAGGTTCGGCAAGGGACTTAAAACCTTAAACTATCAAAACTATGCGGACAAAACAATTAATCAGCTACCCCACGCTGAATGACAAAAATGGGGATCCAACGAAAGATTGGTATGTAGAGTATTCTTTTCGGCTGCCCGGCGATGACCAATTGCATCGCTTTCGTATATGCGGTGGTCTAAGGCGAACCGTGCCGATAGACCAGCGCTACACGATAGCTGCCGAAATCATACGAGACCGAACAGAGTACTTGAAGAGCGGTATCTATCTCGACAATCCCAACGACACCAGCCCTCTACGCAAGGACGACAACCATCGTCCGGAACACCAACGCTTCACCGAACGAAGCGAACAGTACCGACTGCCTTACATCATTGACAGTTACATGCAGAACATGAAAGGTACTATTCGCTTGGGCAGTTTCCGAAAATACCAGGGCGAAATGAATGTGTTTCTTGACTGGATAAAGGCCGAGAATCAGCCTCTATACATCGGAATGTACACACAGGAACGACTGCAATCGTTTTTCGATTACCTCGCCAGAGAAGAGAGTGAGGGCGGTCGTGGACTCTGCTATGGAAGTATCAAACAATATCGCCAAAGGTTGAGCGGTCTATTCGCACACGCCAAGAAGATGGGCGTCTTCGGCGATGCTAATCCCGCAGACGACATCCGCAATCGTGGCAAGCTGGTTGACTGTGCACCTTCTCCGTTTACCAAGGATGAGCGTACACGGCTCAAGGAGGCAATACTGCCACGCCAACCGTATCTATGGTTGGCGATTGAGCTGCTGTACTATAGCGCTATCCGCCCAGGAGAAGCACGATTGCTCAAGGTGGGCGATATAGACCGAGAGAGGCGATTGGTGAATATACGCAACTCAGTAGCAAAGAACAAGCGCACTCAGCAGGTAGGGCTAAACAAAGACACCCTGTCGCTGATGGAGCGGCTGGGTGTGTTTGCATATGCCCCCGAATTGTATCTCTTCGGGCGAGGCGGCATTCCAAGTGACAAGCCGATAGGCAAGAGCACACTGCGTACCCGATTCAGCGAGTATCGCAGGCAGCTGCGCATTCCTGCTGATAGAACCCTATATGCGTGGAAGCATACAGGGGCTATCAACGCCCTGGAGAAAGGGATGGACTTGGTGAAGTTGAAAGACCACATGCGGCATGCCAACATCGATACGACTATGCAATATGCTAAGAAGCGTGGTCGTGATGTGCACGCCGCCGATGGGTATATCGACCAACTCTAATCGATGATCTCGTAGAACTCTCCCTCGACCAACTCAGACATGCCCTTGACTGTGATTTGGGCAGTCAGTTTGAGACAAGCGTATCTCTTACCCTTGATCAGGAAGACGCTTGTAGGCGATGGGAGAGTTTTGGCGAGGAACTTGTATCGATAGAGCTTGGTCTCGTCCACCTTGGGGAGAACTCTAATCTCTTGGATGGAACTATCAAATGGAGAGAGTGTGTAGTCGTATTTTATAAAACCAGTAGTCAAAGGGAATAGCTCCGTATTGCCTTCGTCGTCCATAACCTTCAACCATTGCTGTGTTTTATCATCCCAGTATATCATATCCGCCATACCATTGAAAGGCTCATATTCACGAGTAAATACTCTCTTATCCTTATATATTACTAACCAAAGGTAATTATAATACATATCCTCCTCTTTGATTTCTCCTTGGCTCAAGTAATCAACCACAGAAGTACGCGCTTCATCGGGCATATCAACAATATTCAATACTTCTTGTGGGTCTATTGGAATTTCCAAAACAGGCATATCTGCATATTGCCAATATTTATCTTTCAATGGAGAAATAGGATTTTCTTGCGGATAATACTTAATAAACTCCAACGGACATGGCGCTATTTTCAACTCTTTGTCACCAGTTAGAGGACCATATTGGTTGATAATCTCAGCCTTTTGGAAACGAGCGTCTGGCTGTTCTCCTTCCTCACCCTCACCGAGAAACCATTTATCTAAAGACTCTGTTACAATTGCCCAACGATCGATGTCGGTAAAGTAATACAAATATTTCATTGACTCACCAAACTCAGTAGCGTCGGCAGGCATGCTGCTGGAATATGTATCTGCAGCCCAATTGAGATTTGCTGAAAATGTCTTTACGAGCATTTTCTTATGCGGAATACGGGGGTCGTTTATGATATTTGGGCAAGAATTAATGCCATTAGGATTGCATTGGTCTGGCAATCGTAGAGTGATATTACCACGATAGGATTTTTTCTCTTCCTCTACCAACTCCACCGTAAAATCATCTAGAGTTTCAATACTCAAGAGCGAACCTGTTGCAGCTTTAGATTGCGTGATTGTCTTATTTGCTTTGAGTACAACGGTTTTCCTATTCACATCAATCTCATACACCACACCAAAGAATAGAGATAGTTGCTCAAAGAATTCGATTAACTTCCAACGAGGCAGCGACTTGGCAAGAGGCTGCACCTTGAAGTTATGATCTCCAGTATAGTTTGAGCGAGCGTTTGCCACAAGAATGTACCTATACATCTCAATTGACCGCAAAGGAGTATCGTCTATCGCCCATCCAATAGCTTTACCAATCAGTTTGATTAGGTGGGCAAGATATATGCGACGAGATTTGCTTGGGTCGCAACCCCAATCCGCTTCATACGGGAGGATAACTTCCTCTTTATTCTTATCCCAAACAGGAATCTCATCCCAGCCCCAGTCGGGACCGCTCTTGTTGGCTTTATAACCGACAATCCCCCAATCATCCTCCTCAATAGGAGAGTAGTCAGGGAATCCTTCCCAACCTCCTTCCTGTCCATCCCACTGCGAGAAGTCAAGGTCGGTGAGATACACATCGGGCAAGGATGAGGCAAAGTTCTGTTGGCTCATGCCCTCCAAGAATTGACCTTTCACCTCCGTATCGCTTACAGAGGTGATGGTCAGAATACCCGACTTGACAAAAGCATCCGTTTGGATCTCGCACGGAAACGACACTTTTGAGATATCCACGCCCTTCACATGTAGCGGGCCAAAGATGGAGATATTCTGCTGGCAGTCCTTCATGGGAAACGGAATCTCCATGGTATAATCTTCCGCTTCAGTGAAGAGCGGGTTCTCACTCACATACTCAAACGAGGTGTTGGCTTTCAGTACCGCCTCACGGCCATTAACTAAGATTTTCATGATTTGCCTTTGTTTTTCATTAGTTGATCATATTTCTTCTGTGCACGCAAGATACCACGGTCGCCGGTCACGGTGTTGACCGTCACGAATGGCTCATCAAGGCGCTTGTTGAGCTTCTCAAGAACGGCACTCTCGCTGGAGGACGATTGAGAGATTGTTGCTGAACGATTGGCAGATTGTTGCTGAACAATTGGAGAATTGTTGCTGAACGATGGTTTTTGCAGGCTGCCGATGGTGTTGGTGCGCTGCGCCTCGTCGAGGGCTGCAATGGTGGCAGCCGCCGTAGGGTTGGCAAGGAGTTCTTGCGAAGCCACCCACTCGCCAGCATGGACGATACCTGCAGGTTCGTACTTGCTGCCTGGGCGAGTGTAACCACCGGTGGCGTAACCTTGAGCGAGGGCTGCGTCCCGTTGCTTCTTGAGCGTAGCGATTTGGATAGCACCAGCAGCAATAGCCATCGCTGCTGCGATTGGAGCCATGATAATACCAATTACCGGAATAGCTGCTGCACTGGAGAACGCATTGAGGGCAGCGATAGCGGTTTGTGCCACGGCAGAAGCTACCTGCATGCTGTACTTCTTTTTCTCCGCTTCGTTCTTGACGGCAGCAATCTCCTTCTCCTTCTCGGCTTCTATCTGAGCCACCTTGCGTTTGTTGCCACCAGCAGCCGCCAACTCACGCTCATATTTCTTCTCAATCTGCGCCGTCTGGAGTTCGGTCTCTGCGTCGATGAGGTCGGTGAGGGATGAGAAGATATCGCACATACCACTGACAATAGTAGAGAATGACTGGCTGAATGCTTGATAGCCCTCGCTGTTAAGCCATTCAACAAGACTATCACTTGCACTTCTAAGCGAATCAATAGCTGCCGCACCCTCTTTGTCGTTATACTGTTTGGCGAGCTGGTAACGAGCCTCACGGTACGCACGATCAAGAGCTAACTTCTGCTGATTGGTGGTAGCTTGTGCCGATAGTTCCGAATAGAGCGCATCCAGATTTAACTTGTCGGTTTCGTAACTCGCTTGGTCGGTCACGCCGCTATGCTTGGAGAAAAACGCACGCTTGAGGCGTTCCTGAATCTTCTCCGCTTCTTTGGCGTGTTGCTTTTGGTACTTGAGGGAAGCCTTTTGGTACTTATCTTGAGCAGCAAGGCGTTCCGCCGAGCCCTCTTCGTAGAGATTGACGATGTTCTGCAAGTGGGTGAGTTCCGCTTGCTCGAGTGCCAATTGGTAGGCACGATTGGACATCTCGCCATCGGCATAACGCTGCTGAAGGATAGCACGCTCATCGGCATAACGCTGCTGTTCTGCCTGCAAGGTCTGACCAGCTGCTTGCTCGGTTTGCTTCTTTTGCGCCTCAAGATAAGAAGCCTGTGCGGTGAGGTACTCAGTAGAGCCCGCCTTGGCTTCATTCATTTTCTTTTGCCAGTACTCCACTTCGATGGCGAGTTGTCGCTCGGTGTATGCCTTGAAATCTTTTGTTCCTTGGAGATAAGCAATCTTGTTGGTGGCTTCCTCTTTTTTCTTCCACTCGTCCGCCAAAGTCGGCGCAGTAGCTGTGCCATCAGGAGAGTCTCCGCCACCAGCAGGGGTGTTGCTAGTGCCAGTACCTGAATCCAAAATAGAAGATCCTTTCATCCGCTGTTTGATAGCATCGATGGCTTCCTCTATCTCGCCCAACTCATCTTTAGCTGCCTGCAGGTTTTCGGTTCTGACACGAACGGCTACAGAGAAAGAGTTCTCTGTGCCGCCTGCAGGACCTGCAGCACCCGATGAAGTACGAATCTGCACTCTGTTTCCATTGTCTTGAGCATCTGCTACGGCTTCGTCATAAGCTTGCTGACTGATAGCAAGATTATCTTCAGCAGCCATCTTCTGACGATACAACTCCTGAAGCTTTTCGGAATAGACTTGCAATTGGATTTGCTTCTCAAGCGCTTTGGTGTAGTTCTCTACCGCTTCCTTATTATCATTGATGAGCTTACCCTCATCGGTGAGAGAAGCATGATATCCTGGCACAATGCTCTTGAGTTCCTCGAGAGCTTTGCGGCGTTCGCTGAGAGCAATACTCTCGTCTCGCAAGGTATCGTTGAGCATATCAATCTTGGACTTTTGTTCCATGTATTGCTCGCTGATCTTCTTGGAGGTATCGTCAAAAGTCTTTTGCAGAATGGTTGTCTCTTTCAATCGCTTGCTGAAGATAGCAAATGCTGCTGTCGCTGTACCAAGCACAAAAGCAAACCACTTGAGCGGACTGGCAGCCGTGACGGCATTCCAAGCAGTCTGCAAGGCAATGCCTGCTTTCTTTATAGCATTGTAGGCTGTCTCTACGGCGGTGGCTGCTTTGACTGCTACGGTATAAGCAGCTACACCAGCAGCAAGACCTGCCAACACACGACCATGCTCTTGGACGAAATCAATCATAATGGACAATGCCTTCATTGCCATTGAGGTGGACGAATGGAAGTGGCCCATCACAGGGAGCAGCTTCTCGCCAAGTTCGACGGCATGCTCACGGAAGATCTTCTTTTTCTTCTCCAAGTCCGCTTGGACGGTGGTGTTCTGCACCGTGAACTCCTTGTCAATAGATATCGCTTCTTGGAAAGCGACATTCGCTGCTTGCTGTTGTTGGCGAACCATATCGACATTACCCGCCAAAGCAGACAATACCGCCGAAGCGCGAGCGCCGTTCTCGCCCATATCTGCGAAGACCGGAGCGAGCGTATCAATGCCGCCTAACTCATGCAAGCGGTTGAGCAACATGAGCAGTCCCTCGTTGGTGCTGCGCTTGCAGACCTCAGAGAACTCCGTGACTGCCATGCCTGTCGCCTTGGCAATCTTCTCCGGAGACTTAAACAGATTCATGATTATTTTGCTCACGGCGGTAGAGGACATCTCCAGCTTCTGACCTTGGCTATCAAGCACAGCCGCAAAGCCCATGATCTCAGGGATGGTCATATTGGCCTGTGCACCGACACCCGCCAAGCGTTGAGCAAACTCTGCAAGGTACGGAGCAGACGCTGTAGAGTTCTGCGACAACTCGTTGATGACCGAACCGACCGCCAGCAATGAGCGCTCCGTACCGAGGCGTTCCTCGTCGCCGAAGATACTGGTGAGCTTGGAGAGCGTGAGCGTAGCACCCTCGCCAAGGTCATCGAGCGCCACATTGATTTTGTCGGCAGCGCGCACGAAACCGAGCACATCCTCCTCGGACTGCTTACCGAGGCGGCCCGCCTCTTGTGCGAGTTGGTTGAGGGCTTCACGGCTGGTGCGAGTATCCATCTTCTTGAACTCCTCATTGAGATGGTCAACCTGTTCGGCAGTCATACCTGTGTACTTGCGAACATTGGCCATCTCCTGGTCCATCTCGGCGTAGGCTTCCACGGCTGCTTTACCAGCAGCTACCAAGCCCGCCATGGCAGCAGCACCGGCGGCGATGCTGGCACCCCAGTCGTTGACCGTGTTCTTCATGCGAGCAAACATACCCTCCGACTGACGAAGCTCGGCATTGACTTTGTCGAGTTCGGCTTTGACACGGCGGATCTTCTCGGTTTGTGCCGTCCATGCGGCTGAACCGCGCTCTATGTTCTTGAGCTCGCTATTGAGGAACTTGAGGGCACGCTGCAAGTCAGCAGGCGAGGCTTTGTCCAGCTGGGCAAAGACACGCTGACAGGCTTTGGTACCGCTTTCCATCTTGCGGATCTCGGCTTCGGTTTTCTTGATCTCCTTGCGGAACTTCTCCGCCATTGCTCGGTCGCCAGCCTCACCTGCTTTGACAAAAGCAGTGCGTAGCGAATCGACTTCTTGTTTTAAGCGAGACAATTCATTTTCAGCATCTTTTCCATTGATGCGAAGACTAACACTAACTGAATTATTATCTGCCATAACTATTAAAATTTAATTAACGCCATAAGTATTAATGGATGCTACTTTGACTGGTTTGTTATTCATTCCTATATAGAGGGTATCGAATGCATCGGTACCATCAGTGCGGTGCTCGAGGAGGTTTTCCTCGTTTTCCGCTAATTTCTCGCCTGCTTTGTATTTATGGAAACCATTACGACCACGCATTACGCCTGCAGACTCAATAGCGACCAATAGATCTTCGTTATTGTCTATATTGAAGTATGGCGTAAGGCGCTTCTTTCCTGCAAATCCCTGGTTAATGAGGAGGTATTTCTCGTTGTGTCGCATAGGATGACCAAGATATACCGATTTGATTTTCCAACCGTGTTTCTTAAACTCTCTTTCAATAACAAACTTAAAATCTTCCTTATTCACAGCATAGTTAGAACCAAGGGCGGTACTATCGTAGTAGAATATTACCTGCTTTTTGCTATGATTACGATAGTAGTCGCAAAAATCTTCAATGAGTGCAGGTATCTTGCGCTCGAATTTGACATAGAATGATTTTAAGACATTGAGACGGCCATCTCTTTCTTGACCAGCGACAATCCAGTTAATGTTTGCATTATAGTCCATGCCTATGCAGATAGGCAAATTAGGATTGATATCGCGGTCGGCTTGAGAATTGAGAAGGCGCTTATATTCTGCCTCTGATTTGCCATAGCCCAAGGTAGCGAGATATTCATTATTGGCCGCATGGTATTTGTGGCTCTCTTTCATGGAAGAATAGAAGCCATCTCGAGAGATACCTATGCGTTTGCAGAGAATGGATGTTTGGAATACTAATGGTGGCAAATCACGCTTCATATCCCTGATATAATTCTCACCAACGACCTCGAGATTTTCGATAGTGGAAACTTCCACATATAAGACAGCAGCTGCCCTAAGCTGATTGAGAAGGCGATTGTTGGACCGCAAATGAAATTTCAAGTAACTTGGAACTGGCTTGCGTTTCGCGCGAAGATCACGAACGCGCTGTTTCATTTTCCATTCCTCAATCACCAGAGATTCTATGGTTTGAATTACTTCCACATCCATTTTCTCTCTGTAATTCAAGAACCAACTACCTTTGCTGCCGACAGGCATATCAGACATGATCATGATAGAGTGATGGCATGAGTGGTGGCCGAAGTGTGCACGGATACCACCATTAGCTGGCAAAGTTTCATCTTTCAATTTATTAAAATTGATGAACTTTGCTTCATCAATCAATAGCCAGTCGAGGGTGAGGGAGTTGGACGAACCTGTTATGTCTTGCGAGATGAGTACCGCACGGCTACCGTTGTAAAAGGAAATGACATGCTCATATTCTCTCGGCTCTATCTTTGCCTCTTTGAATGTCTTAGGTGGGCGTTTGCCAACTACATAATGGACATTCTCAATAATACCGATACTTTTCCAAAAAGAAAATAGACCAGGCAGCGTGTTGGTAAGACCATGGCGAAATGTTGGTACCACAATACCGCCGGTAGAACCAGGCATGCGCTGCATGTTGCGCAGCGTAAATGGAGCACCAATACCGAATGTCTTACCAGTACGACGACCAGCAACTACGACAGTAGTTTTGGCCGCAATGTACATAACACGCTGCTGTATCTTATTCAGATATACTTGTTTCATCTTCAGTATCAGGGAATAGTGATTCTTCCTCAAGGTCAGCAAGCTCGTAATCAACATCTTCAATATCGGGATTATCGGCTGCTAATTGCTTGCGTAAGCGAGCTTTGACCTCTTCCAAATTATCAATGCGCTTCAATCCGATGAGAGTAGGATCGAGCGATGGAGAGAATGGCTGTACCACGATTAACTCGTATGGCAACTCTTTCTCATCATCAAGATCCACACGATTGACCTTGCCGAGCTCCTTAGCAGCGAGCGCCATTGCTTTGACATCCTTGCGTGCTTTCGCCATGTTGTAGGTTTCCAATAGCATCTCGCTGACTTGCTTGCGATGGAACTCACGACTGGCAGGTGCAAGGGCTGGCAATAGCTGCTTGACCAAAGCAAGATCTGCATACGCCATGGATTGGGATATGTTGTACTTTGCACGGAACTTATCCACGAAATTACGATCACGCCCAGCGGGGTCGTTGAGGAAAAAATTATACATATCGCGCAAGCGTATGAGATGCTCTACACGCTCGGGGCTGAAACGCTTTTCTAGTTCCTCCCTTGGCGTAAACATCTCTTGTCTTGCTAAATCTATGGTTTTAATCTGTGCCATTACTCATCATCCTCCATATCAAGAAGGTTCTTATTCGCATTTTCCAAGGCAAGTGGACTACCTACTTTGGCAAGCGCCATCTCTTGAGAGCGAATTTGCACTTTAGACAGAGCTTTACCCCTTCGGTACCGAAGTGATACATCAGTGATTTGCGCAGCAATATCACTACGCAAATCATCCTCGTTGACCTCAATAATGAGGGCAATGTCAGATATTTTCATGTAGATAGAAGCGAGCTTCTCTACTTGTTCCAATTGTTCTTCGGTGTATTCCATTATTCCCACTCGTCAGGATTATACGATAGATCTATATGGGTATCCACGGCAATCTCAAACATGAAAATTGCTGTGCCAGGTACAAGATAGCGACTGACCTCTTGCAGGTGGATTCGGCTATCGAGGTACTGCATATTTTCCTGCAGGCGTGTTCGCTCAAGCAATAGTCGTGAGCAGAACTGACGATACAGTTCTTTTATGGTAAGCATGCACTGTTCGCGAGCGGTCATATCGCCCAGTTTATGTCGCATGGCAAAGAACACGGTGCGTACTCTGCGAGTATGTGGTGAGTTCTCCAGTTCGGTGTAACCAGCAGCATTGTCTTGCACGAAGACAAAGTTAGGTGTTGACTGCATGCGACCAAGCGCTTCCTCCAGCCCTTCTAATCCACTGACCTCGACATAGACAAAGCCCTTTGTCTTGGCGAGTTTATTTTTCTCGGTGAGGGAACGAAAGAATGCTTTGGCGTTCCACTCTGTGGTTCTATTTAACATTTGGGTACTGTTTTTTGAGTTGTTCGTATTCTTCAGCTTGCGCATTTAACTCTACCAAAGCGCGGTGAGTGTCCATGGCAAGAATTTCTTTCTCCTTGGTGATATCGCCTTTAGTAAGCGCGCGAATCTGCATGTTCATTGCATTGTATAACTTCTCGAAAGTGGCACCGTCCACTTCGCCGCTGCTCACGGGCGATGGCACAAAGAAATGCGGAAAGCGCATGGCGAACATTCGCTTGACGCTGGCGAACCATAAGAACACACCATAAGCTTCAGCTGCTGAGAGGTGCAATTTCTTGCCGTATAGCATAGGGGTCATCTCGTCCAACAGGAGGAAGTTTTTGGTGTGGATATAGCCCTGATAGAGATTCTCCAGTGCAAGGTATTGCTCAAAGGGCAGTCCTTGCAGGTCGGCAGCGAATGCCTCGCAACCTTGCACCTTCTCCAATCGGATAGGACGCTCAGGCACTGCCATGAGCCAGTCCATCAGCGGCAGGAAGCCTGCCAATTGCTCCGAACGGATGACGCATTGCTGACCGTCCATCTCCACTTGCAGACCCTCTGGCGTGAATGCCTTGGGCTGTAACTTGCTCCAGCGGATGATAGCAAGGGCTTTCACTTGGTCGGCTTCATAATGACCCGATGAGAGCAGGAAACACGCATAGTGTAATTGCTCTGGGGTCAGTTCTGACCATGATTGAGGAACCTGCAGATTGAGTATCATAGCCAAAATCCTCCTTTAGATTTGTCATTCTTATAAGTGTAATCTTGCCAGCGAACAGCTGCTTGGCTGTCTGTCCAATTGGGATAGTCTTCAGGATGCTTGCGGATGAAATCTACCATATCTATCATATTTTGGCGACAGTCTTCGCCTTGGATGTAAGATATGACGGCATGTTGCACCATGGTAAGCAGAATACAATGGGGCGCGGGGCATTTATCGCGCATGCCGCGCAATTGCTCTAATATATCCCGCGAGATAGCATGAGAGGCGAAGTGGTTCTCCGCTGAAGCTATCTGTGTCTCATAGGTAAACAACTCTAGCAAGAGGTGCTTGGATTTGCCCAATCGGCGAACTGCCTCGTAGCCACGGAATAGCGATGGACGCAAAAGCAAGGCATCTGGAGCATGGAGCATCAGCATCTCAATGGCTGCATCGCAATGAGCTTCCAGCGAGTCGAGGAGCGCATTGATACGGTCACGACTGGCAGGAGCGATGGTCTGATTGCTCACAATGCCAAAACCATTTGCCGTGAGCACCACATCCAACGATGGAATAGCACGGCGATAGGCATCACTGGCAATCGCTGTGCGGGCGAAAGTAAGCAACTCCTCGCTGTTTTCCAGCGCGGAGAGTTGCTCATAGGTAGCTATTCGGGACTCAAACCATGCTTCCGTCAGTTGGATGAAGCTTTGGATCTTCGTGAAGAGATTTTCCTCTCCCTCAACAGGAGAGATGACATTGGGCGTGAACCGCTCCAAGGTATTGTTGTCTGTTAGGAATTTCATGGGTTATTCCTCCTTGATTTGTTTACCATTATCTTGAGTAGGCTTTACATCTTTGTGTTCGTCCAGCGTGGTGAGTTGCATTATCTGGCATTTAGGCTCAACGCTATCCCATTTGTTGATGGCACAAATGATGCGATGTGGACGAAGCAATAGGTCGTGCGTTGGCTTATTAAGCAACTGCGCAATAGTATATAACTCACGCTTGTCACTTCCTGAATTGTTGCTTTGAGATTTGCCTGGTACCGAGCCGACGAGGTTCGAGTGAACACCCATCGTGAAGCAAACCATGTTGATAGCCTCTTGGATATCTGTTTCCCAATCGCCACCCTCTTTGCTTTGCTCAAGGTTGGTGATTTGGATGTGCGGAATAGCTTTGCCTGTGCCTGGATCTATATACGAACCGCTGAAGACTGCCCGACCAGCATTCTCTGCGCCAGTAAGGAAATCAATGATATTATCTTTGGTCTTCCTTACAAATTCTGCTTGTTCTTTTTCATCGGTGATACCAGCTAACTCAAATTGTTCATCCCAAAAATGCGACGAGATGGTGATGATATATTTGAGAGGGGCAGAGTTTTTGAGTTTGCTATATTTCGCAAGCGCAATCAGCTGCTTGATGTCATACCATTTTCCTTTGAATAGTGAAGCGTAATACGGAATAGGATAGTAGGTACTATCGGGAGTAGGAATACGCGTAACCATAGCAAACTGATTTATGCCTTTTTTATTTTTCGCATTCATATACTCTTCCAAATCACCAAGAGGGTCATCCTGATCAAGAAGTATATATTTGTGTATCTTTTCAGGCTCCGTAGTATCACGCCAATTCGCGTAGAATACATATCTACGGGATTCCCCTTGAGGAGAGAATCGGCAATACATCGCTTCCTTTCGACTGATAGAAGCGATTTTATCCCCACCACGACTGAGCGTGAACACAGTGACAGCAAACTGCCAAAACTTCATATCGGTACATACACCAAGATAATAGCTGGAGAGGTCGTTGCGATTACAGAATTTTCGAACTTCATTTGCAATATCAGGAGAAGTACCTTCAGGAATGAGGTATTCTAAGCCTGCAGCATAGCAGTTCTTGATATTGTGCTGCTGGCAGGTGTTGATTGTTTCATCCGATTCGATTTTATCTAAAATCTCATACGGCATGTTGTTATCTGCACCCCATGGCATATATTTCAGTCCGTTTTTAAGCTTATTCGGATCGATTCGTTGGGATGCACTCTCTTCTTTCCAAATTTGCCCAGAAGCGGGAACAAATGCGGCAAGAATTTCGTCTTGCTCGGTGATGATGGAGTCTACGGAGAAAATTTTTGTTTTCATACTATCAATGGTTGTAACTAATTACGCTGCAAAGGTACACATGCACGCGCGAGATAAAAAAGGACATACTAAAAGCGGGGGCTTATCGCCACCCGCTTGCCAGTACTCGGCTCTCCTCAAGGCGCTGCGCCTCTTGCCGATTGATTTCTCTCTCAAGCTGCTTGTATAGCCACGCTGCACGACCACAAAACAAATCTTGCTCTATCTCTTGGCTCTCTCTGAACTCTCGCATACTGCAAGCATACACCTTGCGCTCTACTGGCTGCGCTACAGGCTGAGCCGCTGGGCGGCTCTCTGCCTCTGCGAACATTGCAAACAAATCTAATTGCATAACCTTATTTATTCCATTCAAAAGTGACACCATCATATCTTTGTATATCATTCCATAAATCGTAAAGATGTTTTTGTGTCATTATACTACAGAAGATACCATTTTGCTCTATCTCATCGATTGCTTTGCCTATTGTATTGAGCAACTCATAGAGATATTTTTCGCTTACAATCTGCTTTTCTTTATCTGTCATCATTGTGCGCCTCCTTTCTTTGTAAAATGTACTTGATTAGCGGAGAACAGAAAAACAACAGGATAGAACGGACTGCCCTCACGCTCTACAGGCTTACCCCAAAACGGGAGCGCATGCTCACCACGCTTGACCGCTGCGCCTCGCTTTTTCCAACCCTCGAATGTATGCAACTCTGCACCACTCTTCAAACCATAGGCTTCACGGAGTAATTGATTGATTGTGTAATCTTCGCGACATTTCATAGAAGCACTGACATCTAACTTTACGGATAAATCTCTTAACCATTTTCTAATTGCTACCATCTTTTCGGCTGACTTCATTTGTTGTAACTCTTTCATAACTGTAGGATTTTAATTGTTTAACTTGTGAATAATTATTTTTTAATTTTATGATGCTTTACCAAGGTAGCGACTGCCGCTTGCAAGATTTTTACAAAAAATACTACCTGAAGGGATGGAGATTTTTCTATGTAAAACACCGCTTGACCTTGCAAGGCGAAAGCAGCCGTGAATTACCTTTGCAGAATAAAAGGAAAAAATAATCACAAGTGAACGAAATCCGCAGAGAAAGAGACAAAATGAAGCGAGCGAAAGAGAGAAAGCAGAAAAAAGATGTAGCCCCCACATGCTCGGCATGTATCGAGCAGACTGGAGCAGACGGATCCGCCTACAGTTCCGCTCTGGGAAGGACAGCAGACACCTGCCTGCGAGACAAAGAAAATAGCATTTTGTTGGAGTCAACAAAATGATTGGGGAGGTGATAGGGAAGTTTAGTTCCTAATCAAAAACACCCCCGTTTTGCAAAGTCCAGTTTACAAAATAAGAAAATAATAAGGAAAAGTATAATTTTTTTGCAAAAATATTTGCATATAAGTAGAAATTTTACTACCTTTGCAGTGGATTTAAGAAATAACAATTATGAACTACAACGAATTAAAGAAAAAACTAATGAAAGCTGGATGCTACTTAGAGAAGCAGAAAAGCAATCATGAATGGTGGTACAGCCCACACACTGAACAACATTTTCCAATTCAACGCCACGGAAAAATGGATATTGGAAAAAATCTTTTGAAACAAATTAGCAAGGAATCAGGGGTTAAACTTTAACCCCTCACCTTGCAAAAAAATATAAACCAACTTAACAAAAAAATGGAACTATGGCACAGATTAAAGTAATTATGAAACGCGAGGACAGTGGAATGTTCTTGGCAGATCCACAACACAACTACAAGGTTGGATTGCATGGATATGGTAAAACGGCAGATGAGGCATTAAATGATTTGCGTTGTGTCTGGGAAGAGGCACAAGAATTTTGCCCAGAACTGCCAGATGTATCGGCAATGGAATTTGTTGTAAAATATGAAGTCGCAAGTTTTCTTCAGGAGTATGCTGGATTATTTTCTTTAGCAGGACTTGAAAAGATTACTGGCATTCATCAAAAACAACTGGGGCATTATCTCAATGGAAATAAGCGCCCTCGTCCAGAAACTACGCGCAAAATTGAGCACGCATTGATACAATTCCGCACACGATTTGATCAAGTGCAATTCGTAGATTAGAAAGGCTCATCAGTTGTAGTTTACAACTATTCTTAAATCTCTGAGCCGCAGGTTGAGCCGCCTGCGGCTCTTTTTATGCATATACACAAACAAGGCACGCTGATAGAGCGTGCCTTGTTGAATAGAATATGCAATATTATTGAACTGGTGAGAGGTCTATCGTAACATGCCATTTTCCATTATCTTCAGTATCAAATGTACAATCAATTTTCGAATCTCCCAGAGGAGTAGAAACTACAGTACATGGCAGTTTATTATCATTGGAAGCGATATGCTTGAGTAATTCTGATATATAATCTCTCAACCCGTTATTCGTCATGGGCGATGGTACCATAGGTGGAAATAATGGAGCTTTCATGCTTGACCTCCTTCCTGTACAGAGTAAGTGATGAGATTGTTGCCAAGGCGGAAGGAATAAGTAATTCCTTTTTCAGTAGGCTGAAGGAAAAAATCTCTGCCACTGGTACGGAGCGCGTTGGCGATGGAGAAGAACATCTTCACGATGTCTGTGCGACGACAAGCGTGTCGCTGATTTTGATTTGTTGTCATACTTGTAATTATTTGAACATTAAACAAAAAACCGAATACTACCCGTTGTTCAAAACCTTACAAGTTGGGTTCGCTAAGCCATTACAGCTGTCGCACGGGGTATTCGGTATATACCTATTATTACTCACCAGCCAATAAAAAAGCCGCCGATTTAGGCAGCAAATTATCAACTGCCAACTTGTATTTTAGTTTTGAACAGTGCAAAGGTACTACAATTTTTTGGATTGACCAAACTTTTGCAGAAAAAAGTTAGTTTTTTATTTCAAAAGTGCAACTTTTACCATAGTGAAGTGCAACCTTACTATAGTGAAGTGCAACTTTACTGTGGTAATAATAGAGCAATTTTAGCATTGCTAACTGATTGATACCACCGACTTTTAGGGCATAAAAATCGGCAAAAAAAGTAGCAAAATACAGAAATTTCCATAGATTGAAATTTATTTTGCCTGAAAATAAGAGGGTTACAGGGAGAAAAAACGAATTTTTCTCCTTGTTTCACGAAGTTGACCCCCCGCCCTGCCTGCAATCGAGCGCGAATTTCGCCCTATATTTTGTGCGGAATATGCAGCGAATACACGGAGCGAAAGCAAGAGTCTCCTTTGGCATAGAGGGCAGACAAATGAGGCAAGGGTCTCCTATGAATTAGGCAACCATTAGACACCCCATTAGACACCCCATTAGACAACCCGCAGGGCGGGCGGTAGTGAGCAAACAAAAAGCGAGGGCGTCATCACGACGACCTCGCTCGGTACACAATGAAACTAAAGTAAGAAATGAAAGACAACAAGCACGGTAGTAAGCCACCGCAGGCTATGAGTGAGGCTCAGGCGGAGTGTCATTCTCTGTCTCGATAGTGATCTTGCCAATACTTGTCTTCATGTGTTGGAGATTGCGGGCTTCTTTGAGTGTAGGAGGGATTTGTGACAGAACCAATGGGCAGCACAATAGGCAGCCATATTGGAATACCGACTGATGGATCTCTCCCACAGGAGGAACACAGAAGCCAGCCACACCTAAGCCAATCATGGCCAGCGTGCTGATGACGAAGACAAGCAGGTGAACAGGGAAGTTCTTCCAGCTGATGTGTTTGAGGCGTTGTAGCATATTACTTAGTGTTTGAGGGGGTGGATAATCCAGTGACTATAGCAATGAACTCATCACCGATAGCGCGTGCCATGAACTCTTTGAGGTTCATGCACGATGCATACCATTTGATAGAGAACCATTGGCGAGGCTTGCGTATTTTGCGGGTACGACCGCTCTGGGTGAACTCGCCAATATCTCCAGAGTTGCCGATGGCTTTCTCACGACCAACACCGAGATCCTGATAGATACCATACTCAGGGAAGGTGTAGTGCATAGTGAGTTCCATATACCTACCATCGTGCTGAACAGGGAACAGGCGCAAGCTATCGAGCAAGTGCGGTGCACTGGCTCGAGACTTACGGCGCGGGGTTTCGAATACACCAAGATTGATAATGCGCTCACGCCAAATCTTGACCATGGTATCATTCCATGCTTCGGTGTATTGCTTACGGCTATCTATGTCGATGAGTTTCTGTTCCATTATTAATATATCTCAGCTACATTCGGTAGCGTGGTATCAGCATACTCGAATGTCATTTCGCATACAGTAGGGGTATTAGGGTTGGTGGATTGATCTAACTTATAATCGGTGATGATGATCTCGTGAGATTTCTCATTAATAGGCTTGCCATAAAACTCAACCATGTACACCTTACGCGAGCGGCATACCCAATAGATTTGGTCAGCCAACGCACGAAGGATTGGTGCTGTCTTGAGCGAAAACTCCAACTTATGCTCGACATCGTAACGGATAGTACTTTTATCCTGAACAGCTTTCTCAAAGTCAGTCGATGGAGAGCGAGTTATGGAGGATGGCACGAACGCGTAGCAAAGATTATTGAAGAAATCATAATACCTCATCAACACACCTTCCGTCTGGTCAATGTAATAGATGTCGAACGAGCGACTACCTAAGGTAACATTTATCTTATAGCAATCAGGACGGTATCCCCAGCCTTGATAACTCAAGCGGTTAGCTGAGATGCTATTGGAAGATGTGCTAGTGCTGCCGTCCTTCCGATAGTAGGTAACTACCAAACTTTCAGCTTCGGTGGTATAGAAGTACAGAAAGAAGAACGGCATGTCGGGAGTGACAACGCCATGCTCGAGCGGAGTAAGGAAATTCTTTTTGATGAAAGTGTCGCAAGTGGTGGACGATGATGCCAGGCGTAATGGGCCAGCATGATAGAGGACTTGTTGTTCTTGCGAGGCGAAAACTTTTTCACTCGAGCAAAAATCCACACGGACGGTAGCTACTGACAATCGATCGGACTCCATGAACGACCGAACCATTTGCTCTATGCCATAGCTCGTGTGATAGCCGTCTATCACACGGGTAGCGAATTCATGTACCAACTCGTTATCAATGTACAATTTAAGGGTAGATATGTCATTATCTGGTAGAGGTAATGAAGGGACTGACCCTGCATCAACATATCCATCAGTGAGTGTAATCTCTGTTTCAGTTCCAAGATTATAATCATAAGCATATACATTGAGGATATGATTTACAGTGTATAGATTGCCATCGGTACCTATAAACCAACCATAAAAGCGATAATCATTGGATGATATTTTACTTACCAACAATTTGCCTTCCGTTGACTTAATGCCATCGTGAACTGTTGGTCCTGATGAAGAGTAGATCGCAAATTCAAGATTATCATATAGACCATTGATAGTGGTTCGACTTTTAGCATTGACTACAAATAAAAAAGTAGGGAAAATATATGTCTCTTTGTCTGAATCCCAATCGTACATCTCAAAGTAAAATATATTTCTACCATTATCCCAACCTGCATCACAATACTTTAGCGAAGGGTTGGTAATACCAGACGAAAGGTTAATAACCTTCTGTCTGAACTTGCTTTCGATATCTCTTAAAAAAATCATAATGCATTAATTTTGGTACAAAATTAGTGTAAGAACTTCGGGAGGAAAAAGGACATACTGACAAAAAATGTCAGTATGTTATATCATCACCTCGCAGCCATTGATGGACATGACGAGGATATCGCGGATAGTGCGACATTCGCCTGAAGATAGCATCTTGATTCGACGAGTACCTTTGTACTTATCGAATTTAAGCCCTATACAATTGTTCATTTCCATAATGCGGCCATGTTTGGTAAGGACGACCAAATCCACAGGGTCGGGCTTCATTAGCATGTCGCACATTGTGCTTATGTGTATTCGCTTGGACATAACTTGGATTGGAATAATTCTTTGAGTGGAACGGAATGGCTACTCATCAAATCACGAAACTGTACCAGGAGTGAATGGTACACTTCGTTGTCAGTAGTAATGATAGCCGACTCATATCGATTGCCACGAGTAAGATTCTGCGATGTGATGATGGCGACACGCATGGGGTCGGTGTCGCTCTCGATGAGGATGAGCTTGGAATGATTATCGACAAGAAAGACTTGGTCAATTGTCTGAACGATAAACGGCCACAAGCGCAGCGTCTTGTTTGTAGCTTTATAATCAAGCAGCAACTGAATATCCTTAACCTTACCAGAACGACGAATATGGTAGAGGCGACGGATAAACTCCTCACTAATAGAGAAGGATGTCTGTCGAATGGTGAAAGAGCCAGTCATTTGCTCCATACACCACTCTACCACATCAGCCACCTGCAGCGTATTGGTTAGATACGCCTGCAGGGGCTTGTCGGATAATGGGTAGAGAACGCGGTCAACTGCTCTGTTTGTCATTATTCGACAGGTGGATATTCGTCGTACTTCTGCCAATTGGCGTGGTATCGAGCATCAAGATCAATGATTTCCTTGACGAAAGGATAGCGGTCGCCATCAGGGCAGGAACTATGCTTTTCATTTAGCGTGAGAAGAATGAGCTGTGCATGGCACGCTCGCATATTCTGCATAATGGAAAGATTCTCTTTGTAGAGAGACTGGATTTCTTCAGGAAGGCTATCGTGGTCAGGACGCTTGCCGACTTGAAAGGCTTCTGTTTTCTCAATGCGCTTTTTTTCCGATGTGGCTTTTGCACCAGGCAATGGTTTGTCTAATTGGTGCTCTGCATTGATGGATGCTACTTTCTTTGTCATGCGCTGCACATCCTCGTGGGTGATTTCGGCAAGGCGCATGGGTAGGAACTTGCTGAGTTGATATTCAGCCATCTTCATATATTTGTTTGGCATGCGCTCGAAATTGTCAGCGAAGATGGGGTTACGAACTAATTGGCGGATAAGCTTTGCACCAATCTTTCTATCGCGCTCAGCAGCTGGAGTGTTCAACCATTGCTGTAGCTGCTCTGTTAGTTTACGGTCAATCATAATTTTACTGGTTATTAACGCCTACAAAGTAAATACAATTTTTTCCCATAGGCGCGAGTAGGCGATTCATCGCACCAAGAGTGGATCCTGTAGTAACAAAATCATCGAAAACGATGAGATTGTATTCCGGAGGGATATTGCCAGGATCAAAGTCAACGCCGATGCGTTGCTTGGTTTTGGCAATGGCCACATCTTCATAGTAGGGGATATTCAATCGGCGAGCGATATCTTGAGCAACCAGGCATGCAAAATTGCGCTGCTTGTGTCTTCGGCGAGGCGTAGTGACTATGGCAAATCCTCCAGCATGGAGGTTTTGACCAAGCACGGAGCCGATAAGATGCGCAACACGCGATGCAAACAAAGGAATTTTCTCATCGTCCTCTTTGATTTCTGCCAAGGTAGGACCTTTCACCGATCTACGCCATACTGCCATGACCCGCAAGCCGACCTTGGGAAACATGTGGCAATGTTCTTCAGATAGATCACATCGAGCCAATTCTGCACTATTAGCATGCCATGCTTTTCGTGGACCTGCGTCCGCTAGTAGATCCTTACGCAAAATTGGCTGATTGATTGAATGCAAAATGTCGGAGAGCGGAGATGTGTTTATATTCTCCAAACTCTCCGACATTGTTGATACATCCTGTATGGATGGGTCAAACAACATTACTCTCCTTCAGTTACAGGTTCGTTGATGTTACCATCTTCTGTTGGGATAATACCCTCATAGAATGGGGCAGCGATGAGATCTGTGTGCTCCACATTGATAGTGGTATTTGCATTGCCGGTGGATCCTTGACCAAGGTCTTGATTCACGGTGGCTTTACCTTGCCATTTCTCATTACCAAGCATGCGGTATTTACCGTTCATGTCTTGAATAAGAACAACGACATCACTGTTGTTGAAGTATGCAGAAGCCATCGTTGCTTTATCATCAACACCAGGGTGAACTGCAACCAACTTGTTGAGTTGGGTTTGGCTTGGTGCTTCTCCTTGAGGCTCAGAAGTAATGCCTGACTTTTCAGCCAGCACATCAATACAATGGAATACTTTGTCAGCAGCCATCTCAAATGAGCCTTGCAAAACAGAACTGGTAGGACGACCAAATTCATCTACAGGCAAAGTAGGCCATTTGGTAATGTTTGACTTTGCCGTATAGTACAAACGGCGGCGAATACCAGGATACACAGGTTTTCCCTCGCACCAAATAAGGCTACCCATAAGGGGTGAACATGATGTTTTAGACATATTCAGTTTAATTTAATAGGTTACTTAATAGCACCTCGCCACCGCTATAGACAGCGAGGTGCGTTAATTTTACTCATCGCCCTCTGCGGTTTCATCTGTGACTTTCAACTCTACCACGAGCAAGCGGCGAGGATCGATTGACTCGAAATCAACACCAAAGAACATGGTAGCCACATAGTCCAAAACGAATGGGGAGTGTTTCTCAATGGTAACATCCTCGTTGTCGCCCAATTGGTCGCAACCAATGAGCATATTCTCCTTGGTAGAGATATGGATGTACTTGGATTCAGCTTTGCTGGTCAGAGGAACGATTTGACATTTCTTGTTGGATCCTTCCAAGTAGATTTGTTCAAATCCTTGCACATAAGGAGTAGCACTATGCAATACAGCATACGCATCATTGTATGCATCAAGAACATCTTGAGGAACATACATGAAAGTTTTTACACCACGCAACTCAGGACGAGCATTGCGGTATGCCTTTTTCAAGACATCCACTGCGTTCTCAGCGGTGATAGCCTCGGTGAGCTTCACATAGTTCTTCTTCTCAGCAGAGATGTTGCCTGCAGTCACCTCTTTGGTGGTGATGGTATCCCAACCGTTGAACAATTCAGCAGATGTGGTACCATTGTCCACTCGAACAGCAGACCAAAGAACACGGTTGAGGTTCTCGCTCAAGGATTTTGAAATAGAAGCAAGAACTTTCTTGGCGATGTCAGCATTCTTCATGCTCTCGCCTTTGGTCATAGCGTTTTGACCAATGATGAGAGTAGCAGCTGAGTTAGGCTCGAATGGCTGAACGACAGCACCGAAGAAAGTTTCCAATGTGCGGAAGTCAAGAACAGCATTCTTTTCGTGCTTCATGTCTGCCTTGTAAGGCGCGAATTGAGCATTGACAGACAATTGCCCAACAGCCTCTTTGTAGCGAATACCAAAGCGAACGGTTACAAAAGGAAGGATCTCTTCCAAGCCAATAATAGGCATCGCAAGAAACTCTTTGCGATATTTAACAGCAGCTGCTTGATAGTCAGCCAACTGTGGAGAAGTTAATTTTCCCATTTTTAGTAATGATTAGATAGTTAATGAATAGTGTTGATTACTTCATCATTTCGCGAGCATTAGCGAAAGCCTCGCAGAGAGCTTCTACAGGAGATTTCTCTTCATTGCCAGGAGCGTGATGATTGTCATCTACAACATGATCTTGCGTAGCAGCTGGCTTCTCCTTGAGATCTTTAATCTCTTGTTGAGCAGTAGCAAGCTGTGCTTTAATGGTGGCAATCTCTTGGTCTTTCGCATCTTGTGCTGTTTGAGCGCTCTTGAGAGCATCTTCGATAGCGCCAAGTTGTGCGTCGTCCAATGGATACTTGCCGTCCTCACTAGCCTCTGGCATAGCGGACTGGATAGCAGTCAGAATAGCTGCTACCATAAGGTAAGTTTTTTTCATAAGATTAGTTGGATTTTGATTATTGTCGGGTTGTTCCGATTCTTTTTGTGCTACAGGTTTTGCTTGGGCTGTAAGATACTCAATACCCTTGGCATTGAACATCTTTTGGAACATAGCTGCTAACTTCTCAAAAAAGCCGTCCGCTTCCACATTCATCTCTGGTACTGGCATGCCCTCGCTTGCCATAGCAGTAGCCACCGAAGCGGTCAGGCGAACTTGCTCGCCACCATCTACCACCTCGTCCACGAAGCCCCACTCCAATGCCTCTTGTGCACTGAGCCACTTGTTCTCAGCCATCAATGCCTTCAGGTCATCGATAGGCTTCTTGCAACGCTTTGCATACATAGTGGCGATAGTGATGTCAATCTTCTCTGCGTCGGCAGCGAGCTTCTTGTACTCCTCTGCCTTGGCAATCAATTCGTCAGCGTTGAGAGCGTCCCACTCGAACACGGTGAACGAACACTTGTGCACCAGGTATAAAGCTGAAGCGTCGATGCTGATATGCTTTGCGCCCATCGAGGAGATGGTAGCCGCACTGGCGTTCATGCCTCGGTAGTGCACATGTACATTGCCATGCGTAGAAAATGCTGAAGATATACTCAGCGCATCCTTGACCATACCGCCAAGCGAGTCGATGAGCACATGCACTTCTTGGTCTTGCATGCTGTCCAGTACTTGGTCAACGAAGTGCTGGTTGAAATCCCAGTAGCCGACCGTACCTTTGAGTTTTAGATCGTATTTCTTTGCCATAGTCGTATGAGTTAAAAATTCCGACTGCAAAGGTACAGAGAAGTACAGGAGGCTAACAAAGAGAAATAATGTATAGAGAGGATTGCGCTCGCGCGCGCGTAAGAGGATTGCTCGCGAAGAATTAGAACATGCGATACATTTTCATGACATCACGAAAATGGTAGTGACAAAAAAAAGAGAAATGCTATTTTGGGCATTTCTCTAAGTTGAAAAAAAGGACAAACTATGGGTTGAACTTGATGTGAATTACAAAAAAAATACCGACCATCTTGCAGAAAGTAGCAAAATGGTCGGATATTCTATGATTGTATAAAACTAAGCAACTCTTGAACATCAAAGCATGGACATGCTTTAGAGGCGAACTCATTGTGTCCATGAACGGTAGCATTGGGGAATTTCTCTTTCAATTGTTGCAACAAATGCACCAGGGCATCATGTTGCGCAAGAGTGAGCGTGTCCTTGGGCAAAAGCACAGTCTTGCCGTCTTTGCCTTTGATAGGCTTTCCTTTAGGATCAACGCCATCACGCCAGTAGGCACCCCCAATGTAGCAAATACCAATGCTATTGCGATTGTGTCCTTGGCAATGTGCGCCTGCCTTGGAAAGAGGGCGACCCTCTTCAATGGTACCGTCTAAGTCAATCACATAATGATAGCCTATGTCATTGAAACCCCGTTCTATGTGCCACCTACGAATATCTTCAGCGGTGTCGTTTCTGCCTTCAGGACTAGAAGAACAATGAATAATGATTTTGGATATTGTGCGCATAGTATTACGATTTGAGGAATTTAATTCCCTTGATTACTGCTTTGATTGACTTGAGCACAGGGATGTAGTCGGCGAGCCACCAGAGCAATAGCACCAGCAGCACCAGGGCTGAACCGATGAACCACTTGGTACAGAACTTATCCCACCCTGTGCGGTCGGCTGGGACTTCCACTGGCACCTCTACAGGATATGGCACGCTGTCCGTCACCGTTACCGTCACCTCTCGGTCACGCCAACGAGGCACATAGATGTAGATACTGTCGTGGATGATCACCGTGTCGCCATTGCGGTACTCGGTGTGCCAGCGGTCTCTCCAGAAGGTATCAGCACGCTGCTCGATGTCCTTCTTGTCGGAAGTATGCACACTCTCCGCTACGACAGGTGGCAAGGTTTTGCAACCTTGGAAGATTGTCACGAACAGAGCGACGAGCAAGGCAGCGATGATAACTAAAATGATGTTCTGTTTCATAATACTATTTTTTTTGTTTTTTCAAATCGTTAGTAATTGCTTTTCGGTCAACTTCAACATAAATCTGAGTAGTCTGAAGCTTTTGATGACCTAGCAATTTTTGTATTGTTGTTTGTTGTACTCCAGACTGCCCCAATAGAGTACCAAATGTATGGCGAGAAGAGTGGAATGTTATTTTAGGATCTACTTTTATTCGGTCTAATACCCCTCGCAAAGTTTTATTGACTGTGGCATTACTCCCAAGCGATTTAGTCACTCGTTCAATATTGCCATTATATTTTTCAAACAACAACAATAATTTTCCACCGAATAGTTCTTCTACTGGCACCTCTACTACATATCCTGTCTTTGCCATTTTCTTAACAAGCCACCCTTTACTGAAATGTTCGTTTCTGAGTGTAACAATATCGGAAAATCGCAATCCTGTATAGCAGCCTATCAAGAACGCATCTCTGACTTTCTCCTCATAACCTTTAAGGACCATTTTCTCCAGCTTATGCAATTGCTCAATAGTGAGGAATCCCTTTTTTGACACCATTTGTTGGATTCGGAATCTATCAAATGGGTTGATGTGGATTATATCTCGCTTTCGAGCTTCGTTAAGCAACGCCCTAAGTAATCGCAAGCGACTAATTCGAGTATTATGGGCAATACCACTTTCCCGAAGCCATTTGTCGTAACTCACCAAAAATTGATAGTCAATGTCTGTGATGAGCGTGCCCTTCCGAAATCTCTCAATATTATTAAGCAAAGTTTGGTAGTTGAGTTTGGTGAGGTTCTTGCGCTCACTTTGCTCTACAACTTGGCTACCAAAATCGGTTAGTCTAGCTGCTGGAGATATATGTGATCTTACCGCTTCTTTGAGCATTGGCAGGTGAACTTCTACACCTCGCTTGATGTACTCCAGTTCGATCATTTCCACCTCCTGAACCATCTTGTATAACACATAGTTCAGACTGTCTGCATTTGGAGTATCTATGATAACTCCATGCATAAATTTTTCAGGCTTGACATAAACATGCGTACTAAAGTAGATACGCCGTTGTTGCTGGGTACACTCTATTTCAATGAGCCCTTCCCCTCTTTTGTTCAATCGATAGCTACGATTGTACACTAATTTGTAACGAATTTTTCTAAGCATAGGATTGTGTATTTAAGTTGGTTAATTATTGACTTCTACGAAATTATTATTAGGAATAATTCGGGAACAATTAACCACAAAAATACTGAAAAAATCCTACATACTATTCATTAAAAGCGTATTATGTTAATTTATTATTTATATTACAATTTTTTTATTGGTGTATTGTTGCGATATATGTGCATAAATATGCACACACAGCATATCATTTACGCCCTAGCTGATGAGGAATTTTTCCTGCTTTTACCCTCTTTTTATCTGCTGTGTTATGAGCTGTTGTTTGTTCCATACTAGCACGAATTTCCTCGTCTGTCATAGGAACCTCTGCGTAATTAGCAATACTATCATCAGAAGCTATGTAGATCCTATTTCCCATTCTAACCAAGGTAGTATTGTGCATGAAAATCTTGTACTCGTCTGCTTGGAAACGATGTTCATCAATTTGTTTCATAAAACTATATAACTAACATGTTATCAATCTAATATATTTTTTGTGATATATGCGCCGCTGGAATCAAATCCACAGATTTGTGAATATCTAGCACCAACAGCTAAACCAGTTAAGGATAATTTACTGGAGTATGTACCCATAGTTCCGTCAAGAACTGTAATATATTGCAAGTAATAAGAGCTGCCTGTGCTATAACTACTTATAGAACAATACTGAACTTCATTACCGAATGTACAACATTTTATATAATCGTTCCCGAATGTGTTATAATTACAATCGTTCCCGAATGTATTACTATAGCAACTGTTCCCGAATGTGTTCCATTGGAAGTAGTTCCCGAATGTATTACTATAACAATAGTTCCCGAATGTATTACTATAGCAACTGTTCCCGAATGTGTTCCATCGGAAGTAGTTCCCGAATGTATTATAATAACAATCGTTCCCGAATGTATTACTATAGCAACTGTTCCCGAATGTGTTATAATTACAACCGTTCCCGAATGTGTTATAATTACAACCGTTCCCGAATGTATTACTATAACAATAGTTCCCGAATGTATTACTACCACAACCGTTCCCGAATGTATTATAATAACACCAATTACCAAATACATTACTATCACAATCGTTCCCGAATGTATTATAATCACACCAATTAGCAAATACATTATTATTGCAATTGTTCCCGAATGTATTACTATAACAATAGTTCCCGAATGTATTGTAATTACAATGGTCTCCAAATGTAGAATATTTACATTCAATGCCAAAGGAATTACCACAACAAGAACCTACATTCCAATTCCAATATTCCTCTTCATTATTGTAAAAGCAATACGATATACCAATGAGAAATACAATGTCATTCAGAGTTTGCCTACCTTTAAAATATTCATCATCGGCAAAGTATTCCAGATATGTAGGTCGAATGATGTTCTGTTTACAATATTCTTTAGTGTCAGAACCACAACCATCATTCTCTAAAAATGTTAAGCAGGCGTTTGATAGCTGAAATTGTCTCACGGTACTATCGTATGAATCTTTGATAGTTTCTCCATCATCACTACTCATGCCATGGAAAGTATAGTACCAGCCAAAATCGCCCTCGTCTATCTCAAAAGAAGTACCATCTCCATGTGGTACCCAATTCCCATAAACATCTTTGGTAGCATAGTGTTTGCCACCGTTCCTATCAATGCAGTAAATAGATTGTAAACACTCCAGAGCATCATCGGTCAGTTTTTCACTGGTAATGTCAGTAATAGCCCAACGCTTGAACTGAATATTTTTGAAATCATAAGGGCAATCATTGCCGTGCTCGTCAATGAGGCGATAGATTACACCCGTACCATTTGGATTGGCCCATTGGAAATGCTTACTATCGTTGTCAAGGCAATACCAGACACGCCAAGCAGCTAGTTGACATTTCTTGAAATACCCACCAGTATCGCGATTAGATATAATCGCATGTGCTTCTTCAGAAAGGGAATTTTCAGCAATGGCTAATACAAATAAATCAAAGGGGTGTTCTGCACTCCGAGCATTAGCTACATTGGCGACAGTGGTCATATAATCAACAAGCCGATACCAATTACCAGGCAATAATTTTGAATGGTTGCGCAGCTGCACTAACTCCTTGTATGTTACGGAATGATAAGATTTAATCTCTGCAATGGAATCATCCATATTAGAACGCATTTCGTCCTGTAGTGCCTTGGATTGCTTAGCCATCTTATAAGCAACCACTTCCATCCACTCGGATATCTTCTTGGATAGATATGTTTTCGTAACAAGAAATATCATTTTAGTAAAAAAATTTGGTGATTTCAAAAAAAAGCAGTACCTTTGCACCGCTTCTTGATACTATCGGGAGTATACAAATCGATGCTATCGGACTTGTGCCACTGCGATGCTATCGCCGTGGCTTTTTATTTACCCATGTTCCAAGTGTCCGTTTCTTCATCATATTGAGCACGGAACATCGCGAAATTGGAAATTTGTTTCCCATCCTTAATGAGGCAAACACCACCATTTTTTCGTAGAATAGCGGAAATAGGAACAGGTGAACCTTCTTGATCACAATAACCAGTTACGAAAGAATCGTCTGTGACGAAGTCAATAAATTGTTCGTAGCCATCTACAGTGATTTCATAGTACGCATTTCCACCTAAAATAAAATCAGGAGTGGTAGATTTCAATATAGGGCGGATAAGAGGCTCACGATTACTGATTGGCAAACGCAACACCTCATGCCAACCAGTGGTATGAGCTCGATGATGTTCGTCGTTTTCATAATATGAACTATTGTAACTCCTACGCACTTTTACACGCTTCTTTCGTTGGTACTGTATGGTTACATTAGATAGGTCAATGTCCTTGTCTATCACTAAGTAAACATGAGAAATGCCATCATTGGTAGATACATTCTTGGAAATGTAACTATCAATGAAAACAAAATTGCTGTTTCCACCTGCAGCTTCTTGTGCAATACGCTCACCAAGCTCTTTAGCAAAATTATTCAGGTTGTCGGGGGTTGCTACTGTTTGTGCCATAGGATTAATATTTTTGGGGTTAGTTTTTCAAATTGATTGTTTGTCGATATGTTTCTATCGTTAGATCTACGAGACGAGTAACTTCCTCATCAGAAAGAGGAAGGTACTCGGAGTGCCCAGAGAACATAGCTGTGTCTTCAGGTGAGTATGTTTGATTAACAATGCTCGTAAGAATATCATCATCTATAGGAATGATAATCTGAGCATCGTTATCAGGAAGAATACTCACATCTGTGATATCGGCGAAGACATGGGTGTGTTGTGCCTGGGCATAGTCGCCAATAGGCTGCTTAGCATTGACCGATGCTTGCAACTCTTTAATATCACCGATTGCATGCTCAATATCTTGACTTGCATTTCCTTTCCAATAATTAATTTCTGCAATCGCGCTTTTAATAGTTTGGGCATGCTCAGCATACATATCTTCATTGCCAATATTTTTCTCAATATTATTGGCTTTAGTATCGACTTCATTGATAGCACCAACCACTGTTTTTGCTGTAGTCTGTAGCGAAGAATCTGATTTATCTTGCTTGGAGGTAAGATCTTCGGTGTAGGCATAACGATACTCTGTCCAATCACTCCAACTATCATCTCCTATCTTAGTGCGCCGCTTCCAACAATCATTATTGATGAGCGTTTGAATATATGTGTTTGTGGCTGGTCTTCCTACCATATGACGACCACGATTGACCGATATAGTAAAGGTATACCACTCAGTATTTCTTAATGAAGTACTTAAACATACACTATACATTCCTTTATCTGTATAACTCTCGAGGTCGGTAGTGGTATTAGTAATATAGAGGGTATTATCTACAGACTGTCCCGTAACATCCTCCCATAATGGATAATTATATATGTATATGTGGGATTTGTCTGGACTATTAACAATATAGATGATACCCTCTTCTGGAATAACTTCATTAAATGCTCCATTTTGATAGAGGAAGAGAAAGCCATCCACTCCATCTGATGGTTCTATCATATAAAATACTCCCTCTTGTGGTGCTTCTACATCGTCAATAGAAGCGATAGAGATAGCATTAACTATTTCTTTTTCGCTTGGATGCACAATCTCTTGAACGCCTAAAATCGCATCTTTGACATTCTTCCACAGCTGCTGTAGAGCTCTATCGAGGCGTCGCATTGTAACAATAACTAACATAAACTAAGACGGTAAATTGTTAATGATATCATCTATTTCCTCTTCGGTGATTTCACGGAAGACATCCCAACCTACAGGTGGATATTCTGTTCCTAATGCTATTACTCCAGAAACTTCTATCCAAGCAAAGGGAGAAGATAGCTCTACATTCACCTCTACATGGTTGGTAGTAGATGGACCTGCAGTAATATCTTTGGTGGAGATTGCAGGAACATTGTTGGCAGAGCCTATCAAATATATTGCACCAGATGAAGCTGTGACTATAAAGGCGCATTTGCGCTCGCGAAATGAGAACGGAACAATGAAGGATAGCAAAGCCTTACGGTTGCTACCATTGTTTTCGTTGCTGTCACTAAGCTCCAGCTTTGGATCACCGACAAATGAAAATGGGGTGAACTGCAGGTGAGTAATGTCCGGTGATATACCAGACATCGCCTGTAGTTCAATACTTGAGTCGATATCCAAAGCAGATATAAAGGCTATTGATTTTACTCCTGGTACTCTCATTCGGTTTTATTTTTAGATTTGGATTTATAGCAGAGGTCATACAAGCGGCTCCAGATCTTCTTAATGGCCTCGATATTGGTTTCTGTACATTCGATGCCATTGTTCTCCATGAAGGCTTGAACGGTCAGTTCTCGCGAAGGCTTGTAAGATCCTTTTTGTTCAGAAGCAAAGAAAATCTTATTGATGTATTTCGTGAGCTCCATCTTAAAATGATTGCGAGCAGTTTGCTCCAATAAGGATTTACTCTTTGGAGAAAGGTAGTTATATGTAGCCGCAGGCTTATGAACAAAATTTGGGATAACCAGGCAGATAGTCGCTTCCTTGCTTGGAAGGACGCGTATATTATCTGGCTGCTTGGATAGGCACATCTCCAATATATTACGCTCTGCAGACCCTCGACGCGTATCCACAGGATCTAGTTCGGTGACAGGAGCACTGCAGTCGTATATGTATGGAGAAATATGCTCATCTTCTGAGTGTTTAAGGCGGTACATTTCGTGAGCATACCACTGTGCCAAATACACAGGCCAGTTCAGATATAAGTAATATGAATTGCGACGATTTTTCACGGTGCAAAGGTACGGTTTTTTGTAGGAATAACCAAATAATTACAGACACAAGATGAACCCATCTTTTTCATTCCAATCGAAAGCTATCTCTAATTGTTTTCCTTCTTGCACGGGAGCGGTAGCACGCTGCATTACGCCCTCAATTAAAGTGCGTTCGATTGGCGAAAGATTTGGACATTGCAATTTACGATAGACCGAAGTTTTGGTCCATCCACCCCAATACTTTAGGGTATTCATGACACGCCTTCTTGTTTTAGAAGGAAGGGCGTTATATTCGTTTAAGTAATCTTTGGAAATGCCACCCATAGCTGCCTCTCCTAAAATGTACTATTATTAAGATAGGGCAGCGGTCATGGTTGCGACTGCAAAGGTACGATTTTTTTGCCACATGACCAAACTTAGCTATCAACTCGCCGAAAATTATATGCAAATTCTAAGAAGTAGAAAAACATATTGATTTTGTTTCTTTTGTGTTATTTTCTTGATTTATAGTTGTTTATATAGAAACAAAGCGAGAAACATTTGGAAACAAAAAGAAACAAAAAGAAACAAAAAGAAACAATTTTTCCGCCTATTGTTTCGCGATAATATGCTGAATAGTAACAAAATAGACCCATTCGCAGCAAAAAGAAACAATTTTTTTGCATCGCGACAATTTTTGTCCCCCTTCTTCCCCTTCCCCATACAAATTGGCGGACAAAAAAAACGGCAAAAAATGCCGTTTTTTTAAGATTTTTGTTTTTGTTTCGATAAATGAGTGATGCCACTGGCCGAAGCAGTCGATAAAAAGCAACTATCGACTGCCGATACTCAGAAAACATCAGGAGAATTGTCATCGAATGCCATGTCAGGGGAGTTGCATGGAGTGGAGAATAGGTCAGCTTCGGTGGAATTATTCTTTAAAACTGCATTTTTCTCAACTCCGACAGATGTGCTCCGCTTCTCCTTCAACTCCTCATATTCAGCGGGGGAAAGGAAGAACTTAGCATCAAAAGCATACGGACGGCATTGCTTCCCCTTAGATGGCCACACAACTTCGCCTTCATCTTCAGTAAGCGATGGATCCTGTTGTTTCATCAACGGAGTGACACGGAAAGGCATTTTGCACTTCTGATTCTTATCTTTGATGACGCCAGGCATCTCGTCGAGGAGATTGCGGATATATTGCTGATCCTTGCGCTTGGCATCAGGCACATTATCCCAAATATACTGCACATCGAAATGCAAAATGGTTCTTCCAGTGTCAAGGAACATATTGACAAGGAATTCACTAAGTGAGCCTTCAAAATTAGATTGTGTACCACTCATCATCTTGTAGAGGTCTTCGTTGATCAAGCGATTGCGGTCAAACCACATACGGTCTTCCTTCTCCTTGATAAACATCTTACCACGCTCCCAGCGTTGCTTGAGATAGAATAGGAAGGCTTGCACCTCGCTCTCGATATTATCCTCGAAGTTCTGATCAAACTCCTCATCAGCTGCCCAGGGCGTGAGGCGCATGACCCAAAAGCGCACCTCGTCCTTGGCGATGAAGACGCCTTTCTTCACCTCGTTGGAGCAAAGCACGAACTTGCAGAACGCTGGTACCTCCTTCTTATCCTTACCTTTCTTCTCGATGTGCATGGTGCGAGCCGTGGACATGTACTTGAGCGCTTCGCCGACCTCCTTATTATCACCCAGCGTAGATTCATCCACTCCGACGATGAGTTTACCAGCGAGCAAGGAGTTGAACTTGGACATGATCAGGTCGTTGCCACCTACCACGGCGTTATTGCCATAGATATACTTGAGCAAGTTGAGGAAACTGGTCTTACCTGTGCCTCGTTCCTTGCTCACGAACATCAGGATAGGCAAGAACTGCAACGGACGGAAATAGGTGAGCGTAATCCAATCGAGCAGCATCTCGTAGTAATGGAACTGCTCTTCCGGATACTCCTTGGTGATTTGACGGAGCAGCTTCTCAATAGTTGGCCACTTGCCCTCGATGGGCTTATAGTTGAGTGGGCTATACATATTGAAGAAGCGATATCCAGCGGGATTGATGATCTCCTGCGAGAAGTTCTCGTGGCTTGGCTGGATAGTGTAGTCAATGTAGTGCTTGTATTGGTACAGGCGTTTGCTGGTACCATCGCCGTATCTCGCATTGATGACCTTATCGGCTTGCGGATAGAACTCAATGCGGCTACCCTTGGCGTTGGGGATAGGTTCCTCTGTCACCAACACAATCTCCGAGCCAATCGCCACATAATCCTTCAGGGTATTGTCGAGGGCTTGCACGAGCTTCTTTTCGGCTGCATTGTAGAAGTACACGCCCCCGTTGTACTTAAAGCGGCTTGAGCCAATCACATGCTGCCAAGCGGTATAGAACTGCTCGGGGTTGGAGCAATTGAACACGCCACGGATCTTCGTGTCGTTGCAAGTGCGGAGATTGGTTTTCTTGAAGTATATACCAGGGCGACCAGGGTTGTTGAGATCTTCGGCAATCTTGGCGGTATGGTCGCAGAACTCTGGATCGACGAGCAGGTCGTCTAAGCCTTTAGGACTATCATTGACGGTGCGAGCCTTGCCCGTCTTCTCGTCAATGATATCCTTATCCTCACGCATCTTATTGACATAGGCAAAGAACAACTCACATGGCTCGCCCTTTTGGTTCTTGAACTCCAAGAGCATGTCCTTGAGCTTGAGCAGCGAGTTCATGAACGAATATGGCCGCTTGCTCAGATTAGGCTCTCTGCCCTCTTGCAGATCAATGACGGCATCCTTGCCAAGGTCGGTGCAATCGCCATCGTAGAGGATGACGATATTGTTGGGCTTGACGGTATTGAGCATTCGCACGATATCCGGATAGAGCTGCTTGCTCTTGCTGTCGGCAAAGAGGGTGATAGAGCCGAGCCCTACCACTGCCATGCCGTGCACACTGGCAACCATCGCCTTCATATAGCCCTCGGTGAGGACGACCGTCTCGATATGTTCCCCTTTGCGGAAAGATTCGTACAAGGTAGGAGGGAAGAACGGGTATGTACCTTTCTTGGTCTCTCCGCCGGGGAACTTGTATTTGGGCTGCCCTGGGTTGGCTGCCAAATACTCAGGATTCATACGAGTGATGAAGTAGGTATCTTCCACTATGAAATCCGAGTACTTGGGCTGCTTGTCGCGTTCGTAGCGAATAAGCTGACCGTCCAAGGTGTAGGGGAACATGCGAATATTGTCCTTGTCGTCGGACTGGAACAATGGGAATGGCAACGCAATCTCCTTGCCTTCAGCATCCAATTCGGGCTTGGAGCACTTCTCGCCTTTCTCGTTGTCCCAAAATATTTTCTTAATGCGAGCTGGGTATTTGCCTATGTATAGTGGCACGCTGCATTGTTCTTCAGTTAGTCCCAGCAGGTCATAAACGCGCTGCTGTAGATACGATTTCTTCTCCTCCATAATATTATGATTAACTGATTATCTGTAAGAAATAGCAAGCGATACTTGTCATATCCATATCTGCAGGCACCTCAACCTGAATAATGACTACAGGCGTAATGACAAAATCGCGTGAGGCATCTTTATCGGGACGGTGGAGTAGGATATTATGCTTACTCCATGCACGGAACTGGACCAGAGAAGTATTCTCCTGGTCTTCAATTTGTGCTACAATCGATCTTCGGTCGCGCTCATCAGGACAGCGTAAAGTAACATCGTATCTTTTCTGCCCGTGTTCAGAGCACGAACGAATATCTATCAAATCTACATTAGAAACCATAATTTTCAATATTTTACAAAAAAACGGGGGAGGAGGGCACTCCCCCTGCAACCATAACCGCTCCCAGTCTTATTGATTCGACTGACCCTCAGGTTGTTTTTCTAATAGTTCAATCAGGCGCTCCATGTGCTTTGGGTGATGAGAGCCTGCGATGTACCAATAAAAGGCAATCTGACGAATGTTCTCGCGAATGTTCTCATAGGATTGCACTTGTGCCTGGTAGTCCTCATCATTCATATCCCCACGCGATGGAGCTGGCAGATAGGAATCAAAGAACTCATCAAACAATATCGTGCAGCATGCGTGCGCTGCAACTACGCTGTTAGGCGACTCTTTGATTTGTTGCAATAGCTCTTCAGGCGTAACCTGCGATACTTGGAGCAATAGTTCTTTTAATTGTTGCTCATCAGTTTTTTTCTTTTTCATATATATTCAAATTTAATAATTGTCAAAATTACCATCGGGCGTGTGCGAAATTCCATGATGCGCCAAGGCGGCTTCCTAATGTTATAGAGCATCTTAATAGCCCACTACCTTGCAAAGCGAGGATCAGCAGCCACATTCACTGTCTTATCCGATGGTGTTTTAAGATGCGGTTACGCTGGATGATCATGTTCCCCGACCCAGTAAAAACGAAGAACATGACTCACTTGCCCCATCTTAATAGGAGCACTACATCTTTAGGACGAGGCGAGCCGAGACTTTTCAGCAGCAATGGGCGGCAGGGTTATTATCTCCATTTCCCATCCGTTGGCGAATGCGAACCGTATTACTGGCGGTGAGTGAAACCAACGCGAGGCTGCCTATTTCCTTGTGCCGTCTTAATAGGCACCTTACCTCGTTGTAAGTATAGCAGGCGGTTGCTAGTTTTCGTCGATGACGGAGTGACATGGCTAAGGGAATGGAACTAAAACCCTCTTTGCACTCCGCAGGGTGGTTATTAGCCCGTCTTAATAGGGCACTACCTGCTATTGTATGTCAAAGATCAATTGCTTTTGAGTATGCGCTGCATCTCATCTGCTATTATACGAGGGAACTCGTATGGATCCCATCCTTCCATCTTGCAGATCATCATGTCCGTTGCAATATCTGAAAGCATATGGGCAATGAACTGATGACGGGCGAGGGATTGAAGATTGCGCCTGTTCTCTTTAATGGCCATATAAGAGGACAGTGGCACACCTTCCTTCTTTTGCTTTGGCTTGGGTATAAGCACAACGGTATGTGCTTTACACTCCATGCCATCAATCTTTGCTGAACTGACAGATCGTAGAACGATTGGCTTTCGTTCGTCAGGATCAGTGCTGAAGCGTGATATTCCTCTTTGCGTCATCACACGAGCAGCCATTGTATAGTAGTGCTGTGCATTTACTCGCTTGCGACAATTATTGGTGTATTTACCACCGATAGAGTTAGCGAGGTTTACAATGCGCTGCACCTGCTTTCGTATGTCATTTAGTGATTTGTCCATCGTCACTCTTCTCTAGTAGATTGTTTTAATTCATCGAGAAGCGAATAGAATGTCTTTCTTAGCGCTTCCACATTTTCTTTCTCTTGATAGAACTGGATTGCATCATTCATGCCTTTGAAGTATGCGTGAATGAGATGTGATTGTACAGCTGCTTCGCATACCTCTTTGATAGTCTCAATAATCGCATCGACATTCTCCCCCTTAATAGCCTCGTTGGCTATATTCCACTCCAGGACATGAGCAAAGTCCTTTGCCTCTTTTATAAGCTTCTCTCTTGTGTACATAATTACTTCACCTCTCTACAAATAGCAATAGGACAGGCAAACAGAAACCCAAGAGAGAGCCCGCCAATTGCAACAATAGTTCTTACATCAATGCTCCACAAGCAAGGGTTTGGCTCTAATGTAGCGAAAGCTGCTACTGCATATGCTATTGTTAAAAATAGCAAGCACATACCGATAAATAAAATGACTATTTTCATACTTCCTCCTTCTTAAATAATGGGTTTCGCTTGAATCTTGTTCTCGTATGGTCTATAGTACAAGTGACATCTTTGAGTATCTCATATTTATAGGTCGAAATGACTGTAATAGCATGGCCTATCATTGATAAAGTAAAAGCGAAAACTACATATAGCCATGTTATAGGGTGCCACAGTCTCCATTTTAATATAACTTCTTGACATTTCGCGTATTGTAATACATTTATGAATTTCATTGCACCTGTGTAATATGCCATTTTTACAACCCAATGACACTCTTTTATTAGTGCTTTAGTTGTGGGCGCGATATATTCGGGGTTTCCGTTTTTATCTATTCTCATACTTCATCCTCAACTTTTGGCAGTACTGGAACATGCATCCAATAGTCGGGTTTGTTGGTACTATAACTATTAAACACGCCGTTCTCAAATGTAGCTACATTAACACCAAAGCCAGTCTTATCACGGAATGCAATATATACGACTTCCCCCTCCTTAGGAAGATCTTTGTTCACACTTATCCATGGAAGTAGCCTAGAGTGAAATTCATAAGTTTTATAGGTTATCATAGCTTCTTTACTGAGCCTTTCTAACTGTTTGGTTTGCTTCTTGCTTAGGATACAAAAAGATAATACAAATAACAATAGAGCCACAATGAACAATAAATCCATATAAAACCACCAAAATTCATCTAACCATATAGGAGCAAGAATACTGCCTATCATAACGGCATTAGACATTTGTAAAAATATATACCACTTTTTCATAATCAATTAACCTTTGTGAATATCTCCCATAGTAGTACTTGCGTCGCCTTCTATTGACTGGCAATGAATATTACCGCAATTAACATTAGCGTCTCCCTTTATATTTCCATCTACATCAACGCTGCCGCAGTTTACTTTAACACGATTAGCGTTGCCGTGTATATGGATCTTCTCGCATTGCTCAATCTCCAAGCGTTCTACATCTCCTTGGATGTTGATAGTTATCTCTGGATAGTCAGACGGGATAACTTGCTCTGAACCGTTGATGAGAATTTTACCGCCCTTGATAACCATAGATTTAACAGAGCCAAATGCAGAACCATAGATTTTACCTACTGGACCGTTGAATACAATTTTGTCAGACATAATCACTTAAATTAGATGTTCGTTTTATGGTTATCTTCAGCATGCACATTTATCCATGCTTTCACTTTCACAAGCCACTCGTCTTTGTCTGCTACATACAGCCAGCAAAATCCTTCTACCAGCGGTATCTCTCGTTTGCCAAGCTTGTAGTCATGAATAGCGGATTGAATACGACCTGCGCTGATGAGCGTGGTGCGCTCTACTTCTGCGCAACTTCGGAAGTTATACTCCTCGCCGTCTGCGTCGATAGCAATGACAGGCTTTCCTTTGTAAACTGGCAACACGCCTCTACGGTCAATAATCTTGCGAGCTTTAGAAAGGATTGTCCCCTCAAATACGGGTTGAACCTTAACTCGCTTTGCAACATCTTTTTTCATAATCACTCCTCAAATATATAATTTATATCAGCAATATCCTCATCTATCTCTCGAGCGGAGATTTCTGCGCCCTCAGTAAGCTGTTCTATCAAGTCAGAATCTGACATAGCTATGGCATTGAAGATTTTAGCCTCTGCAGCTGACTGATTATCTGCCTCAACGGAAATGGTAGCCGTTGCTGTTATTTCTACTTCAAACCACATACTCATTCCTCCTTCTTTTCTTCTTTGATATGTTCCTCTGCTCGTTTGAAGATATCAGACATTACATCACCAACAAATTGACGAACCATTGCAAGATGAATTATTTCTTTAAAATTAGGGTGGCATTTAAAAACATGCTTCATCATTGATACCATCCGACCGCCGTTACCGAAAGTATATCCATTTAAGACATTATCATCTTCGTCTATAGGGTCGCTAATAAAGATAACAGCTACACGCCCTTCTTTTTCTTCTTGCCATTGTTGTGGATCCATTCCATTAATTGTGATGGTCACTTTTTTTTCTTCGTTTTTCATTGTTTGCCCTCCTTAATTTTGTGATTAAACTTTGTATGGTTTTTCATAACCAAACTTTTCTGCGATGTGATTAATCTCTCCCCAGAACTGCGCTGCTGGCTCGAATGTACCACGGCGCCAATTCAAGAAAGTGACTTGAGAAACCAACTTCTCAACCTCGTTACGAATCGGCTGTGCATCGCCAACTCGAACATTCTCGTAAAAACTTTGAAATGTTGTCATTTTAATTTGTTGTTTTGTGTATTTATAACTACCTTTGCGCCTGCAAAGTTTATTTTGCGCTGCAAAAGTACAACAAATATTTGATACAACCAAATTTTTTACATAAAAAAATGTATTTTTTAATAAAATAGTACATTTATATGTGTATTTTATTCAAAATATGAATGGAAAACTAACTATTCGAATAAACCATTTATATCAACAATTTTAAGTAATTTTGCACTATGATTGACATTAAGCGAAATCTAAAGGCAATCCTCGATGAGAAGGGGATTTTGCAAAAACAAGTAGCCCAAGGGTTGGGCATTTCTGACCAAGCAGTGAGCAATTGGTTCAACAGTCCAAAGGATGTAAAGGTCAGTAGAATTACACAGATGTGTGAAGTATTTGGTATTTCTATCGTAGATGTGTTTACTTATCCGGAAAAGTATATACCTGAGAACCAAGCGAACCCCATGTGTGAAGAATGCAAACGCAAGGATGAGATTATTGAGAACCTCACAGAACTCTTGCGAGTGTACAAGACAGAAGCAAAAAAGAAAAAGTAAATTATGACAAAAGATGAATTTAAGACTGGGCAAATACTTTCTAATGCTATAGAAATTGCCTCTCAGTTAGTAAACGAAAATAAGCCATGGATGGAATATCCAGAGCACATACGCGTTAAGGCTTATGAGCTTGCTATTGAACGCCTGAAGGCTGAAGTAATATATGAGGTGGCGGATAGTGTGATAAAGTTAAAGGATTACTTGCAATAAGCCGCTTTCTATATTACCATCGACACTCACGCGCGTATTAGTCTCCTGCGCATTATACGCGCGAGACGGTGCGAGTACAATATATAGTATAAGACATATTTGGGACACATTCGCCCTTTTATAAGACATTTCTTTTCTTTTTTTTAGTGGTCGAAAAAGTAAAGAATTTATTTTGCAAAAGAAAAAGAATGTTGTAATCAGCAGAAAATCAACTGTTTTTATTTGGCAATAAATAAACAAAGCACAAAGAAATAAAATAAGAAAAACAGTAAATACACCTAATAAAAGTACTTTATAAGCGCTTTTATAGGCCCTTTAGAAAGACGAAGTGAAGCAAAATGTGAGCGAAGCACTCACCGCTCACATACTCACAGGATACAGAAAAATAACTTGCTGGTAACTTGCTAACTAACTCCATTCGCATGATTCTTGTCATCCCGACAAAAAGAATAACCACTTCGGATATGAGGTGGTTATTCTTTTTATCTATGAAATGAATCCTTTGGCGATTACTCTACTTGAAGCACCAATCCCTTCAGATACTCACCTTCTGGATGGTATATGTTGATGGGATGGTCGGCGGGTTGATGCAATTGGTGCAAAATGCGCACCTTGCGTCCCACTTGCGCTGCGGCAGAGAAGACCGCCAAACGGAACATATCCTTATCTATCGCCTGCGAGCAAGAGAAGGTAAACAATATACCTCCTGGACGGATAGCCTGTATGCCCTTGGCATTCAAACGCTGATAGCCACGAAGTGCATTCTTAACCGCATCGCGGTGCTTAGCAAATGCAGGTGGGTCAAGCACTATCAAATCATACTTATTCTGATTCTTAGCCATGAACTCAAACGCCTCCTCGGCAAACGCCTCGTGTGGGGCATTTTCTCCAAAGTTATGCGCCACATTGCTGCGCACCAAGTCAATCGCCTTTTGACTCACATCGACCGAGTGCACCAATTTCGCACCGCCACGCAAAGCATACACAGAGAAACCACCCGTATAGCAGAACATATTGAGCACCTCTTTACCCTGTGCGTAATGTTCCAGCAATGCACGATTGTCGCGTTGGTCAATAAAGAAACCCGTCTTTTGACCACGAAGCCAGTCAATACGGAAGTCCAAGCCGTTCTCTTTTGCCCAGAAATCGCCGTTTAAATCGGCTTTTTCTGCACCAATCAAGTAGCCCACACGTTCCCCTTGAATAGGGGCTTTATGAGGCAGAGTGTCGTCCGACTTGTAATAGACCTTATCCACTTGCGGTACTGCCTGCACAATCGCCTTGGCAATCTCCTCGCGGTGGTAGTGCATACCTATGGAATGGGCCTGAATAACCGCCGTATCGGCATATATGTCCACTATCAGTCCAGGCAGGAAATCGCCCTCGCCATGGACGAGGCGATAGGTGTTGTTAATTGGATATTGGGTATTGGATATTGGGGATTGGGGATTGGGTAGCGAAGTAATCAACCCTAACGAGCAACGCACTTCGTATGCAGCACGAATGCGCTCTTGCCAGAAATCATGCGGTAGTTCTCCTACACCAAAAGCCAATATGCGCACAGCAATAGAGCCAATCTGGTAATGACCCACGCCTAAGATTTGGCCGTTGGAATCGCGGACTTGTACCACTTCGCCCTCTTGTGGCTGCGCGTGCGGATAGTCCGCATCCAATTGAATACTACGAATAGCACCCGAGAATACCCAGGGGTGGAAACGAAGAAGCGATTCTTCTTTATGAGGTTTCAAATATACTGTTGTCATTATCCAGTGTAAAGGATGGAGGTTATGGGTTGGAGGTTAAAGGCGGGGTGCTTTCAGCACACTTCTTTGCCATTGCTTCTTGTTGTCGGCGGATTTGCGCTTCTTTCTCCGCGCGTTTGAGTGCCTCTACTGCACGCTTAGATAGGGGTTTGACTTGTTGCAATGCCAAGTATATACTGAGTGTTGCCCATGCATCCGTAGAGGCATAGCGTGCCTGTTCGGGTGTGAGGTAGGAGTTTTCCCAGTTGGTGAGCTGCTGTGCCTTGCTGATCTTCTTGCCAAAGATAATGGCAAAAATCTTTTGCAGACCCATCTCCATAATGCCATACTTGCAGACCATGGATTGCAGGTCAATGCAGTTAGCAGGCACGAAGTCACGTCTTCTGCGCAGGCCATTAATGTCGTCTTTGAAAGCCAATCCTACCTTACAAATGTCAGGATTAGCAAAGATTTGTGCGATTTCAACGGGCATTCCCACATGCGTCAAGCGGAATAGGTAACAACGCTCCAGCGTGGAGATTTGCACCAAGGCAGTAGGATAATGTACGCCGCGTTTGAAAGAGGGACGTGCCTCGGTATCCACACCCAACACGGTATGTTGGCGCAAGTACTCCGCAGCATCTGCCACCATCTCAGGTTTGTCCACCACAATAACTTCGCCCTCAAAAAAGGTCAATGGCAGGGCTTGAATGGCAGCCTTGTCAATGTGTGGCGCAAAAGTATTGGGCAAAAAACTACTCATAATCTGTTGTTAAAATTCTTTTTCTTCGCTGTTGGCGAGCATGTGCAAAGGGCGCAAGACATTGAGCAATTTCTGCCCCCAATGTTGCTCAAAGGCCTCTAAGCAACTGACCAGCGCATCGTTCATCACGGCTTCGTCACGCGTTTGATAGTTGCATGCCAAATCCTTAATCTCTTGATAAATATCTGCTATATTCTCCGATATAAAGGCCGTGATCGGCTCATCCGAATAGCGCATTTCCTCAACAAAAACCTCCAGATACGCATCATCGGAACCTAATTTCTGAGCGATGAATTGGCGCAAATCTTCATACTCCTGCTCCGTCACAAATCGCTCAGGATAGCCGTCCATCTCCTCAGTTGCTTTGGGCAGAAGACGTGCTTTGAGGTATAGCAGAGGCAGTAGGCAAAGCATTTTCTCGATAAAATCTGCCTTTTCATGCTCTGCCGCTTGCTCCAGATAGAGACACAATTGCACCGCCACTGTCACAAACTCAATGGCAGGTTCTTGATAAACATAATGCGTATTGGGTGCGCTCATAACTCAAAATTTTCTGCAAAAGTACAACATTTTTTGCAAATATACAAACCTTTTTTGTTTTTCTCGAGAAAAAATTGTACCTTTGCAGCGAAATTGATGGATTATGCTTAAATTACTACTCATATTATCTATTCTGACCACCCATCCAAATACACAGGATGCTAATATCGGTGTGCTGATTTGTGACTATCACTCTGGCGATACGATCGATGCTTATCGTCCGAATGCGGTCATTCCTCCTGCCTCTACTATGAAATTGCTCACCGCAGCCACCGCCTTAGAGATATGGGGTGGCGACTACCGTATCCAAACACCTATTACCTATTCGGGTTATATACAAGATGGTATTCTATACGGCGACTTATATGTAGAAGGACGTGGCGACCCTACTTTTGGTTCGCGCTATGTAGGCGACAAGAACTTCATGTACAAATGGGTACGTCGCCTGCGCGAAGCAGGAGTCCAACATATCACAGGTTCCGTAGTGGCAGACCTAAGTTATTTTGACGGCAATGCCCTCAACCCATCGTGGTTATGGGAAGATGCGGGTAACTATTACGCCCCAGGTATTTTCGCCCTCGCTTATCAAGACAACACGATGAATATCGTGCTACGTAGCGGCGCAGTGGGCAGCATAGCCGAAGTGCTATACACCACGCCTGAGATACCCGAGATAGAATTTGAGAACCATATCCGTTGTACCCACATTACCTATGACGGCGCTTTTGTGCATGGCGTACCGTATAATAACACGCGTTATCTGGTAGGTAGTGTCCCCTCTAACCGACAGACTTTTGGTGTGCGTGGTGATATGCCTAATCCTGGACTTATCTTGGTACGCGACTTCACCAAGATATTGCGCAACAGCGGTATCACTGTAGATGGCACCGAGACATACCTGAGCGAGAAGCCCGCCAACGCCCCTGCTCGCACCCTGCTCTTCACCCATGAGAGCGAACCGCTGTCAGAGATTATCCGTCATACCGAACAGGAGTCGGACAACCTCTATGCGGAAATGCTTTTCCGCACTTTTGGTGCCAAATATGCGACACCTTGCACTATACACAATGCTTGCGACTTCATGCGTGAGTACTGGAAGAACCGAGGCGTTAGTTTCCGCAGTGCGCGCATACTGGACGGCTGTGGATTGGCACCACAAGAGGTCATATCGCCCTCGATGTATGTGCAACTACTGCGCTATATGTATGGCTCCAAGCATAAGGAAGTGTTCCTTGCTTCCTTGCCATGCAGCGGCGAGAGCGGCACACTAAGTTCATTCTTGCGCGATACACCGCTACACGGTAAAGTGTATGCCAAGAGTGGCACTATCGGCGGCACGAAGAACTACGCCGGCTATATCTTCCTGCCCGATGGCAGAGTATGGGTGTTTGCGGTAATGGTGAATAGTGCCAATTGCAAGCCACGAAAGATACAACGCGTCATAGAGCAATACCTACTGAATGTATATCAAGCAAACACATAGCACCTCCACACTGCTGCGCGAGCAATATACAGACGACTTGCCGCATTTATATACTATCCATACGGATTTTCAAACGGCAGGACGCGGACAAGCAGGCAACAGTTGGGAGAGCGAAGAGGGGAAAAACTTGCTCTTCTCCTCACTGTTGCGCTACGAAGGCATATACGCAGCGGACCAATGGCGGCTGTCTATGCTGGTGGCAGTAGCCTGTTGGGAAGTGTTGGCAAAATACCTGCCAAAAGACTGGCTAACTATCAAATGGCCCAACGACATATACTATGGTGACAAGAAATTGGTGGGGATACTGATAGAGAATAGTTTGTCGGGGAGCATGGTGGATCATACGATTGCGGGCATAGGCATGAATGTCAATCAAACGGAATGGCTAAGCAATGCACCCAACCCCATGTCCATGAAGCAAATTACGGGTCAGGATTATCCTGTAGAGCAACTGCTCAGCGATTGGATTAGTGCGATGAAATCGTGGGAAACACGCACTACCGATGAGATAAAAGATGCTTATATGCAACACCTCTACCGACGCCAAGGGTGGCATCTATATGTAGAGAGAGAAGTCAGCATTGCACCTACCGCTATTGCTACAGATACAGAGGAAGGCATATTTCGTGCCGAACTGATGGGTATCACAGAGCAAGGTGAACTACAACTCCGCACCGAAAACAACGAGGAAAAAACATACCATTTCAAACAAATACGTTTTGTCATAAAATCGTAAATATCAAATATATGAAATCTATTATCATCACAGGTGGCGCAGGCTTTATTGGCAGCCACGTAGTACGACTGTTCGTCAACAAGTACCCTGAGTATCGCATTATCAATGTGGACAAACTGACTTATGCGGGCAACTTGGCTAACCTCAAGGATATTGAGGATAAACCCAACTATCGCTTCGTAAAAGCCGACATCTGCGATTTTGACGCGATGTATGCGCTCATGCAAGAGGAACAAGTGACTGGTATCATTCACCTCGCAGCCGAGAGCCATGTGGATCGTTCCATAAAAGACCCATTCACTTTTGCTCGCACCAATGTGATGGGTACTCTCTCGCTTCTGCAAGCAGCCAAACTCTATTGGGAGGCCCTGCCTGAGAAGTATGAAGGCAAACGTTTCTACCATATCTCTACTGATGAGGTGTATGGCGCACTTGAGATGACTCATCCAGAGGGTATCACTCCTCCATTCTCAACTCAAGCGTCCTCCGAGCACCACGAGGCCTATGGCGAGGAATTCTTTGTAGAGACTACCAAGTACAACCCTCACAGCCCTTATTCGGCATCCAAGGCAAGTAGCGACCACTTCGTGCGTGCCTTCCACGATACCTATGGTATGCCTACCATCGTGACCAACTGCTCTAACAACTATGGTCCATATCAGTTCCCTGAGAAGTTGATTCCGCTGTTTATCAATAATATCCGTCATCGCAAACCATTGCCAGTCTATGGCAAGGGTGAGAACGTGCGCGACTGGCTCTATGTAGAGGATCATGCCCGCGCTATTGACCTCATCTTCCACCAAGGTACCGTGGCAGAGACCTACAATATCGGCGGATTCAACGAGTGGAAGAATATCGATATTATCAAGGTGGTTATCAACACGGTAGATCGCCTGTTGGGTCGCGCTGAGGGCGAAGATATGAACCTCATCACCTACGTTACAGACCGCGCTGGACATGACATGCGCTATGCTATTGACTCACGCAAGTTGCAAGCCGAACTCGGTTGGGAACCATCTCTGCAATTCGAAGAGGGCATTGAGAAAACCGTTCGCTGGTACCTTGACCACCAAGAGTGGATGGACAACATCACCTCTGGCGAGTACGAGAAATACTACGAAGATATGTATAAAGGTAGATAGGAGTTTCCATTATACACTTATTATATACAACTCACCCAGTTCATGCTGTCAGAATGAACTGGGTGAGTTGTTGTATTGTTTAGGGGTGGATTATTCGATGACTTGGCCCATTACTGTATATCGCCCATTACCTCGTTGGATAATTATGTGTCCGTCTTGCAAGTACTTGACTGCTGATGGTTGTTGTATCGTAGTATTATCAACAGCTGTGAAGACACCTGTCTCAAACTCAATGGTCTGAGTAGGCAATATATAGGGAGATACAATCTGCAAATCATTGCTATTGGTCAATCCCACGGGTATAACTACCTCCATACCTTCACCAGGTAATAGTCCGCGCAAAGAAACATCCGATTGTACATTGCCTATAGCGAAAAATGCATCACGATAGATAGGAGCAATACCCTGGTTACTAACCACTAATCGTGTTTCCAAACCATTTGTTCTACAATCACTCACGCGAAACGTATAGCCAGCCGCAATACCTGCTTCGCGAAAGCGATCTACCGTAGCGTGTTTACTACCTGGCGCACTACTGGCGAGCATATAGGAAATATGGTATTTGGCAGAAGCTTCCTCCCATGTCCAGCCATACATACCTGCTGGATTGAGGAAGTTCTTCTGGTCATTAGAGGTGTAATAACTAATCTCACCACCACAGATACCTTTCACCCAGCGATACTCCTTACCTATGCCGTCCCAACACATTTCATTCCAACCACTTCCTGATGCCAATTCATGCCCAGCGTGCATAAACGAATCATCAAATGCACCAAACTCCAACGCCAATAGTTCTTCATCTTCTGCTACAGGTGAATAGTAGGAATCACCGCCATCAATGGACATACCCCATGGTATTTCTAAGGTATTAGCCACATGCATAAAATACTCCTTTTGGTAAGCTTTAGATGGGAAATTTACACCTAATTTTAAGTCTGTGCCATATATATGACCTTCTGACCAGTGACCAAAGCCCACCTGAATAACGGCTATACGAGGGTCATCCTTGTACTGAGCATTGAAATCCGTAATAAACTGCTTCGTAAACCACATCAATTCTGCATTGGTCCAATCGGCATAGTAGGTCTTGCTACCTTCTGCGTAATTGGAGGTCTCCTTATATCCAGGCATATCTTTGATGTATTGGGGCACTGCGGTAGCACCTGTTGCGCCCACCTCTGTGTTGCCAGGATTCTCGTATCGAAAACGAATTACACCTTGGTGATTTCGAGAGGCAATATCATTCAATATATCCTCAAAATACGACCAATCGTATTGTATTTTTCCGTCTTTTTTGCCTTTTACAACCTTGCATGGAAGACAATACGAAAATTCCAATGTCGTAACGGGTGCATACTTATCCACTTGATCATGTGTACGCCATAGTACCAATCCCGTCATTGGTTGTACAGAGGTAATGCTGCGTTCCAAATGTACGGGTGTAAAATCATTTGCAACAACGCATTGAGACACACATAGGAAGGCAATAGATAAAAATAAGATATTACTAAGTATTTTCATAATGTATAATTGTTCTTTTATGGTTAATTATTATAGATAACGTTGGATACGTACAAGATGATGTGTGAGAGAACCATCGGGGAGGTGAATACCCTCATCATTAATGCTGTCTATATGTACACAGCCAGAGCAGTGGATAATCTCCGTCGGACTGAGTAGCAAACCTACATGCGAGATGTTTGTGGCTTGTGGGTCGCGGTCTGCATGGTCGAAGAATGCCAGGTCGCCCGCTTGCGCTTTTGCCAGTGAGGGTACCATTGTACCTTGTGTTATTTGCTCGCGCGCATTGCGCAATAGATTCACACCAAAAACGCTATACACCACTTGCGTGAAACCAGAGCAGTCCATACCCATTGCGTTCTTCCCTCCCCAAAGATAGGGGGCGTTCAAGAGCGATTGCGCCACGGCGCAAACATCCGCGCCTGTCACCTCATCGCCTTCTTGCCTCAGCGGGGTCCCCGACGACAGTTGTGTCGTGGGGTGCTCTATCGCCTGCATGGGATTAATCAGATACTTCTTATTGAGTACTTCGAATGTGCCATGTGCATAATTAGGCAAGCGAGTGCCGAGTGTGAGCATTAGCTCCTCGCCCGTCTCCATGTCTGTTGCCACCGCCATTGGAACTGCGACTATAGTTTGGATATTAGATGTTGGATATGGGGTATTGGTGGGCTCAAGCATCTTGAAATCGACCCACCCCTCTTGTCCGTCCACAGTGGAGCGCACTTTGGTCCAACGGGGCAGACGCTCCAGCACTTCGCATACTTCGCCAAAAAGCAATTGGGTCAATTGCTCACTTCCTTCAGAGGGTTCTTGTCGCACAGGGGTGACTGTGCAGCGATTAACAACATACTCTTTCATCTTTTCGTCTGTATATTATGCTATTTGCCTGCAAAGATACTGCATTTTTTTCATTCTAGCAATAGTTTCGTGGTGAAATCGTTGATTTTTCTACTATTTTTTTGCACATGTACATTTTTTTTTGTACCTTTGCACGCTGATGAAACATATTCGTATTATTTCGCCTGCCAGCGCTATCGATGCGCAATGGATTAATCGTGCCAAAGCCCGCTTGGAGCAGTGGGGATTCTCTGTGTCTATAGGCGAACATGCTTATGGTAATATTGGTCGTTTCTCTGCTACAGATGAACAACGTGTAGCCGACCTTAACGATGCTTTGTCAGACCCCAACGTGGATATTATCCTATGTAGCCGCGGAGGCTATGGTCTGCAACGCATTATAGACCAAATAGAACTACCCATGCGCCCAAAAACGCAGTGGCCATTGGTGGTGGGTTTCTCCGACATCACAGCCCTGCATAGTCTTCTGAGTTTGCACGGCGTGCATTCGTTGCACGCTAACATGTGCAAAGACTTGGCATTGCTACCCGATGACGATATTGCATTGGTAGCAGAGAAGGAACTCTTGATGGCAACCGACTATCCTGCTCCATTGTCATTCACTTCGCACCTCTTGCCGCTAAGTTATCATCCAGCGCCTCACAATGCGCGCTCGCCATATACGATCCACCATATGCCTCACTTCCCTCTCAATCGTGCAGGAGAAGCTACAGGCAAACTCATTGGCGGAAACCTAAGCGTCTTGTATGGCTTGCAAGGGACACCCTATAGTCTGAATAAAATCATTGAGCAATGTGTAGAAGCGCCTATCTTGTTCATTGAAGATATAAGTGAAAATCATTATCATATTGATCGCATGTTGCAGAACCTACGCCTGAGCGGCGTCTTTGAGAAGATCAGTGGTTTGGTGGTAGGGCAATTTACCGACTGCGCAGACGATGTGTCCATGGGATGTTCGCTGCTGGAGTCTATCCGACAGATAGCAGAGCCCTATAGTTTTCCTATCCTATTTGATTACCCATCAGGACATATCGACTCCAACTATCCATTGCTATTTTCGCAGGAATACCACTTGTCTATAACTAATTTTTAGCAAATCAAGGGGTTTATTAACAAAAAATCAACAAAAAAATAGCATATATTTGGCGGTTTGTAAATATTTTTGTACCTTTGCAGGCGATATGTGTCGTGTCTTGCACAGTTTTTGTATAAGCGACAATAGAAAATCAAAATTAACTAAAACAATATGAAGAAATCATTATTCCTTGCGTCAGTAATTGCAGTGGCTTTGCTGACATCTTGCGGAACCGCTGTTCAACCAGATCAAGTTTCCGTTAACCCAAGTCCATTGACTGTTGTGGGTAATCAAGTAGAAGCAGAAATCACTGGTACCTTCCCAGTGAAGAAGTTTGCTAAGAACGCCGTATTAACCGTTACTCCAGTATTGAAATACAACGGTGGTGAGGCTGTGAGCAAATCTGTAACTTATGTAGGTGAGAGTGCAAAAGAGAATGGTCAAGTAGTGTCTTACAAAGAGGGTGGCAAATACACTCAAGTAGCTGTTTTTGACTATGTTCCACAAATGGCTAAATCTGAGCTCTACTTGCGCTTTGAGGCTCGCAAAGGTAACAAAGTGGTTACTTTGCCTGATGTAAAGATTGCTGATGGTGTGATCTCTACTGCTAAGTTGGCTGTTGCTACCGCAGAGGAGGTGAAGCCACAAATCACTGCTGACAAGTTCCAACGCATTATCCAAGAGGTTCAAGAGGCTGATATCCGCTTCCTTATTCAACAAACAACCTTGCGCAACTCTGAGTTGAAATCGCAAGAGATGAAGGACCTCCACGCTGCTATCAAAGATGCTGATGCAGCTGAGAACAAAGCCATTAACAAGATTGAGGTTGCAGGTTATGCTTCTCCAGACGGTGAGCAAGGCTTGAATGAGAAGTTGGCTGACAAACGTCAAGCTAACGCTGAGAAATACTTGGCAAAACAACTCAAGAAAGCGAAAGTAAACGCTGAGATCGAGTCTAACGTAACCGCTGAGGACTGGGCTGGTTTCCAAAAAGCTATGGAGGCAAGCAATATCCAAGACAAGGAGTTGGTTCTCCGCGTGCTCAGCATGTACACCGATCCAGAGGAGCGTGAGACACAAATCAAGAACCTCAGCGCTGTTTACAAGACTATCGCAGACGAGATCCTGCCTGCATTGCGTCGTAGCCGTCTGATCTTGACCACTGACCTCATTGGTAAGTCTGACGAGGAGATCGCTGCTTTGGCTAAGAACGACCCTCGCGCATTGAGCGTAGATGAGTTGCTCTATGCTGCTACTCTTACCCAAGATGCTGCTGAGAAAATAGCTCTCTACACCAAGGCTACTGAACTCTTCCCACAAGATCACCGTGCATACAACAATATCGGTATGATTCAATTCTCACAAGGTAAGGTAGCTGATGCTCGTCGTAGCTTTGCTAAAGCCCTCCAGTTGGCTCCAGCTGACCCAGACGTAAACTACAACGCTGGTATCGCTGCTATGGCTGAGAACGACCTCGTACAAGCTGAGCAATACTTGGGCAAGGCTGCTGGTACCAAGGGTGACTTGAAGGCTGCTATGGGTACCCTCTACACTATGAAGGGTGACTACGCTGCTGCTAAGACCGCATACGGTCAAGAGGCTACTAACAACGCTGCTGTTCAACAAATCCTCAACGAGGACTATGCGGCTGCTCGCCAAACCCTCGCACGCGTAGCTAAACCTAACGCTACCACCGCATACCTCGCTGCTGTAGTAGGTGCACGCACTAACGACCGCGATGCTGTATATAGCAACCTCAAGGTAGCTGTACAACGCAACGCTCAAATGAAGGCGAAAGCTCAAAACGACATTGAGTTTGCGAAGTACCAAGCAGACGAGCAATTCCAAGCAATTGTTAAATAATGTCTATACTTTTTCCAAAAGTACCCAAACCACGTGAGTGGGACTATCGCCCCATTTACTACGATAAAGAGAAGGAGGCGCGCAAGGACAAACTTGCGCGTCTTCATCGTGGGTCATTTCGCGAAGCACACGAGGCCAATACCCATCGTCGCAAAGATCCCGCTAAACGCGCTTCTAAGCTCGTCTTCTGGATTGCGCTGCTGGCATTGCTCTTGTTTGCCTTCTACTATTTGTTATGAGTGATATCATCCATCTTTTGCCAGACAATGTTGCCAACCAGATTGCAGCTGGTGAGGTTATACAGCGACCTGCCTCCTGCCTCAAAGAGCTGGTGGAGAACGCATTGGATGCAGGTGCCAACAACATCCGCATCCTGGTGAGAGATGGTGGTAGAACACTCCTGCAGGTCATTGATAACGGCAAGGGCATGAGCCCTACCGACGCGCGCATGGCGTTCGAACGCCACGCTACCTCTAAGATTAGTCAGGCCTCCGACCTCTTCCAACTGCGCACCATGGGCTTCCGCGGAGAAGCACTCGCCAGTATATGTGCCGTCGCACACGTGGAGGTCAATACCCGACGACCAGAGGACGAGGTCGGCACGCACCTTGAGATAGCGGGCTCTGAGGTCATTACCCAAGAAGTCACCCAGTGCCCTGTCGGAACTAATATCCGCGTCAAGAACCTCTTCTACAACGTTCCTGCACGCCGCAAGTTCCTCAAGACCGACCAAACGGAGATGCGCAATATCATTACCGAATACCAACGCATTGTCCTCGTCAATCCCCAAGTACAATTCACACTCGTCAATAATGACGAGATCATATCCGAACTGCCTTCCTCCAGCACCAAACAGCGCATTGAGGCCATATTCGGACATACCTCCAAACCTTTTACTGCCCAATTAGTGGATATTCAGGCCAACACCGAACTGGTCAATATATACGGCTTTGTCGGCAAACCAGAGATGGCGACCAAGAATAGCCAACAGTTCTTCTTTGTCAACAGCCGCTATATGCGCCACCCTTATTTCCACAAGGCCATAACCACCGCTTATTCTGGACTATTAGCACCAGATCATAACCCTTCTTACTTTATCTATTTCGACATCCAACCCGATGCCATAGATGTCAATATCCACCCCACCAAGACCGAAATTAAGTTTGCCGATGAGCAAGCCATCTTCCAGATTCTTCTGGCTGCTGTGCGCGAGGCTCTCGGCAAATTCAACATAACCCCTTCGCTCGATTTCACTAGCGAGACGCGTATCGAGATGCCACAAGTGACACCACAGGCGACTCCTATCGCTATGCCTCGCTTGCAAGTGAATCCCGCCTACAACCCCTTCAAGCAGTCTGCACCCCACAAAACCACTACCCCACATTGGGAGAAGCTCTACACACAATCCGTTGCAGATCCTGTTGCTCCTGCCGAAGAACCAGTACTCTTCCACTTCCCTGCTATCGATGAGTCCACGCCTATGATGCAGTGGCAGAACAAGTATCTCCTTGTCCCTACAGCCCAAGGACTAATGCTTGTTCACCCCCACCGCGCGCATACGGCTATTTTATATAAGGAGATGCTTGCCCAACTCACACAACACAAAGGCGTCTCGCAGCAACTCCTCTTCCCTGAGGTGATTGAACTCTCCAACGAGGACTTGCATACCCTGCAAGCCTTGCAAGATGATCTCTCTGTTATCGGCTTTGGTCTGGACCAACTCTCGCCCAATGCCTATACTATCACTGCCGTTCCTATGCAGCTCGGACAAACCAATCCTTGCGAGACACTCCTGCAAGTCATTCATCAGGTACAAGACACGGGCTCTACCGCCACCCGACAGTGGCACGAGGCCATGGCACTCGCACTAGCAGACAAGATGGCTATACCTGTAGGCAAATCGCTCAGCGATGCCGAGATGCGTGATCTGCTTATCCGACTGCACCAGAACCACCCTGCGCAATACCTCAGCAATGGTCAAACCATATTCATAATCCTCACGCAAGATGAAATACAACGACGCTTCTAAACACCTCCTCGTGTGCTTATGCAGCCTGCTCCTGGTGGCATGCGCCCCTCAGGCAGAGAGCCTTACTATCCTGCACACCAACGACACCCACTCGCAGGTCGAACCGATTGCCGCTGGCAAGCGTGACGCTTTTCATGCAGGTTATGCGCGCCGAATGGGTATTATCCAACAAGAGCGAACCCTTGACCCTAACCTCATACTGGTGGACGCTGGAGATTTCTGCCAAGGTACACCCTACTTCAATTTCTACCACGGTCGCATAGAGATAGATGCCATGAACCGTATGGGTTACGACGCTATCACGCTGGGCAACCATGAGTTTGACAACGGTGTGGACACCCTCGCTGCGGTACTCCGTGATGCTCAGTTCCCTGTCGTTTGTGCCAACTACAACGTACAAGGCTCACCGCTTGAGGGTATTGTACAACCTTATACTATTATCACGCGCGCGGGCATACGCGTAGGTATATTAGGTGTAGGCATTAATCCCGAAGGACTGATTGCCGCCAAGAACTTCGCACCTGTACAATACCTCGACCCTTTCATTTCGGCACAAGAGGCCGCCACTGAACTCAAAATGCGCCACCATTGCGATGTTATTATCTGCCTCAGCCACCTCGGTACGCATACCGATGAGAAGCTCGCCGAGCAGTCCAAATATATCGATGTCATTGTCGGCGGACATACCCACAAAATCATCACCAACCACTACGTTGAAAATGCCGAAGGAAAATCCGTTTTATTGACCCAAATGGGCAAATCAGGAGCAAGAATTGGCAAAATTATGCTCAAAATTGGCGAATAAGTGCACAAAAATGTAAAAAAATTTGCATATTCCAAAAAAAAGTAGTTACTTTGCACCCGATTTCGCAAGGACTGCACTGAAAATTAAGAAAAATCAAGTATAATTAACAACTAAAAAAATTGTAATTATGTCAGCAATTGAATCAAAAGTTAAAGCTATCATCGTTGATAAATTGGGCGTTGAAGAATCACAAGTTACTCCAGAGGCAAGTTTCACAGCAGACCTCAACGCAGACTCTCTTGACACTGTAGAGTTGATCATGGAGTTTGAGAAAGAGTTTGGTATCTCAATTCCAGACGAGGACACTCAAAAAATCAACTGCGTAAAAGACGTTATTGATTACATTGAGAAACTTCAAGCGTAAGTTATCACGACTTTAGACTATTATCATGACGAGTTTGTGGACATCCACAAACTCGTTGGGTGTGTATAATATATGGAACTTAAACGAGTTGTTGTCACAGGCATAGGCATGGTCACACCATTGGGAAATGATGTGCCCACCGTCTGGAACAATCTGCTGGAGGGTAAAAGCGGAGCGGCCGCTATCACCCATTTTGATGCCTCTAAATTCAAGACGCAGTTCGCCTGCGAGGTCAAGGATTTAGATATGTCTTCGCTGCTTGACCCTAAGGAGTTGCGCCGCTATGATCGCTATATCCTCTATGCCATTAAGTCGGCTGAAGAGGCTATGCAGGATGCACAAATCACTCTTCCTGCTCACGATCCGCTGCGCTATGGCGTTATCTATGGTAGCGGCATGGGGGGTATCAAAGCCCTTGACACCAATATCGGTGCTTTTGGCGCTGGCGATGGCACTCCTCGTCATAGTCCATTCTTTATACCTATGGCTATCGCCAATATGGCGGCTGGTATGCTGGCCATACGCTACGGCTTCAAGGGTGTCAACTATGCTACTACTTCGGCTTGTTCGTCTTCTGCACACGCTATCGCTAATGCCTACTACCAAATACGTATGGGTCTGGCAGACGTGATTTTGACTGGCGGTAGCGAAGCCGCTGTCGAGTGTGCGGGTATCGGTGGCTTCAATGCCCTGCATGCCCTTTCCACACGCAATGACTCCCCCCAGACGGCTTGCCGTCCTTTCTCTGCTTCGCGCGACGGCTTCGTCCTTGGCGAAGGTGCAGGTTCGCTCATTCTGGAGGAATACGAACATGCCATTGCACGCGGCGCACATATCTACGCCGAACTCGTGGGTTGTGGTATGACGGCTGACGCCTACCACCTCACGGCTTCCGACCCCGAAGGGGCGGGTGCACGCAATGCCATGCAACTGGCTATCAACGAGGCTAATATTACTCCCGAACAGGTGGACTATATCAACACCCACGGTACCTCTACGCCATTGGGTGACGTAGCAGAGGTCAAGGCTATTAAGGATCTCTTTGGCGAGCATGCATACCGACTCTCTATCACTTCGTCCAAGTCTATGACAGGACACCTGCTGGGCGGTACAGGTGCAGTAGAGGCGATTATCTCCTTGCTTTCTATGCAACATGGTATCGTCACGCCGACCATTAACCACGAAGAGGGAGACGAGGATCCAAATATTGACTATAATCTCAATTTCACGTTCAACCAGGCGCAGCCACGCAATATCACCTATGCCATGAGCAACAACTTTGGCTTCGGTGGTCACAACGCATGCCTGCTCTTCAAAAACATACCCAATAGCCGATAACCAATAACCGAAAAAAAGGGCTTTAGCCCGCACTATTATATTAACTGTTTTATTTTTTAAGGTATTATGATTACAACTAAGATTGGTGAGAACGCAGGTTTGATCTGGAACGCATTACAAGGTGGTGCTCTCACACTCAAGGCTTTGAAGAAAGCTACAAAATTGAAAAACGACGACTTGAACCTCGCTTTGGGCTGGTTGGCTCGCGAAGGTAAAGTTGCTTTCGAAGAGGCAGAAGAATTGACTATCTCTCTTCTTTAATTCCGATAAGGCTGCTGAGCATGACTTGGCAGCCTTATTTTGCTGTCTTCACTATGTGATTACTATGATATTACTATGATATTACTATGTTATTCTAATAACTTCTAACTACTATGAATATAGCTATCGTGGGCGCTTCGGGCGCTGTAGGACAGGAATTGCTCCATATTTTGGCTCAGCGCCATTTCCCTATTACTTCTCTTCGACTTTTCGGCTCTGCACGTTCTGCGGGCTCTACATATACTTTCTGCGGCAAGGAATACACCGTCGAGCTGCTCCAGCACGGCGATCTCTTCAAGGGGATCGATATTGCTTTTGTCTCTGCGGGTGGCTCTGTGTCTAAGGAATACGCAGAGGATATCACTCGCCATGGTGCTATCATGATTGACAACTCCTCTGCCTTCCGCATGGACGATGAGGTGCCATTGGTTGTGCCCGAACTCAATGCTGAGGATATTGCTTTGGCGCTCCAAGAGGGCGGCAAGCGCATTATTGCCAACCCTAATTGCACTACTATCATTATGGCAGTATGTCTGAAAGCCATTGAACAACTCTCCCACATTAGCCGTGTGCATGTCTCTTCCTATCAATCTGCCTCTGGCGCTGGCGCCAGTGCTATGGCTGAATTGGAGGAGCAATACCGTCAAGCCCTCAATGGTGAGGAGGTTACGCACCATAAGTTCGCATACCAACTCGCTTATAACCTCATTCCTCAGATTGATGTCTTTGGCGATGACGATTATACCAAGGAGGAGCTCAAGATGTACCACGAGACGCGCAAGATCATGCACTCCGATATTGCAGTATCTGCCACCTGTGTCCGAGTACCTTCTTTGCGCGCACATAGCGAAGCTATTTGGGTTGAAACGACTGAACCTCTTACCCCTGAGCTGGTGCGCGAAGCCCTTGCCAATGCCGAAGGTGTACAAGTGATTGACCAACCTGCTAACCTTGGTAAGCCAATCACCAATACCCAATCACCAATCACCGAAACCCTCCCTTACCCCATGCCCCTCTACCTTAGCGGTACAGACGATGTCTATGTCGGTCGTATCCGCCGCGACATAGCCAACGAGAATGGTATCACTTTCTGGTGCGTAGGCGACCAAATACGCAAGGGAGCGGCCCTTAATGCGGTACAAATAGCAGAAAAGTTGATATAATTCGCTTTTTATTTTCAAATATGCAAAAATTGTTGTACCTTTGCAACCTAATTTGCATATACCCTGCGACGTATGACCATTTTAAACATTGAAACATCGACCACCTGCTGCTCGGCTGCCATCACCATTGATGGTCAATCCGTGGTATCTGTGGAGAATCTTAATAATGCTAACCACGCCAGCGAATTACCTCGTTTCATTGAGCAACTGCTCGCGACGGCCAAGCATAACGATTGGCACTTAGATGCGGTGGCTTTGTCGCAAGGTCCTGGCAGTTATACGGGATTGCGTATCGGAGCCAGCACTGCCAAAGGTATATGCTATGGATTGAATATACCTCTTATTCCTATTGACACCTTGCAGGTACTTTGTGCCTCTGTGCCAGCGGATAAGCTGCCTGAAAATGCGCTGCTCTGTCCCATGTTGGATGCACGCCGAATGGAGGTCTATACCGCGTTATATCAGCAGGCGGGAAAGCAATTATCCCCTATCAGCGAGGTACAAGCCATTATTATTGATGCGGATGCTTTCGCTGATACCTTGGCTGAGCAACCTGTCTATTTCTTTGGTAACGGAGCAGCCAAGTGCGAAGCGGTCATTACGCACTCTAACGCCCATTTCATTGAGGATATTGTCCCACAAGCCAAGTATATGGGTGTACTGGCGGAGCGACAAGAGCAGGTGCTGGATGTCAAGCAGATGGCGTATTACGAACCCTTCTACCTGAAGGAGTTTGTGGCAGCGCCCAGCCATATCAAAGGATTGAAGTAGGATAATCATACTTAGGCGAAGAGATGAGAAGTAAAATCTATATACTATCCTGCCTTGCCATACTCATGTTGGCAAGTTGCTCCACGCAAAAGAACACGTGGGCAAGCCGCAGTTTTCACCAGACAAAGACCAAGTACAATATCCACTATAATGGTCAGATTGCTTTTGGCGAGGGATTAGAAGCCATTAACCAGGCGCACGAGGATGACTATTCGGCTATCCTTCCGCTCTATCCTGTTTCCAATCACGAGGCGGCCAAGGCCTCTGCTTCTCATATGGATCGCACCATTGAAAAATGCCGCAAGTGTATCAAACTGCATAGCATTAAGACCAAGCCCAAGAATATCAATCACCAGAAACGCCGCAGCGATCCTCAATACAAGGCATGGCTGGAGCAGGAGGAGTTCAACAACCAGATGGACAATGCTTGGCTCCTGCTGGCGCAAGCCGAGTTTCATAAGGGCGATTTCTTAGGCAGTATCAGTACTTTCAACTATATTGCGCGCCATTATGCCTACGATAAGGATATTGTAGCGCAATGCCAACTCTGGGCTGCGCGCGCATACGCTGAGATGGGTTGGTTGTACGAGGCAGAAGATGTCCTCTCCAAGGTTCAAGAGGCAGATCTCTCGCGCAAAAGTGCACCTCTCTATGCCGCTGTGTCTGCTGATATTCTGCTCAAGACTGACCGATACAAGGAGGCTATTCCTTTTGTTAAGATTGCTCTGCCCAATGAGTCACGCAAGGGCTATCGCCCACGTTTTCAATTCGTCTTGGCGCAGCTCTACCAACTACAGAACGATAAGAATGCTGCTCGCTATGCGTATGAGAAAGTGCTCAAGATGCAACCCGATAGCGAGATGGACTTCAACACCCGATTGCAGTTGGCACAACTCACTGACAATCCGGCTACTGCGGTCAAACTCCTAACCAAGATGGCCAAGCAGGATAAGAACAAGGACCGCCTTGACCAGATCTATGGCACCTTGGGTGACATTTTCCTTGCTCGTAAGGATACGGCCAAAGCCCTGGAATACTATACCCAAGGTATCGAGAGCAGTACCAAGAATGGTACCAACAAGGCCACTGTCCTCATTACGGCAGGCGATATTTATTACACGCAACGCGACTACGCAAAAGCCAGTCCTTGCTATAAGGAAGCCACTCAGATACTATCTGTACAACACGACGATTATAAACGTATCCAACGCCGTTCCGAAACGCTGGATGCTTTGGTGGTTGAGTCTTCCACTGTGCAACTCCAAGACTCGCTCCAGCACTTAGCGACATTGAGCGAGGAGGAGCAACTCAAGGTGGTGGAGAAGATTATTGCCGACCTCATTAAGGCAGAAGAAGAGGAGGCAGAGCGTGCTGCGCAAGCGGAGCGCGAAGCGCAGAATAATAGTGGTCCTCGTAGCGTCAATGCGGCCAATATGTTGGGTGGCGGTGGCTCTGCCGAATGGTATTTCTATAACCCTCAACTCATGCGCTCAGGACAACAGACTTTCCGCCAACAATGGGGCAACCGCACGCTCGAAGACAACTGGCGCCGTATCAGCAAAGCGGCTACCAGTTCCTTCATGGACGAATTGGCAAGCGATGAACTTGCAGGCGATTCTGTGCCTGCTGACTCTACTGCGGTGGTGGCGCCTGTTGAGACGGATAACCATAAACCTGAGTTCTATCTCCAGCAGATTCCTAAGACCGAGGCGGACTTTGCCCGCTCGAACGAACTGATCGCTAATGCGCTGTATAATCTGGTCTATATCTATCGCGATGAAGTAGAAGACCAAGCGCTGAGCGACGAGACCTTCCGCGATTTTTGTCGCCGATTCCCTAATGACCCTCGCCTCAAGGACTTGTATTATATGCAGTACCTCACTGCGCTGAAGGATAACCAACCTGCTGCGGCAGCACAATACAAGAACGATATCCTCCGTCTCTTCCCTGAGTCGCAGGAGGCATATATCGTGTCGCAACCCGACTATTTTGACCGCCTGCGCCGCATGGCTCAGGAGCAAGACTCTATCTACGAGTCCACCTACCATGCTTACCGCAAGAGCCAATACCAAGCCGTTCAACAGAGCAAACGCTACGTAGAGGATAATTATCCACTTTCTCCGCTCATGCCGCGTTTCCTCTTCCTCAATGCGATCTCTGTGGCCAAGACCTACGGACAAGAGGCGTTCATTACTGAGTTGCGTGATATGGTCACTCGCTATCCAGACAACGAGTTGGCGGCTATGGCTAAGGACATGCTTGCCCTTATGGGACAAGGTGCAGAGAGCCAACAGGGTGGGGATATGGCGTCTTTGCAAGACCGCCGCGAGGTGATTGCTACTGCTTCCAGCGAGCAGCAAGACACGACTGTCTCTTTCAGCAGTGTAACCAACGAGCCATCCTTCGTCTTACTGGTAATGCAGCGTGACGAGAAACTGCTCAATACGGTCTTGTACGAGGTGGCACTATATAACTTCTCGCAGTTCATGATCAAGGACTTCGACCTCAAGCAAGTCCCTATGTTCACGATAGGCGAGTCGGCGGTGCAGGTATCGGGCTTTGTGAATATGGACGAAGCGCTGTGGTACCAGAATATGTTGCAGAAGAATGCTGACCTCATGCAGATCTTGCAAGCCAATGGGGTACAGCTTATCGCCATTACGCAGACTAACTTTGACTTGATTGGCAAGCACTTCACGCTGGACGAATACCTCGAATGGGCGAAATAATATACCTTTCTATACGCAAAAGAGCGTTGAGGGGATATTTTTAGGGGTAAAAGGTATATTTTTTTAGAAAAAAATGTCAAAAGATTTGGTCATATCAAAAAAAAGCAGTACCTTTGCACCCGCATTCGAAAATGAGTGAGGCGGGATAGCTCAGCTGGTTAGAGCGCATGATTCATAATCATGAGGTCCCCAGTTCAATCCTGGGTCCCGCTACAAAAAAGCAACCGAACATTCGGTTGCTTTTTTTATGTCCGATTCTATCTGGTCGTATTTTATACCAAGGTTTTGCCAACTGCTTGTGCGACTGGTTGTAGCGAAGCGTACATATCGGCGAACTGTTGATGGTTGAGTTGTTGTGCTGCATCGCTTTGTGCACATGCAGGACATGGGTGCGTCTCGATCAGTAAGCCATCCACACCCATCGCCGTACAAGCACGCGCCAAATCACCTATACCATAGGTATAACCCATCGCATGGCTTGGGTCAAGGATAATAGGCAGATTGCAATGCTCCTTCAACCACGCTACGCCACAAAGATCCAACGTGAAGCGCGTATTGGTCTCAAAACTGCGTATGCCACGCTCGCATAAAATCACCTGATTGTTGCCACAACTCATGATGAAATCGGCACAATTAACCAATTCCTGTAGGGTAGAACCAAAGCCACGCTTCAGTATCACGGGCTTACCCGACTGCCCCGCAGCGGTCAGCAAACCGTGATCGTACATAGCTTTCGCTCCTACTTGCACAATGTCGGCATACTCCACCACCTTGTCGGCATGTGTCGCATCGCGCATCTCGGTAGCGATGAGTAGGCCATATTTCTCACGCATCTCGGCAAGGAGTTTGAGTCCATCTTCGCCCAAACCGCGGAAAGTATAGGGAGAGGTGCGTGGCTTATAGCAACCTGCTCGCAAGACGCGAATACCTTGCTCCTTAAGCATTTGGCACGATAGCTCTATCTGCTCACGACTTTCCACCGCACAGGGGCCAGCTATCATAAGTTGGTTCTTGCCATCTCCACCTATGTAGGTGTCGCCAATCTGAACACGATAAGTATCGGGATGATAGGCGCGAGAAGAAAGTTGCATATCCGAGTTGAATACCCAATGATTGAGTGCGAAACTTGCAACCGAATCTGGCAATTGCTTGACAGTGTGATTCGTAATGAGCACAAGGTGTTCTGGTTGTTCCAGACACAAGGCTCCTATGCCATCTGCTAACTCTTTTGCGTAGTCGTACGATATGTTTTTAGGAAGATGAATAATCATGTTTTAGGATTGAAAATCAATGATATGGTGAATAGAAATAATACCGATAATATCTTGGCTTTCTGCATCTTCTGTGACAGCCAACGTGGTGATATTATGTTTGTCCATTGTCGCCAGTGCATCGCTTAGTAGTGCATCCTTAGCAATATGCTTGTAGGATGGCGTCATGATGTCGGCAGCGGTTATCTGCACATCATTGTGTTTGAGGATAGCACGACGCACATCGCCATCGGTGATAATACCGACACAAGTTGTGTGGTCGTACACCATCGTCATACCCAAATGCTTATCAGTCATCTCAGAAACAACATCCTTGAAGATGGTATGTGTTTGTACGCGAGGTACGTCTGTGGTCATGCATTTGCTTACTCTGCCCATCAGTTGCCTTCCGAGTGCGCCGCCTGGATGGTAAAGTGCAAAATCTTCTGCTTTGAACTGGCGCATCTCCATGAGGCATACCATCAACGCATCTCCCATCAATAGTGTAGCCGTGGTAGAGGTGGTGGGGGCTATACCCAAAGGACAAGCTTCCTCGTCCACATGAATAGAAAGCGCATAGTCAGCACGCTGCGCTAAAGGCGAAACCAGATTACCTGTCATAGCAATAATGGTGCACCCCAGACGATGAAGGGGATCAATGATGCTGAGAATCTCATTGGTGGAGCCGCTATTGCTCACCAGAACAGCCACATCGTTACCATTAATCATACCCAAGTCGCCATGCACGGCTTCTGCTGCATTGACAAAGATAGCGGGTGTGCCCGTAGAGGCAAACGAAGCTGCCATCTTGTGCGCTATAATACCCGTCTTGCCGATACCCATCATCACTACTTTGCCCTGACAATGATAGAGCACATCCACTACACGGTCGAAGTGAGCATCTATACTATTCTGGAGTTTCTCCAGTTCCTGAATCTCTTGGGCGAAAATCTGTTTTGCTCTTTCTGCGTACATATAATTCTTACCTTTAACCTATAGCCTCTAACCTTATTACCTGTTCTATTGCTAATGCCTGTTTGAGTATGCTTTCTACGTTGCTCAGTCGTACTTGATTGGCTGCATCGGAGATGGCTTTTTCGGGTTCGGGATGTACCTCTAAGAATAGTCCATCTATGCCTACCGCTACCGCCGCACGAATCAGGTGAGGTACCATCTCGCGGTTACCGCCTGTCACACCAGCTTGGCTGCTGGGTTGTTGTACGGAGTGCGTAGCATCGAACACTACGGGATAGCCATATTCACGCATCTTCACCAGCGAAGTCATATCCACGATGAGGTTGCCATAACCGAAACTACTTCCGCGTTCCGTGAGCCAAATCCCAGCCTTCTCGCCTTTTCGCCTTATAGCCTCCTCGCCTCTCTCCCCCTCAATCTTAGCAATCGCGCCACGCATATCCCATGGTGCCATGAACTGCCCTTTCTTGACATTGACGATTTTGCCTGTCTTGGCCGCAGCCACCAGTAGGTCGGTCTGACGCGAGAGGAAAGCAGGTATCTGCAGCACATCTGCCACCTCCGCTACAGGTGCACATTGCCACGACTCATGCACATCGGTGAGGATAGGCAACGAGAAAGTGGACTTCACTTCCTGCAAAATCTCCAAACCACGTTCCATACCTACGCCGCGATCAGACAGACTGGTGCGGTTGGCTTTGTCGTACGATGATTTGAAGTACAAGTTGATACCCAGTCGCTCGCATATCTGCTTCAGCGTTTCGGCAGTATGCATTACTATGTCGCGACTCTCTATGGCACAAGGTCCTGCAATGAGAAACATAATCCTTTAGTTTTTATGGCTTCCGGCTTCCGGTCTCCGGATTCCAAATTACTTTGTATATATGCGAACCCAGTCTATATCCAACTGACCAGCGCCTGCTTTTTGATTCTCAGGCAGATAGCTGCGTACCAACACATGCAGTGCTTCACCAGCCAATGGGTTTTGACCACGTGATACTTCCTTGTTGTTTACGTAGTTGATTACCTCTTTCTCGTTCCAAACGATAGTGTAAATCACCTCGCCCTTCATCGGTTGCTCGCCCAAGATATTCAATGCCTTTTTCGCTTTAGCTGTGGTCAAGCAGAGGGTATGTTTGGCTTTGCCTGTGTAACGTACTTTGGCTTGCAAGACACCCGCAGTTGGTGCAACAGCTTGGGTGGTATGCCATACGTCGCTGGTGTAAGCAAACTCGTGCATGATCATACCCTTAGTAGGATGCCATGCTGAGGAAGTGGTTTTCTCTTTCTTGGTGATAATGCTCCAAACGCGGTTTGCGACTAGGGTATTTCTACCTTTGGTATACGCTTGCTGTTCGCTCACGTGCGAGTGATCAGCTTTGAAGTCCTTGCTTGGATAGAGGAAGCCTGTTTGCCATGCATTGGACAGCTTAGCTGTTTCGCATTCCTCTGCCCACACTATTTTGTAGCTCTCCAATTCAGCTACTTCCTTCTCCGTGTGTTGGAAGAAGAATACTATGTCCTCGTGTTTTGCCAACTCGTTATAACGTTTCTCTTGTTGGCTTTCAGGGGTGGTGTACCAGCGTTTGGCGTTCTTCCAAAACGCGTTAGCCTCTTGAAACTCAGGGGTTTGAATCTCCTCTGTCAGTGCCAAGTATTGGGCTACTTCTGCCTTCTCCTTGTATGCTTCTTTCTTGAGCAGGTTGTACATAAGGACAGCTGTATTCCACTTAAGGCTCTTATACACAGCCATAGTCTTACCTTCTTGTGTATCGACATAGCGAGTGGTGGTAAGTTCCCTTTTCTTAGATTGAAACTCAGCGGACTCCACTACTTGTTTCAGAGTCTTGTATTCTGCCAAGATATTACTTTTCTCTACATTACGGTATCGTACAGCCACTTGCGCTTGTTCTTGCAACCATTGCTCAAACTGTTTGGTGCTAAGCATCTTAATTGTTTGCATAAGTATGTGATTTATTTAAGTTTTAATTCAGATAGTTTGTTTATTAGCTCCTCTATTGTCAGGACAAAAATAGGTGCATATTGTTCTTCTTGTGGCAAGAATGCCTCCATGCGCATATACTCTATTTGCATTTGGAGTCCCATATAGAACCCTTTGTGGTTGAGTACAAAACATGGTTTGCGATGTTCGTCCACCGTACCACTGGCTACTACATCCATCATCTCATCCAGGGTGCCGTAGCTGCCAGGCAGGCAGACGAAGCAGTCTGCCAAATCCTTCATTTTCTGCTTGCGCTCGCACATGTTTGCCACGGTGTAAAGCACATCGCAGTTGTCTGCCATACGTTTGGCTTGGATGATACGCTGCGGAATAACACCTTCTACAGTACCACCTGCGGCTTTTGTTGCATTGCTCACGCGCGTCATCAGTCCGCCTGTGGCACCGCCGTACACCAAGGTATGTCCTACCTCAGCAATCCACTTGCCCAGCACATCCCCCAGCGCCAAATACTCCTCAGGGATACGGTCTTTTGCACTACAATATACTGCTATTTTCATATGTCTAATGTCTAACAGCGAAGCGATCCAACATCTAACAGCGAAGCGGTCTGTTTATGCATCAATCTTCGCGTATGTCGCATTCTTCTCGATGAACTCACGGCGAGGAGCCACATCGTCACCCATAAGCATAGCGATGGTGCGATCTGCCTCCGCAGCGTTTTCGATGGTCACTTGCTTCAACAGACGGCGAGCTGGATCCATCGTGGTCTCCCAGAGTTGCTCATCCGACATCTCACCAAGACCTTTGTAGCGTTGTGTCTTCACCAGTTTCTCATCGCCACCGCAATGCTTCATGATGAAGTCCAAACGTTGTTGGTCGTTCCAGCAGTACTCCTTGTAGCTGCCCTTTGAGCACAAGTACAGCGGAGCCATGGCGATGAACAAGTGACCTTGCTCAATAATCTCTTTCATATGACGGAAGAAGAGGGTCATAATCAGTGTCGCAATGTGCGCACCATCCACGTCGGCATCGGCCATGATGATTACTTTGTGATAGCGCAGTTTGCTCAGGTTCAACGCCTTAGGATCTTCTTCTGTGCCGAAGGTGATTCCCAATGCGGTGAAGATGTTGCGTACTTCCTCGCTCTCGAATACCTTGTGCTCCATCGCTTTCTCTACGTTCAGGATTTTACCGCGCAATGGCAGAATCGCCTGAATCTTACGGTCGCGACCGGTCTTAGCGGTACCACCCGCAGAATCTCCCTCTACGAGGAATAATTCGCACTCAGCAGGGTCTTTGCTCTCGCAGTCTGCCAATTTACCAGGCAAACCACCACCGCCGAGAGGCGACTTCCTGAGTACGCTTTGACGAGCATTACGTGCAGCAATACGTGCTTGTGCTGCCAAGATCACTTTCTCTACAATCTTCTTGGCATCATCTGGGTGCTCCTCCAAGTAGTTGGTCAACGCCTCGCTCACAGCAGAAGATACCATACCAGCCACCTCTGAGTTACCCAACTTAGTTTTGGTTTGACCCTCGAACTGTGGCTCTGCCACTTTCACGCTGATGATAGCGGTGAGTCCCTCGCGGAAGTCGTTGGCATCGATATTGGCATTACCATCTTTGTCTTTCAGTTTGGCTTTCTCCAGCATCTTGCTCTCATCGGCGTATTTCTTCATCACGCGAGTGAGTGCCGCACGGAAACCAGCCACGTGTGTACCACCTTCGATGGTGTTGATATTGTTTACATAACTGTGTACATTCTCGTTGAAATCGGTGTTATAGAGGATAGCCACCTCGACTGGTGTACCATATTTCTCGGTGTTGAGGTGAATCACCTCGCTAATCAGCGGTGTGCGGGTACCATCTATATAGCGAACGAACTCGCTCAGTCCTTCCTCCGAGTAGAAGACCTCGCCTTTGAATGTGCCGTCCTCGTTCTTCTCGCGCAGGTCGGTCAATGTGATACGCACTCCTGCGTTCAGGTAGGCCAACTCGCGCATACGATTTGCAAGGATGTCGTAGTGGTAAACAGTCTCTGTGAAGATGCTGCCATCAGGCCAGAACTGTACGCGTGTACCGGTGCCTTCGCCTTCGTTGTAGGTGCCGATTACGCTCACGGGAGCCAATGGTTTACCTTTGGCATAGTCTTGTGCGTGGATTTTGCCATCGCGGCGTACCTCTACGTGCAGTTTGGTAGAGAGTGCGTTCACACAGCTCACACCCACACCGTGCAAACCACCTGACACTTTGTAGCTATCTTTGTTGAACTTACCACCAGCGTGCAATACGGTCATAACGACCTCCAGCGCACTTTTTTTCTCTTTTGGGTGCATATCGACGGGAATACCACGACCGTTATCTTGAACGGTGATGGAGTTATCCTCATTGATTGTTACCTCAATGTTGCTACAGAAACCAGCCAGTGCCTCATCGATGGAGTTGTCCACCACCTCATACACCAAGTGGTGCAGACCTTTCAGCGAGATGTCGCCGATATACATAGCAGGGCGTTTGCGCACTGCCTCCAGACCTTCGAGCACCTGAATGCTCGAACCATCATACTTCTCTTGTTGTTCTACTTGTTGATTCAATTCTTCCATTGTATTTTGTATTTTATTATTTTCTATTTATCCTTGTATTGTTTTTAATTGTCTCTTCTATTGTCGATATTGTCTTAATCATATCCCCTGTTGCACAAAATGCCTGCAAAGTTACTGCTTTTTTTTCACATACACAATACCCTCGCACGCCTTTTTCGCGAAATGCGCTCAAATCGCAAATAAACCGCTTTTTTCGGCTTCTTGTGTTTTTCGATTTTTTTCTTCAAACCCTCCGACCTCTTAAATCGAAGATTACGGTTCCGTTTTTTTTCGTGCTCGTCCGTGGGCGATCTATTGTTGGGAGGGTATTTGTATGAATTGTACCTCATTCGTTTGAAGCAGTTTGTAGGTGTGCGTTTGTTTTCATCTGAAAAAATATCAATTATTAAGATTTCACGACAAAATATAAGATAATGAGCAATTTTGTTAAAAATATGCCCAATTATTTGCAAGGTTCGAAAAATTATTGTACCTTTGCAGCGAATTTTGTTTAGTGCGTACTATCGTTTGCCCGCATTAAGCGTGTTCGTGACATATTTTTTAGCGTTGTTAACGCTTTGGAGTGCTGTTCGAGACTTCGCAAATTTCTGACACTTAATAACCCAAAGTAATAACAGTCGATACTATCTAACTGCTTGAGCCATAAGGCAATGTTGGTTAGAGTATGTATTCTGTTGGTGGGATTATTAGGTGATTTTTTATCCTTTCCTATCTGTTATCTGATGTACATGGTATCGATGCTATGCTATCGATATGGGTAATTGTAGAATTTTTTTAAGGTACAAAAGATAAAGTAAAAAAGAAAGATGAAAAGAAATGTAAATGTATTTATTGCCGTCGTATTGGTTGCAGTGTTGTGCGGTGGAATTATCTGGTTGCAGACGGCGAATGATGAGAAATTAGGTTGGAATATCCACGACACCTATGGTGAAGCACCTGCTTATTCTAATAATGGTGCGGCATATACGAATGCGACTTTTGCGGGGCCTTCTAATGACGGTGGGGTCGTGACCTTGTCGCCTTCTCGCACTATGCGTCATAGTGCTGCTCCTTCATACGCGGGCGCATACACAATATCATATGGTGTGAACTCCATGCCTTTAACCTCTAACCTTTCACCTTTAACTTCTGGTGGTGCGGGGGGCGGTCAAGGTCTCTACACCACGTCCAGCCAGACTTTCAACAGTTACGGTGGTGGCGGCAATGGTGGTGCCGCAATGGGTGGTGCTATGTCCAATGGCCGATCCAATTCGGGTATATCAAACCCTTTCCTTCAGGGAGGGGCTGGGGTAGGCTCTATCTCCCCTATCGCCTACAGTACTGCTCGCCGTAGCGATATGACAGTTGCTGCAGGTGAGAACTTAGCTCAGATGGCAGCCGAGAATCCTGTGATGGCAATGACGAATGCTGCAAATGCGGGTATGAGCAATGGTTTCTATGGCGGTTATACGGCGATGGATTATTCTGGCTCTGCCAACTATGGTCAATATACAGGCATGTTCGGTGGCGGCAGCCGCATGGGTGTTCGCGGAAGACAGAATACAGGTGAAGATATGGAGTCTACTTATGCTAACTGGCTTAGATGGTTTGATGCAGTTGGTTGGGCTTATGGTACTGCGGATGGTAATAATTATTCTTACGATAGTACACAAGCGCAAAATGCTTATAATGCATGGGTTGCTACATTGAGTGATCAATTGCCTGTGCCTTCTTATGAAGAATGGCTATCATGGTTTATGGGTAAGGGTACACATACTTCTGAGAAAGGTAATACATATTCCTATGTTCCCGTTGGTGACATTCTTCCATTGCTGCTCATCGCGTTGTTGTATGTGCTATTTGTGGCAGTCAAGTCCAAATCGTTAAAATCACTATTGAAAACTGAGCGTAGCGAATAACCCCTGCCTTTACACTTTACACCATACACTTTACACTATATAAATTGTAAATTTTAAAAACTAATTGATATGAAACACTTTTTCTCAACACTTTTTGTAGTGTTTTTCGCCACTTCGATGATGGCGCAAACGGGTCTTACTTGCGAGGATCCTATCCCTGTAAATTCGGACTATGTAGGTCGTGTTGATGGTCCATGTACATTGTGGTACACTGCTGGTTCGTATGATTTGCCTTTGAAGGTACACTTTATTCCTGATGCCGACAATAGCACTTGGGGACCTGAAGTGACGGTTGACTTTACTTGCACTCCTGGTGTGTATGATGATCCAAAATTGGATAGCCTTTTGACTATGGTAGCAGATTTTGATGTATCTTTCCCAGTTGAGTTCTTGTGCAACTTGATAACTTCTAATGGAAAAAATGAGTGGGACTTATCAATTAACGAGAACTATCGCGAAACATTGGCTGAGTATGGTATCACCTATAATTTGCAAGCATTTGTGAAAGTAGTGTTCGAGGAGGCAGGTGTTGTTAGCTTGCGTCCTGATTCTGCTTTCCAAGCATGTATGGAGAATACACCTAAAATTAACTTAGGTGATACTATTGAGATTCTGCCTAATGATTCCAATTCAGCATATATTTTCTCTTATACAGAGTGGCAAGAGGATAGTATTCGTTTTGTATGGGTGGGTGATGAACCTGCACGTGTGCATTTAGCGACTGTTGATTGTGAATTCGTTCCTGTGGAGAATAATGGTTTTATATGGAATAGAATAGATTTGGTGGAAGGTACTCCACATAAACTCTATTCCGAGCAGATGAAAGCGGATATCAAGAAGAATAAAGCAGGAGGTTTGTATTATGGCAAAATCATCTCGCCAGTTGCTGGTAAATTTGTTGTGGAAAAAATCCCTATGAATGCGGCACAAGGTGGTGCTATCTTGCTGGAGTATGGCAAAACTGTACAAGTAGATGCTAACGCACTGTACTGTTTCCCTCGCACATGGACTTCTACAAGTTTTGTGTCTCCTACAGATTTCATTTTGACCATGTACGCTTCTCCATCGTATGATTTTGCTTTTGATTCTGAAGATTGTTATATTTATTCATTCTCTAAGAATGGAGAGTCTGGTAGAATCTTAAATCTTTCTACTATTGAGATGTCCTCTTTGACAGGAATGGCAAAAGATGATTATGTATACGTTCGCTTTGCATGCAATGCGTCTATTTCTATTACTCCTGAAAAATGGGAGACTACTGAGTGCGCTGATCAATCAACATTGATTCGTCCTAATGAGGCATTCTTTGTGTTTGAACGCTCTGGCAATACGATTTTCCGTATGCGTTATGCAGATTGGGTAGGCTATGATATAACGATAGAGTGGGATGGAAACGTAAAGTTGCCAACTTATATTGCCGATGCATGTTCTTATACGTTATCTTCTAATAATAGCCATGTATTGCAATATGCAGAGGTAAAATCCGGCGGAACATTTGATATTTCTGCTGCTACTATTGATACTTGGGCATCGCGTGTGGATGAAGGTGGATACTTATATGTTCGTTTTAATCCAACCAAACTAGGCGTTGCTATCTTTGCTTCTACTAAACCAGAAGATGTTGATCCTGAGCGCCCAGACCCAATCTACACCACCGAGTCTGCTGCCGTTTGCTTCGGCGAGGGCTATGATTGGAACGGTCAAACTTACACAGAGTCAGGCGAATACACTTATACTACTGTAGCTGCTAATGGCGCAGATAGTATCGTAACTCTCACCTTCACCGTTTATCCACAAACCCCTGCGACTACTGAGGAGGTAACCGTTAAGTTCGGTGAGACCTATGAGTGGAATGGTGTAGTTTACATCGAGTCAGGTGAATATACCATCACTCTCCAAGATGAGAATGGTTGCGACTACCAAGCAACATTGATTCTGACTGTTCTTCCAGAGGAGAAACCTGTGAGCCCATGTGTGGCAGCAAGTACATTGCTCGAGCCTGTGGCTGAACTGACTTTGAACCTTGGTAATGCGTTTGACATCTATCGCATTGATTATGAGGCATGGTTGGCAAGTGGTGTAAATCTCGTTTGGACAGGTAAGGGTGCATTGCATACCTTCGTGGCTAAGGATTGTGAGTTCGCTGTGGCAGTATATCACAAGGATGTAGTGAACTATACCGAGGTACCTGCAGAGGGTAATGTGGTATTGAGCAAGGCTATTTTGGCTCCTTTGGCTCAGTATGTAGATGCAGATGGCTACTTGTATGTGCGTTTCTTGACCGAGAAGGAAGGTCAATTGACCACAACATTGGCAGAGTAATTAATAGAATTTTTGAGTACGGTAGCGATATTTTTTGAAACAAAAATACGCTGCGCTACGCTTGCTACAAAAATATATAAAAATCAGATTGTTATATTTAGTTTTCAACTCATAAGAATGCAGCGTGCTGCATTAGTGAGTTGAAAAACTAAATTAATAAAAATGATGTAGACACAACACCCCAGCGGCAAGGGATTAAGTTGAAGACAATGCCGACAATAGAGGAGACAATTTAAAACAATGCAAGGATAAATAATTGATTAGAATTGATGTTTAGTTGTCTAAGTTGTCTGATAGTATAACGATAGCGCATACGCGCGTGCGTTCTTTGAAATATTGTATTTTGTAGAGTATAGAGATATGCCATTTTTGTGGTAGATTTTTGCTCAAATATTTGCATAAGTCAATAATTTTTAGTACCTTTGCAGCATAAATCAATAAACCTATGGAGCAAAGCGAAATCAAATTATTCGATGGGCAAAACATCCGTTATGTATGGGACGAGGAGAAAGAACAGTACTTCTTCTCTGTGGTAGATGTCATCCAAGTGTTGACAGAGAGTCCACGCCCGCGCAAGTATTGGAATGCGTTGAAAACTAAGCTGCAAGCTGAAGGAAGTGAAATGTCCCAAAATATGGGACAGTTGAAATTACCAGCGCCCGACGGCAAGTTACGTCTCACCGATGTAGCTACCACAGAGCAGTTGTTGCGTCTTATCCAGTCCATACCGAGCAAGAAAGCTGAGCCATTCAAATTGTGGTTGGCTGAGGTCGGTCGCCAGCGATTGGAGCAGTTGCAAGACCCAGAGCAGAGCATTGAGCAGGCTATTCGTGACTACCGTCGATTGGGCTACTCCGAGGCATGGATAAACCAGCGTATCAAGACGATAGAGGTTCGTAAGGCATTAACCGACGAATGGAAACGTGGCGGTATGCAAGAGGATCGCGATTATGCGGCGCTGACGGATATTATTTCTAAGGCATGGAGTGGAATGACGACCCGCGATTATAAGCGACACAAAGGGCTGCGCAAGGAGAACTTGCGTGACAATATGACCAATGTGGAGTTGATGCTCAATGGTTTGGCGGAGGCGGCAGCTACGGAGTTGAGCCAGCGCGAGAACCCGCAGGGGTTCCGTGAGAACGCGGAGATTGCGCAGCGAGGGGGAAATGTCGCTCATGTGGCTCGTGAGCAACTGGAGCACGAGTTGGGCGGAACGGTTATTTCCAGCAAGCGTGCGTTGCATTTCACCAATCCACCTGATGAACTGCCATTAGCGACCGAGGAAGAGTGATTCCAAGGCAGTTTGAATCTCCCACAGACGAGCACGGATGGACACTGAACCACAGAAAATCTGTGTAGATCGGTGTAATCAGTGGGAATATATGTCCCACGAATCTCACGGATGGACACGGAAACGCGAATATAAATTCTCCTACTCGCTGCGCTCGCGAAATCTAAACTATCCCAACTAAAACGGAGATATTTGGTTTAGATAGTTTGGATTTTTGCCCGCACGGCATAGGATATATAACCTCCCACGGATCTCACGGATCTGCACGGAAACGCGGGAAATTTAGCTCCTACGCGCTGGCGCTCGCGAAATCTAAACTATCCAAACTTAAGACAAGGAGTATGGTTGATAAAGAAGACAATACAAACAAGCATTCTTATCTCGCCTATGGGCTCGAACGATTATTACCGCTTCGCCGTACGCAACGCGATCGTTCGACCGAAGTGAGATAAGAACATTGCTCAGCGGCGAGGGAATATATTTATCAACAATACCGACAATTAGGAACCAACAATAAAAACAATTCCTTGGCAAGCGCCAATGTTGGGCGCGCGCGGGTGTTGTCTAAGTTGTCTTTAAAATTGGTTTAGATAGTTGAGATTTCTGCCCGCAGGGCAAGGAGAAATTTAGAAAGCGAGATACTCTACAAGTTCTTAATCACAGTATTAGGAACTTGTTTGTTTTGTGTGCCTATGGCAACGAACAAGCAGAATACAATTTAGGCGATGAGGCAAGAATTATAGCATGAGGGAAATGAGGGAAGTGAGGGAAAACCTTCATTAGAATTTACTCAAAACCCTCACTCCCTCACTTCCCTCATGTGAGGGAAATGATGAGATGAATAAAAAAGTAGTTGATGATAAAGTGATTATAAATTTGTCGTATTGAAACAGTGGTTTTCCACGGACTTTTGTGGAGGCGGCATGGAGTGCTGAGGATTTAGTCCGTGGAGGATATAAAAAGAGTGATCTTTGATGAGTGTTTATTGGGGATGGGCGTTGTTTACGCAAGTGCGTAAATTGTCGTTATTGTCGTTTCTCAAATCGACAATATCGTCAAAAACGACAAAAACGACATTTCCGTCAAGTGATGGAAAAATAGAAATGATAGGATATAGATGTGCTACGGATAGGTTAGTGATGTCTTATTATGAACCCGTCAAGAACCCGTTATGAACCCGTAATATCGTCGGAATCCGCTGGTCGCAATAAATGCCGCTTGCGGCATTGAGCGATCGCGTTTCCTCCTCTTACCTCGAAGCCACGAGCTTCTCGGTAGGTTCTAAATGTTTTAAAATTATATGACGACAATAACGACAATATAAAATCCGCAGCATTGCTGCTATAGGCTATAAGGCGAGAGGCTAAAGGCGATGAGGTGCGGATTAGTGGCTCCGCTACACAAGCGATCTTTGAAGTATTGTGATATTTTGAAAAAAAATGCCAAATCTTTTGGTCTATTGAAAAAAAAGTTGTATTTTTGCAAAAATTTTCAATAGAGCATGAAAGAAGTAAGCAGAAATGAGTATCTAACTCGTATGGAAAGCAAACGAGGCAATCGTATGGTAAAGGTAATTACAGGTATTCGCCGTTGCGGCAAATCGTATCTGTTGTTTACCCTGTTCCGTCGTCATCTATTGGCGCAAGGTGTGGATGAACAACATATCATTGCGTTGGCTTTGGATGATATGCTCAACGAAGAGTACCGCAACCCTAAGGCGTTATATCAGTATGTGTTAGACCGCGTTACTGACAATCAAATGTATTATATCCTCTTGGATGAGATACAATTAGTTGCAGGCTTTGAGGCGTTACTGAATGGCTTTCTTCATCGTGATAATCTGGATGTGTATGTCACGGGTAGTAACTCACGTTTCTTGTCCTCTGATATTATCACGGAGTTCCGTGGTCGAGGTGATGAGATTCGTGTCTTTCCATTCCGTTTTGCAGATGTATGTACGCTCTACGAGGAGCATCCACAGGTATTGCTGAGTCAGTATTATTATTATGGCGGTATGCCACAAGTGTGGATGACGGATAATACAAAAGAACGTGAGCAATATCTTCGTGCTTTGTTTGACAATGTTTATTTGTCTGATATTATTGGTCGTTATCATTTGCGCGGAGTAGAGGAGATAGGCATGCTAACAGATGTCTTAGCTTCGGCAGTAGGTTCTTTGACTAATACTACGCGCTTGAGAAACACTTTCAAAAGCGAGTGTAAATCCGATATTTCTCAAAATACCATTGGCAGTTACATTGAGTATCTAAAGGATTCTTTTTTGTTGAATGAAGTCAAACGTTATGATATCAAGGGGAGGCAGTACATTGGAGCGCAGCAGAAGTACTATTTTATAGATTTGGGTTTGCGTAATGCGCGTTTGCAATTCCGTCAGCAGGATGATGGTCATTTGATGGAGAACATGATATACAATGAGTTACTTTCTCGTGGTATGTTAGTGGATGTGGGTATTGTACCAGTTTGGGAAAAGGATGAAAATCAAAAATTGATTCGTAAGCAGTACGAGGTCGATTTTGTGGTGAATAGTGGTAGTCGTAAATACTATATTCAATCTGCTTTTGAGATGCCAACTGGCGAGAAACGCAAGCAAGAAACGCAATCTTTCCGCAAGATAGGCGATGGTTTTAAGCGAATCTTGATTCAAAACGCGCCTGTTGTTCCGTGGCATGATGACGATGGTATTCTTACTATTTCGCTAACGGATTTCTTGCTGAAGCCAGAAGCATTAGATTGGTAGTTTGATTCCCAGTTGATGGATTAAATAAGGCATTTTAGATTTTGTACGCTTAACGTACACAATTATCAAAATAGGAGCAATTTGCATAGTGCAAGTTGTTCTTGTTTTATTGTCAAAATATCACATTGCACTTCCAAAGAGGCGACAATATAAAATCCGCAGCATTGCTGCTATAGGCTATAAGGCGAAAGGCTAAAGGCGATGAGGTGCGGATTAGCGGCTCCGCCGCACAAGTGATCTTTGAAATATTGAAATAGACTGAAAATGATGTATTTTTCTGTGCATGATAGAAAAATGTCTATGAATGATGTGGTTTCGATCGCAGTAGTTTGTATAAATATGTACGCTTCTATCAATGCTTTCCAAACATTGTGGACGCGGCGAGTCCACAATCTTTTTTACTGACTAGGTTTTCTATTTTGAAGGGCAATGAACAGTTGTATGCCACAAAATATCAACTATATTTACCTACGAAAGAAGAGTTGCGCCGTGAGATAGAAACGCAGAAAGAGTTGTTCGCTTTGCAACATCAAAGTTAATCCCTCTATTACATACTCGTATATCATTATTTTTCAGTCTGACAAGTTTGTCAGACTTTTTTGTCTATTTCAGTATTTGCACGCGGCTCTGCCGCAAAAGTGACCTTTGAACCCTGTTCACAAATATGAGCCACAGAAGTGCTATAGATGTCCTATAGATGTCTTATGGTGGTCGCGAAACAGATAGCAAATTTCCGCCCTCGGGCGACAACATAAAATAGAACATAAATTTGAAAACAACATATAAAAACAACATAACCACCCGAAAAGGGAAGAAAGGAAAAAGTATGAAATCATTAAAGGATTATTTGCAAAATCTGCCATCATTAGTAGAATATTTGGAACAATATTTTCAGAAGACAGGCAAAACCTCTGTATATAATGAAAAAGAGCGCCCGAAAAATATGATACGAATTTGGTTGTCATATGATATTGATAAAGATGAAGACCAAAGTCGGCATAAATTGTTGTATAATTGGTTGTCTGAATATCATGCTGAATCTTGGGGAAATAGTGTTGCTACTTTCTTATGGGAGTTGGAAGAAGATTGTGAACCAACAAATGAAATAGTGGCACGGTGGATAGTTAATGAATTAGTCCAAAAAAAGTTGTTGTTGGGCTCCTCTTTTGAGGATAATAAATGGAAGAATACAAAAGATATTTCGTTATATGCATTTTATAGATACAGAGTGAAGAGTGATGGTAAAGAGAGCAGAAATAGCAATCACTTTGTATTGATTCAAAATGCAGAGATTACTCACAGAGATGGATTTGCTAATTAAAAATATCGTTGAATATTAATGTATCGAAGAATATATTCAAATAACTCCAAAATATAGAAACTTTTAAAAACTAAACAATATGAAAAAATTATTATCAATTTTAGTAGGATTATTTCTTGGGTTGAGTATGGCATGTGCTCAAACGGTTACAATCTATGGTTATGCTTTAGGAGAAGGTATATCCGAAGATGGTATTAAATACGGTGGTGGTACGATAACCATAACGGCTGAAAGTGCATCATACAATTGGCTAGGAAGCCTTTCATATAAACAAGCATTTACTAAAACAGGTGAATCTATATCAGGACAAGCACAAGAAGCTGCGTTCAGCGGTATATTCAGTAGTGGAAATGCGGGCGTTAAAGTAACCTTATCTGGTACTCCTTACACGGGCTTTTATCTCGCTGGTTTCACTGAAGGAAAGTCGTTGACAGGAAAGTTATTTTCTGCAGGAACCATAACTCGTGGTTATGTAGGACAGAATCATGACGTATATTACTCTGCTATTTTCAAGCGAATCTTATCTATAGTCTCGCAAACAAATATTTTGGCATGGGAGAATAATGGTAGTATTCAATCTAATGATGCCAATATTGTAGCCGCTGTTTATGACTCAAAGAGTGGCGATGTCTTGAATGTGGAATTTATAGATGATCCTGATGATTCAAACGACTTAAACCCAACTTGGTTTCAATCTGTGCAAGGTTCTACAGTTACATCTTCCATAGCTCTTGATACAGATAATACATTTAAATTCTCTGTTCGTTACAATGGAACTGAAACGAATATTGATAATATTAAAAATAAAAATGTAACGATCAAATTGACTGCGAAGGATAATAAAGATGAGAAAATCATAAAAATAAAAATCACAGAGCCTCCTTTGTTAACATTCAAAGGTACAGGCGGCAAAGGAAAATATGCGGTTTCCTTATTCGCAGATGAAATTTTTGACACAAATTCTCCTGGAAATCACCCGATGGTTATTACAAATAATAATTTGCTGAGGGAGGTTGAGTTATCGTTAAAGTCTGATCTTGATAACAATAGTATTTTCTTTGGATGGAGGGTTACGAATGACGAACTTGGTAAAGATGAGATTTTATCAATGGCAGAAACGACAAAGAAGGATTTTGCTGGAGGAGATGTTATAGAGGCAGTGTTCATACCTAACACATGTGGATATATGATAATGCATGATGAGGGTGCTTATTATGAACCAGGAGGAGGTTTTGTAGGAGGAATTGTCGGCGACAGTGAGACTGAGGGCTGGGTGTTTGATATGAAATTATCCAATAGCATAATGTATTATGATATGCAACAAGCAGTGGATGCTGCTGAGTTGTTATATAAATCTACGATGAAAAAGCAGTTCGTTGTTTTAGAAAACTTAGAAACAATTTTTTCGAAATTGGGAATAAATCGTACTTTCAAGACTCCATCTAAAGCAGTAGTAGCTACTCTTCCTCATCGTATCGAGGGTTATACCATTCCTGCCAATGTAACATTATTGATACCTGCGGACAATACATACATGTATGCAACGGGAGATTTAGATCCTAAGAGATATGGCGATGGATTGAAATTTTCACCTTATCGAAAGTTGATTGTAGAAAGGGGTACCCAGATAACTGTAAACGGAAGTATTAGCGTGTTTGCAAAACTTAATTATGTCCACACTTCTACTTCCAATGTGGTTGGGGCTCATGGTATCTTGGAATTGCAGGATGGTGTACATATTGATGTGTATGGTGGACTGTATGTAATGGGTTATATCATCAATCCTCAAAACACTACAATTACAGAGGATAATCTCAATTCGGTAGGACATATCACTGCTCGTAGTGGAGCTACGATATATGAGGTTCTTCAGTTGCAAGATTGGCGTGGTGGAACCGCAACAACTGGTATGGTGACGGGTAGTGCAAAGGTGTTTCCTTTAAATCAATATTATGTGCAAAACATAGAGGCTCCTATTACATTTGAAAATGGTAGCTACGAATACTTAACAGCTGCGATATATGCGCAAAAAATGGTAAGCGTTGTGCATCCATTATTCGTTAAACCCAAATCTGATACAGGTAAAGTTGGATTCTTTGAATTAGGCGAAGGAACGTCTTTTACCAAATATTACGATTGGTCTAATGATCGATTAAAGTGTATTCCAGAGGGTAGTTTGAATCAAACTAATCCAACGGCATATATCAGTAATATGGCTTTGAATCTATCTTTAGCTAGTATCGACTCTAAAAATTTTGTGTTACCGATCACGAATAATATTGATATTCGAGTTAAGAATTTGACCATGCAAATGCCATATGATGTGTGCTTTTTGCCAGGCTCTACATTAACAATTGAGGATAATGCGAAAGGATACATAGACGGGAACGCTTCTGTTTTTGTGTATGATCAGGAATGGAGCACAACTAATGGTATAGGGACTGAAGGTGGATATTTTGGTCAATACAATTTGTCTAAGATTTTACTACCACAACGACCTGGAGGTTTCAAAACACCTCGTCGAACTATTGATGAAGATGCTACTATTTTAATTGATGGTATGGTCGAAGTCGGTTCTAATGCTGCTGTTTATACGACAGCAGAGGGAAGAGAAGGATATTCGTATGGCGCAAAAATTATATCTAAAGATAATGGACGTATTAAATTTGGAAATATCGGAACAAAAACCTATACACAACAAGTTACGCAATCCGGTGACAAAACAACATCATTTAACATTCCAGTTTCTTCTGCACGATTGAAAAATGCCAATGGAACGTATGTAAAGACAACAACGGAGGATAAAGAAAAGACTTATATGTACGTTGAGGGTAAGTGGAAAACTCAGGAATGGACATTGCCAACTATTAATATTACTCTTCCAACCCAAGTGTACAATAGTGAAGTGGGTTATCTTATCGTTGATGGTAAGGCAACGGATGACTGGACCGCAAAAATCTCAGGTGATGGTTTTACTTTTGATGGACAGAACACGACAAAAGATGTTAGTGGATATGATATAACTCTTCCTATTCAATATAATGCGCAAAATAAACATGGAGAACATACAGCGACATTGACTTTGACCAACAAAGCCAATAGTAGTAAGATCTATTCGACGATAATTACTGCAACGGAGGATTATACGCCTAAGTTCTCTGCAAGTTCTCCTGTTGATATGCCAATGACCTACATAGGTTCGAGCAAATATGTAACAGCGGGAAGCGATTTCCAAATTAGCACCATACAAGGCAATGTTACCTCCCTCATGAATGATACAGAAAGTGAATACTATCAAAGTCTTTCTTGGAAATCAGTGTCTAATAATAGTCAGTTTGCATTCACCTTTGGAGAGGGGCGCGACGCATTGTCCAATGCAAAGATTGCTTTTACACCAACAACAGCGGGACCTCAATCAGCGACAATCACCCTTACTGCTACATATACAGATGCCAACGGTACTGAATTGACAAATACGGAGGAAGTAAAAATGGTTGTAAATGCTGAAGGTAAAAACCTTGCTCCTAACAAATTGAGGTTAACGGATGATTGTATAACTGCTTTGGAGAATATGTGTGTGAATGTACCTATTACACTTGCATTTGACGGATTGACGGCTAATAAAAATTCATTAGAAGTTACTATAGACAATAATGGAACTTCTGAGTCTCCAATTCTTAAACTTGAAGGTGATGGTACCTCTCAAAAACCATTTGTGGTGACGGCAAATACTATTCCTACATCAACTATGCCAATAATCATGGTAACACAGGATATTGACCTTGAGCAAGGCTTGGATGGAGCCAATGTGGTTTGCACCGCTAATATCATTAAATGTGAGCCTATCGTACAATGGAACTGGAGTGATATGTATTTTGGCTATTCTTATGATAACCCAATTAAAAGCAATAGTCAAGGTAACTATACACTAAAGTTGAAATCAATTACCAGAAAGAATGGTGGTGCAGTTACACCTGCTAATGTGATGAGTTTCGATGCCAATGCAAAAACGGCTGAAGTAAATCAGAATGCGAGCGATAATGAGTATGTGGCTACATTTGAATTTAGTCAAGAGGAAAGTGATACGCACGCTGCATATCCTACCACAACTTTTACTGCCAATATCTATGCAAGTCCTGCACAGTTGCCATTATGTGTAGATAATGAACGTAAATTTACGGCTGTTAATTATGCTGCTACAGACAATGGCGTTAATTACAATACTGCCAATAATCCAAATACGATAGATATTGCTGCAGGTGCTTCTTGGACAATGACATTTGTTGGTGTTCCCGATATTCTATCATTTACACCTACAGCTAATACTAGATTAACTGTTGAACAGAGCGAAAATGGTATATCATTTGGTACTGTATTTTTCAATACGATAGTAGAGGGGCAAAATTATCAAGTAGAACTTGCACCTGCGACAAAATATGTCAAGTTTACCGTAGTTGATGCTACTGCATTTTCTTCTTTATGTTTGACTGCATTGAATCGTGTACGATTGGAGCCAAAGATATTGTATATGCCTATTGCTGAAGACCCAGTAAACAATCCGACTGTAAGAACTGTTAAGGCAACCTATGTAAATAACAGTGACAAACCGTTGTATATGATTAGTTCTGATGGTAGCAATATCATAGTATCACCGAACAAATTAGAACCTACAATTGCAGGAGAGTACAAAGAGATAGACCTTACCATTTCCAGTAAAGCAACCTCTGAGTTTGCAGCATCTGTATCTGTTGAACACAAAGAGGGAGGACATGCACAAGTGGATATTGAAACTTATCGTTTCCCTCAAAAATTACCAATCCAATTAGAAAAAGGAATAGATCCTGCAAAACGTTTCCATTTTGTGACAACTGCATACAAAAATACCGAGTGGGATGCTGCACAATATGCGGTCAAGATGCAAAATAAGACAAATACAGAAGTGGAACGACCTTTTGTAACATTTGCTTTTGAGGGTGCGCCAAGTTTTATCAGTTTTGTGCCTGTAGTGGCTACATCAACAACAGATTGGTTAATAGAAGAAGGTGTAGATGCAACATCATTGAATCCTGTTAAGGTGGAAGCTACCATGGAAAATGGTGAACTAAAACAAACGTTGGATTACACTTCACATTATGTAAGCGTTACGTATGTAGGAACAAGTGAAGAGGTAGTGCAAATGACCAAGGTAAATATCCTCAGCGACCAAAGTGCAATCCCTAATCCAGAAGAATTAGAACTTACGGATGCAAATAAGTATGTAGGTGATGTGACGGTAGGTAAAGATTTGAACTTGACTGTTGTAAACCTTACAAACCTCTCAGTTGCCATCGATAATGAGCACTTTACATTGTCGTATGGTTCTAAAACTCCTGCAACCACATTCGAATTAGATGCCAATGACATTGATGACGTCTTTGGTGAAGATGTAGTCGGAGCAATTTCATTCAAAGTCTTCTGGGATGCTTCGCAAGCTACTGACTTTGGTAATATCACATTTACCACTGAGGTGGATGGCACTACTGAAACATTGGCAACTGTGCCGTTGGTGGGTACAAAAGCAGGCTTGACAGAAGAGGAGATTATATACACAGGTGTTAAAAATGGATATACTTTGGATGGTAAATTTGAGGGTATTTATGGACTCAAAGATGAGGTAGAAAAATCTACAGAGCATCGTAAAGTAGATTTATCAAGCACTTATGATAGCAGCGATAAACCGCTATTCGACTACCTTATTATCTATGGTGAGACAACGACTACAGACGGTACTACTAATATCACTACGCCAACAACCACTACTGGTAGCAATGCTAAGACACCGATGTACATATATTACAATGATGGAGGTTCCTATAAGTTTTGGATGATGGAGGAAAATGTGAACACGGCGAATAAGGCTATTTCCTCATTACCAATAGCCAGTGGACAACAACTTCGAATATATATTACAGGTTTCTGTCCATACGCTACCACAGGTTATACCAAAGAGGATGAGGGTGTTTGGTACTTCCAGGGTGTAAATAATGCGAAGTTGGATATTTATTTGGAGGATTGTTATATCTATAGTCGTCATAAGACATTGGAAGGTCGTGCTTTCAGCGGTCGTTACGATGGACAAGCATTCTCCGAAGGATACGTGCGTGGTTCGGGTGGCGTGTTGGTGTTTGAAAACCAAGACAACGACCAGACTGGCTCGTTTGATGTGACTATCCATACCCGTCGCAACAATATGTTCAAGAGTAACTACGGCTGTTTCTTCGAACTTATGCAAGGTATGCGCGCATACAATGTGTCATCTCCTATACAGATACACTTGGCAGAAACTAAACACATGGCCAACTCTAAGACAACCCTTACGTTCGATGATAAATGGCCAACGGATGCTTCAGACTATTCAAAGATTGAACGTACAAATGGCTACTTAAGTTTGCAAAAACAAGTAAATAATGCACCTTCTATTGACCTGGGTAATGCCAATACGATTGTTAACTTCAAGGGTGGACAAGTGGAGCTGCAAAATGCTGCGGTAGTCAGTCCTAACTACAAGACAACCTTCGCCATTTCTTTCCGCTCTGGTCTAATGGCAGGATTCCCAATGGCATACGGTATTGGTACAGATGATGTGGGTGGTACGGTCAACTTCTATGATGGAACCACTACAGTCATTCCTATGGCGGTAGATATTAAGTATAGAGATTACTACTTGATGGATACCGATGCGAATGGCAAGGATCTGACTACCACCTCCTGCTTGCGTACACCTACTAATACCTTTGTATATGGTGGCTCGCATTGTATGATGCGTGCATGTGAAGATGTAACATCCAAGGGTGGCGCTCCTACCAGAAACGGTAATCCATTGGGTATCTACAAATATCCTAAGATTAAAGCTACTGTCGAAGCTGGACAAACTGCACCTCGTGGCGGATTCGGTGAACCTAATGAAGTGGGGTTGGTAAAACCAACAGATATTCCTGCTGGTTATCAAGCAGAGAGTGTAACACCAAATACCAATGGAACAGCCGATACCAGTGATGACTATCTCAATTTCTGGTTTACAACCAAAGAAGAATCCTCTGTGAAACCTGAAGTGGATAAGAAGATTAACTTTTGGAAAGCATGTATGACAGAGATTTCGGCAGAATATATGTCATACGGTGGTACAGTAGGTGGAGAAACAATGATTCTTCCTAATGAAGAAAATAAATATCTTCTCTATTGTCAGATAGATGAGAATATCAGTAATGTGATTTCGGCAGGAACTGGTTTTGGAGAGGACCGTGTATATTCTTACAAAGCACCAGTGAAAGATCCTACTTCGGGTCAGTTAGGTCAAGATTATCTCTATATTCCACCAAGTTATGTGGGTGAAGAATACCAAAACTATATTGAAACGGTAGATAAAGAAGATAATACGGTGATTACTGGTGAGGAATATACGATAACTGAAAAGATATATTATGTTGTCCCCACTACGGCTGATACTTGGATGACATTCACCGCACCATTCAACGTGGAGAAATTGTATATCGTAGAGGCTTACGAAGAAGCTAAATTGGCTGCAACTCCACTGAAGGAAGTGACGGATGAGGATGGTAACACGACTATCCTTAATAAGCGTCAGAGTGTCTTGCTGGAGCAAGCGAAGCATAATGCTGACTTTGCAGCCTTCTTTGGTGTGACCATGGCGTTAGGTCGTGATAAGACATTTGAGGAAATACACAGAGATTACGAAGGGTGGGCTCTGTATGTAGATAAAAAAGAGAAAACGCGTGGAAAAATAGAGTTGGAGCACTACAATGGCAATAACTTCTTTACTGCTAACTATTATCTCTACCATAATACTGGAAAATGGACACGCAATGGCGATAAATTTGATACACAATGGGAAGTCGTAGGTGAAGTGGCAGAGGGTGAAATCTTAATGCACCAAGGTCAAACGTATTCAATGCTCTTCCCATATTGTACAGGTTGCGATGTGCTGAAGGACGCGGAAGGAAAAATAATCTATGATGCAAACGGATTACCTCAATTGTCAGCTGTACGTGACTACTGGGATTATTGGTCAGGTAAGTTCTTGATCTTCGAGAGTACACAAGCGACATCCAACAATCCTCATACCATCAAAGGTTCTAAATATCATGAGCTGTTATTCGCTCCTGCTGCTTCAGGTAATGGTTCCGCTGCCGTGCTAACTGGTAATAGTACATTTGCCTTGATGACAAGTTATAATGCTATTGACGCTAAGGTTTATACATATTCGGCTGAGATGGGTAGAGAGAACTTTAAAAATAATACAAGACAAGTCGGCACTCAAACACGTTATCAAACGGTACAACCTACTGTGTCATTCCTGATTGCTGATATACCATCTAATGCAGGTATGCCAGCACGAAATGTGATGCGTACAGGTGAGATTATCTACGGCAAGGAGAATACCTCTACTGATGTAAATCAAGGTGGCAATATCCCAACCGTAGGTGGTGGCAATGACCTCTTCATTACTGCAACGGTAGCGGGTGTAAATATTGCAGTAGCTGAGCCACAACAGGTGCGCGTGATGTCGGCGACAGGTGCAATCATCTACTCAGGCATGGTACAAACCGCAGTGGATGTCGCCCTACCAACCACTGGCGTATATGTCATTACTGGCGAGAACGAAGTGCATAAGATACTGCACTAAGGGCCTACCCCAAACCCCTCCCTAAAAGGAGGGGCTTAGCCGAGGGGTATTGGCTATGGGCTATGGGCTATGGGCTATTGGTGATTGGCAATGGGTCATGGGCTCGCTGAGAGCAGTTAGAAAATAGAGAGAAATCGCAGAAACAAGGAATTTCTGCGATTTCTCTTGCATAAATGCGTTTTTCTCGCAAAATATTTGCAAGATTGACAAAAAAGTAGTACTTTTGCACCGAAAATCATTATTAAGTCCCGAAAAGTGCTAAAAATGACACAAAAGTGCACTTAATAGTGTTTTCGTTGTGCTGGTTATTAATGAATACTTAAGGGAACTCCTGTAAGATTCCCTAAAAAAATGCTTTGGAATTATGCAAATTAATAGAGAGATTCTAAATCAATTTCTTGCATGGAAAAATGCAGAGCAGCGAAAGCCTCTTTTGCTAAAGGGAGCGCGACAAATAGGCAAGTCTTGGGCAATGGAAGAATTTGGGAAACGCCATTTTTCACAGTATGCTGTATTTAATTTTGACCGCCAACCGGAATTAACAAGTGCATTTCAGGATAGCAAGTCGCCAGACCGCATACTGAAGGAGTTAGCTCTATATACCAACGTGCCTTTGATTGCTGGTGAAACGTTGCTGATTTTTGATGAGATACAAGAGTGTGAAAGCGCGCTCAATGCCTTAAAGTATTTTTATGAAGATGCTCCAGAATGGCATATTATTGCCGCAGGATCGCTGTTAGGAGTAGCCGTCAAACAACGCAAGATGACTGTGCCCGTAGGCAAAGTTCAGATTATGCGAATGTATCCCCTCTCATTTCGGGAGTTTCTTTATGCGGCAGATAATGCAACATACCAATATATAGAAGGTGTAAATGAAATCAAACATTTACCAACCATTATTCTGAATAAATTGCGATTGGAGTATCAACGGTACTTGGTTTGTGGTGGAATGCCCGAAGTAGTCAATGCGTTATTAGAGGGCAAAGGCATGCAGGTCGTGGAGCAAGCTTTGCAAGATATATTAGACCTGTATGAGTTAGATTTTGCTAAATATGCGCAGGCACGTGACATACCACGCATCCGTTCGGTATGGCACAGTTTGCCATCGCAATTGAGTAAAGAGAATAGAAAATTTGTATATAAACTACTAAAGAAAGGGGCACGTAGCAAAGATTATGAGGATGCTTTGCTATGGTTGGAAGATGCGGGGATAGTCTATCGTGTGAATAATTGCACGCGGCCAGGTTTGCCCCTATCTGCTTATGAGGATGTAGGAGCCTTCAAACTATATGCTTGTGATACAGGCCTGTTGCGCCGATTAGCAAAACTGCCCGTAGATGCCATATTGGGAGAAGTTTCTGGATACAAGGAGTTTAAGGGGGCAATGGCGGAGAATGCAGTGCTACAATCTTTGGTATCTATGTCTGCTGATCTGTTCCCCTATTATTGGACATCCGAAAGCCAAGCGGAGGTAGAATATATTATTCAATGGGGAACTGAAATTATACCCATTGAAGTAAAAGCAGAGAATAATATCAGTGGGCGCAGCCTAAGTGTATATACCGAAAAGTATCATCCTAAGTACCGAATGCGTTTCTCCATGCTCAACTTGCAGTTTAATGAAGGACTCTTGAGCTGTCCAGCAGCATTGGTGAGTTGGTTCCCCAAATGGTTAAATCTAAGCAGACAAAGTGAGAGGTGATGTAATAGAGAAAAATCGCAGAAAAGATAACTTTCTGCGATTTCTCTTGCATAAATGCGTTTTTCTCGCAAAATATTTGCAGGATTGACAAAAAAGTAGTACTTTTGCACAGAAATTAATAATAACAAACGTATGAATAAATTTTACACTATGATCTTGGCTGCCATGATGGCAATGCCAACCTTTGCGCAGCAATGGAATACAGAAGAAGATTGTTTGAAGGACCAACTGAAGAACGGTTATCCTTCCTATTACTGCGACTGCGAATTTCAAATCAAGAAAAATAGAATCGGTGGTCTGCCATTCGACATCACTGTCACAGATACCACATGGTATAAGTCTTCATCGAGTATCATGTTGGATGGTTGCTCTGCATACCTCTATTCCGATTGCGACGTAAAAATGGTCGTTATGCAAAACTGCCACAATGATGAATCGGCAAGATTCTACAAAGAGGTGGTAGTGAAAAGTAACCAAGCACGCGACGTGGAACCTTCTTCTATCAAGGAACTCATGGAGCAAAATGGCGTTGACGGTCGCATGGGTATCCGTATTGGTATTATGCCTACCGAAGTGGGAAAAGTGAGTCGTTTCATCTGCTGTCCTTACAACCAAGGTCCTAATTCCACATGCGAGGATTGCTTGCCGCTTCTCCGCAATATGGTATTTGTGTCTTCTGATATGGACAACGTTTATGCACTTGCTCCATCTGAAATTCCAGCAGAGAATGGCTTGAAAGTGGAGTGGTTCCAAACCGAATATCCTGCTGAATTAATCATCAGAAAAGGCGATTGCGCCAATGGTGAGGTGGTGGCGTCTACCATGATTATGCCCGATAGTCCATACGAGTTGCCTAACGACTTACTCAATAAAATGCGTGGTGGTGAAGAAAATCTGTACTTGCAATTCCTATCTACAGGTTCGGCTGCACGAATCCGCTTGTCCGAAGTGCAAAATACCATAACTGGCTGCGACAATATCACCGCGCCTACATCCAACGCCCGCCTCGTGCTCGGCAATAATGGCATGATCTATATCTTGCGCGACGGTGTACGCTATACCTTGACTGGCGCGAGATTTTAGGCGGTTGGCGATTGGCGATTGGCTTATAGGTAAGGATTGAAGGATGGGATAGCCCCATCCTTCTTTTGTGCCTATGATGATAGTCAACTAACCTACTAATCACCTATTACCACAACGAAACTGTAGACTCGCGCCTGCGCGCATACGCGTACGTGCATGTGATTAATAATAAGGTGTCGAATATAGAAGCATAAAAAAGTGAAAAAATAGCATAAAATGCTGATTTTTAAGAAAAAAGTGTGATTTTTTTTGCACAATTGAAAAAAAAGTTGTAATTTTGCAGCCTGATTTATTGTGTATTGTTGTACCTTGAATCAAGGTGCATATATGAATCAAATAAAACTAACAATATTTATTAACAATTAAAAATCAAAGTGATGCGTAAAATTTTACTATCCGCCATTACTCTCATGATGTCTGTAGCCATGATGGCTATTGGTCTGGGTGATGGTACAAGCAAAGCCAATGCTATTGACTTTGATTGGGCTAATGGCAACGTCCATGAGTCTTCTGAAGCGTTGTGGTACGACGTGGATATGACTCCTGTAGATGATGCTAAGTACTTAGTCCTGTATTTGACAAACCTCGCAGACGAGGCCGCCACTGTACATATTGATATGTCAGTGCAAGGTTACGATGCTAACATGAGTGGCATTGATACCATTATCGCTGCGGGTGATTACTACCGTTTTGAGTTCCCAAAAGAGATGATTAACACTCTCTTGGAAACTTATGGTCTTTCTGCTTACGCAGACAAAATCAAGAATTTGAGTTTGTCTCTGCAATCAGACCAAAAGGTAATGTTGGCTGCTAATGTGTACACCACAGAGGCTGAGTTTATTCAACAAGAGGTTTTGACCCACCTTGAAGAAATCGACTGGAACAAGGGCGTTAAGCAAGATGCGCTCTCTACCAAATGGTATGAGGTGGACATTACTTCTGTGAAAAACAACCAACAACACTTGCAAGTTTCTTTCAAGAACTATGCAAATGAGACCGCAGTGTTGGCCGTTTCGTTCATCTTGAACAACGAGATTCACACATTGCCAATCCCAGTTCCTGCAGGTTTTGAAAGAAGTCAAGTGATTGACTACCAAATCTTGCGTCTTGTACCTTCAAGAAGCATCAAAGTGGGTGTGACATCTACCGCAACTATTGAGGTGGCTACCTCTGTTAAGAGCGCTTTGGCTGAGGATCAAACTCCTTGTCTCACCGCTATTGACCCACAACATGGCGTAGAGTATACCCAAGCTGCGGGTACAACCCAATGGTACAAACTTTCTTTGGATTGGTTGGAGAGCCAAGCAGACTACTCAAGTCTCTATTTGGCTAACAAGGGCAGCCAAACTGCTCATGTGACCATCGGTATGGTTCCTGATTGCAAATATACAACAGGTACTAAGGTGACATTGCCAATCCCTGCAGGTTTTGATTTGGGTCTGGTAGCTCCAAACATTGTTGGCCGTCTGCTCAACGAGTTGTCTCGTCTGGAGCGCCTCTATGGTAAAGTGGATTCTAAGGATGTATATCTGGAGATTCATGCTGACCAAGAGCTCGGTTTCGGTTTGGACGTTGTGAATGCTACCACCAACCCTTGCTTGCGCGAGGACTTGATCGCCTTTGATTGGAACAAGGGTGCAACCCTCACTCCTAACGTAGCACAATGGTATGACATTGATATTACCAAAGTTAAAGATTCTGGTAAACATATTAAACTCACTTTCACCAACCCAACTAACACTATCGTGTGGGTGGCTTCAGTGGTTTCAATCGACTGCCCTGCTAAGTTGACCATGCCTATGATCATGCCTATCTATCCTGGTATGAGCGTAGATAAAGTGATTGACTATAGCTTTATGGCTGCTCAACCTATTGACAATATCTATGTAGGTGTGGTAGCAGAAGAGGCAATCATCATGGGTGCTGCTACTATTGATGCAGTAGTAGAGGAGCCTATCGATTGTATCAATCACGTAGAGGTGAAGACCGGTGAGCGCTATGTACACAATGCTGGTACAACATGGTATAAGTTCTCTAACGACTTGTTGGAGGATATGGGTAAAGCTCCTCGTTTTACTTTCGAGAACTTGAGCTCAAATGCCATCACCTTCACCGCTGGTGTAACAGTAGATTGCAAATATGGTATCTTGACCCACGCTAAGGCAAAGATCCCAGCTCACATTTTAGGACAACACCTCCACAACCGTGAGTTTGCAGTACGCATTCCACGCATATTCTTCCAAGTAGCACGCAAACTCATTGACCCAGATGTGACTGAGTTTATGTTGCAATTGACCGCAAACAATCCATTTGCATTCAGCATCGACATGAAGGCAGAAGACGCTTGTGATAATGCACAAGAGTTTGATTGGAAGGGCTGCTTTGACTTGGTTGCTAACCAAAGTGCTTGGTATAAGGTGGATGTAAATACTCCATTGAATAGCAAAGAGCCAATCACCGTTGCTCTGTACAACAATAGCGATTATCCTGTGATCGTTAGCGCAGAGGTTTCTCCAACATGTCCATCATTGATCTCAATGGTTGAGAAATATGAGATTGGTGCGTTGGATTCTGTCATCGTAAGCGTTAAACCTGAGAAGGTGGCTGAGATGGTCAAAGAGTATAGCGATTATCTGAGCAACTTGTCTTGCTATGCACGTTTCCACGCAACAGGCGATGTGACAGTGTGCGTAAATGACGAGCGAATCATCAATCCAGATGATCCAACAATAGATGAGCCTTGCTGCCCAGAAGAGTGTGCAGACGTTCCTGTATTGGATTGGAAGATGGTGAAATTGTCTGATATAGAGTTGAATACACTCTACAAGTTGGATATTACAGGTTTGTATAACCAAAATGTAATCAACTTCTTCGTTAATAACGATGTTCACAACGATACCGTTGGAATCGTTTCTGAGATTTATGCTCACTGCCAAGACGCTACTCCTGTAGCTACACACAAGAACAATGTGCTGGCTGGCATGAGAAGAGTACAAGTAGCCCACGACAAGTTTGCTGCTTTGGTTAATGAGAAACAATGCTGCATGTTCGTGAAGTTCATTGCTATTGATACTATCCCTGTAACTCCAGATACTCCAGATACTCCATGTGAGACTATCTATGGTGATACTACCTGGGCTAAATTCTGCGATGAAGCTTACACATGGAATGGCATCGCATATAGCACAGAGGGCACCTATTATCAAAAATACGTAGCTGCTAATGGTTGCGATAGCATCGTTACTCTCGTATTGACTAAGAACTGTGGTACCCCAGATCCAGACCCATGTGTAACTGTATATGGTGACACAACTAAGGCTAAATTCTGCGATTCTTTCAACTGGAATGGTCAAATCTATACTGCTGCTGGTACATATCAACAGACTATCAAAACTGTTAATGCTTGCGATAGCATCATTACTTTGATTCTCACAGAGGATTGTCCTGCTGTAGATGAGTGCGAGAATGCATATACAGAAGTGTATGGTAATTTCTGTGAACCAGTAGTTTGGAATGGTATTACTATCTCTAAAGCTGGTACATACGAGGCTACACTTACTAAGACCGATGGTTGCGATAGTATCGTAACATTGCACATGGAAGAAAAGTGCGAGCCAGTTATACCTCCAACCCCAGAGTGTAAGGATGTTAATACAGAGTTTAGTGCTAAGTTCTGCGAGAATCCATATATTTGGAACGGCGCAGAATATGCAGTAGCAGGTGATTATATTCAATCCTTCCCATTGGCAAGTGGTTGCGATAGCATCGTGACTTTGCACTTGACCAAGGAGTGCCCACAAGATCCAGAGTGCGTAACTGTATATGGTGAGTTTGATGCTACATTCTGTGAGCAATACAATTGGAATGGTGTTATCTATACTAAGGCAGGAGATTATGAACAAAGATTCGTTGCTGTGACAGGTTGCGATAGTATCGTGACAATGCACTTGACAGAGGATTGCGAAATTACTGATGAGTGCGAGGATGTTGAGACAGAGTTTACTGCATATTTCTGTGAGTCGTTCACATGGAATAAAGAGGTTTACACCAAGGCAGGCGACTATAAACAAGTTCTCAGCAAGACCGATGGTTGCGATAGCATTGTAACTCTGCACTTGATTGAGAACTGCCCAGGTGAGGATTGTGAGAACGCAATTGCATTGGATTGGAGTGATGTTAAGTTGTCACAACTGGTTGAGGGTAACTGGTACAAGCTTGACTTCTCTGAGGTACACGCTACCCAATCTTCAGCAACCTTCAAGGCAACCAACGATTTGAATGGTGATGCAACCGTAAGTGCAGCAGCATACTATCATTGCGAGGACGTAGATGCAATGGGTGAGGCAACCAAGAAATTGGTACAAGGTCATGTAGGCGAGCGTGAGGTATCTTACAAGGAACTCACCGACGTGATTGGTCATGCTTCTGTCCTCTACGTACAAGTTACCGATATTACAGTAACTGGTGAGGATTGTGAGAATGCAATTGCATTGGATTGGAGTGATGTTAAGTTGTCACAACTCAAAGAGGGTAACTGGTACAAGCTTGACTTCTCTGAGGTACATGCTAACCAATCTTCAGCAACCTTCAAGGCAACCAACGATTTGAATGGTGATGCAACCGTAAGTGCAGCCGCATACTATCATTGCGAGGACGTAGA
>JBGVEG010000161.1:0-32107 GCA_045119955.1 Paludibacteraceae bacterium
ACCAATCCTGATTTGTCGCTTACGCTGACAAGAGCTCTTTTTGCCATATCTTTTTTATACCTTAAAAAATTTGAATTACTAATTAAATGATCTCGTTTGCGCCTTCAATGACTTTACCGATGATTTGCGCTTTGTCGCCGTGCTTAGCGAGGATAGCGATGGCTTTCTCTGCGTCTGCCGCTGGCATAGCAATCACCATACCAATACCCATGTTGAAGATGTTGAACATCTCGCGGTGAGGGATATTACCCCACTTCTCTAAGCATTGGAACACTGGAAGAATCTCCCATGAGCCTTCGGTTACGCTGAAGCCTTGACCCTCTTTCAAGATACGGGGGATGTTCTCGTCAAAGCCACCACCGGTGATATGCGCTACGCCGTGCACATCGCAGTTGTGGATCACCTCCAGCACTTGCTTCACATAGATGCGAGTTGGAGTGAGGAGCACTTCGCCGAGTTTCTTATCAGCGCTGAGCGCTGGGTAAACGGTGTGGAGGTCAAGACCTGCATCGCTAACCACCTTGCGCACGAGACTGAAGCCGTTGCTATGCACGCCAGAAGAAGAGATACCTACGAGTACATCGCCTACAGCCACCTTGCTGCCATCGATGAGCTGAGATTTCTCCACTACACCTGTGGTGTAACCTGCGATATCGTATTCGCCATCGCCGTACATACCTGGCATCTCAGCGGTCTCGCCACCTACGAGTGCGCAACCTGCTTGGCGGCAACCTTCTGCCACACCTGCCACGATAGCTTCTACCTTCTCAGGGATGTTGTGACCGATAGCCACATAGTCGAGGAAAATGAGTGGTTCAGCGCCTTGTGCCAACACATCGTTCACACACATAGCCACAGCGTCAATACCGATGGTATCGTGCTTGTCCATCGCGAAAGCGAGTTTGAGTTTGGTACCTACACCATCGGTGCCGCTCACGAGAACAGGCTCCTTGATGTTGAGTGCCGAGAGGTCGAACATTCCACCAAATGAACCGATATTGCCCATAGAGCCAAAGCGGTTGGTGCTTTTTACATGCGATTTAATACGACTTACTACTTCGTATCCGGCTTCGAGGTTTACGCCGGCTGCCTCATAATGTTGTGCCATTATTATTTATTTTTATTTTTGATCGCCTTCGGCTGTTAGAAGTTAGACCACTGCGTTGTTAGAAGTTAGACTCTTAGAAATCTCTCAGCCGCAGATCGGCGTTCTAACAGTCCACAGGACGGTCTAATATCTAACAGCCCGTAGGGCGTTCTTGTTATTACTTCTTTCTAAAGTATGCCACTGCATTGTCGAACAGAGGTTGGCACTTGTTGCCTGCGATATTGGTGAACACGCCCTCTTCCCAGCGCTCGGTGTGACCCATCTTACCCAGGATCTGACCGTTCTGGGAGATGATACCCTCAATCGCATAGTACGAGCCATTAGGGTTGTGTGGTGCCTCCATCGTTGCTTCTCCCGTCATAGGATCAGCATAGCGGAATGCCACTTGTCCGTTCTCGAACAGTTCCTTCGCCAATGCCTCGTTCACCACAAACTTACCCTCTCCGTGGCTGACTGCAATACTGTGAGTATCACCCACTTGCATACTGCGTAGCCATGGGCTGGCGGTGGTGGCTACAGTAGTAGTTACCATCTGCGAGATGTGGCGATTGATATCGTTGCGGAACAGAGTTGGAGAGTCTGGAGTCACCATACCGAGTTTGCCGTAAGGCAACAATCCGCTCTTAATCAATGCTTGGAAACCGTTGCAGATACCGAGGATCAGACCACCGCGATCGATGAGGGCTGTGATAGCTGCGCCGACCTTTTGGTTGTTGATCACGCTGGCAATGAACTTGCCACTGCCGTCTGGTTCGTCACCTGCAGAGAAACCACCCGCAAACATAAGGATATGGCAGCGGTTGATATGCTCTACCATCTCATCGATACTCGAGAGGACATCCTCGCCCGTGAGGTTGCGGAAGATAGTAGTCTCCACCTCTGCACCTGCCTTACGCCATGCCTTGGCAGAGTCGTAGTCGCAGTTGGTGCCTGGGAAGACCGGTATATAAACCAACGGATGCTCAACGGCTTCGCCCTTGTAGGTTAAAGTCGAAAGGATAGAGGTTAAAGGCAAGGTATCTGCTGGCATCAATGCTTGATGCTGCGCAGGTACTGCGGATGGATAGATCTTGTCGAACTGACCACAGCAAGCGTGGAGCAATGCCTCTCGGGAGATGCGCTCGTTATTGATAACGAGGTGGGTTCCGTCGGTGACTTCACCCAAGTATTGGATCGCTACGCTGTTAGAAGTTAGACCGCTTTCGCTGTTAGAAGTTAGATCGCAGGTCGCTTCTACGAGGATAGAACCGTAGTTATAGTCGAAGAGTTCGTTCTCTGCGATTTGGACATTGACGCCCAATTCGTTACCGAAACTCATCTTTGCCAAAGCCTCAGCTATACCACCGAAGCCAATAGCGTATGTCGCGCAGATCTTGCCTTCTTGGATAGCATTGGTAGTATAAGTCCAGTTCTCTTTGAGTTGCTCTACATTAGGCATATAGTTTGCCAATGCGTTGTGCTTGATGAGATACAACTTGTTGCCCGCCTTCTTGAGATCAGTAGAAACTACCTTATCAGCTGGCACGGTTGTGATACCGAAAGCAATGAGGGTAGGAGGTACGCTGATATGCTCAAAAGAACCTGACATAGAGTCTTTACCGCCGATACTTGGCAAACCGAAAGCCACTTGCATCTTGAGTGCACCGAGGAGTGCAGAGAGTGGTTTGCCATAGGCATGCTCGCTGCTCATACGCTCGAAATACTCTTGGTAAGAGAAGCGCATCTTACTATAATCCGCACCTGCTGCTACGACCTTGGTACATGCCTCTACGACTGCGTATGCAGCGCTGTGGTATGGGCTCCAGTCAGCAATGAATGGGTTGTAACCAAACGCCATGACTGAAGCAGTATTGGTATAGCCATCGGTTGGGAGTTTCTGCACACTGACTTGTGTCTCAGAGAGTTGTGTTTTGCCGCCGAATGGCATGAGTACGGTACTACGACCGATAGTGGCATCGAAGTTCTCGATCAGACCCTTTTGTGAGGTGACATTGGCATTGGACATAACCTTCAGCATTTTCTCCTCGAGGGTAGCCCCTTCTACGGTTTGTGCAAATGGGTTCTTCTCCTCTACAGGCAAGATAGCAGCAGAAGCAAAGTGCTTAGCACCTGCGCTGTCGATGAACTCGCGGGTGAGGTCGGCGATGAGCTCGCCCTTATAGAACTGACGCATGCGACCGCTATCGGTGACATCTGCCACATGGGTGTATTCTATGTTGTCAAGGTGGCAATAGTGCTCCATCTCGGCACGGTCTTTGGCCTCGATGACCACTGCCATACGCTCTTGTGACTCGCTGATAGCCAATTCGGTAGGGTTCAAACCGCTATACTTAGTAGGCACGCGGTCGAGGTAGATATCCAAGCCATCAGCCAACTCGCCAATTGCCACGCTGACACCACCTGCACCGAAGTCGTTGGACTTCTTGATGAGGCGAGTAGCTTCAGGGCGACGCATGAGGCGTTGGAGTTTGCGTTCCTCAGGTGCGTTACCTTTTTGTACCTCGCTACCGCAGGTCTCGAGGGATGCCTCTGTATGCTCTTTGGATGAACCTGTAGCACCACCTACGCCATCACGACCTGTGCGACCGCCAAGGAGGAGGATGATATCGCCTGCTGCAGGGCTCTCACGGCGGATGTTGCTTGCTGGAGATGCACCTACCACGGCACCTACCTCGAGGCGTTTAGCTACATAGGATGGGTGGAAGATCTCGCGCACATGGGTGGTAGCCAGACCGATTTGGTTGCCATAACTGGAGTAACCAGCGGCTGCCTTGCGAGAGATAATCTGCTGTGGCAGTTTGCCAGGCATGGTCTCAGCTACTGGCTTATAAATATCGCCTGCACCCGTTACGCGCATAGCTTGATAGACATAAGCACGACCAGATAGTGGGTCGCGGATAGCACCACCAAGACAGGTACTTGCGCCACCGAAAGGCTCGATCTCGGTTGGGTGGTTGTGGGTCTCGTTCTTGAATTGGAGGAGCCATTTCTCGGTCTTGCCATCCACATCTACATCGATGAAGATAGAGCAAGCGTTGTTCTCCTCGCTGACCTCCATATCGTCGAGAAGGCCTTTCTTACGAAGGTAACGCGCACCGATGGTAGCGAGCTCCATGAGGCAGAGCGGTTTCTCTGTGCGGCCGAGTTCAGCACGGATATCGTGGAACATACCGAGGGTGGATTCAATCTCGTCTTTCACGAAGGAGTCATCAATCTTAATGGACTCGAGGATCGTGGTGAAAGTGGTGTGACGGCAGTGGTCAGACCAGTAAGTATCGAGGATTCGGAGTTCGGTCTCGGTAGGATTGCGTTGCTCCTTTTGGAAATAGGTGACTACCTCATGCAGATCGTCTGTGTTCATCGCCAGACCCCATTCTTTGCAGAATGCCGCATACTCCTCGCGTGGCATAGAGATAAAACTATCGAGCTGAGCGAGCGGTTTGACATCCGCGGTCTGGTTCTGCGAGAGTTGAGAGAGGTCTTTCTCGCGTGACTCTACGGCATTGATGTAGTAGTGGCGGATCTTGTCGAGTTCATCGTTGGTGAGTTGCTCGTCAAAGACAAGGAGACGGCTGGAGCGAATCTCTACCTCAGCATTTGGGTCGATGAGGTGCACGCAGTCCACAGCCGAAGAGGCGCGCTGGTCGAACTGACCTGGGAGGTACTCTACAGCAAGGTACTTCTTGCCGGTGAGGTCGCACTCATCCGATACCGTGTCGGTTACGGTCTCGCCGAAGACGCTGTAGCGGCATTGCTCAAGGAGCTCAGGTGTAAAACCAAAGAGGTCGTACACATTGATGTAGCGGAGCGATTGCAGGTGGAGTTGAAGGTTCTCGTTGAGCTCGTTCTTGAGACTGCGAGCTTCTACCTGAAATGCTGGACGCTTTTCTACGAAAATTCTATAGTTTGCCATGATTAGATAACGGTATTAACTACTTTCTCTGTTTGTTGTTTGCGGAATTCTTCAAGTTGAGCGAGAAGAGAAGCGTCTTGCAAGGCAAGGATAGCTACTGCGAGGAGAGCCGCGTTCTTCGAACCATTGATAGCCACTGTGGCTACAGGGATACCTGCTGGCATTTGTACTATGCTGAGGAGTGAATCCAAACCATCCAGAGTTTTGCTGCGAATAGGTACACCAATGACAGGCAAGCTGGTCAAACCTGCAATCACACCTGCCAAGTGTGCTGCGCCACCTGCGCCAGCGATAATGATACTCAGACCACGCTCGCGAGCGGACTCTGCCCACTTCATGAGCTCGTGAGGAGCACGGTGCGCACTGATGACGCGTTTATCTACTTCAATACCAAATTGCTCAAGGGTCTCAATAGCGGGAGTCATTACCTCCAAATCGCTGGTTGAGCCCATAACTACGCCTACTTTCATACTTTTGTATAATTGTTTATAAGTTAATTTTTTTTCGAAATATTTGCCTTTGACAAAGGCGCTACAAAGGTACGAAAAAAAATGCACATAGACAAAGAAAAAGGCATAAAGTTTGTATTAATTTTGATTTTGCAAAGTAGGTGCAGCATAATAAGCGCATGTTGACTCTGCCATTTTGGCAGTAGAGCAGGGCAGAGCATGGTTTGGCAAGGATTTTGTAGAATAAGCTTTAGAATTGTTAAAACGAATAAAACTATTATACACTTATGAGCAAAAAAGGAAATATCGGGGTAACATCGGATAATATCTTCCCCGTCATTAAGAAATTTTTGTATTCAGATCACGAGATTTTTCTGCGTGAGTTGATTAGTAATGCTGTGGATGCGACCCAGAAACTGAAGACTCTTGCTTCTGTAGGCGAAGCCAAAGGTGAGTTGGGCGACACTCGCGTGCGCGTAATACTTAATAAGGACAAGAAGACCCTCACCGTACAAGACCACGGTATCGGTATGACCGCTGAGGAGGTGGATAAGTATATCAATCAAATCGCGTTCTCTGGTGCGGAAGAGTTTGTCAATAAGTACAAGGACAATGCTGCTGCCATCATTGGTCACTTCGGTTTGGGCTTCTATTCCGCTTTCATGGTAGCAGACAAGGTGGAGATATTCTCTTTGAGTTACCAAGAGGATGCGAAGGCAGTGCATTGGTCATGCGACGGCTCGCCTGAATATACCATGGAGGAGACCATCAAGGCAGAACGTGGTACGGACATCGTGCTGCACATTAACGAGGAGTATGTACAGTATCTCGAGGATGCGACAGTAGAGGGATTGCTGACCAAGTACTGCAAGTTCCTGCCTGTGGAGATCGCGTTTGGCATGAAGAAGGAGTGGAAAGATGGCAAGCAAGTAGAGACCGGCGAGGAGAATATCATCAATGATGTGAACCCAGCATGGACACGCAAGCCAGCCGACCTCACCGATGAGGACTATCAGAAGTTCTACCATCAACTCTATCCTCATCAGATGGACGAACCACTCTTCCATATCCACCTCAATGTGGACTATCCGTTTAACCTAACGGGTATCCTCTACTTCCCTCGCATTAAGAACAATATTGATATTCAGCGCAATAAGATTCAGCTCTATTGCAACCAGGTCTTCGTGACCGACGAGGTGGAGAATATCGTACCACAATACCTGACCTTGCTTCATGGTGTGATTGACTCGCCCGATATTCCGCTCAACGTGAGCCGTTCGTACTTGCAGAGTGATAACAATGTGAAGAAGATCTCCAGCCATATCACCAAGAAGGTGGCTGACAAATTGGCAGAGATTTTCCGCAATGACCGCGAGGACTTCGAGAAGAAATGGGACGACATCAAGCTCTTCATTCAGTACGGTATGCTCAGCGATGAGAAGTTCTATGATCGTGCTGTGGGCTTTGCGCTCCTCAAGAATATCGATAGCAAGTACTTCACATTGGAGGAGTACAAGGCAGAGGTCAAGGAGGCACAAACCGATAAGAACGGTGACCTTATCCTGCTTTATGCGCAAGATACGGATGCAAGTTACGCTTATATCCAACGTGCTAAGGAGAAGGGCTACGATGTGCTACTGATGGACGGCGAGCTGGATGTACACGCTATGTCGCAGTTCGAGCAAAAGAGCTATGGTGATGGTTCTGATGGCAAGAAACAGATGATTCGCTTTGTACGTGTGGACTCTGATGTCATAGAGAATATCATCCAAAAAGAAGACAAGGCGAAAGTCGAACTCACAGCTGGTGAGGAAGATGCACTTCGCTACAGTTTCGAATCTCAGTTGCCAAAAACCGATAAAACCAACTATGCAGTAAGTTTAGAGGCAGTGTCAGCAGATGCACTTCCTGTTTTCCTCACCCAGAACGAGTTCATGCGCCGTATGAAAGAGATGTCGGCTCATCAACAGGGCATGGCGTTCTACGGCAATATGCCTGACCAATATAACTTGGTCATCAATACCGCTAACGACAAGGTGAAGGCATTGCTCGCAGAGATCACTGATGCTTGTGCAGAGGGTACTGCACCTATCATGGAGCAGATTGCGGCTAAGCAAGCCGAGGAGAAGACCCTGCAAGAGGCACAGAAGGGCAAGAAAGATGCTGACCTCACCCAAGAGGAGAAAGATGCTGTAACCAATGTGACCAAGGAGTTGGCAGCTCTCAAGCAGCAGCTGAAAGAGCAATATGCTGCTTATGCTGCGGGTAGCGACAAACTTCACCAGTTGATTGACATTGCCATGTTGGCAGCAGGTCAGTTGAAGGGCGAAGCGTTGGCTAAGTTCGTCAATCGTTCGGTAGAACTGCTCTAAGCACTAAACAGTAGCCCGAAGGGCGTTCGCAAAATCCCCACTCAGAAGTGCAGTGGGGATTTTTTTTGGCTTTTTTGCAAAGAAAAGTGAACTTTTATACGTTTTTCTTGTTTTTCTGCAAATTTTGTAGTAACTTTGCAGAATAATTTGGTATAATGTGCAATCTAATATAAAAACTATGGATAAAAAACAAAAAACGGGTGTCGGTAAACAGGTATCGGGAAACGAAAGTTTTAAGAAGAAATTCATTATTTGGTTCTGGAGTCTCTTCGGTGCTGGAACCATAGCCATTGTATTGCTCTTCTGGATGATAACCATGGGATGGCTGGGCTATCTGCCTCCACTGGATGAGTTGCAGAACCCCAAGAATAAGTTCGCTACCGAAGTCATATCCGCCGATATGCAACTACTCGGACGATACTACCGCAATGAGAACCGCGTGAGCGTGGATTATACAGATATTTCACCCAACATGATCAACGCACTCATTGCTACCGAAGATGTGCGCTACTACGACCATACAGGCGTGGATGTCAAGTCACTCATGCGTGCCATTATGAAACTGGGCAAAGCAGGTGGCGGTAGTACACTCACCCAACAATTGGCTAAACAGCTCTGGTCACCACGCGCGAATAATATCTTCGAACGCGCCTTGCAAAAACCCATAGAGTGGGTGATTGCCACCAAGCTCGAGCGCCTCTACTCCAAAGAGGAGATACTCACCATGTACCTCAATCAGTTTGACTTTCTCTACAACGCTGTGGGCATTAAGTCTGCCGCACAGGTATATTTCAGCACTACGCCTGCGCAACTGAAACTCGAAGAGGCAGCCATGCTGGTGGGTATGTGTAAAAACCCCTCCCTGTACAACCCCCGTCGCCGCCCCGAGAATGCACTCAATAGACGTAACACCGTGCTCAACCAGATGTGCAAGTACGAATACATTACCGAGCAAGTGTGCGACTCGCTCAAACAATTGCCTATCGAACTCAAATACCAGTCGGTGGATCACAAACAAGGGCTTGCCCCCTACTTCCGCGAGTATCTGCGCCAAGTGCTGACCGCCAAAGAGCCCCAAAAAAGCCACTACTCAGAGTGGAATATGCAGCAATATGAGATAGACAAACGCCAATGGGAGGAGAATCCGCTCTACGGCTTCTGCAATAAGAATCACAAACCCGATGGTACACCCTACGACCTCTATCACGATGGTCTGCGCATATACACCACTATTGATACCCGCATGCAACAGTATGCCGAGGAAGCTGTCAGCGAACATATACAAGACCTACAGAAGAGTTTCTTCCGCGAGAAACGTCGCAAGTCATATGCTCCATTCTCCAAAGACCTCAGCCCCGAGGAGATTGATGGTATCATGAACCGCTCTATGCGTCAGACTGACCGCTACCGCGCACTCAAGAAACAGGGCATGAGCGAGACCGAGATAAAGAAAGTCTTCAATACGCCTGTCGATATGCATGTGTTCTCCTACAACGGACTGATAGATACCACCATGACACCTATGGACTCTATCCGTTGGAACAAGCACTTCTTGCGCTGCGGATTCATGTCCATGGATGTGCACTCGGGTGCCGTGAAGGCATACGTGGGTGGACCTAACTTTACGCACTTCCAATACGACATGGTGACAACGGGTCGTCGTCAAGTGGGTTCTACCATTAAGCCCTACCTCTTTACCCTGGCCATGGATGAGGGTATGTGGCCATGCGACAGCACCGTCAATGACTCTGTCACCCTTATTGATGGCAACGGTGTAGCATGGACTCCGCGCGATGAACACGTGAAGAACCAAGGCGAGATGGTGACACTCAACTGGGGACTGGAGAAATCCAGCAACTGGATTACCGCCTACCTCATGTCGCTCTTTACCCCCGAACAACTGGTGCGCATGATGCGTTCCTTCGGTATAGAAGGACAACTTGACCCAGTGGTCAGTCTTTGTCTCGGACCATGCGAGGTAAGCGTGAAGGAGATGGTGGATGCCTATACCACTTTCCCTAACAAGGGTATTCGCGTAGAGCCACTCTATGTCACTCGCATTGAGGATAACAATGGCAATATACTGGCTACCTTCACGCCTAAGACCCATGAGATCATTAGCGAGACTACCTCGTACAAGATGATATACATGCTGCGCAATGTGATGGACCACGGTACGGGTGTGCGTGCACGCTTCCGCTATGGACTCAAAGCCCCTATGGGTGGCAAGACAGGTACTTCGCAGAACCACTCGGATGGTTGGTTCGTGGGCTTCACCCCAGCCCTCGTAAGCGGTGTATGGGTAGGCGGAGAAGACCGCAGTATCCACTTTGATAATATGTCCGCAGGACAAGGTGCGAACATGGCATTGCCTATCTGGTCCATATATATGCAAAAAGTATATGCAGACGAGACACTGGGCTATAGCGCAGAGGAGCAGTTCGATGTGCCCGAGTGGTTTGACCCAGAGGCAGGGTGTAAGTGACGGTTATAGGCGATAGGTTATAGGTTAAAGGCGAGAGGCTGGAGATTATGAAAAGGATATTGTACATAGTATTGGGTTGTTGCATGAGCGTGATGAGCATGGCGCAGCTGAACACCGATCGCATAACGGCTATCGGACGGAATGCCCTGTACTTCGATGACTATGTGCTCAGTATCCAATACTTCAATCAGGTCATAAAACTCAAACCCTACCTGAGCGAGCCCTACCTCCTACGTGCCATAGCCAAGATACAACTGGGCGACTACACTGGTGCCGAGATGGACTGCAACGCAGCTATCATGCGCAATCCCTTTCAGCCCGGAGCGTACTATACGCGTGGATTCATTTATCGGCAGACAGACCAATTGGAGAAAGCGCAGCAAGACTTCAACGAAGCGCTGATCTTTGCCCCCGAAAACAGAACCTATATCGCCATGCGAGCCGACGTGCTGGCTCAGCTGGAGCAGTATGACCTTGCCCTGCAAGATATTAACCACTTGCTCCATCGCGACCCACAGTCAGCCGCCCTGCACTATGAGAAAGGTAGTATCTGCATACGTAGCAACGACACGATAGCTGCGCTCAACGCCTTTACGCGCGCTACCGAGTATGACTCGCAGAACCCTGCTAACTGGTCGGCATTGGGATTGGTTCAACTCATGCAAGATAATCAGGAAGAGGCACTCGCCTCACTCAGCAAATCCATTGAACATGGTAGCAAGTGGGCAGGTGACTATATCAATCGTGGTATCATATACTACCGCAAACATAACTACCGCAGTGCCCTCGCGGACTACGATAAGGCAGTCGCTCTGGCACCACGCGATGCACAATGCTACTACAACAGAGGTATGTTGCGCCAGGAACTGGGCGACTACAATCGTGCCTTGGAGGACTTCACCCAAGCCATTAATTATGCACCCGATAGGGTAGAGATATATTACCAGCGCGGTATGGTGCAACTGCAACTGAGGCAGTGGCAAGAGGCTCTCGATGACTTTACGACCATAATGAACCGCTATCCCTATTTCCTGCCTGCGTACTACTTGGCTGCCCAAGCCGAGACCTCGCTCGGACATGGCAAGGCAGCCACACAACTGCGACAACAAGCATACCAACTGGAGCAAAAGAAGGATAGTATCCAATCGCTACAAACGACCATGCAAGTGGCGGATTCACAACCCCAACAGCGCGACCGACGCAAAGAGTTCTCGCAACTTGCTGCACAAAATCAGGAGACAAACGACGAGGAGAATAAATACGATAGCGACACCCGTGGCACGGTACAGAAACGCTATGCGGATGTGGTGAACGAACCCAATATCTTCCTCTCCTACTATGCGACCAATAACCACACTGATGCATTGCGCCAGACCAACTACTCGCATGCCACTGTGGATACATACAACCATAGCATGCAACTGCCTGCACCTCTGCGCTTTACGACCAAAGAGATGACACTGACAGCGGATATGGTGAATCAGCATTTCGCGCAGATCAGCAATCTCTCGCACCAGATTGACCTGCTGGAGCAGATGGCACAGCCTGGTTCGACGAACAATGACTTGCTCTGCGCATCCTATATAGCACGCGCCTTTGAGTTTGCCCTGGTACAAGACTATTCTTCTGCGCTGGATGATGTGACACGCGCCATATTGATGAATGGCGAATTATACTTTGCCTATTTCTGTCGAGCTAATTGGCGGTACAAATACTTGGAATACAAACGTGCCGTAGGCGAACCAACCGATAAGGCAGACTTTGAGTTGATGATGCGCGACTATGACTATGTCATTAACCATTTGCCCGATTTCTCGTTCGCCTATTACAACAAAGCCAATATGCTCTGCATTCAGCAGGACTTCAAAGCGGCTATATCCTACTACACCCAAGCCATAACAGCCGACAGCGACTTCGCGGAGGCATACTTCAACCGCGGATTGACCTATATCTATATAGGTGAGAATCAAAAAGGAATCGCCGACCTTAGTAAAGCCGGCGAGTTGGGTGTCTATCAAGCGTATAACTTGATTTCCAGATTTCAGTAACTAATAAATAGTGGCAAAGGACAAAAAAAGCGCAGTAGCTGCGCTTTTTCTGTTTCGTTAGAGAAAACCCATAAGGTGTTAACTGCCAAATGATTACTCCCACTCAATTGTTGCGGGTGGTTTAGCAGAGATGTCATAACAAACGCGGTTGACACCTTGCACCTTATTAATAATCTCGTTCGACACCTTAGCCATGAACTCGTATGGCAAACGTGCCCAATCGGCGGTCATAGCATCTACAGACAACACGGCACGGAGTGCTACGGGATGCTCATAGGTACGTGTGTCACCCTTCATACCCGTACTGCGCACAGTACTTAGAAGGATAGCACCTGCTTGCCATACCTTATCATAGAGCGCTACACCATTCTCATCTTTCCACTCGCGAAGCATGTTGACATAGATAGCATCTGCCTCTTGAAGGATACGTACTTTCTCAGGAGTAATGTCACCCAAGATACGCACACCAAGACCAGGACCTGGGAATGGATGGCGGCCAATCAAGTGCTCTGGCACACCCATATGACGACCAATGCGGCGAACCTCATCTTTGAAGAGGAGCTTGAGAGGCTCACAGAGTTTGAGGTTCATCTCCTTAGGCAGACCACCTACGTTGTGGTGCGACTTGATAACCTTACCAGAGTGGTTAATAGACTCGATGATATCAGGGTAGATCGTACCTTGACCAAGCCATTTAGCATCGGTAATCTTCTTAGCTTCCTCATCAAATACTTGGATGAAGTCGCGGCCAATGATCTTACGTTTTTGTTCAGGATCGGTAACACCAGCGAGGTCACCATAGAAACGTGCTTTAGCGTCCACACCAATCACATTGAGGCCAAGGCACTCGTAATCGCGGAGCACGTTCTCAAACTCATCTTTACGGAGCAATCCGTGATCCACAAAGATACAAGTGAGTTGGTTACCAATAGCACGGTTGAGCAAGACGGCTGTGATGGAACTATCCACACCACCAGAGAGAGCAAGAATCACACGGTCTGTGCCAATTTGCTCGCGAAGCTCAGCCACGGTTGTTTCTACGAAATTGGCTGGAGTCCAATCCTGTGCACTACCGCAGGTCTCCAGCACAAATGGACGGAGCTCTTCTACAGTAGGCTGCTCACCAGCTGCGATGCGGAGTACTGGAATACAACTGCAGAAACGACTGAGAGTGCTTTGGAGTGCCTCTGGATCTTCTACAGCATCTTGGTCACCAGAGAGAATCAGACCAATAATGTCACGGTCATCCTCTGGGTACTTGTTGTAAGGCAAAACTTCGCAGAATGTGTCCAACTCGCGCACACGGCGACCAATAAGCTGGGTGGTCTGCGAACCTAAATCAAGAATGATAAGTTTTTGCATATGAATGAATTGTTTATGATTGTATTATTGTCCACGACTATAGTTAGGAGTCTCAGAGGTAATGGTGATGTCGTGTGGGTGGCTCTCGGTCATACCAGCAGCGGTAACGCGCACGAACTTAGCCGATTGGAGTTCGTCCAAATTATGAGCACCTACATAGCCCATACCCGAGCGAAGACCACCCATGAGTTGGAAGATAGTCTCTGCCACATGTCCTTTATAAGGTACACGACCTACGATACCTTCTGGCACGAGTTTGTTAACATTGGTCTCTTTGCCTTGGAAGTAGCGGTCAGCTGAACCAGCTTTCATAGCATCAATAGAACCCATGCCGCGGTAGGACTTGAACTTACGACCGTTGTAGATGATGGTGTCGCCAGGAGCTTCTTCGGTACCTGCGAACATAGAGCCGCACATTACGCAGTTGCCACCAGCAGCGAGGGCTTTCACCACGTCGCCTGAGTAGCGAAGACCACCATCCGCAATCATTGGTACGCCTGTACCCTTGAGGGCCTCAGCCACCTCGAAGATAGCCGTCAATTGTGGAACACCTACACCAGCAATGATACGGGTGGTACAGATACTACCAGGACCGATACCTACTTTCACGCCATCGGCGCCGTTCTCCACGAGGTACTTAGCTGCCTCAGCAGTAGCGATATTACCTACCACTACATCGAGGTTAGGGTAGGTCGCCTTGATGGTACGAAGCGCGTTGACGATATTCTTGGAGTGACCGTGTGCCGAGTCTAGCACAACAGCATCCACGCCCTCTTTGTAGAGCGCAGCTACGCGGTCCATGAAGTCAGGAGTGATACCTACACCAGCAGCGCAACGCAGACGGCCTTTGCTGTCCTTGCAAGCATTAGGGAAGTCCTTGAGTTTGGTGATGTCCTTATAGGTAACAAGGCCAACGAGTTTGCCTTGGTTGTCCACAACGGGGAGTTTCTCCACTTTGTGCGCTTGGAGGGCAGCCATGATGACCTCATTGTCGGTAGAATTGATGGTAATGAGGTTCTCGCTGGTCATTACCTCGCCAATCTTACGTGAGTAATCGGTCTCAAAGCGAAGATCGCGGTTGGTAACGATACCTACGAGGTTATTCTCTGCATCTACCACAGGAATACCACCAATATGGTTATCGTGCATGAGTTGCTCCGCATCGCCTACTGTTTGCTCCGCGGTGATAGTGATAGGGTCGGAGATAAGTCCGTTCTCCGCACGCTTCACGCGGCGCACTTCAGCTGCTTGGGCAGCGATAGACATGTTCTTGTGAATAACACCAATACCACCTTCACGAGCAATGGCGATAGCCATCTTGGACTCGGTCACGGTGTCCATAGCAGCCGATACCACGGGGATATTCAGACTGATATTGCGGGTGAATTGGCACTTGAGGTTCACTTCACGAGGAAGCACCTCAGAATAGGCTGGGACGAGTAGTACATCGTCGAATGTAAGTCCTTCTTGTAAAATTCTATCTGTCATGATTATAGTATTTTATTATTAGCTAGTTAGGCTAGTTAAACTAGTTGAACTAGACGGGCTAGTTGAGCTAGTTAGACTAGTAGTTTACAAAGCGTGGTCACAGTAGTAGCAGCGTACCACTCCTTCTTTGTCGGTATATGCTTTTTTCTCCACGGGCTCGGTAGTCACGATACAGCGGTCGTTGCTACAGAGTTGATCGGTGAGGAAAGTGTCCACCTTGTGCGATGGTTCTTTGTCATGCCATGAGAGCAACGTATAGATAAGTGCCATGCGGACATACTTACCATTCTCCACTTGGCGGAAGTACGCAGCACGTGGATCTTTATCCACATCCACGGTGATCTCATTCACGCGAGGCAGTGGGTGAAGAACAATCATATTCTCCTTGGCGAGTGCCATTTTCTCTGTATCGAGAATGAAAGCATCCTTCAAACGTTCATACTCGGCAGGGTCATCAAAGCGCTCTTGTTGCACGCGGGTCATATAGAGCACATCCAACAGAGGCATGGCCTCTTCGATCGTTGCATACTCGCTGTAGTTGTCGCCCAGCTCGTGCTTCATATAGTCAGGCAAGCGCAACTCCTTAGGCGAGATAAGCACAAAGTGCACATCCTCGTAACGCTTCATGGCTTTGATGAGCGAATGAACGGTACGACCGTACTTGAGGTCACCGCAGAGGCCAATGGTGAGGTGGTCGAAGTGCCCCAACTCGCGACGGATAGTGAGCAAGTCAGTCAGCGTCTGGGTAGGGTGGGCGTGACCGCCGTCGCCTGCGTTGATGATAGGTATACGGCTGAACTCGCTGGCTACGCGAGGCGAACCCTCCTTGTAGTGGCGCATAGCGATAATGTCGGCAAACGAACTTACCACACGAATAGTGTCGGCTACAGTCTCACCTTTGCTCACGCTACTACTCTTAGCATCAGAGAAACCAAGTACATTACCGCCCAACTCCATCATTGCCGCCGTGAAACTGAGGCGAGTACGGGTACTGGGCTCGTAGAAGAGGGTCGCGAGTTTCTTGCCATGGCAAGCCTCGGAGTACATCTCCTTGTTATTAATGATATCCAAGGCGCGGTTGATAATCACATCCACCTCGGCAGTGGTCAAATCTACGGAATCAATAAGATGTCGCATTGATTAATAATTAATAGTTAATAATTAATAGTTAATATTTTTATTGCGATATAAGCCAGTTGATGCAGTCGGAGTAGAGGGCTTGGAAGTCCTTAACCGATTCAAGCATAAATGGCAGTATGATCATTCTGTTCTTGTCGTCTTGGTAGGCCACACCTGCATTGACATAAGTGTCGTCATAGCGAGCAATACGTGCACCGCCGGTCATTGGTTCAATACCATCAGGCCACTCGCACTCAATCACTTGTGGATTAGGTTTGGTGTAGTATTCGTATTGCTTGGTAGGCAAGACATTGTATTGGAAGTTGATACGTCCGCAGGTGGATGCCTTCTCCGTTTTGTAGCGATAGTGAAGGACGTTGTGTGTGAAGGCGGTATCGCAAGTGTGGCGCATGTTGCTAGCGATGTAGGAACCAGTGAGCAGGAGTTTGCCACCTTGATTGGTGTATGCTTCAATCGCATCACGCAAGTGCATAGGGATGCAACCGATGGTATCGGTCTTTGAGGTCTTTTCCTTACCCATGATGATATCCACGAGTGCGTATGGTGCAAGGGATTCGATAGCGTTGATAGAGGTTGATACGTATGAAATACCCATTTGTGCAAGCGATTGACCGTGCATAGATGGGTAGTCAAAGGTGTTGCCCATGTTCACCTCTTTCTGTTTGTCGGCATGGCACATACCGAAGCCGCAATCATCGTCGCTCTCCCACATATTGGTGCGGTCGTAGTCGAACTGCTCGCCCAGGAAACTAATCTCCTTGCCGTAAGATACGGCATACGAACCAGGTACAACACCACCTGTGATACTATCGATGCCGAACATATCGGGTGCATCCACACGGTGGAAACCGTTGATGATGAGCGCGAGCTCGTTCTTGTATTGAGGGGCGATATAGGCACTCAGCACTTCGCTTGGCATACTGACACCTCCATTATTGCCTGCGCGCACCATGATGTCATATTTCACGCCGCGTTGGATAGGCATGGTGGCTTCGGTCGTACTCACGCGGATACCATTATCCCAGTCGGATGTCTGCCACTGACCGTCCTTGAGTTGGCTCGTGCGCGTATATACGATATAATAGGTAGGAGTAGCCGTTGGCTCCAGTCTATCCACGCGCTCCGCCCAGCGGATATGCAGACTATCGTTGTTGGCATACGAGATGTTCATCTGCTGCACAGGCAACGGTTGAACCACGTAAGGCGTACCTGTGGTCTGATGAATGAAACGGAGCATACCTTTGTAGATAGCACGGGAGACGATGAACTTGAATTTTGGATCAAGTCCAAATGTCATGTCATAGTAGTTGTGGTGACTGAGGAGTTCGATGAGCATGCTAGGCACTTTAGGGTTGCGCGATTCGGAGAGTGAGTGACGCCAGAGATGACGTTTTTGCCATGTTGGCATCATCGTTTGGCGGATATCCTCCACGATCTGTGTTTGGATATAGTCGGCAAAGTCGCGGTTGCAAATACGGTCACCGCCAGCAGGGTAGGTAGTCTCTTTGTCGTCATCGAATTCGGTATATACGACCAGTGTGCCCACGAGTTGGTCGGTAGGATAGCAGCCTGCATCGCTGTGGAAGGCTACGCTCATGTTTACTGGGATATTGAGACCAGGTCCATCTGGATAAGCAGCGCTACCACCAGCGAGGTAGTTCACCCAACGACCACGGCAACTGAAATCGTCGGTGTAGTCGTTCTTGCTGCCGGTGTAGTTATAGACGCTATCAGGGATACCTGCATATTGGAGCCAATAGCGTGCACCTTCGATATAACGTGGGTAGCCGCTGGTGGTGGCAAGTACCTGATTCTGTATATGTTTGGTGGAGTCAGTTACTACTTCTTGTGAGTGGGTATCTTTCTTGGTGTAGAAATCATTTTCGCCAATCTCTGGGTGTGGGTAGCGTGCGACTGATCCCCAACCGCCACCGAACTTGATGGCATCGGTCGTAGTGATGTGCTTGCCTTTGTGGGTAAGGGTTACGTAGTTGCTATTAGCATCGGTGCCAAAATCGAATGTACCGATGTAGATCCATGTGCCGCCACCCATCTGCTGATTGACGTGATAGGTAGTGCTGATGCCTTTGTGCACCACGGTGTATTCCGCTTGTGGATTGCTCTTTGGCAGGGATTTGTAGCTCACGTATACGGCATACTCGCCACTTTCAGGCAGTTGTGGCGTGTATCTTGCAGCCGTATTGACAGTACTATATCCGCCCATAGCAAAAGGATTATCGCCTTCGAGCAACGGAGCCGAAGGACGTCCCCAACCAGCCCCTTGAGCAGGGGTGATACCTTCGTTGAGTTGCGAGTCATCAACAATCACCTCATGGAGTTGGGTGTCGCGTTCGCGTGGTTGGAGTACCACAGCACCTGCGTTCTCGAGCATTGGTACGAGGAATGGACGGGTGTAGCTGCTGGTGTAGAGGTCTTCGATGGTAGTCCACAGACGTGCGCGTTGCCATTTCCACATGCGGTAGGCTTGCACGTAGTAGATACCGTGGCTGCCCCATAGAGCAATATGCTTGCCGTCGAGTCCTTGCTTAGCGGAATAGGGTTGCGAAGCATTGTGCACCAAAGGATATTTGGTATATGCACCTTTGTATTGCAACTTTTTGTCGCGTTTGCGGTACAGGGCAGTCACCCATTCATTGAGTTCTTTGCCATCTGAGATAATCTGCACCTCGGCTGTAGGTGCTCCGCCTACCCATTGGCGAACGGACTCTTTGAGCCCTGCAATCTCCTCTGGAGTGAGTGAGATACAAGACAATCGGTTGCAGGTGTTGATGGTGATATTCTTTTCGTCTATTTGAATATCACTCACTTTGACCTTACCTAAATAAGCACGCTGACTGGCGAAGACGTTGAGTGAGTCCGCCAATTCTTGGGGGGTGATTGCAAAAGTCATTGTCGCACAAAGCGCAGCAATGGCTAAGAAGAATGACTTTTTCATATCCTTGCCTTTTAATCCTTGCTTTAACCTCTAACCTTTAACCTAACATCACGCCATCCAACTCTCGTCGGAAGGGTTGTTGCGGAATTGAATCAGACGGTCTTTGTCTGCTGGCTCGATGTATGCTTTCTCTGCTGCTACTTCCACGAGGGTGTCGAGGTCACAAAGGCTGACGTTCTTCACTTCGGCTGCAGCCAAGCGCTCAATACCTTTCTTCATGCCGTAGGTGAAGATGCTGACGATACCGAGTACGTCTGCACCTGCTTCGCGGAGTACATTGACTACCTCGATGCAGCTGCCGCCTGTAGAGATCAAATCCTCTACGACAACCACTTTTTGTCCAGGGAGAAGTTTACCTTCAATTTGGTTACCACGGCCGTGGTCTTTGGCGCCACTGCGTACATAACCCATAGGGAGGTTGAGGATAGTAGCAGTAATAGCTGCGTGTGCGATACCTGCGGTAGAAGTACCCATAAGTACCTCTGCCTGAGGATAATGCTCTTTGATAAGGGTTGCAAGACCATTTTCTACATCATCGCGCACTTGTGTGTCGCTCAGTGTAAGACGGTTGTCGCAATAGATAGGACTCTTGATACCACTGGCCCATGTGAATGGCTCGTTTGGACGAAGGAAGACAGCTTTAATCTTCAGCAAGTCTTCAGCGATTGTTTTTTTCATATTGTGTAGTATTGTTTAGCGTTGTTTAGAGTTGTGTAGAGTTTTTAGCCACAAAATTCGCGTACGCAGCGTTGGTATGCAGCTACTGGATCTTCGGCAGCAGTGATAGGACGGCCGACAACGATATAGTCAGAACCTATCTCGCGTGCTTTCTCTGGAGTGGTGATACGCACTTGGTCGCCCACTACGCCGTCTGCAAAGCGGATACCTGGGGTCACGGTGTAGAAGTCCTTTCCGCATGCCTCTTTCACCATACCTGCCTCCAGTGGTGAGCAAACCACACCATCCAAACCTGCAGTTTGAGCGTTCTTAGCATAGTGAACTACTACATCGCCGATATTACCTTGGATGAGCAGATCGTTGTGCATACGCTCCTCGCTGGTAGAGGTGAGTTGGGTGACTGCCAAGAGCACAGGACGTGTGCCGTCTTCGCGAGTAAGACCTTCAACGGCTGCTTTCATCATTTCGATAGTGCCTGCGGCGTGGAGGTTACACATATCTACATCAAGGCGAGAGAGCACGGACATGGCTTTCTTGACGGTGTTAGGTATATCGTGAAGCTTGAGATCAAGGAAGATCTTGTGTCCGCGACGTTTGAGTTCGTGCACGATAGCAGGACCCTCTGCGTAGTAGAGTTCCATACCAATCTTTACGTAAGGCTTTACATCGCCCATCTTGTCAAGGAAGCGATAGGTCTCTTCTGCCGAAGCGAAATCGCATGCAATGATTACATCTTTATTCATGATTCACTATTCCAATTATATCGGTTAATTTTTCTATTTTCAATTCTTCCATAAGAGCAGGCAAACGATCCACAATCTCTTTTGCCACCATTGGGTTGGTGAGGTTGGCAGCGCCAATCTCCACGGCTGTTGCGCCTGCCATCATCATCTCTATCACATCCTCTGCGCTACTCACGCCACCGCAACCTATGATTGGTAAGGAGGTCGCGCGCGCCACTTGGTTCACCATGCGGAGAGCCAATGGGAAGATACCAGAGCCTGAGTAACCACCATAACGGTTTGCGATCACAGGCTTGCGACGACGGATATCGATGCGCATACCGAGCACGGTATTGATAAGGCAAAGGCCGTCTGCACCTGCTGCTTCGCAAGCTTTGGCGATAGCCACGATATCGGTCACGTTAGGCGAAAGCTTCATATACACGGGTTTGGTAGTCACAGCTTTAACGGCTGCTGTGACTTCGGCTGCTGCCTCGGGACTAGTGCCAAATGCCATACCGCCATTGTGGACGTTAGGGCAAGAGATGTTTACTTCGAGGATGTCGATTGGCTCTTTGTCCAAGAGGGCGCAAGTCTCTACGTATTCCTCGATAGAGAATCCGCTAACGTTGGCGATGATACAGCCGTGGTAGTGGCTTTTGAGGCGAGGCAATTCATGTGCAATAACATGCTCTACGCCAGGGTTCTGCAGACCTACGGCGTTGATCATACCATAGTTGCCACACTCCGCGATGCGAGGGAGAGGGTTACCATAACGCGCTTGGCGGGTAGTACCTTTGAAGGATATACCGCCGAGGCAGTTGATATCGTACAGTTCGGCAAACTCGTCACCAAAGCCGTAGGTGCCCGATGCAGGGATTACGGGGTTGGCGAGTTGAACGCCAGATAATGTAACTTCTAACTTGTTCATTTTTTAAAACCAAAATTAAAATTTATTATAGTAAATTAACCAAAATTATTTTACAACAATACAGACAATGCAATTTTGAATAATTTATTATAATTTACTACAATTTTTGGAGCGAAAATTATTTTACAATATTAGTATCTCTGCAGGGAATACGGGACCTTCTTTGCATACGCGTTTTGGTCCGATGGTGGTTTGGATGGTGCAACCCATACATGCACCGAAACCGCATCCCATACGCTCTTCCATACTCACTTCGCCATGGATGCCGAGTGTATTGATCAGCGCCTTAATCATTGGCAATGGTCCGCAGGTGTAGTAGTAGGATTGTTGTCCGTCCAGAGCGTTGGTCACAAAACCCTTCACGCCATGACTACCATCCACGGTAGTGACAGTCACATCGCAACCCAGCGCACGGAACTCCTCTTCGTAGAAGACTTCGTCTTGGGTATTGAAGCCGAGGACTACTTTGACTTCTTTGCCCATCTCGCGTAGTTGGCGAGCGAGCATGTACATGGGTGGAACGCCTACGCCACCGCCTACGAGCAGCGGTTTGTCGCCTGCTTTGGTGAGGTCATAGCCATTACCCAACACGGTGAGCACATCGAGTTGGGTGCCAACAGGCAGATGGCTCATGGCTTCGGTGCCTACGCCTACTACCTTATATATAATGGTGAGCGCACCTCTCGCCTCTAACCTCTCGCCTTTCGCCTCAGTAATATTGCACACCGATATGGGGCGGCGGAGGAATTGACCTTGCACGCGGATATTCACGAACTGACCAGGGAGAATGCCCGCCGTATCGCCACCAAGCTGCATACGATAGACATTCTTGGCTATCTGTTCGTTGGATTGTATTTCAAATAATCTTTGTTTCATAATTCTTGCCTTTAACCTTTCGCCTTTAACCTTGCACACTATATACTGTTATTCCGTTGACCACTGTCTTCACGCACTTGCCATACACTTCCCATCCCTCGAAAGGCATAGCTTTGCCCATAGAGAGGAAGTTCTCTGGATCAATCTTGTAGCACGCATCTAGATCGTAGTAGGAAAAGGAGTTGCTGTTATCTATACCGATGATACGAGCAGGGTTGGTGGACATGAGTTCAATAAGACGCTCAAAAGTGATAATACCTGTTTTGACAAAGTGGGTGTACATCAGCGGGAACGCTGTCTCCAGTCCCACAATACCAAACGCACTCTTCTCCAGTCCGCGGCTCTTCTCCTCTGCGCTATGAGGCGCGTGGTCGGTGGCGATACAGTCGATGGTGCCATCTTTGATGCCCTCAATGAGCGCGAGGCGGTCTTCCTCAGCGCGCAGCGGTGGGTTCATTTTCCATTTGCCATCTTCTTGTAAGTCATTGTCTGTGAGGAGTAGGTAGTGAGGAGCTGTCTCGCAGGTGACGGGCAGTCCTTTGGCTTTGGCTTCGCGGATGAGTGCTACGGACTCTTTGGTGGAGATATGGCAAATATGAAAACGACACCCTGTCTCTTCTACCAGACGGATGTCGCGTTCTATCTCTTGCCACTCACTTTCAGACACGATGCCACGGTGATTGTGTTTAGCTGCATACTCACCTGCGTGGATATAGCCGCCATTGAGGAGTGCCTCTACTTCGCAGTGAGCCACCATAATGCGATCTACCGCACGTATTTGTTTCATCGCCTCTCGCATAAGTTCCTCGCTCTGTACGCCACGACCGTCATCTGAGAAACCTTTGACGTATGGCGCCAATGCCTCAAAATCAACGAGTTCGCCAGCACCTTTCTGTCCCATGGTGATAGAGGCAAAAGGATAGACGCCTGTGTAGGTGTCGCGTTTGATAATCTCCAGCTGCTCTTGCAGATGCGCTACGGTGTCAGGCACGGGGTTGAGATTCGGCATAGTGAACACGGCGCTGTAGCCAGATGCAGCTGCTGCCATACTACCCGAAGCAATAGTCTCTTTATACGAAAAACCCGGCTCACGAAAGTGGACATGCAGGTCCACAAGAGCCGGAATTTGTACTATGTTGCGTGGAATCGCCATCTTTGGTGCAAATTTTAAATTTGCATGCAAAGTTACTGCTTTTTTTTGATATATGCAAGTGTATAGGGGCTTTTTTTCTGTTGGATGTGCATTTTGCCAATTCTACTTATCAAATCGACCCATCGCCCATCGCCTATAGCCAGCGCCAATAGCCAATAGCCAATCGCCTACACTAAATCCTCAATAATCCGATTCAGTATATGAAAACCTTTAGTCGTGGCTACCAAGCGTGTGCCTACTTGTTGCAGCAATCCTTGCTGGATATAGGGTTGTGCTTTGTTGTTGTCAATATCCTTCATGGCTACACCCTTGTTGGTTCGCAAACTGAGCATCACGCGTTCGGTATGTCGCTGCTCATCGGTCAGCCGTTCGGTTTCGGGTTGAAGTTGATGGGCATTAGCTTGCGCTATATAGCTATCCAGATCGCTGATGTTCCAGCTGCGGCATTGTCCATCATAACTATGGGCGCCTGCACCCAGACCGATATAGGGCGTGTCGTTCCAGTAACTGGAGTTGTGTTGCGATTCGCGGTTCGGCAGCGCAAAATTGCTCACCTCATAATGGATATACCCATGGGCAGTCAGCTCTGCCACGATATAGTCATACATCTGCATCTCCGTATCCTCGTCCACCGCTTCTACCAGGCCGTGGTCGAGCAATGTCGTCAGCGCCGTACCTTCCTCGTAAATCAGTCCGTAGGTTGATATATGTTGCACGCCCAACTTCAATGCCTCGGCCACATCCTTCTTCCACATCTCCATGGTCTGCGAGGGTAGGGCATACATAAGGTCAATGGATATATTATCAAATCCAGCGGCTTGTGCTGTGGCTACAGCTTGGCGTGCTTGTTCAGCGTTATGCCGCCTGCCAATGAGTTGCAGCAACTCGTCATGGAAACTCTGTATGCCTATACTCAAGCGGTTGATACCCATCTCTCGCCACGCGCGGGCTTTCTCTTCGGTTATATCCCCCGGATTGGCTTCCAATGTAATTTCTATCTCCTTGCCTTTAAACTGTAGGTGCGGAGCACCGTCCTTTAAACTTTCAACTATAGCTTGCAGGTGTTGCACCTGCAGCGTACTCGGCGTACCACCACCTATATATATAGTGGATATTGGGTATTGGCTATTGGATATGGGTAGTCGGTCTTGTATTTCCATGAGCAGTGCCTGCACGTACTGCGATTGTTTCTCCAAATGTGTAGTAGAAAAAAAATCGCAGTACTTGCACCGACTCTTGCAAAATGGTATATGTATATATATCCCTGCCAATTTCTTGCTTTTATTTTGGCTATTGGCTATTGGTTATTGGCTATAGGTCGGGAGATGCGGCTTTGCCGCTATCCGTGCCTTTACACTCTACACTTTACACTATAAGCGACAGCGCCATCACATCGCCTCGTAAATCGCATTCGCCAGCGTTTGGAGGAAGGTAGGGTCGTACTTGTAGCCATTGGTCATAGCCACTATTCCCCATTTGTCAGTTGGGCTCCAAATCATGATACTGCGCAGACCGTATGCATCGCCGGTATGGCCGATGAGGTAGTTTCCTGGTGTGTTGTATTTATCGTCATGGATAAAGTCTATGAATTCCCACAAGCACAGTCCGTATTGGTCTTCCCATTCGTGTAGGTTTTGTATGTACCACACAGGTGTCTGCATCGTCTTCGCGCTTTCCTCGGAGATGATACGCACGCCATCCAGTTCGCCGTAGTTCATGTGCATCATCATATAGCGTGCCAAGTCGTGTGCCGATATTTTCACACCGCCAGTAGGCGAGAACATTGGTGCGGAGTAACCCATCACGTAGCTGTCCAAGCGATGCGCTACGCTGCCATAGGCAGGGGACTTCACGTATTGACCATCACGGTAGTTGTATATGCTGGCCAGTTTGCTTTGGTCCAACATGTCCACATTGTGTCCACCGCATAGTCCCAAACGAGTAATAATACTATCTTTTACGTATTGGTCAAAGCGTACGCCCGATACTTTCTCCAGTATGGTACCTGCGAGGTTCAGACCCAAGTTAGAGTAGTTATATCCTTCGCCTGGCTTGTATTCGTAGTATGTCGCAGCGCAGTCGCCATTCACGGCTGGGTTGAGATGGTCGAGGGTGGAGTAGTTCTCTGGGTCACGGAAGCTGGCGGTGTGTGAGAGCACCATGCGCAGCGTGATAGGTACCTCGGGGTGATGAGGGTTACGGATAGTGAAACCGATGAGATCACTGATGTCGTCATCCAATGAGATGATGCCTTTTTCTACGTGTTGCATGAGTCCAGTAGCGGTAAAGGACTTTGAGATGGATGCAATACGCATCATGTGGTCATTGGCGAGGGGTGTTTGTGTCTCCAGGTCTTGGTAACCAAATGAGTTGTTATAGACTATCTGTCCGTTTTGTACCACGGCGGCGGAGATACCGACGCACTCAAACTGTTCCATGACTTGCTCAATGGCATTGTTGATACGCTCTTCTTGCGTTGGCGCGCAACTGGTCAGCAGCATACTCGCTGCCAAAACCCACATTAATTTGTTCCTTTTCATATATATTACTTTAAAGTTAATTTCGTGCCTCTCGCCTTTCGCCTCTCGCCTTTCGCCTATTGGCTGGGTATGCGGCTTGCCGCTATCCGTGCCTTTAACCTCTAACCTTTAACCTCTAACCTCTAACCTCTCGCCTCGCCCCACAGATACTTCATCCACTCCGCCATTTTCTGCTCTTGTGGGCTACCTTGCGCCTGCCAAAGTTGTGTACCTTGCAGCGCATCGGGCATGAATTGTTGTTTCACAAAGTGATTCGGGAAGTCATGCGCATACTTATATCCTTCGCCATAGCCCAACTCATCCATGAGTTTGGTAGGCGCATTTCTCAAATGCAATGGCACAGGTAGGTTACCCGTTTTCTCCACCAACTCCAGTGCTTGATTGATAGCCAGATAAGCGGAGTTGGACTTCTGCGAGGTGGCGAGATATACCGTCGCCATCGCCAGTGGTATGCGTCCTTCGGGCCAACCTATCTTCTGCAATGTGTCGAAACAGGCGTTGGCTACCAACATCGCATTGGGGTTCGCCAACCCTATATCTTCGCTCGCGGAGATGACCAGTCGGCGGGCTATAAATTTAGGGTCTTCGCCTGCGGCTATCATGCGTGCCAACCAGTATAGTGCCGCATCGGGGTCGCTGCCGCGGATGGACTTGATGAACGCAGAGATAATATCATAATGCAACTCGCCATCCTTGTCATATGCCACAGGATTCTGCTGTAGCTGCTTGGTAACGGTCTCGTTGTCTATGACTTTGACGCCTGAGTTGGTGACCAGTTCCACTATGTTCAGCAGCTTGCGTGCATCGCCACCTGAGTAGCGGAGGATGCTCTCTGTCTCTTTTACTTCAATGTTCAGCTGGCGGATATGTTCATCTTCGGTTAGGGCGCGTTGCAGCAGTTCCAATAGGTCCTCTTTCTCCAATGACTTCAGCACGTACACTTGGCATCGGCTCAGCAGTGGGGTGATGACCTCAAACGATGGGTTCTCTGTCGTGGCACCTATTAGGGTGATGGTGCCATCTTCCACCGCGCCTAATAGACTGTCCTGCTGCGACTTGGAGAAACGGTGAATCTCATCGATGAACAATATCGCTCGCCTATCCCCCATCGCCCATTGCCCATCGCCAAAAGCCAATTGCCCATTACCCAACGCCGCAAATCGTTTCGCTTTGTCGATGACTTCGCGTACTTCTTTCACGCCGCTGGTGACGGCGCTGAGGGTATAGAAGGGGCGTTCCAACTGGTGGGCGATGATGCGTGCCAGGGTGGTTTTGCCCACACCTGGAGGTCCCCACAGGATAAAGGACGACAGGTTGCCGTTCTCTATCATCTGCCGAAGGACGGCTCCTTCGCCGACCAGGTGTTTTTGTCCTATGTATTCGTTGAGCGTCTTCGGACGCAATCGTTCTGCTAATGGTAACATCTGTGTTTAGTTTTTAGTTTTAAGTGTAGGGTGTAGAGTGTAAAGGCTGGTAATATGCGGCTCTGCCGCTATTCGTGCCTTTAACCTTTAACCTCTCACCTCTCACCTCCTCGCCTATATCCTCCTCATCTTCTCAATTTCTGCCTCATGTTCTTCGGCGCTCAGTTCGCGGATATGTGTCTCCGTTCTCACCTCCGTATCCTCTTTATATACTAAGTAGTGGTGTTCGCCCTTGGTGGCTACCTGTGGCAGGTGCGTGATACTGATCACCTGACGCGATTCGGCTATCTGCCGCATGATCTCGCCCATTTGACCAGCTATGGCGCCGCTGACACCTGTGTCTATCTCATCAAAGATGATGGTCGGCAACCCATTGCTGTCGGCTATCAACGCTTTGATGCACAACATCAGTCGGCTAATCTCACCGCCCGAAGCCACTTCCGCTACGCGGCGAAGCGACTGGTTGAGGTTCGCCGCAAATAGTATCTGCACATCATCCTTGCCTGTGGGGGTGAAGTCCTCTGTAGGGGTGATTTGTACAGCCACATTGGCATGCTTCACACCCAATCGTTGCATGTCCTCTATGAGTTGTGAGGCGATTCGGTCACAAGGCGCAAGGCGCGAGGCGGTAAGTGCCTCTGCGGCACTGGTCAGTGTGCGGTGTGCGGCATCCACTTCGCTTTGCAATCGCGCTATATCTTCGTCGTAATTATTGAGCTGCTGCAGCTGCTGTCCCAGCTCCTCGTGCAATGCTATCAGTTCCTCCACCGTCTGCACACGATGTTTCTTCATCAGCGTTTGCAGCATGCTCTGGCGCTCTTGTACCTCTTCCAGACGCATAGGGTCGCGCTCGGTACGGTCATATAGGCGTTGGATATCCGAGATAATATCTTTGAGCTCAATCTGGAGCGATTCCAGTCGGTCTGCTATTGGCAATTGGCAATGGGCGATAGGCGATCGGCTGGCATGTATGAGCGACAATGCGCCCTGATCGCTATCCAGTTGTTGTAGGGCGGTGGCGAGGGCAGTCTGTATCTCCTCGGCATGGGAGAGACGATACTCTTCTTCTTCCAGTTCCTCCATCTCGCCTGCTTGTAGATGCGCATCCTCCAACTGTTGCCATTGGTAGGCCACATAGTCCGCATCGGCTTGCGCTTTAGCGGCGCGTTGTTGGTATTGTCGCAGTTCGTTGAGGGCTTGATGGTAGCGCTCGTACGCAGCAGCGTAGGTGTCCTGCTCGGCTTGGTTGTGGGCTATGCTATCCACTATCTGCAGCTGAAAGAGGTCGTCGCCTAACATGAGCGACTCGTGCTGCGAATGGATGTCTATGAGTTGGCGTGCCAGGGCTTTTAGTTCGGCTTGTGTGACGACCTCATCATTCACAAACGACCGCGAACGCCCATTCTGATTCAGTTCGCGACGGATAATAATCTCCTCGCCTTCTCGCCTCATCGCCTTAAAGTTCGCTTCGATCACGCACCGCTCCTCGCCTTCGGTGATACTCTTGCTGTCGGCGCGAGCACCCATAACGAGGTTCAGCGCGCCCAATATGATGCTCTTGCCCGCACCTGTCTCACCCGTCATTACGGAGAATCCCTCATGGAAATCAATATCCAAGTGGGAGATAAGTGCATAGTTGCGTATGTGTAGATGTGTCAGCATAATTCGCCGACAAAGGTACAATTTTTTTTGCACATATACAAATTTATTATGGCAAAAATGCAAAAAACACCTCAATAATTAAGAAAAGTTTGGTCATGTCAAATATTCTTTGTACCTTTGCGCGGTAATTTGTATGAATAGGCGATAGGTGATGGGCAATAGGCAATAGGCGATGAGGTGATTAGGCAAAAGGTACGAATAGCGGCAAAGCCGCATAATACCATCCTCTAACCTCTAACCTCTAACCCTTAACCAATACCCAATACCCAATAGCCAATACCCAAAAAAATAAGCATATGGAAATATCTACTTTAGATTCGTTTTACAACTTCTTGTTTATACTATCCTTGATAGGATTGGTAGTGTTTATATCGTTGTATTTTGTGGATGCTGGTTATGGTAAGATGCGTACAGAGAAGTGGGGACCTGCTATTAACAATAAGGTAGGTTGGTGTTTGATGGAGATGCCAGTGTTTGTAGTGATGTTGTATTTGTGGGGATTATCGGATGTGAAGTTTGAGTTGCCTTATTTGGTATTCTTCTTGATATTCCAGTTCCACTATTTCCAACGTTCGTTTATTTTCCCATTTTTGCTGAAGGGTAATAGCAAGATGCCATTGGCTATTATGGGTCTTTCTGTGATTTGGAATCTTCTAAATGGTTATATACAAGGCTATTGGCTTTTCCATTTGGCGCCGGTGTATGCTCCTAATTTATATACGGGTGCGTGGCTTACTGACCCTCGTTTCTTGGTGGGTGTATTGATTTTCTTTGCGGGATGGGTTATCAACATGCACTCTGATCATGTGATTCGTCACTTGCGCAAACCGGGTGATACCAACCATTATTTGCCTAAGAAGGGTATGTATAAGTTTGTTACCAGTGCTAACTATTTGGGTGAGATTACGGAGTGGCTTGGTTTTGCTATTCTTACATGGTCATGGGCAGGTTTGAGTTTCTTCTGGTTCTCATGCTGCAACTTGGTGCCTCGTGCCAACTCTATTTACCATCGTTATCAAGTGGAGTTTGCCGATGAGTTTGATAAGAAAAAACTTAAGCGAATTATTCCGTTTATTTATTAAAATCATGTGAGCGTAAAGTATTATGTGATAGAATATAGCGGCGCAGCCGCATATCTCTTGCCTCTACACTTTACACTTTACACAATACACTATAAATTACAATGAACAATAATCTTCTTTTTACTGAGCACAAACTCGGTCCTATCACTTTGCGCAATCGCGCTATCCGTTCTGCCGCTTTTGAGAACATGGCATACGGCAACCGTCCCAGTGAGGACCTCTACAACTACCACACTGCTGTGGCACGTGGTGGTGCGGCTATGACAACTGTAGCATACTGTTCTGTTACCCGTTCGGGTGTGTCTTTTGATGGCCAACTCTATATCCACGACGAGATTAAGGATGACCTCAAGCGCCTTACCGATGGTATTCACGCTGAGGGCGCTAAGGCCAGCATACAGTTGGGTCACTGTGGCAATATGACCCACTTCTATACCTGCAAGTGCCTGCCTGTCGGTGCCAGCACGGGCTTCAATCTCTATTCGCCTACGCTTCACCGCAAGCTCAAGAAGGAGGAGATTAAGGATATCGTCCATGCCTTCGGCCATGCGGTGGACTTCTGCCGCGAGTGTGGTTTTGACTGTGTGGAGATCCATGCGGGCCATGGTTATTTGATTTCGCAGTTCCTTTCGCCTTATACCAATCACCGTCGCGATGAGTACGGTGGTTCGCTCGAGAACCGTATGCGTTTCATGAACGAAGTCATGGCGGAGGTTATGAAGCACGCGGGAGATGATATGGCAGTGGTGGTGAAGACCAATATGTACGATGGTTTCAAGTCGGGTCTGAAGGTGGAGGAGTGCATTCGTATCGCGCAGGAGATCGAGAAACACGGCGTGCATGCATTGGTGTTGACGGCTGGTTTCGTGAGCAAAGCGCCTTTTACGGTGATGGGTGGTGCTATGCCTATCAAGACTTTGGCGCATTATATGAATCCTTGGTCATTCTGGTGGTTGCGTCTGGCATTGCGTTTTGTGGGTCATCTGATGATTCCTACGGTGCCATTTAAGGAGCTTTTCTTCTTGGATACGGCTAAGCAGTTCCGTGAGGCGTTGAAGATGCCGCTTATTTATGTCGGTGGTGTGATGGGTCGTGAGAATGCGGAGACGGCATTGGCAGCAGGTTTTGATTTTGTGCAGATTGGCCATGCTTTGGTGCGTGATACGGAGTTTGTGAATAAGATGCGTGAGGAGCAGTATCATTCGGAGTGTAAGCGTAGTAACTATTGTGTCGCGCGCATGTACACCTTAGATATGAAGTGCCATGAGTGCGATAAGGATATCCCAGCTTATCTTAAGAAGGAGGCGCTTAAGTACGAAAAGATGTGGTATCCTGAGAAATAGGCGATTGGCTATTGGGCGAAAGGTTAAAGGCGAGAGGTTAAAGGCACGGATATGCGGCTACGCCGCTCCGCCCAGCCTTTACACCTTACACTTTACACCTTGCACCATATACCTTGCCTTTACACTTTACACCCTATCCCTCGCCTTTACATCTTACACTTTACACTTTAAATTGTCTAATATATATCCCTTGCCGCGGCAGGGAGTTGATTGCCGCGGAATGTTGTTGAAATAAAGTTGTTTAAGTTATATATTCAAAATTTTTTATTACCTTTGCAGTCGATTTACATCTAAAGTATGGAATAAGACCGAGTTTAAGTTTGGTAGAAACCTGTCAACAACGTTCCGTCCCCATACTTTATACATCCAAAAACT
>JBGVEG010000162.1:0-64043 GCA_045119955.1 Paludibacteraceae bacterium
TGAACTTCCAATACTCGTCACACCATCGGGGATAACAATGGAGGTAAGGGAGGAGCAACTACAGAAAGCATCATCTCCAATACTCGTCACACCATCGGGGATAACAATGGAGGTAAGGGAGGAGCAACCATAGAAAGCATAAACTCCAATACTCGTCACACCATCGGGGATAACAATGGAGGTAAGGGATTCGCAACCAGAGAAAGCCCGCTCTCCAATACTCGTCACACCATCGGGGATAACAATGGAGGTAAGGGATGAGCAATGATAGAAAGCCTTCTCTCCAATACTCGTCACACCATTTCCAATAACAATGGAGGTAAGGGAGTAGCAATATTGGAAAGTATACTGTCCAATACTCGTCACACCATCGGGGATAACAATGGAGGTAAGGGAGGTGCAATTATAGAAAGCCTCCTCACCAATACTCGTCACACCATCGGGGATAATAATGGAGGTAAGGGATTCGCAATATCGGAAAGCCCTCTCTCCAATACTCGTCACACGATAAGCCACTTTTTGAAACACTACGGTCTCGGGGATAATGATATCGCCCTCGTAACCTTTCTTTTGGATGACCTCTGCGGTCAAGTTTTCCTCATCGAGGCGGTATTTAATACCTTTGATGATTTTTTCTATCATAATTGTTATCTTTTTAGTTATTTGCTTTTGTACTATCTACCATCTACAGGGCTCTGCCCGTTCTACAGCGCAGCGTCCTATAGCCTCAAAGAGGCGTCCTATATCTTCACCTCCCCATCGGTGCAATGGATAACTTTAGCTGGGACATTTTTCTTCCAAGCATAACCTAAATTTATCCCTTTCCACTGCGCTTTGGTGCCATTGAATGTGATGGAGGTAAGGGAGATGCAATCCTCGAAAGCATAATCTCCAATACTCGTCACACCATCGGGGATAACCATGGAGGTAAGGGATTTGCAACCCAAGAAAGCACACCATCCAATACTCGTCACAGTATCGGGGATAACCATGGAGGTAAGGGAGGAGCACTCTCTGAAAGCAACCTTTTCAATACTCGTCACACCATCGGGGATAACAATGGAGGTAAGGGAGGAGCAATCCCAGAAAGCCCCATCTCCAATGCTTGTTACGCTGTTAGGGATAGTAATGGAGGTAAGGGAGGAGCAACGCCAAAAAGCATCCTCTCCAATACTCGTCACAGTATCGGGGATAACAATGGAGGTAAGGGAGGAACAACCCTCGAAAGCAGAATCTCCAATACTCGTCACACCATTTCCAATAACAATGGAGGTAAGGGAGGAGCACTCTTTGAAAGCACCCCCTCCAATACTCGTCACACTATCGGGGATAACAATGGAGGTAAGGGAGTCGCAACCGTTGAAAGCACCCCCTCCAATACTCGTCACACCATCAGGGATAATGGTGTTCTGGCAACCGCGGATAAGTGTATTGGTCGCTGTGTGGATAATCGCGTTGCATTGCTCTCGACTATCATACACCGTATTACCTTCTGCTACTACCAAGGAGGTAAGGGAGGAGCAACCCCTGAAAGCACCACTTCCAATACTCGTCACACTATCGGGGATAACAATGGAGGTAAGGGAGGAGCAACCAGAGAAAGCACTATGTCCAATACTCGTCACACCATCGGGGATAACCATGGAGGTAAGGGAGGAGCAATCATAGAAAGCCTCCTCTCCAATACTCGTCACACCATCAGGGATAATGGTGTTCTGTCCACCGCGGATAAGTGTATTGGTCGCTGTGTGGATAATCGCGTTGCATTGCTCTCGACTATCATACACCGTATTACCTTCCCCTACTACCACAGAGGTAAGGGAGGAGCGACCATAGAAAGCCTGCTCTCCAATACTCGTCACACCATTTCCAATAACAATGGAGGTAAGGGAGGAACAATATTGGAAAGCGTACTTTCCAATACTCGTCACACTATCGGGGATAGTAATGGAGGTAAGGGAGGAGCAACCACTGAAAGCCCGCTTTCCAATACTCGTCACACCATTTCCAATAACAATGGAGGTAAGGGAGGAGCAATCATCGACTGCCTCCTGTCCAATATTCGTCACGCTATCTGGGATAACAATGGAAGTAAGGTACTCACATTGGTAGAAAGCCCTCTCTCCAATACTCGTTACACGATAAACCACGTTTTGAAACACTACGGTCTCGGGGATAATGATATCGCCCTTGTAACCTTTCTTTTGGATGACCTCTGCGGTCAAGTTTTCCTTATCGAGGCGGTATTTAATACCTTTAATAATTTTGTCAATCATTTTATTTATCTTTTTATTTATTTTTTACTATCTACCATCTACAGGGCTCTGCCCGATCTACAGCGCAGCGATCTATCAACTATATCTTCACCTTCCCATCGGTACAACGGACTACTGTCGTTGGTAATGATTCATTCCACCCAGCTCCTAATTGGATTTTCTCCCATTGTGCCTTCGTGCCATTGAAACGGATGGATTTAAGGAAGCAGCAATCACGGAAAGCACAATCTCCAATACTCGTCACGCTATTGGGGATAACGATGGATTTCAGGTCGGTGCAGCAGAAAACTTCCTCTCCAATACTCGTCACACTATCGGGGATAACGACAGATGTAAGAGGTATGCAACCCTTGAACGCCCTATCTCCAATACTCGTCACACTATTGGGTATAACGATGGCTTCTAGGGAGAAGCAATCTTCGAATGCCTCCTGTCCAATATTCGTCACGCTATCTGGGATAACAATGGAAGTAAGGTACTCACATTGGCAGAAAGCACCCTCTCCAATACTCGTCACGCGATAAGCCACTTCTTGAAACACTACAGTCTCGGGGATAATGATATCGCCCTCGTAACCATTCTCTTGTTTGATGACCTCTGCGGTCAATGTCTCCTCTTTGAGGCGGTAATTAATACCTTTGATAATTTTTTCTATCATAATATCAGTTAAGTTAAGTTAATTTTATTTTATACTAGAATTATTTACTTATCTGCCCTCTACAGGGATTTGCCCGATCTACAATATCTCTTCCCAGCCTTTTTTGATATTGCTGGCAATCTCTGCTTCGAAGATGTCGCGGACTTGTTGTTCGTCGGACGAATACGCCATATCGCGTTTGATCATCTCTTTGCGGCTACTACTATAGTCGGTATGGTAGAAGATATAGGCAGGGAAACGTGGATTAGACTCTTTGTTAGTCTTCCAAAGCAAGAACTTATGAATCATCACTTTCTCGCCTGACACCTTCTTAAATACTCGGCGTGCCAATAGAGTACTTGGTTCCCCCTTTTGGTTGATGTTATCGTTTTCCTCGAACGGACATATATCGCTGAGTTGGCTGACACGCACATCGGTAGGGTTGACAGATTTGTCGCTTCGTTCGCGGTCGATAGTCAATCCCAAAGCCGATACACCTGGTACCATTCCCTGCATGAGCCATCCCTGCTCTGGATTGAATAACAAGATCGGATTGGTGCGGATCTTGTCGTCGTTGCCACGTGCTACGAGTTCCAATACCGATAGCTCCATCACTATCTCTGGCTTCACCATCTGGTATGCCACTCCGCGTGAGTCAGACAACACATATTGCGACTCTACATGCAGGTTGCTCAAGCGCTGGGTGATAGCTTGGCGTTGTTCATCGTTGAGACCGTTGCTGCCAACGGCGAACATCTGCATGGTGCCATCAGGCAAGGCTACCGCAAACATCAAGTCGCGCACCATGGTGATGGAAGTGGTATAGCCTATCACAGCGGCATCAATCGTATGGCGTGGTTTGATCTTCGCCACCATCAGATTGTCGGTATGCACAACTAATCCTTCTGCTCCCTGCTCTTCTACCCACTCTTGGTAGATCTGCTTTACCTCATCAATGCCCGCCACTTGGCGCATCTCCACAGGCATACAAAGGCGCGTGGTTTTATAGACAGTCTTGCCCTCTTTGTTCTGCGCTTTCAGGCGGAGAAGTTCCACCAGTTTGGTATGTACCTCACCGTAGTTTTGTGGACAAAAAGCCTCTCCATTGATGGAGATGATATCAAAGACTGCGAGCGACAGTTGGTCGCGCAATGTATCATCCGCCAATGCACGCGCTACATCGCCACATCGTGGACGCCCTTCTTCACGAGGCAGATAGAGCTCAGCAGCCATCACAGCGGTGCTGACACCTGCCTTGCCCATAAACCCTGCGAACATATCCATGCATTTGAGTTGATCGGCACGCTGTTTACCATTGCTATTTAGCATAAAAACCTGCCCATCTTCATAGAAGAGGCATTGCATGTGTCCGTCAATTTTGCGTGTTACCCAAAACGATTCGCCTGCGAGGCGCGATTGGATCTTAGCCCCCTCCACAAGCATAAATTTGCTGGCTACATTCTTCTTGTAGTCAATAGCCATTTGTATGTATTGTTGGTTCATAATCTTTTCTTAGGTTAAAGGTTAAAGGTTAGAGGTTAAAGGCTGGTAATATGCGGCTATGCCGCCCTGCCTCTCGCCTTTCGCCTAATAGCCTTTTCGCCTATTTAAACAGTTTTCAACTCCATATTAGTTAGTCGCAGTATGAGGGCGTAGCTGTCGCCTTGTACGCGGCCTTCCAAGAAAGCACGGTAGGGTGTACCGCCATTAGACATTACCACAGGTCCTACTCCTTTGTCACCACCGCCTAACAACATCATCGCATTGGCATCCGCCAATTTCTTAGCCATGTCGTATAGGAAGTCAAAGGTCAGACCATTGACATGCTGCACCTGATAACTCTTTTTGAATACGAACATACGCATAATACGGTCCTTAGGCATCAGTTTGCCTGTCCAGCGCAATGGCACACCATCTAGTGCAATATTAGCAGGCAGGATGGTTTCTTGGCGCACCTCTTTCTCGCTGCCATCGGGCAAATAGACGTGCTCTTGGATCTTCACACCATAAGCCACCTTTTGGTTGGGTGAGAGATATACCTTTTTTAGCCCCTCTACTTTGAGTCCGAATTGCTCCATATCGATCTCAGGATCGGCAGCAATAAGTTGGTTTGCTAACTGGTCGGCATACTGCTCCAGCAGCACGGTATCAGTAGTGGAGGTGGTGAGTTTGAGTCGGCGTTCGCTGATACCGACGTGCCCCTCTGGTGTCTTATATACAGGGGTCAAGCGCTTTACTGCATTGCCAAATCCCACTTCGGCATCGCGCTTTACATCGTTGGATAGATTGATTTTTCGCATTGTGTTTCTTGTTGTGTATGGTGTAAAGTGTATGGTGTAAAGGCGATGATAATGCGGCTCTGCCGCTATCCACTGCCTTTAAACTTTAAACTCTGAACTTTAAACTATGCGCCCCGCGCATCAGAACATACTGAAATCTAATTCATCAATTTCTTCGATTACTTCTTCGTTTTCGTCAATAGTAGTCTGTTCAGCCAGCGATACCAACTCAAAGGGTTGTGGATCGCCCGCAAAGAGGAATAGTCCGCTTGGTGTGTTGATAAGGTAACCATCGTTGTGATTGGTACTTTCGCGGTAGTTGAAATCAAATTTGTAGATAGCTTCTCCCACCGCTGCTGCCAATTCGTCGTTCACGATTTGATACACAGCCTCCCAATCGTTGTCGAGAAACTGCTCTGTATTAACCGTTTGCGTAAGAGGGATAGGCGCATCAAAGGATGAAGGATAGAGTATCAGTTCGTTTCCATCGTTGTCGTATGCCTTGAGGGCAGCCTTGTCCACCCAGCGGCCAGTGTCATCCACAGTGGCGTGTTTGAGTCCGCCGGATGGAATGATCAATGCATCGTCTGGCGATAGATATGCCGATGTGCATACTTCTCCATTTTTGTCGGTAGCCACCAATGCACTCCAACCGTATATTTTCTTGCGATCGAGTTTCACGGGTGCCGCAGCATAGTTTGTGCCAGATAGTGAAAAAATAAGTTCTTTTGCCATATTAAGAGTTGTTTTTATGTACGATTTCAATCATCTTCTGCCAAATTCTGACCATTGCCAATCATAGGTGTTAATTATTGTAGTGATGGATAGATTTGTTTGCCGTCTTTAAGTACAGTTACTTGTAAGCCGGGTAAGAGATTGTGCTTCTTCAAAGTCTCTAAAAATTTTTGAAAACTTTGAGTTGGTCTTTCGTCGGTGTACCAATCAGTTCGAACACGATATTCTGTATCAGCGATTTCAATCGTAGCATATACAGGAAAACTACCACTTGGAAGAGGTTCTGTATTGGGTGCAAAGAGCGTATTATCGCCGTAAAAGTCTTTCTTATGAATATAGTTTTCAAAACGATCAATATCTTTCTGTGATTGTAGTTTGTCATATTGCTTTGCTAACTCTTCTATGATAGCATGTGCGGCTCTGCCTAACGAGGTATAGTCCTGTTTTATGTTTTCGGGGGCTATAATTTCTACTTTATGTGTACTGCTGATATTTTTATATTTCTTCAGTACTGACGCTAATTCTTCATATATTTGCTTTTTTTCTAAATCATTATTTGCCACCGTAGCTGTTTCTATCGCAGTTGCAAATAAATCAAAATTCTCATCAAGAAATTTCTTTAACTTTTCTTTTAATTCCTTTCCCATAGCCATAATGATTTTATCTGTTTGTTTTTCCACATTAACAGGTTTCTCCAATGTTAGAATATAATCCTTTAATATAAATTCTGTTCTTGGATTGAGATTAGGTAGTTGTAATAATGGTTCGATGATATTATCTACGATATCTTGGTAGGTAATACAAATAAATTCCTCACATTGTGGTAGTTGCGATTTATCACAACGATTGTAGATATATACATTTTCGAATCCATCTTTTTTTTGTGAGTATTCCCGATGATATCTTTTTGTTTGTCCAATATCATTTTTATCTATTGTTTCGGGCGCATTCACTTTATTTTCGAAAATAACTCTAATATTCTTTGGCTCTGCTTCTATTTCTAAAATAATATCAACCCTATCACGATCTTTTCCTGCAACCTCTCTTTTTGCAGTACATTTAGTTATCTTGTCGGCAATGATTGGCAAATGCTTGCCTAATTTCTTCTCATCATTATATATATTATTAATATTCTCCGTGACTTTTTTATTGATTAACTCAATCAAGTTCTCTGCAGGTGATACTAATTGGTGATCGGATGACGAATCAAACAACCATGCTAAAAAGTCGCTATGCTTGTTTTCGTCTCGATGAACGCCCACAATCTCCATCATGGATTTGGTTTGGTAGCGATTCTTCAGGAATTTAACACAACGTTGTTTGTTGAAGTTCTCCAACTTATTCTGTATTGTTTTATCCTTAGCCATGAACTTAGTTATTTAGTTGTTAGTCGTTTATGTTCATGTCCTCATATCCATCTTGCTTTGTTAGGATGGAATAATAGACTTTGAGTACATAGCATGGATCGTATTCACATTCAGGTACCAATATGAGGCAGCAATCCTCAGGGCGAGCAAAGACAGTGTCATCTGCGACACACAATTCCTCAATGTCCATCACTAGTGTTTGCCTTTCCTCATCGGCACGAACCGTGACATAGAATTTCAATGCATCATTATCAATGAATATTCCATCTATCTGCAAACGCAAAAAGTCACCTGCTGTCTCATCAAAATAAATCATTGTAGTTTCGCTATGCAGGTCATAGTCGTTGAACATATCTATAGATATATCTGCAGCAGATACATACGGATTGGTGGTCGCATGACGCAGGATAAGATGTTCTCTGCCCTGTTTCAGCATTTCATCTTTGATTTGTTGGCACAGCTGTATAAACTCTAAGCGTTGTTCTGCTCTTCTTTCTTCGTATGTTTTCATATACTTTGGGGTTGTAATGTATCGTAATATAGTTCGTTTTTTTTAGAATTCAATTTTTGTTGCATTTTTTTCAAAAATTTTATATCCACTCTTTTCACGGTCGCACAAATGTTGGTAATCAGTCTGCAACATTTCGCCTCCTAACACTTGATGAATACTCTCAGCCATGCGATAGGCGAACAACGAGCGAGAAGTATGTTTTGCCATCAAATGGGCCCCGATGCGGATAGTAAACGAGTCGCATTCTGCACTGTCTTGACGCAAGCGATAAGCGATGTTGTTTTCAGAAAATGGGTATCGGTCGGAGTCTTCACTACTAAAATTGAAATCATAGTCAGCAAACATTGCCACTATACCCTCTTTAAGTGCTTGATACTTTTGGCTATCTACGATAGTGGGCTCTTTGCCATCGCGCATAGAAGAACTGAAGTGAATATGATTGCCGCCCTTATTGATATTCGTGACTTGGTGTAACAGGTATATATTCCAATGTCCTTCGCCTTGGCTCAGCAGCTTGAGATCGCGATAGAAATCTTGCTGTTGTTTATCATCGGTATTGTCCTTCATGTTGTAGTAGGAGGAGTTGTCTGTATCGCTTTCTATGCTTCGGCAAATGAAGTTGAATCCTCCAAACTGCGCGAGATAGTAGCCAAACCATTCGGTGGCTAATTCCACATGAGCAGAGGTCACAACAATGGTCACTTGACTTCCACGATCTATGCAGCAACCATAGGAAGTATTGAGGCATCTATTCAGCACTACTAATCGGTCCACAGGATTTTCTGCTTCGGTTTGGATGGATGCCATATTGGCTAAGCAAAACTCAGGAAACATTTCGCACGCCTCCAATATATCTTTGGTATCCAAATGATACTTCACTTGCAATTCCGCAATAGGTTCGCATAGAGGTGCCATGTAGAAGTTGCCCTCTAATCCTTTCTCACGACGATAATCATTTACTCGGCGAGCCAAAGTAGGAGAGAACGATTTTTGCAAACGCGTGCGAAACTTATGGAGTTCCTCTTGATGTTTGTCTTGCTCCATCGCTTCGCTAAAACCATTGGAGATTAAGCCCGTAGGAACAGCAAAGAGCGCAATCTTAAGCAAACAAAGTATCGCCCAAAGCACCTTACCAATGGCCGTAACTGGACTATGGACAATTACTGTTTCGGGCGGATTCTCCAAATATACCGTGAACGACCAAATAATATTATCCCCCAAACTGGAATATACATCAGGCTGCGCAAGATGTTCTATCCAATAGAGAAGAGGCGAAATGATTAGGGTTAATGCGCAAATCACAATCATAGAAATAATTAGTTCGCGCTTGCAGAGATTGAGTCCTTTAAAGAAGAATCGAAATCCTTTGAGATAATTGTAATGTTTCATGTATCAATTTCGTTTTTTTAGTTGTCGTAGGAGTATGCACAAAAAAGTACTACTCTTACGTATTTGTAGCGAGGTTCTAGCAAAACCTTCAACGAGGATACGCAAAAGTAGCACGATATACGCGCTGACCCTGCCACTTTCCTCGTTTGTGTAATAAAACTGCTAGATTTCGCTACAAAAACTGGTGTGTCAGTATAATTCTATGTCCCGAATGCCGATTGTGGAGGCATTCGCAATTATCCGCTGATAATCGGTTGCAAAGGTACAACATTTTTTGCATATATGCAACGAAAATGCAAAAAAATGCACTTTTTTATTGCAACGAGCACACAAACTCACGCGCATATCGCGCTACTCAGGCGTTTCGGGTGCAAAGGTAGTGCATTTTGCAGATATACAAAAGGGCTTTTTTAGGCTTGTTAGAAAAGTACTTTAACGATGGCGCTGGAGCAGCAGATCCAATGCCTCTTGTGCGGCGGTGTCGGCTGGAGAAAAAAAGATAGAAGGATATTCAGGATGTATATGAGAGAGTTGATAGGCGAGATGGGGATAATAAGATAGATAATCCTCTTCTATCAATTGTCGATTTTCGGTATAGTGAAGCAAGTATTGGCGAAATAAAGTATTAATATCATTGGCAAATGCTCCCAAATAAGTAGTTGTAAATTCTTGATAGTGATATGGAATATTCATAAGGCTATCGCGATACGCACAGAATACACTATCATAACTCTCATGAATAGGCGCAAGAATCGCTTCCTCATACGCCTGCTGTTGTGCCTGAGTAGCCATGTCCAATCGTTGCTGCACAGTAGGTACACAAAGCAACGAAATTGCCATTAGCAAAGTACAGATAATCAAAACGATAGGATATGATTTTGCACGGTGAATGGCACGGCGAAGTTGCAAGATATTTGCGTAGCGATGTGCTGCGTTCGCCTGGGTACATCGGCGCACTACGCAGCGGAAACGATGTGGAAAAAGCAACTGTATAATCTTGCCCAAAGCATAGATGTCCGTTCTGCAATCACTCTGCCCATTTTCAGTGAGCTGTTCGGGTGCAGCAAAAGTAGGCGTACAACCGATATTCCTTGCCAGATAAGCATCATTGTCCGACAGACCAAAATCAATCAGTTTGACATGGTTGCCATTGCGCGTGATCAATATATTATCAGGCTTGAGATCGCCATGCGTAATCTGTTTGGCGTGGATATAGTCTAACGCCTCAATCAGTTCTAAAAGTACCCGTTGGCGTTCTGCGGATGAAGGACGTGTTTTTAACCATTCGGTGAGAGTCACTGCGTCCACATACTCCATAATGATGGATAATCCAAACGGATCCACTTCGGTCAACCACCATAGGCGAACAATGAAAGGAGAATCCAATTGTTGCAACAATTCATATTCTCGTTGCAACAGAGCCTGATAACGTGATTTCTCGCCTATGGCAGGATGGATTGTTTTTAGTACAAACCATCTACCATCTTGCTGAAAACGAAAGACTTGGCTGTGGTGTGACTCGGACAATAATTCGTAATGTTCTGGCGAGTTGGGCACGGCTGAAGTCCATGAAGGATTGGCTATTAATTCGGAAGAAATCATCGTTTTTTGGGTTTGAGTTTGCAAAAGTACAAAAAATATCGTATCTTTGCAAATTATTTGACAAAATTTATGAAAACAAGCGTTAGTTCTCTACACCCTATGCTTCCTCGTTTGCGCGAAGCGGTTGAGCATCAATTGGGGTATCCTATCAAGAGTCAGCAGAGCGTATATGCACTCTGTGAGGCTCTGCGTGGCCAAATCAATGAAGATACTATTCGCCGTCTATGGGGACTGCGCAAGGATGGCTATGCCAGTGTACAACGTGCCACATTGGATATCCTGTGTAAGTACATCGGCGCACGCGATTGGGAGGATTTTCTTGCGCAAGCCATGGCAAATACCGATTGCGAATCAGAATTGGGTGCACAATTGCCACAGATTATTGCCGACCAATTAACTATCGGGCAAGAGGTAGAAATAACATGGCTGCCCAATAGGCGATGCCGATTGGTGTTCTTGGGAGAGGCAAAATGGCGCGTGGAGGCGGTGGAAAACTCTAGCACATTGCAGGTGGGAGATATGTTTGAGTGCCGCACATTCGTTGTCGGACAAATGGCGTACTTGGATTCGCTTACACGCGATGGAATATGCTTAGGCAGCTATCGCATCGGTATACAAAATGGTGTAAGATGTGGTGCATTATAGCATAACAAGGAGTCAACCTTTTTAGGAAACGGGACAACCTTTTAAGGAAAGCAATCTTAACAAAACGCACTTTTTGCAAGTTGGCGGTGTCGGGGAGTTCTCTCGGTGTTCTCAGGGTCGTCTCTCGGTGAAATTACCAATTCGATAGCAAAACGAAAAGAGAAAGAATCTTAAGAAAACGCACTTTTTGACAAAAAACAGAACTTTTAAAAAGCGCATTACCATCTGAGGATAATGCGCTTTTGATGTGTGAACTATGAGTGATTAGATATAACTTACTCAAGGACCTTGAGGGCTTTGCCGACTTTAATGAAGGCCTCTATGCCGCGATCCAATTGTTCCGTCGTATGAGCCGCAGAGAGTTGCACGCGGATACGCGCTTGACCTTGTGGCACTACTGGATAGTAGAAACCCGTCACATAAATACCCTCCTCTTGCAATGCCGCAGCGAACTCTTGGCTGAGTCGTGCATCGTACAACATCACCGCGCAGATAGCTGACTCGGTTGGCTTAATATCAAAGCCCGCCGCTTTCATCTTGGTAATGAAGTACTCGGTATTGGCGTGCAAACGGTCTTGCAACTCGTTGCTACGGGTCAAAATTTCAAAGGTCTTCAATCCCGCCGCAGCAATCAGCGGAGGAATAGAGTTAGAGAATAAATATGGACGGCTGCGTTGGCGAAGCAAGTCAATGATTTCCTTCTTACCTGTGGTAAAGCCACCTACTGAACCACCGAAGGCCTTACCCAATGTACCCGTAATAATCTCAATCTTACCGCGGAGGTCGTAGCGTTCGGTCACACCGTGACCCGTCTTACCTACTACACCCGCAGAGTGGCTCTCGTCCACCATCACGAGGGCATCGTATTTCTGTGCCAGTTCGTAGATCTTATCGAGTGGGCAGACATTGCCGTCCATGGAGAACACACCATCGGTAGCAATAATGCGGAAGCGTTGCGCTTGTGCTTTCTTGAGTTGCTCCTCGAGGTCCGCCATGTCGCCGTTGGCGTAGCGGTAACGCACTGCCTTACAGAGGCGCACGCCATCAATGATAGAGGCATGGTTCAGTGCATCCGAAATAATCGCATCTTGGTCGGTCAGGAGGGGCTCAAACAAACCACCGTTGGCATCAAAACAAGCCGCATAGAGGATAGTGTCCTCGGTGCCGAAGAAGTTGGAAATGGCTTGCTCGAGTTGCTTGTGGGTGTCCTGCGTACCACAAATGAAACGCACGGATGCCATACCATAGCCACGAGCGTCCATGCGGTCTTTGGCTGCCTGGATGAGTTCTTGGTTGTCAGCCAAACCCAAGTAGTTATTCGCGCAGAAGTTGATGACATCTTTTCCGCCTTCTACTTGGATGGCAGAAGATTGAGGCGTGATGATTACTCGTTCGTTTTTATACAATCCTGCCTCTTTGATATCAGACAGAATTGTTTGTAAATGTTTCTGAAATTCTCCGTACATAAAAAACTTTGTTTTTGACTGCTTCGCGGTTAGAAGTGAGATCGCTTCGCTGTTAGAAGTTAGACCCTGGGAAGTCTATCAGCGCGGAGCGCGGTCTATCAGTATAACGGTCTAACAATGAAATGATCTAATAGCGTAGCGGTCTTAATTTACATTATACAATACCTTGCTCGAGCATGGCTTGAGCCACCTTCATGAAGCCAGCGATATTAGCTCCCTTCACGTAGTCAATAGTGCCATCGGCTAGGCGACCGAACTTCACACATTGCTCGTGAATGGATTGCATAATATGGTGCAAACGTGCATCTACCTCTTGTGCGGTCCAAGAGAGGTGCTCGCAGTTTTGTGTCATCTCGAGACCAGATGTCGCCACGCCACCTGCGTTCACCGCCTTACCAGGAGCGAAGAGTACGCCGTTGTGTTGGAAGTAGTGGATAGCGCCAGGTTGGCAACCCATGTTACTTACCTCGCAGCAGCACCAGCAGCCGTTAGCCTTCAATTCCTTAGCATCATCCTCGCTGAGCTCATTTTGGAACGCACATGGGAGAGCAATATCGCAAGGTACAGACCATGCTTTCTTGCCAGCAGTGAAGTGTGCTTGTGCTGGGAACTTATCTGCCATATCTTGCACCTTATTGCGGTTGCTTGAGCGCATAACGAGCATATAATCAATCATCTCAGCGGTGATACCCTCTGGGATAGCGCATACGCCGTCAGGACCAGAGATAGCCACCACCTTAGCACCAAGTTCAGTAGCTTTTTGCGCAGCGCCCCAAGCTACGTTACCGAAGCCAGAGATAGCTACTGTCTTGCCCTTGATAGACTTGCCTGCCTCGTGCAGCAGGTGCTCGGTGAAATAAAGTGCACCATAGCCCGTTGCCTCTGGACGGAGGATAGAGCCGCCCCATGTCATGCCCTTACCAGTGAGCACGCCAGTGTGGTATTGACGAGCCAATTTCTGGTACATACCATTGAGGAAACCAATCTCGCGACCGCCTACGCCTACGTCACCAGCAGGAACATCGGTATCCACACCTATGTTGTGCCAAAGCTCAAGCATGAAGGCTTGGCAGAAACGCATGATCTCCGCATCAGACTTACCTACTGGATCGAAGTCAGAGCCACCCTTTGCGCCACCCATTGGGAGGGTTGTGAGGGCGTTCTTGAAGGTTTGCTCAAAGCCCAAGAACTTGAGCATACTGGGGTTAACTGCTTTATGGAAACGCAATCCGCCTTTGTAAGGGCCGATAGCAGAGTTGAATTGCACACGATAACCGAGGTTGGTCTGTACCTGACCTTGGTCGTCCACCCATGTCACACGGAAAGTGAAGATACGATCTGGCTCTACCATACGCTCCACGATCTTGGCTTTCTCAAACTCAGGATGTTGGTTGTACACTTCCTCGATAGACACAAGGACTTCTTCTACGGCTTGCAAATACTCTGCCTCGCCTGGGTGCTTCGCAGCAAGGTGCTGCATAATGTCGGTTACTTTCATTGTAGTAATATTTTTAAGGGTTGTTTTGTTATTGGCAATTGGTTATTGGCAATTGGATATTGAATATCGGGTGCAAAGGTACTACTTTTTTCTCAAATACACAAAAAATGTGGTACCTTTTTCAGATGTTTGGAAACATATTTTTCCACCACTTCCTTCTACGATATTCTTCGAGATCGGCATACCAAGTCCCGCGCCCGTGTTCTTGGTGGTGAAGTTAGGCACAAACACCTTCTCCTGCATCTCCTCCGGAATACCTGGTCCGTTGTCGGATATGGAAATCTTGACCCAGTCCTTATTAGGATTGAGTTGTTCGTCCTCAATGGTCTGTTCGTTAGCAGGCTTGAGAATAACAATAATATCACTATCAGGTCGTCCCTCCATGGCTTGCAAAGCATTACGAAGGATATTGCTAAACACCTGCGTAATCTGATCTGCATCCGCCATAGCCATAACACCACTTTCGGGTCCTACATATCGGATAGGTACTTGGTCGGGGTTATTGCGCATGAGCGTAATGACCTTGAAGAGTTTGTTCGCCACATCTACCTTCGTCGGATTGACCTCGGGCATCTTAGCAAAAGAGGAGAAAGACTTGGCTATATGGCTAAGGTTGTCAATTTGGTCTATAAGCAACTGCGTAGAACGATTGAAGTACTCATTAAAACGCTCTGTGCCCTGGGTTCGTTGGAGTTGTTGCAGGGTGAGTTTCATAGGTGTGAGCGGATTGTTGATCTCATGCGCCACCTGTCGAGCCATGGTGCGCCATGCCATCTCACGCTCCGTGCGCGCCAGCCGCTCAGAGGACTCTTCAAGTGCATCAACCATCAGGTTGTACTGCGTGATAATCTCGCCGACCTCATCGGAGAAGACATACTCTATATGCTTGGCATCCGCACCTTGTTGGTGCTGCTTGAGCTGATCACTCACCACGCTTAGGGACGAAGTGATAGCATAGGATATACCCCAGACTATTAGGATAGAGATAAGCAACAGAATGATATACAAAGGCAGAAGTTTGACCATGAAGTTCTCCACGTGCATATTCATCTCTGTCTGCGAAATGAAACTGGGCAAAGCAATGTACCCTATCTTAGCATAGTTACCATTAATAAACTCGGTGTAAGCGGAGAGATAGCGCACATTACCGATCTGCTCATATTGTACGAGCGAGTGTTCATCCGTAAAGAATGGTTCTGGTGCCAAGTGGCTAGGCAGCAAGCCCAAGTCAAACAACTGCGGCGTGGACGTACCAATAAGGCGACCATTGAGGTCATAGACGTGTATATCGGTCTCAAAAACGAAACTCATGTCGCGCAAGTCCACATTGAGCGCAAGCGTATTGGAAGGCGATATAGACATATCCCAGAAATACATATTCTGGAGTGCCATCTGGACATATTTGGCTTTCTTGGAAAGGCGCAACTGCTGCGTCTCAATGAACAGTCGGCCGATATGCTCAATAGAAACCATGAAAATAGAGAGCAAGATCACCAACACCAATGGCGTCAAGACCAACTGGAACTTACCACTCAAACGCATACGGCGGAAACCACGATATTTCACCAGAGTAAAAATCGCGATAAAGAGCAAAATACCAATCATCGTTCCCGTAATGATATAGTACATGCGCAGTTTGGCTTTGGCGGAAGCACCGCCTTGTTGATCCGTATTCAGAATAGCTTGATAGGAGAAGTTATCAATATTCTCTGCTGTTTGTACGGAGCGTTTTTCTCCTATTTGGTTAGTAATCGAGAATAGATATAATCCGTCGGTGGAGTAGATTGGGTAGCTGTCCTCCTGCGCCTGCAATGAGGTCAGTGTACAATATTCATCACCTCGAAACGGAGGTATAAAACGATTGTGCAAGAGAGGAGAGGTCACCGAGTAGTTATACTTAATGGGTATAGCTACAAGCACCTTATAGTCGCCTATCTGCTTGCGACAGCAGACACCCTGCGCATTGTCCCATTGCACAAAGTGCCACTGGTCATGGAGTTCCCATCTCGCTCGTTTGGAAGCGCTGAGCCAAGCATTGGACCAATAGACCAACTGGGAGTCCTTATATATATAAAATAGGATAGTCTTGTCGGCTTGGGTATAGTACCAAATAGAATCGAAATTGTTCGTCTCAATGGCAGCCGAGACATGTGCCAACAACTCATTGGCACGGTGCTGCTGGTGGTGCAAAGTACGCTGCAAGCGCTTACCTCTCCATGTGGAAGATTGGCATGAACAAATGCCCAGCAACAAACCAAACAGGATAAATAATATACCTATTTTTCGTTTCACGCTGCAAAAATAATACTTTTTTTGCATATTTGCAAATTTTTTAGTACTTTTGCGCTCGATTTTAGGTTATCATTGATAGATTAAAGGTAAAAGACAAAGATTATGGTACATATTTTCACTTCGTTGCTCTTGGGATTCTTAATGATACTTGATCCCTGCACCCTCTTCACGAGTATTGCAGCCATCGGCTATATAGATAAGGAAATCAACAACCGCCGCAAGGTGCTAATGAACGGACTCATGTTCGTGTTGGGCAAATTAGCCACATACACGCTACTGGCTATCCCCTTTATCATGGGTGCCCAAACTGATGGCATCAAGCATTTTCTCCATCATTGGGGCGAACCTCTGCTGGCAGCATTTATGATTATTTGCGGTGTACTACTACTCTTCACCGGCAGACACCATCATGAGCATGACCACGGCATGAGCAAATGGCTAAAAAACACGGATAGTCAGAGTAGTGGTTTTTGGTCATTCATGTTAGGTATATTCTTTGCTATTGCTTTTTGCCCACACCGTTTGGTGTATTTCTTCACCATGATTGACATAGCCATCACCCTACCCTTCTCATGGAACTGGGTGCTGCCTATTATTTTCAGTTTGGGTACAGGATTACCAATTATGATTATAGCATGGCTCATCTCATATAGTGCGGTATCCATCAACACCTTAACTGGCAAGTTGCATGTTGTAGAGAAATGGGTACGTTATATCTCAGCAGCGTTATTCATCGGTTTTGGTATTTATCTGTGTGCGCACATCTTCGCACATGGACATAGTCACGAATGTGGCCATAACCGCGGGCATGCGCATTGCGAAATGGTAGATTAAGACATGGGCTCTCCGAACTTCCGTTTCAAACAGTTCACTGTATGGCACGACCGTTGTGCTATGAAGGTCGGCACAGATGGTGTGCTATTAGGCGCGTGGTGCCCATTACCAATCGCCAATAACCCATCGCCAATAACCAATAACCAATCGCCTATAGCCAATCCCCCCTGCAGGGTCTTAGACATTGGCACGGGCAGCGGGCTCATCGCCCTCATGCTGGCACAACGCCTCTCCTCCCAATCGCCAATAGCCAATAACCAATCGCCTATAGCCAATAGCCAATCGCCAATAGCCAATAGCCCATCACCAATAGCCCATATTGATGCCATTGATATAGACGCAAATGCCGTGGCACAAGCACAGGGCAACTTTGCCCTCTCACCTTGGGAAAATATGCTACACGCACACCACTCCACCCTACAAGATTGGCAAGCCGGAGGATACGACCTAATAGTGAGCAATCCGCCCTACTTTCAAGCCAGTCTCAAGAACCCCAACCAGCAACGTGCTACCGCTCGCCACACGGACAGTTTGAGCTATGAGGAGTTAATAGCACACGCAGCACGGCTGCTGAAAGACAGCGGTGTATTGGCACTCATACTGCCCATTGAAGCTGAGAGCGAGATACGGACATTAGCAGAACACAATCAGCTCTACCCTACCCATATCACCCATATCCATTCCAAGCCCAATAAACCTGCTAAACGGCTATTAATCGCGTTGAGCAAACAAGAACAAAGCGAGGAGCCACTCATCCGAACCTTCTACATAGAATCGGAAAGCGCTCCCCGCAGCCCAGAATATCAGGACTTAACCTGCGACTTCTACTTGTAACTAATCACGGCGAATGACACTGCCACCCACGGCTATGTTCTGCCGTATCAGTGGTGCACCCTTATAGGTAATCTTGCTGGCGCCCGCCGCCTGTGCCCACAGTTCGCGAACGACATTCACCTCCGCTTTGCTCGCACCTGCGCAGTTGATATGCAAGGTCTGTGCCACGAGATCCTCTGCATCCAATTCGCCGGCACCCGCAATGGTGACACGCACCTCGTCTGCTGTTCCCGAGAGTTCTAACTGGCTCGCGCCCTTAGCATCTATCATCAGCGTTTGCACATGCAAATGCAATTCCGCTTGGGCTGCGCCGTTAAGGTCAAGTGCAAGCGAAGGTTGAGTCAGTATTTGTCCGTCCAGCATCTCAATCTTGCTGGCACCGTAAACAGTGATCTTGCGTAAGTCAGGCGAAGCAATCGCAAAATCCAGCATCACTTCATCCAGCGGCATTTGCGTGGTAACATCAATATAGAGTACGCTATCACGCACCTCAGCCAGCCAGTTATCCTCGCCCGTCACGAGAGAGTGCAACATATTGGTAGTCAACGTGGTTGAAGGTACTGCTGCTTGGCTCAAATGCAACTGAGCCGCTCCGCGGAGTTCCACACTATGATAGGCATCCAACTGCAAGGCCGAAGTCGCAACACCTGCATCGTCCACATCAAAATCATCCATAGTCATTGCACTGAGAATCTGAGGCGCATGCTCGTAAGCGTGATAGAAACGCACCAACGAAGCGCTCCAAAAGATTACCGACGCCACCCAAAAGAGTATCGTAATCCACCAGAAACGTGCTTTAGGGCCACGACGGGTACGCATGAATGTGACAATCGTATGCACAATCATGACGATCGGTAATACCACAATCAGCAGTAGCGCAATCAACAGGAATAGGATAATGATACCATTGCCCTCCATCAAGACATCTGCCAAAGCAGAGACAAAAGGCATTGTTGTCCCCATCGTGGTACCTGCGATCGTCACACCAAAGAAGGTAAACACCAAGGCACACAATACAATCAATCCAAACACAATCACTGGCAATGCTAAAATAGCAAGTACCACATTCAGCGCAATACTGAACATACGTCTGCAACCATCGTTGTGCGAATGATCCACCCTGACCTTGGGACGGCTATTAGGTCCGAACTCCTTGGGTTCACCTATCTGTGCCTTCACCGACTGCACCATCTGCATACTAACCACTTGCACATTCTTGGCAAAGAGGGCCTTCTGAAACAGTTCTGCTATGCGTGCTTCGAGGTCTGCCATCACTTCTTGGCGGTCCTGCTGTGGCAAGCGTTGCTCAATATCCGACAGGTAGTCGTGCAGACACTTATATGCATCATAATCAATGTGATAAACTAAACCATTGAGGTTTATAGTACGAGTTTCGTTCATAATTTATTGCGTTATTTGGTTAATGGCTTGGCAAATGGATTGCCATTCTGCATCCAGTTGTGAGAGCAATTGTCTACCCTCCTCCGTCAGTGTATAATACTTACGTGGCGGTCCGCCCGTCGATTCCTGCCAACGATAGGAGAGCAATCCCTCGTTCTTCATACGCGTGAGCAAGGGATATACCGTACCCTCCACCACGACCAGTTGCGCATCCTTGAGCGTCTCAAGGATATCCGAGGCATAGGCCTCATCGCGACTGATAATGCACAGGATACAGTACTCCAACAAGCCCTTGCGCATCTGACTTTTGAGATTAGAAATCATAGAGAGTTACGAATTGAGTTGGTCGTAATTAGGCATCAGAATCATCAAGATAATGTACAACAGCAAGCCAGGGAAACCAGCCGTAAACATACTCAATGCCACGTATATTACGCGAATCAATGTAGGATCTACATCCAGATACTCGGCTACGCCGCCACATACACCCGCCAAAATGCGGTTGGAAGAACGATACAGTTTTTTCATTGTCTTATCTATTTTAAGTTAATTAGTTTGCTTAATCATCTATGCGAACAAAACGTCCTTCGTGATCAAAGACCAACTCCAATCCGTTGTTCAACTCCACTTGTAGATAACGTTGCTCTACGACGTACTCCACTACAAATAGGTCGCCGTAATGCATTTGCACATAGTTCACAATCGCGGCTGGTACGATACCCTCTGGCACAGGATTGCGCTTGCAGTCGATTGACTCTAATACACCTTGATAATCAAAGTCCAGCTCCGTTGCATTCTTCAGATACACTTGATAATCATAATGCAATCCATCACGCTCGCGCTCCACATGCGCCACGTCCGACACATTATAATATTGTTGTACAAAACTCTGTGCTTTTGCAGGCAAATCTGCAAAACTCACCATACGCTCATTATCGGCACATGCTGCCAAAGAAATAATCACGGTTGCTACAATAGCTAACATCTTTTTCATAGGTCAAATAATTTAAAAGTTTTTACTCTTGTTTAAGTAGTAGTTCACTTATCACAGCTATACCTCAACATACGCAAATATCATGCCAAATATTGAAATACGATGCAAAGGTACTACTTTTTCTAATACTATGCAATACAAAGTACTGCAAATATGCGTTTTTTTACTTATTTTTCTTGTTTTTGCTAAGTAGAAGTAGCAAAATAGCCCCTATTTTAGGAAATTATTGGTTATGTGCATTTTTTTTTGTACCTTTGTCGTCCCAATTCAAGCATTTACACCATTATACCATACACTATACACCTATATGGATACAAAAGAATTACAGAAACTCATTGCCATCTGGTTCGAAGAGGACATTCGTGATGGCGATCATACATCGCTCAGTTGCATTCCTGACACCGAAATGGGTTGCCAGCAACTGATAGTCAAGGAAGAGGGTATCATCGCAGGTATCGAGGTAGCCAAACACATCATTGCATACTTCGATGCCGAGTGCCGTATGGAGCAGTACATCGAGGATGGCACACACGTTAAGCCAGGCGACATCGCTTTTCGCGTCTATGGCAAGGAGCTCAGTCTCTTGCAGATTGAGCGCACTATGCTCAATGTCATGCAGCGCATGTCGGGCGTAGCCACCACGGCGCACCGCTACCAATCACTCATAGAGGGTACTGGTTGCCATGTACTGGACACTCGCAAGACCACCCCTGGTCTGCGTTATTTGGAAAAAGAGGCAGTGCTCATTGGTGGCGGTATGAATCACCGCATTGGTCTTTTCGATATGATTCTTCTCAAGGACAACCATGTGGATTTCTCAGGCGGTATCACCGCAGCTCTCACTCGTGCTAAAAACTACTGCGAGGAGAAAGGCAAAGACCTCCGCATCGAGATTGAGACCCGCAACGAGGATGAGATTCGCGAGGCACTTGCAACGAATATACCAGACCGTATTATGCTGGACAATTTCTCGCCAGCGCGCACCAAGGGGGCTGTGGAGATTATCCGTACCTGGGAGAAAGCGAATGGCAAGCATATTGAGATAGAGTCCAGCGGTGGCATCACCATTGATACGATCCGCAGCTATGCTGAGACGGGCGTGGACTTCGTGAGTGTAGGTGCATTGACCCACTCCATCAAGAGCCTTGATATGTCCTTCAAGGCTGTGAAATAAAATAGAAGGCCTGCGGTTGTTAGACCACTTCGAGGTTAGAACATAGACTACCCTCAGGGCTATTAAACAAAAAATAATATACTATGACAATATTAGAAAGACTTTCTGCGCTACGCGCGCTCATGCAAGAGCATGGGGTATGCGCCTGCATTGTACCAGGCACTGACCCACATGCCAGCGAATATATGGCTGAACACTGGACAGAGATGTCGTGGATCACTGGTTTCCTTGGCGAAACAGGTACTGCTGTCATCACACTCGACCAAGCCCTGCTTTGGACAGACAGTCGCTATTACCTCCAAGCGGAGGCCGAACTGCAAGGCACGACAGTCGAACTGATGCGCGAGAGTGACATTGATTGCCCTACTATCCCTGAATGGCTATGCAAACATATTCAAGGTACCGTTGCTGTCAATCCAGAAATGTATAGTGTCAATGGCTATCGCGAGTTGAAAGCCATGCTGGAAGAAGGCGCTCTATCACTCGTTTCTATTGACCTCATCTCTCCACTATGGACAGAAAACCGCCCTGCTATTCCGACTTCTCTGCTCTACGAATACGAGGAGCAATACACAGGCGAAAGCGTAGCAAGCAAGTTGCAACGTGTGCGTCAAGCCTTGCAAGATAAACGTTGCGAAGCACTCGTTGTTTCTGCCCTCGATGAAATAGGTTGGTTACTCAATATCCGTGGCAAAGACGTGGACTATACACCATGCCTGATTAGCTATGTGGTGGTAGAAATGAATAGGTGCACTATTTTCGTTGCGCCTAACAAGTTAGATGCTTGCGCGCGCGCGTACCTTGAAAGAATAGGTGTATGCGTGCAAGATTACAATCAGGTATTTGACTATCTAAAGAATATAAATGCTACTGCCATCATGTACGATGGTGGAAAAGTGAACGAAGCCTTATTTGAAGCCATCAACCCTGCGACCAATAAGGTCAATGTCAGTCCAAGTCCTGTGTTGAAGATGCAGAGTGTGAAGAATGCCACCGAACTGGCAGGCGAGCGTCTTGCCATGCGCAAGGACGCAGTAGCACTGACCCGTTTCTTCTATTGGTTGGAGAACGAGGCACTGCAAACACCACAAACGGAAATTACCCTCGCAGCCAAACTCGGCGAGTTCCGCGCTATGGGCGAGAACTACACCGACGACAGTTTCTGTACGATTGCTGGTTGGAAAGGCAATGGTGCTATTGTGCACTACCATGCAACTCCAGAGGCATGTGCCACCATTGAGGGCGAAGGAGTGTTGCTACTTGACTCAGGCGGACAATATTTGGACGGCACTACCGACATCACCCGAACCGTTTGGATCGGCCAACCAGAGAATATCCCTGCGGCGGTGAAGCGTGACTATACGCTTGTGCTCAAAGGACATATTGCGTTGGCGCGTGCACGCTTCCCTAAAGGTACACGCGGCAATCAGCTCGATGTCTTGGCTCGCCAGTTCCTCTGGTCTGAGGGTATGACATATGGTCACGGCACAGGCCACGGCGTAGGACACTTCATGGGGTGCCACGAGGGACCACAGAATATCCGCACGGACAACAATCCTAACCCATTGCAGGTGGGCAATGTATGCTCCGACGAGCCAGGTATCTATCGCGCCAACGAGTATGGCATTCGTACTGAGAACCTCATCGCCGTGCGCGAGAGTCAAAATCTTGGGACACATGCTACAGGCGAGACCTTCCTTGAGTTTGAAACACTCACATTGTGCTATTACGACACTCGTATGATTGATCTCGCACGCATGACGCCAGAGGAAATCAAATGGATCAATAACTATCACGCATGGGTTTATGCAGAAATCGCACCAATGCTATCAGTTAAAGAGGCTGAATTCTTAAAAGAAAAATGTAAAGCATTATAATATATGAAATTAGAAGAAATACTCATTCCTCAAGTACAAGAGGTAGTTAAGAACTTATACGGCGTAGAGATCACCGCTCAACAAGTGCAGTTCCAGAAGACTCGCGCAGAGTTTGAAGGCGACATCACACTCGTCGTTTTCCCTTTCGTCAAAGCAGCACGCAAAGCTCCTGCAATGGTAGCACAAGAAGTAGGCGAAGCACTATGTGGCGGACTCATTGAGAAATACAACGCAGTACAAGGCTTCTTGAACCTCAGCATTGCTCAAAGTTATTGGGTAGAACAACTGCAAGAGATTGCCCAAAACAATAGTTTTGGACAATTGAGGCGAGAGGCGGAAGGCAATGAGGCGAAAGGCGAGAAACCATTAATGATGGTAGAATACTCTTCGCCCAACACCAACAAACCGCTCCACCTCGGGCACGTGCGCAATAACCTGCTGGGTTACTCCATCGCTAAGATCCAAGAGGCCAATGGTTGGAACGTAGTCAAGACCAATATCGTGAACGATCGCGGTATCCATATCTGCAAATCCATGCTCGCTTGGCAGAAGTTCGGCAACGGCGAGACACCTGAGAATAGCGGCAAGAAAGGTGACCACCTGATTGGCGACTACTACGTGCGCTTCGACAAAGAGTATAAAGCGCAAATCAAAGAGCTCATGGCACAAGGCTTAGATGAAGAGACAGCCAAGAAAGAAGCACCCCTCATCAAAGAGGCACAAGCCATGCTCGTCAAGTGGGAACAAAACGACCCTGAAGTACGTGCCCTCTGGCAAAAAATGAACGAATGGGTATATGCTGGTTTCGATGAGACCTACCAACAAATGGGCGTTGGTTTCGATAAGATCTACTACGAAAGCGACACTTACCTCGTGGGTAAAGGCGAAGTAGAGCGAGGTCTAGCGAAAGGCGATTTCTACCGCCGCGAAGATGGCTCGGTGTGGGCTGACTTGGCACAAAACGGATTGGATGAGAAGCTCCTTCTCCGTGCTGATGGTACATCCGTCTATATGACCCAAGACATAGGTACAGCCAAACTCCGCTTCGAGGACTACCCGATCGACAAGATGGTATATGTAGTGGGTAATGAGCAAGAGTATCACTTCAAGGTGCTCAGCATCTTGCTTGACCGTCTGGGCTTCCCATTTGGTAAAGAGTTGGTACACTTCAGCTACGGTATGGTGGAGTTGCCAAACGGCAAGATGAAGAGCCGCGAGGGTACAGTAGTAGATGCTGATGACCTCATGGCACAAATGATTAGTGACGCTAAGGAGATTTCAAAAGACAAAGTTAATACCCTCCCCGACATTACGGAGGAAGAAGCCAACGAGATTGCTCGTGTGGTAGGTTTAGGTGCGCTGAAATACTTTATTCTAAAGGTGGACCCACGCAAGAATATGCTTTTCAACCCAGAAGAGAGTATTGACTTTAACGGCAACACGGGTCCATTTATCCAGTACACCTACGCACGTATTCAAAGTGTGTTGCGTAAGGCAGGCGAAGCCCTCACCAATAGCCAATTGCCAATTGCCAATAGCCTGTCTGACAAAGAGCTCGCTCTTATCCAACGCCTCGTGGCGTATCCAGCAGCAGTGCGCCAAGCAGGTGATGAGTTCTCGCCAGCGGTGATTGCTAACTATGCATACGCCTTGGCATGCGACTTCAATAGCTTCTACCACGATCATAGCATTTTGAACGAAGCAGATGCTGACAAACGCGCTTTGCGCCTTGTCTTGGCTCAAACTGTAGCCAAGGTCATCAAGAGTGCTATGGCACTGCTCGGTATTGAAGTGCCTAATCGAATGTAGTAATCTTATTCTGGTGACAGAGCATGAGGGAGCCGTCTTCGCGGCGGAGATGCATACCTCCACCCTCGCAATAACGAAAGAGCTGGCAGTCCTTGCACGGCTCTTTCTGTTTCATCCATTGACGGTTGCGGTAGTCCTTGAATCCATGCTCCCACACCTCCCAAAAATCATCTTTATAGATATTACCCTGATAGTACTTACCGCGAATACTTGTACATGCAGATATACTACCATCAATCAAGATGGATGCCACACTCACACCTGCTGCACAATGGAAAAGATGATCACGTATCTCACCTTCATAATCAGGCATAAAGCCCTCGCACGAGTACGACACATGCAATCCCTCTTGGCGTTTTTCTCGAATATAATCTAACACGTGGAGATGTTGCTCGGGCGTTAGTAGCAGTTCGGGATTATCTGCTGCACGTCCCATAGGATCAATCGTGATAAGTCGCCAGTTGCGCACTCCAATTGACCATAAGTATTCACGCATCTCATCCAACTGAAGGATAGTGCGCTGATTCACGCAAGTAACTACGTCCCAAACGAGCGATGGCGTAGCCGCAGCCAGTTTAATCGCGCGGGTAGCACCCTCAAAAGCAAAGGGATGTTGGCGCAGCCAATTGTGGTTATCTTGCATGCCGTCAAAACTAATGGCCATGGAGCGTAAACCCGAAGCCATCAGTTCCTTGAAGCGTTTTTCTGTGAGTGCCAAACCATTGGTGACCATACCCCAAGGGTAGCCACGTTGCTTGAGCGCTTTGCCCACCTCGGCGAGATCTTTGCGCATCAGTGGTTCGCCACCGGAGATGATAATCAGCACCTTGTGTGGATCCACATGAGGCGTAATAGATTGATCTATCACACGGAGAAAATCTTCCGCAGGCATATCGGGTGTGACATCGTTGCTGGAGCAGTCGCTACCACAATGGAGGCAATGGACATTGCAACGGAGAGTGGACTCCCAAAAGAGTTGTTGCAGCGGGTGTAATTGCTGAAGGTTCTTGCGGCGAAGACGCTCAAGCTCGAATATGATGCGTTTGCGGAGGTTCATGAGGAAAACTTCTTTATTAACGACAACTTAAACAACATTCCGCTCGCCAACTCCGCGAGCGGCAGGTGAATACTACGCACCTGCGCGGAGCGCACCCAACCGAGATGCAGTCGCCTTATTTCTTCTTAAGCTGGAGTTTGACATCTATGATACTAAAATTGAATGCCGCAATCATATTCATAGAGTACATTAGCATCAAGTTCCTCAACATATACTCTATCAATTTCAAATGTCACAGCATAGCGCTCGCGAACCAATCCTTCAAATTCAGACCAATAACATGCACTTATGAGAAATTTATCTCTCTCTTGGGTAATCTGAGGTGCAACCTTATGCTTACCAGCAATAAAATGTTCACGCAAAATGTCGTAACCTTTCGAAGATTGCGAATAGATATAGTCACGATATGAGTAATTAGCATGCCATTGAAGAGGTAAATAATGCCACATCTGAGACAAAAGATATGCTTGCCATGCCCCCATCTGCGAGTTCTCTACCTGCAAATAGTTCCAAAAATCATCTTCGAAATTAGTTGAGAGCCATTCACCTTGCTCATTATAAATCACAATAGGACTGGTATCTGCGAACATATCAAAAGTATCCTTATCATAGTAGGGAACGATTTTCATTGAATAATCGTCCTTCACTACAATTTTGTCCAGCAGAACTATTACATCGTTGTAGTTCTCGCCTTCTACCAATTGGGCGATTTGAATAGCCAATTCAGTTTCATCCCCATATGGTTCAGTAGGCGCGCTTGACGAACATCCTATCATCGCCAAACATAGAAATAGGTAAAAAAAGTATCTTTTCATGTGCTTTGATAATTTACTTTTTCTTAAGTTGGAAAATAGACTACCAATGCGGGTAGTCTATTGCTTTTGATATATCTTATCGTTGTTACTTCGCGTAACTTACAGCACGTGTCTCGCGGATAACGGTGATACGGATTTGACCAGGATAAGTCATCTCGTCTTGGATACGCTTCGCAATATCGAAGGAGAGCAACTCGGTCTCCTTATCGCTGAGTTTGTCTGCTCCTACAATCACGCGTAGTTCACGACCCGCTTGCAAGGCGTAGGTCTTGGTTACACCTGGATAAGACATAGCGATATTTTCCAAGTCGTTGAGGCGTTTCACATATGCCTCTACAATCTCGCGGCGAGCACCTGGACGTGCACCCGAGATAGCGTCACAAGCCAAGACGATAGGCGCAATGATAGACTCCATCTCGCATTCCTCGTGGTGTGCACCTACCGCATTGCAGATATCGGGTTTCTCGCCATACTTCTCGCAGAGTTTCATACCCAATTGTGCGTGTGGCATCTCCATATCCTCATCGCTCACTTTACCAATATCGTGGAGCAGACCTGCACGGCGTGCTTTCTTGACGTTCAAACCGAGCTCAGCAGCCATAGCCGCACAGAGGTTAGCTGTCTCGCGAGCGTGCATAAGGAGGTTCTGACCATAACTGGAACGGTACTTCATCTTACCAATCAAGCGAACGAGTTCTGGGTGCATGCCGTGGATACCGAGGTCGATGGTAGTACGCTTACCTGTCTCTATGATTTCCTCCTCGACTTGTTTGGTCACCTTAGCTACCACCTCTTCGATACGTGCAGGGTGGATACGTCCGTCTTGTACCAATTGGTGAAGTGCCAAGCGTGCAATCTCGCGGCGCACAGGATCAAACGCTGATAGTGTGATAGCTTCTGGCGTATCGTCCACCACGATCTCCACACCCGTAGCAGCCTCCAGTGCACGGATATTACGACCCTCACGGCCAATGATACGACCCTTAACCTCGTCATTATCAATATGGAATACGGTAACCGCATTCTCCACAGTTGCCTCTGAGGCAATACGTTGGATAGATTGGATAATGATTTTCTTAGCCTCTTTATTGGCAGTCAGGCGTGCCTCGTCCATGGTGTCATTAATGTACGCCATAGCAGCCGTCTTAGCTTCATCCTTGAGGGCATCCACGAGTTGTTTCTTAGCCTCTTCCGCAGAGAGACCAGAGATTTGCTCCAGCTGTTGCTCGGCGGCTTTTTGCAGACGGTCAATCTCTTGGGTCTTACGCTCAAGCGCTTTTTGCTGGTTCTCGATGTTTTGCTTTTGCGTATTCAACTCATTCTGTGCACGCTGCACTTCGCTTTGCTTTTGGTTGAGTTGTTGGTCACGTTGTTGTACGCGTTGCTCTTGTTGGTGGAGTTTCTGCTCCGCTTGGCGTACATGGTTCTCGTGTTCGAGCTTGAGTGCAATGAATTTCTCTTTTGCCTCAATGATTTTGTTCTTTTTGATTACTTCGGCCTCTTCTTCCGCCTTGCGGAGAATGCCTTTCGCAGAATAGCGGAAAAGGAGGTAGCAGATACCTGCTCCTGCTAATAACGCTACTATTGCGACAAGTGTGTTTACAATTATCATAATATAGAATCTTTTTTAGTTATTATTTTGTAATGTATTTAGTATCAATTGATTTAGCTCTTGTATTTTCTCCTCTATAGGTTGCAAGCGATGAGCATGCGCATCGGCTTGCAGGTTAACCGCCATCTCCAATGCAACAAATACCCATATCTGTTCCGCTGAGTGGGTAGGTAACATCTTGCGGTAGTGGCGATAACGCTCGTTGATTTGCTCTGCTGCATTGCGGTAGAGCACCTCTTTGTCTGCCACCACATTCAGTGAGATATGGTGCGCATCGAGTTGGAGGGTGATATGTTGTTTGCGTGGTTCCACTTGTGTTTATTGTTTGAGTGCCTCGAGTGCGCGATCAACTTGCGCAATCAAGTTGGTGAGTCGTTGGCGTACACGGTCTCGTTGTTCGCCATCGGTCTGCTCTGCCAAGAGAGCATATGCGGTCTCCAGGTGGTTGTAGTCTGCCTTGAGTTGGAGGTAATCGGCATGAGTGCGCATCATCTCCTTGCGTTGGCGCTCGTTATCCTGCTGAATGTCAAGCAGTTGCTGCTGCAACTGGCGATACTGCGTGAGTAACGTCTCCAGATTGCTCTCCAGTGTTGCCAAACTCTTCATTGGTAGCCCTTGTCACCGTGTTAGAAACTATAACCTACGCCCAAACCGAGTGTGCCTTTAAACTGTACACGCTCCGCTGCAATACCCTCTGCATCGGCAATCTTCACACCATTGTAGTACTTGAGCGAAGTAGAGAGGGTTACGTTGAGGCACTTGAGGAACTGGTAGGAGATAGCCATATCCCAATCCACATCGAAGTTACCAAAGCGTTGGTTATTATCCTGATAACCAACATATTCCATACCCTCGTATGACTGATTGCCAAGACCTAAGTCAGCGTAGTATTGTCCAGCTGCATCCTTGTAGATCTTCGTCTTATTCCAAGCATATGGGGTATAAAGTCCCACAGAAGTGATAATCTTCAGATCCTTATAGGTATAGTTGATAGCACCCTTGAGCGAGAGACCCAATTCTGCACGCATATTGCAGTCATAGCTCTTCTCCACCAAACCTGTTTGCTCGTTCACCTCGTATTGCCATACTGCATATTTCTCTTTGAGTTCGTGCTCAAGGTCAACTTGGTCAGCCGCATACTTCTGTGCCATAGCATCACTCACATATACTGTTCTCAGACGGCCAGCAACTGGAGAGATATAGACAGAGAATATATTATTAGGTTTCCAGTCAATACCGACAGATATATCGGTATAGGCAGGTGCAAGGAACTTAGAAATAATAGGGTCGTATGCCTCTGAAACACCATATTTGCGACCAGGAGCGAACTGACTTTGGAAGCCCGCGGAGGCGGTCAAGTACCATGTCTTGGCCATTTCCCAACCAAACTTGGTGGTAAAATTAATCTTATCGCTTGACTTCTGAAATGGATCAAACTCCTGATCAATATAAGATAGTCCATATTCCAAGTCCAGGTTTGTTTCCCATGACATGCTATTCTCCGCATATAGGAGACGTACCTTGCCAAAAGCGACACCAGTCACATTGTTGTTACCACCTGCAGACCAGTTCACAAGCCCCGTAGCGCTGGCATTGAGACCTAAGACACCCGAGCACTTCCATGCTGATGGCTCTTTCTCTGCTTCTTGCGCAGAGATACTCATTGCCAAAATGAGTGAGAAGATAGATAGTAAGTATCTTTTCATTGTTATTCTTTACTAAAATATTAATTATTTATTGTTCATTTTTTAATATTGTGCAGCGTCATACACTTGATCGGCTATTTCACTGCCGACCATTTTCTCTATCAGGCAGAACGCGAAGTCGCTACTCAGTCCAGGACCTTTGGCGGTAATGATGTTCTTGGACTCTACGACCAGTCCATCAATATAACTCTCGCCAAGATACTCCTCAAAGCCGGGATAGCAGGTTGCTTGTTTGCCCTCAAGGATACCCAATCTGCCCAAGACTGAAGGAGCAGCGCAGATAGCAGCGATCAGTTTGTCCTGTTCGTTGTGTTTCACCAATAGTTGGCAGAGTGTCTCGCACTCGTGCAGTTTGGTAGCGCCACCTGGTAGGATAAGCATTTCTGCATCAGCGAAATCCGCATTAGCAATCAGCGTATCTGCTTTGACGGGTATATTATGCGCACCCATCACCCATTCTTGTCCAGTCACAGAAACGGTGGTCAGCGCGATATTTGCACGGCGCAAGAGGTCAATCGTAGTGATAGCCTCAATCTCTTCAAAACCATTGTCTAAAAAAATGTAGTTCATGATAAAAACATTTAGTTGAGTTTGAAATTATAAGTTATAGAACCTATTTGTTCTTTATCTCCTTCCGAAAATTTAGCCTTACGGGCAGCATCCAAAGCCAATTGTATCGTGTATTGGTCACTAATGGTTGTACCACCAGCTTGAGAAACTTTGATGACATTACCCGCTTTATCCACACGGATCGAAACAACCACTCTACCCTCTTCCCTAAAATCTGTAGATGGTTTGGGCATACTCTTCATGCTTCGTCCCTGCAAAGACCACATATTGCCATCCACCTGTCCGAAGTTTTTGCCCACGGGATTCCCTTTGCTGGTGGTAGATGCTGTAGCCGTAGCATTATCGGCATTAGCCCCCTCAGTGGAGCCAGCTTGTCCGAATAGGGCTGCCATGGCTTGGGCTTTCTTAATGGCTTCTTCCTCGCGGGCTTTCTGCTCGGCAAGGGCTTTCTCTCGTTCTATGCGCTCCGCCTCAATACGAGCCTCTTCCTCGCGTTGCTTGCGGATGAGTTCTTGCTCCTCTGCCTCACGCTTGATAAGATCCTCGTTCTGCTGCGCAAGCGTTAGGGACTCCTCATCCTCTTGCACCATGAGATCATTATCTGAGGGTTGTACAGGCGTAGGGGTTGGAGCAGCAGGTTGTTGTTCGACCTGCGTGATTGGGTCAGGCATTGGGAGCACATCTGGCATACCGCCACCCTCATCCGCATCGCCAAAGGTGATAACAATACCCTCGTCCTCCAATTGGATAGGTGCCACCATCGTCAGCTTGAAAAGCAATAGGAACAACAGCAATAGCAGAACAATCGTTCCACCCGCTGCAATGATATGTGATTGATAGTCTTTCACTTCTTCGTGGCTATAACAATCTTCATCTTATGTTCGTTAGCAATATCCAGCACATTCACCACCTCGCGATAGGCAATATCCTGATCCGCATGCAGAGCGATATACATGGCGCTATCTTGTTGCTGAATAGTACAGAGATATGCCTCCAAGTCCTCCGCCAAGATAGGCATAGGTTTCTGACGACCAAGGGCCACATAGTAGTTACCCAGGTTGTCGATACTCACTTTAGCCACCACCTGCTTCGTCGTGCTTTTCGCACGTGCCTGTGGCAAGTTGATTTTAATATCATTAGGCGAGGACATGGTACTCACCATCACAAAGAAGAGCAATAGCAAGAATATCAAGTCCGTCATGGAGGACATGGCAAATGTTGCCTCCACTCTATTTCGTCTTTTCAGTGCCATAGTTTAGTGTAACGTGTAAAGTGTATAGTGTAAAGGCGAGGGGTTATACTGGCTCATTGAGCAAGTCCATGAACTCCATGGTACGCGCCTCGAGTTGGCGTACTACACGGTCAATACGTGATACAAGGAAGTTGTATGCAAACATAGCCAGAATACCTACAATCAAACCACCGACGGTAGTCACCATAGCTTGGTACATACCCTCTGACAAGGTAGAGATCTCTATCACACCGCTGGCGTTTTGCGCCATATTGAAGAAGGTCTGCACCATACCGAGCACCGTACCCAAGAAACCAAGCATAGGTGCACCCGCAGCAATAGTCGCCATCAGTACCAATCCTTTCTCCAATGTACTTACCTCCAGGTTACCTACGTTCTCAATAGCCACTTGTACATCTTGCATAGGACGACCGATACGTGAGATACCCTTCTCCACCATACGAGCAGCAGGTGTTTCAGCACGTTGGCAAAGTTTGACAGCGGAATCAATCTTACCCTCTTTGATATAATCGCGGATACGGTTCATAAAGGTCTTATCCTCTTTGGTTGCCTTGGTCAGCACCACCATACGTTCAATGAACAGATAAAGCGCAAACGCCAACATCAATGCCAGCACGATCATAATCCAACCACCATACTGAGCCATGGCGAAGAGATTAATGGATTCTTGCATAGGTTGTTCTACCGTTGCTAATGTGTCTTGTACAGCCGTCATAGCTGTATCCATGTTAGTTTGAATTTGAAAGAGCATATTTGTATTGTTTAATCGTTTCTTGTATTCCTAAATATAATGCATCCGCAATGAGTGCATGCCCGATACTCACCTCATCCACCCAGGGGAAGGCAGTCACAAAGGCGCGAAGGTTACGCAGGTTGAGGTCGTGCCCCGCATTGAGTCCTAATCCTAAGTCGCGCGCCTTCTCTGCCGCTGCGCGATACATCGCAATCGCAGCATCAGGGTCATGGTCATATAGTTCGGCGTAAGGACCTGTATAGAGTTCTACCCTATCCGCTCCTGCCTTAGCAGCATACTCCACCATCTCCGCATCAGCATCCACAAAAACGGAAACGCGGATTCCTGCTAACTTAAAACGTTGGATAATCGTTGTCAGTTTAGCCAAATGTGCCTTGGTATCCCAGCCATGATTGCTGGTCAACTGGTCATGTGCATCTGGCACAAGGGTCACTTGGGCGGGCTTCACCGCCAACACCAGATCCATGAAAGCAGGTTCGGGGTTTCCCTCAATATTAAACTCTGTTGTCACAATATCCTTCAGCGCATACACATCTGCGCGGGTTATGTGGCGTTCATCCGGACGAGGGTGAACCGTAATTCCCTCTGCGCCAAAGCCTTCGCAGTCTTTAGCAAACTGCTCCACATCAGGCAAGTTGCCACCGCGCGCGTTGCGCAGCGTGGCTACCTTATTAATATTTACACTCAATCGGGTCATAATCGCTGCAAAGGTACAAAAAAAAATGCACATTTGCAAGCAAATGAGCAAAAAGTTTACTTTTTAGCGAAATTTGATTGCAAATGGGCTGCGTAGAGTGGCAGTAGCTTCGAGGTGGTCGAGTGAGCGAAGCAAACGAGATCGGTGCCCTCGAAGGTACAACCATGCCACTCTGCGCGAGGGCGTAGCCCGCATTTAGGCTACATAGCATTTACACCGTTGGTTCAAAGAACTGCTGCATTTCATCGAAACGAAAAACAGTATCCGAACCATACTTCCATAGGTGTTGGCGGATTTTAGCCATAGGCTTGTCCTCGCCGAGTCGCGTTTTGGAATAGAACTTATCTGCATAGCAGATCAAGCGCTCTTCAAGGGTGCGAGGCGTATAGTCTTGCAACGGAATGGGCAGTTGCTCGCGCATGATTTGCTCCATGGTGATACCCGTACCTGTATGACGTTCTGCGACGGCAGCATGTTTGGGCAAGCCCTCTTGGCGGAGAATCTCTGCCCCTAAATAGCCATGCTCAATATAGGCGTGCGTACCCTTGCAGTGTATCTTAGGCGCATCGCAAAGTACCACGCCAATGTCGTGTAGCATCGCCGCTTCCTCCACAAAAGCAGGGTCTACTAAGCCCTGTTCTACCCATTCAGGATGCAAACGCAAGATAGCCAACGCGCGGTCAGCCACCTGACGAGAGTGGGCAAGCAAAATCTGCTGGAGTTCAGGATTACCTGCACAGTACTTGCTTATGATTGCTTCGTAATCTATCATTTGCCCCAATTAAGTTTCTCTTTAAGGGACTGCATAAAGGTTTGCCCACTGATACGAACGAGTTTGATGGTGCGTTGGGAGCGCTCAATATGCAGCTGAATATCTTGGCTTAGAACCTGACTTCGTCCGTCCACACTAAGTAGGAAATTGCCATTGCGACTGCTGATCTTGACATCAATCTTGCTATCATCCAGCACCACCAAGGGACGGATATTGAGACTATGCGTTGCTACAGGTGATAGAATAATCGCATGCACATGGGGATCCAAAAGAGGACCACCTACACTGAGATTGTACGCTGTGGAGCCCGTAGGGGTGGCAATGAGTAGGCCATCCGCCTTATAGTTGTGTAGGTACTCGCCATTAAGCGTTACATCCACTGTTATCATGCTACTCAGACCTGACTTGAGGATAGCCACTTCGTTGAGAGCGTATGGAGAAGCAATCTTGCCATCATGCTGACAGGTGACTTCCAACATACGACGCTGCTCTATAGTATAGTGATTACCAATGAGTTGTTCGAGAACGGAATCGACATGCTCTGTCTGCACCTCTGCCAGATAGCCTAAGTGTCCGCAGTTGATACCCAATATCGGAATATCCAAGTGTCCAACCATGGAAGCTGTTGTCAGGAATGTGCCATCTCCACCTAAGGAAAGGGCAAAATCAATGGTATTGCCCGTATGCGCGACACAGTCCTCCACTGAAGGATACTCGCGATAGAGGGTCTCATGACGTAATTCCTGTGAGAGGACAATCTCCACATCGCGTTGCTGCAAGTAGTCGATGATATGCTTCACCTCTCGAAGCGTGTCGGAGCGTAGAGTATTTCCAAAGATAGCGATTGTCATATTTCTTTTTAATTTAGGCATCCGGTGTCCGGATTCCGGAATCCATCATTAGTTATTTACACGGATACCATTGAGCAGAGCCGCAGCATCCATGCGTTTCTTGCCAGGAAGTTGCAGTTCGAGCAAATCGATATAGCCATCGGCACAAGGCACGATGATATGTCCCTTCTGTTCAACGTGTTTCGTAATAGCCGCCTTATAGACTTTAGCTCCACGGAGTGCCTCTGCCAGAGGATGATTAACGGGCATCTCACCAATCCATGCTGCTGGGTAGGGACTAAGACCACGAATATGGTTGCGTACCTGCTCCGCATTGCGCGAAAAATCAATGGCACAGGTATCCTTAAAGATTTTAGGCGCTGGACGAAGTTCCAATGCATTATCTTGTGGGATAGTAGGCAGTTCCACGCCCCTATTCTCCGCCTCTATGATTGTATCGACAGTGCGAGTAACCAATTGAGCGCCCATCACCATGAGACGGTCATGAACCGAACCCACATTCTCGTCATCGGCGATAGGGATACGCTCTTGCAGGATGATATTACCCGTGTCAATCTCATGCTGAAGCATGAAGGTTGTAGCGCCAGTCTCCGTATCACCATTCATGACAGCCCAGTTGATAGGTGCCGCTCCACGGTACTGAGGTAGGAGCGAAGCATGCAGGTTGAATGTGCCCAAACGAGGCATGTTCCACACTACCTCGGGCAACATACGAAATGCCACAACTATCTGTAAGTCTGCGCTGTACGATTTGAGTTCTACAAGAAAATTCTCGTCTTTAAGACGTTCAGGCTGCAAGATAGGCAGACCTGCAGAAAGAGCATATTGCTTCACGGCAGAGTACTGCAACTGATGTCCACGCCCAGCAGGTTTGTCCGGCATAGTGACTACTGCCACTACATTATATCCGCCTTCTACTAACGCACGAAGACTCTCGACTGCAAAGTCGGGAGTGCCCATATACACTATTCTTATATCCTTTTTTTCCATATTACCCATTCCTTTACACTTTACACTCTACACTCTCCACCCTACCTAAACGTGTGCGAGAAGCCCACACTGATAAATTCTTTGAATTGCATTTTGGTCTTTCGGTCTTCTGGCAGCTCTACTGTGCTGTCGTATCGTGGGTGCACCATCAGCTTGGCAGAGAAATAGCGGTTAATAATGAAATCGACATCTACCTCCAACTCTGTTTCTATGCGCTTATAATTGGTAAAGAAGTAGAAGGTCGTTTCCACTATGATCTCTCGGAGGGGTCGCCATTTCCAATCCAAACGCACGGAACTACCCAGTTCGCTGAGCGCATTCTTGCCTTGTTCTATACCATAATCACCCACATTGACCAGATCGGGGTCGCTATTGAGCGCATACACTACTTTGTATGTACCTGGAGAGATATTGATATCCAATCCTTTAACTGGTTTATAATCAATACCGACACCCCACGTAAACCGCACTGGTGTGAGGAGGGCAGAAGCCAACTCATACTTATTCTTGCGCCAGTTATTCATTAAGTTCGTGCGCAGTTCCACATTGGTAGAGACATACCAGTGCTTGTGCAATTGGTAACCGAATTTACTATTCAGACGGAAGAGGTCGTCCGTTGTATTGAGGATACGTAGCGAGTCACCGCTGACCGTACTAATACCAGCACGCCACTCGCCGACATTCTCCCAAGAAATATTATCCTTCTTGTAGTTCAATTTTCCTTTTGCACTCGCGAGCATAGCAAAAGCATTGGCGGCACCCTGATACCAGTTATCGGAGGCATAGTTCTGTGTGACTTGCAGGGAGAGGTTGAGTTCCTTGCGCCATGGGGAGTTCTGGTAGCGTATTGCTCGCTCAATATCCATACGGTCTTCCTCTAAGTCTTTAACGATAGCGCGCTTGACTTCTATATTCTCTAATACCATGGATTTCAGGCGATTGGTATCGCTGACGGCAGTATAGAAATGTGCACAGTGAGTGGTAATATAGCGTCTGGCTTTGGCGCGAATAGCAGGAATAGTATATTCGTCATACTTAGTCGTATCAGTAAGCAGAGGGAAGGTGACGGGTATATACATAAGTTCCATGCATAGTGGGTGGGGATATTCCTCCCAGATTGTATCATTAGCATGCAGCAACTGGCTCTGGCGCGCCACCAACTCAAGCAGGATGGCATCTTCGTCCAAAGTAGCGGGAGCGTTGATACTATCCAATAGACCATGTATCACGATGATTGTATCCTGATGGTCAATAGTCATCTGCACCGAGTCAGGGAGTTGCATGGGCACTGTGTCATGAGAAGCGATGAGCACCTGTGAGCTATCCACACGATTCGTGTCATTGGCAAGATCATGCAGCCAACTAATATCCATCACATCCTGCGCCCAAGCGGAAAGGGTAACACAGGAGAGGAGGAGCAATATGTACGTTAATCGTCTCACTTCGCTATCGGTCTTCTATACGCGCGTATAATAAGGTATATACCCCAGATGATGAATGGCAGGGAGAGTAGTTGACCCATATTGAGCAGATGATCTGCTTCAAAAAGTTCTTGGTCGTTCTTAATGAACTCCAGCATGAAGCGTGTGAAGAAGATGATCTCTAAAAAGACACCCAACAAGAGTCCTTCGCGCTTGTATGCTTGGCCTTTCCAATACATGAGCCATGTCACCACAAAACCAACAATGCAGTAGATCATCTCGTATATCTGTGTAGGATGACAAGGAACAGTCTGTCCGTCACGCACGAAGATAAAACCCCATGGCAGGTCGGTAGGTGTGCCATAGATCTCTGAGTTCATGAGGTTGCCGAGGCGAATGAGTGTAGCCGTCACACAGACACCGACAACAAGACGATCCATGATCCAGAGTAAGGATGTATGGAATTTCTTTTCTTTAGAGAACACCTTTTTATTGAGCAGCCATGCAGCAGTCAGCAGACCAATGGCACCACCGTGGCTAGATAAACCTCCCTCCCAAATCTTGAGGAGTTTGAAAGGGTGCTCGATATAAGGGTTGCGGTAGTTGATGGTCCAACCAAATATCTGTACTGGCTCGGTAGAGATACCCATATATTGGCAATAGGCCTTCATGCCTGGCAAAGTGACATCATGCCACTCATAGAACCAGCAGTGTCCCACGCGTGCACCGATAATGAGACCAATGACCATCCACATAAAGAGTTTGTCGGTCCAGTCTACTGGGCAGTTCTCGTTTTTGTAGAGTTTAACTTGGATGAGGTAGCACAGATATATACCTATCGCCCACAGCAGCCCATACCAGCGGATGCCTCCTTCGCCTATGTGAATCAGAATAGGATCCACATCCCATATTACGGATAATAATTGACCTACCATTGCATTACAATTTATTTCCCAATATTGTATATCTCTCGTTACCGCGACGAATGTACATCATACCATTTCGATCTATCACGATTTGTGCCTCTATTGTAGGAGCTATATCGGTAAGAGCCGTAGGGGTCTTGATTTCGTACTCCACCAAGCAGATGCGTCCCACTGCAGATGCATCGTGCGAGAAATGGAAGTACAATCGCTCGCCATCTACGCGCGCGCGTTCTAAAAGGTTAATAGGTATATTATAGGGTTCTGCTACAATATCTGCTTCCGCCAGTAGTTCACCGTCGCATGTAGCACGTGTAATGCGGAGATGACATGGAGCAGCATCTGAGCCTTGCCATGATACAGCCAGCCCACTGTTAGTAGGTATATACGCAGGGTCTAAATAGAAGACATCATCCGCATGCGAGCTAACAACGGTCATCTCGGGGAAAATAGCAAGGCAGTCGGAGCAGGTAGAATGATAGCCCTGATTATATGGCATACATATCACACGTCCGCCTGTGCCACCTACAGGATATATCTTTAGATACACAGGGGTCTTATCGCTAATATCCTCTAATCCCAAACTTTCTAACTTTTTCTCAATAGCATCGCTATTAATATCGCGTGTTTGATTAGGCGAGAGGGTATATGAATACATTGCATTGGCAGATGAGCATAGGGAATATATATCCAGTTTCACCTCGCAATCAGCATAGAGATATGCCGTGATACCCTGCTTAACATCTCCCAGTTTGGCAGTGTACCATACGGTTTCTGTTATGCGGGTATCTAATGGGAATGCAAACGTATGGCTTTCCTCTTTGCAGTAGCAATAGTGTGCTGGTAGTCCTGATAGCTTACGGAGCCACTCACATGTGGAACTCACTTTGTCGGGTACCGTAGCTGTATGCTCTGCCAGTAGGGCTGGCATAGCTGTTAGCACAAAGATGGTCAGTATATAGATTCGTTTCATCATACCACTAATATCGTTTATGCTTCCATTTTACCGTGACATTGTTTGTATTTCTTGCCCGATCCGCATGGACATGGGTCGTTTGGACGAGGTTTTTTCTCCACGCGGAGTGGCTCAGGGCGCTGCATCTCGCGTGTATCGCGGTTAGCCGCAGCGGCTTGACCACTGGCAGCGGCAGCACGAGCTACGGCATCCTTCTGGGTGCGATAGCGTGAGTAGTCGTGACGTTGTTGTGCATGGGCTTGGCGTACCTCTTGTGGATCGCGGGTTGGTATTTGACCGCGGAGCAAGATAGCTATAGCACGACGGTTGAAGCGGTCAAGCATCTGTTTGAAAATGTTGAACGACTCCAGTTTGTAGATGAGCAATGGGTCTTTCTGCTCGTAGCTGGCGTTTTGTACGGACTGCTTGAGTTCATCGAGTTGGCGCAAGTGCTCTTTCCACTCGTCATCGATCACGAAGAGGAGCATGCGTTTCTCGAACTCGCGTACCACCTCGCGGCACTCGGTCTCGTAAGCGGCTTTGAGGTTAACAGCCACGTTGTAGGCACGTTTGCCATCTGTGATAGGTACGAGGATATTCTCGTACATCGCGCCACGCTCTTCATAAACGTTCTTAATGACAGGGTATGCCACTTTCTGCAAGGTGTCCATACGACGTTTGAAGGTCTCCATGGCCTCCTCAGCGAGTTTGTCTGCCAAGACATTCTCCTTGCCTGCGCGGAACTCATCCTCGGTGAATGGCACCTCCATTGCAAAGACTTGCATCACATCCATCTGCAATCCCTGATAATCCATTACCTCGCGAGCATCAGCCACTACTGATGCAGCGGTGTCATAAATCATATTGGTAATGTCCACGCCTATGCGCTCGCCCATGAGTGCGTGGTGGCGTTTCGCGTAAATGACATTACGTTGTTGGTTCATCACATCATCGTATTCGATGAGGCGTTTACGGATACCAAAGTTATTCTCCTCTACTTTCTTCTGTGCACGTTCAATGGAGTCAGAGATCATCTTATGCTCAATCATCTCGCCCTCTTGGAAGCCCATGCGATCCATCAGACCAGCCAGACGGTCAGAGCCGAACATACGCATCAGGTCGTCCTCCATACTCACGAAGAACACACTGCTACCTGGGTCACCTTGACGTCCTGCACGACCACGGAGCTGACGGTCCACACGACGGCTCTCATGGCGCTCTGTACCGAGGATAGCCAAACCGCCTGCTTCTTTCACCTCAGCGGTGAGCTTAATATCGGTACCACGACCAGCCATGTTGGTAGCGATGGTTACCATACCCTTGCGACCTGCCTCAGCGACAATGTCGGCCTCGCGTTGGTGCAACTTGGCGTTGAGCACGTTGTGCGAAATCTTGCGCAGGTTGAGCATCTTACTGAGCAACTCACTGATTTCCACGGATGTCGTACCAACCAATACAGGGCGACCTGCCTTGACCAGCTTGACAATCTCATCAATCACGGCGTTGTATTTCTCGCGCTTGGTGCGATAGATGCGGTCGTTCATATCCTCACGCGCGATAGGACGGTTGGTTGGTATAACCACCACATCCAGTTTGTAGATATTCCAGAACTCACCTGCCTCGGTCTCCGCTGTACCAGTCATACCAGAGAGTTTGTTGTACATACGGAAGTAGTTTTGCAGGGTGATAGTGGCAAAGGTCTGTGTAGCGGCTTCGACTTTCACATTTTCCTTGGCCTCCACCGCTTGGTGCAAACCATCTGACCAACGGCGACCTTCCATGACACGACCTGTCTGCTCATCGACGATCTTGACTTGGTTGTCATCAATGATATAGTCCACATCTTTCTCAAAGAGGGTGTATGCTTTCAGCAGTTGGTGTACGGTGTGTACGCGCTCTGACTTCACGCTGTAGTTAGCCAATATCTCATCTTTCTTCTGACGTTTCTCCTCATCTGAGAGACCTGCTTTCTCAATCTCAGCCACCTCGCTACCCACATCTGGGAGCACGAAGAATTGGGTATCCTCCATATTACCTGTCAGGGTATCAATACCCTTGTCGGTGAGCTCAATGGTCTTATGTTTCTCGTCAATCACGAAGTAGAGTTCGTCGGTGGCTATATGCATATGCTTCTCATTCTCCTGCATATAGTACTCCTCGGTCTTCTGCAGACGGACTTTCACGCCTGGCTCGCTAAGGTATTTGATGAGGGCTTTGCTCTTAGGCATACCCTTGAAGCAGCGGAAGAGTGCCAACTCGCCTGCTTCTTTTTCTTTCTCGTCAGCGCTACTCATTTTGGCTTTCGCCTCAGCGAGCAACTTGGTAGTCAAGGTGTTTTGAGTACGAACGAGTAGCTCTACGCGGTGTTTGTACTCATCATACATCTGGTCTTCGCCTTTTGGCACAGGGCCGCTGATGATAAGTGGGGTACGCGCATCATCAATGAGGACAGAGTCCACCTCATCCACAATAGCGTAGTTATGTCCGCGTTGCACAAGGTCCATAGGGCTGGTAGCCATGTTATCGCGCAGGTAGTCGAAGCCGAACTCGTTGTTAGTACCAAATGTAATATCGCATGCGTATGCGCGGCGACGCTCGTCGGAGTTAGGTTTGTGCTTGTCGATACAGTCCACCGTGAGACCATGGAACATATAGAGAGGTCCCATCCACTCAGAGTCACGCTTGGCGAGGTAGTCGTTGACGGTCACCACATGTACGCCTTCGTGTGTCATAGCGTTGAGGAAGACAGGCAAGGTTGCCACGAGGGTTTTACCTTCACCCGTCGCCATCTCGGCTATCTTGCCTTCGTGGAGTACGACACCACCTATGAGCTGCACATCGTAGTGCACCATATCCCATACGTGCTCGTTGCCGCCCGCTGTCCAACGATTGCTGTAGATAGCCTTGTCGCCATCTATCTCCACGAAGTCGAAGCGGCTATCGGCTGCCAGATCGCGGTCCATTTGGGTAGCGGTGACGATGATCTCCTCGCTTTGAGCAAAGCGGCGGGCAGTACTCTTGACGATAGCGAAGACCTCAGGGAGGATCTCACGCAGTACGTCCTCGTATGCGGTTTTTATATCCTTCTGGATATGGTCTATTTCGTTATATACTTTTTCGCGTTTGTCAATCTCGAGATTTTCGATATTGGCCTTCATTTCAGCGATGCGTGCTTTCTTATCCGCCACGCGCTCTTGTATGCGTGCCATGAGGGCAGCGCTACGCGCACGCAGTTCATCGTTGCTGAGCGCATCTATTTGATCGAAAACGACTTTGATTTTCTCTACATACGGCATAATCTCGCGCATATCTTTTTGCGACTTATTGCCGAATAACTTAGTAATAAATTCTACTAAACCCATGTTTATTTACAATTTGACGATTTACTATTTACTATTTGTTTTCCCAACGGATTGGGATTTTAATTTATTGCGAATAGAGCACTCCATTCCAAATTAGCGCGCAAAGGTACAAAAAAATATGCACATACACAAGTGTTTTGAGCGAAAATTTATTTTCAAGCTAAAAAACACTTGTGTATGGGCTGCGTAGGGTGGCAGTAGCTTCGGGGGAATGGGTGAACCAATTCGTTCGAACGGAGTAAGATAAGAATTGATTCACACAGGCGGCGTCCGAAGGTACAACATTGCCACTCTACGCGAGGGCATAGCCCGCATCTACACAAGTGTTTTGGGCGAAAATTTATTTTCAAGCTAAAAAACACTTGTGTATGGGCTGCGTAGGGTGGCAGTAGCTTCGGGGAACAATCTGTGTCCATCCGTGGGACATATATTCCCACTGATTGCAGAGATCTACACTGATATTCTGTGTTTCCGTGGATCGCCTATTGCCTATTGCCAATAACCAATAGATGTTAATTTATAGATAGGCAAGATCTATCATACCCTCATCATACCCGACAAAAAACATCTATGGCACTTATAAAACCCATTCCCCACATTGCCTCCATTAGGGATTGCAAGAAAAATCGCAGAAACTTATCTTTTCTGCGATTTTTCTCTATTATCAAGTTCCCTCAGCGAAGCGGTCTAACAGCATTTAGGCGGTCTAACGTCCGATAGCGAAGCGGTCTTAGTGCAGTATCTTATGCACTTCGTTCTCGCCGGTGATGACATATACGCCAGTGGCTGGGAGGGCGACATCTACTGCGGTTTGTACCATGCCTGAGTAGATGATTGCACCAGTCGCTGACATCACGCGCACATGTTGTGGCTCAGCTACTGCGATATTTACACCCGCTACCGTTGCAGTAATAAAGAGGTCATTGCCACCACCCACAGTTGGAATGTTGCCGCCTTGGTTAACATCAGTTGGGGTATTCTCTTTGCCGTAGTTAATCTTACCTGTGCGACCAATACTACGTGCTGGCATATTATTTTGCGTTGGTACATTTCCATAGAGGAAGGCAGTAGTAGGATAGATAATTTTATCCGTCGCAAATTGTAAAGGTTCAAATACCTCACTATTCATAAATGGCGCATACGAATTATAACTATATACATTCTGTCGATTTGTATTCAATTGTGCAAAGGTGCTATTACCTGTTACAATCATCTCATTGTTAGCAGGCACTTGTGTAAATATATTTCCATCAATAGTATCGTTCAAGAAATCACGACCATTGATTACTTGCTTGCCATCCGTACTCTCGAAAACAAGGAACTTACCAGACCAATAATCCCAATAATCTCGATTTTCCAAAGATGCCTCACAACTTGGACAATATGGGAACATCAATGAATATGTTTCACCTTTATGAAGCAATATACCATCCAATGTATCAGCGACACTCAGCATATTCCATTTCACAGCAAAAGAATCTGCGTTTTGTGTTAATCCCCAATTGCCATCATTATGGTTTAGATAGAAGTTTGCTTCGCGCCAGTTCTTGCCAATATATGGCACCAACTCTTGCATGCTACGCAAGTTATAGTCAGCCTCATTACCTTTATATAAACCGCTCTTCTTATCTTCCGTATATGCCCATTTCTTGTAAGATTGATAGATACCATCAAAGTCTTTATCCGAACCCATCGCCATCGCTACCGCAAAGAAAGCTGCAAAATCTGCATTATGGGTGGCTTGCTCTCTCAATATAGCAGTGCGGTTTCCATTATCAATTTGTTCTAAAGCTGCTTCAGAATAACTTTCAACCACATAGATATTTTCCACATTGAATGGAGCGGTAAAGGTTTGCCATACATCCGCCGTAGCTGTAGTTACATAATACACTCTGTCTGTAATGGTATATGCAGTATCACTCGTTACTTGGTATTGCAATGAATCACTAACGTATGTAAGGAGGTCATAACGCGCATACGTTTCATTATTGAATAATGTTTTCGCTGGCGTAGGCACCTCAAAAGGAGGTTGGTATGTATAATCCGTTTTATCGCCGACTTTTGGTCCCGCAGTAATTACATCCCAAATATTCTTATCAATTTGACAATACATCAAATATTTGACTTCCTCGTTTTCTTCTATTGGTGTATCACCGCCGACACGACCCTCTATGCCAGGAATACCAGCTCCAATTTCAGTCATACAAGCTTTCCATATAGACATATATTTATCCACCTCTGCTGTAACGCCACCCATACCATCAGGAATCCAGAAATAGAATTGATTCTTTTTATCTGGAGTAACGCTATTGAGGCCATAGGTATAACCACTATTTTGATGATGCAGCAGCAAACCTTCTACATTGCTTGGAAACTCTACAATATGTGCCAGTTTAGTAGTAGTATTCAACACATCATTACCTCGCAGAATATATACATATTGTCCGAGGAACTTACCCGTTTCTCTATCTTTTGGGGCACCACCTTTTGATGTAACATGCTGACAAGCACGAACTCTGCATACCGATCCACCTCTAATGTATGTGTTTTTAGGTGTGCGCAAGCAATAAGTAGAATCAGACATCGTACCATCAGCTAAAGTATCCATAAGGTAATATTGACGATAAGATGGAGACACATACATCGGTCTTACAGTAACCGTACCATCTAAGAAATTCACCGTTCCACCTACAGAGTCTGTACCAATACCATAGCACAATTGAATACCAGCATCATCTGAACCAAAATATCCAGAACGGTGAGAAATCGCCAACGTGGTCTTGTAGGTATCACTACCAATTTGAGAGTTCTGCAATTCTACTTGTCCACCTTTGAAGTTGACTTCAGTATGCTTATTACCCATATCAATAGAAGGCGCATTGTTTGCTTGTTTCTTAAGAGCGAGGAAGCCATTGGTACGTATAGAGTCAGTCATCACATTATCTGCATCCACTGCCGTTGGCCATACATCATCAAAATTAAGCCTCGTTTTAGTTTTACGCACATACTCTTTATTAAACATGTGGATGTGAATTGGCGAAGACACTTGATACGCTTTCATACCAACTGGTCCATCTGACACAATGCTCAAGCCAAAGAAACAACCATAATTACTACTGAGTAAGTTATCGCCTATGGTATGAATACTAACCTCAAATGGTGTATGTGTATAGTTCTGCAATTGTTCTTGGGGATCCACATTCTCAAATACAAGTACACCACCCGAACCGCGCGCATAGCCATCCGTAAAGACTTCACCTCCCTCTTTATCGCCATAGAAGCCATTACCATTTTTGGTTTTGTTTCGACTGAACACATGGAAGTCCTCAAGATAGATATCTAATTTTGCTCCATGTTTTCCGCGGAACAAGAATACTCCTTCTTGGTTCTTAGTATAACCTGTTGTAGCGTATGGGCAGAAACCAGTCATATATACGCGTAGCGGATTCGTTGCATCAATATATACAACACCTGCGGTATCTGTAATGATTATATCAGCAACCACAGCTTTATCCTCTGTATTTGCATTATCGATTTTACCTACATACTGATAACCTCTGTATTGGTTTTCAGAGTTTGGTGCTTTCCTATATACATAGAATGGTGTCACCGCATTGGAACCGATATTGGTACTTCCATCTGCACTACCCTTCTTAGGAGCAGTAATATCTTTACCTTCAGCAGGGGTTGTTTCACCATAAATAAAGAGATAGTCGAACAAAGCGGTACCATCTTCGGCAAAAGCATTGGTGAGATTTACCAAATGATGTTTATAATCTTTATATTCTTTGCTATGATAGGTATATCCATTGGGAATACCCGTGTAAATACCAGAATTACCAGCATTCTCTTTCACCAAATATCCATCTGCACCCATAAGTGTCACTTGGGCAAGAACACTATTATCCTTTTTGTTACGAATAGTGATTGTACCCTCATCCAATGCCGAATTCTTTAACCACTTGACACCTAAGAATATAGTATCTACTTTGTTTTTACCCAAGGCATTTGAGTGTGTTGTTTCGGTAGCAGTAACTGCATTATGCCAGTCTGTAGTAGTATATGCAGTATCCATTGATATTTGGAAAGCAGAGTCATTATCAATTTCAAACTCCACCTCTTGCAAATTGATAGCAATGACCTCTAATTTCTTCGGATTCAAATCGTTGTTTTCTGTACCAAATACCAATTTTGCAGGATTTACAATTACACTAGGATAACCCTCAATCACAAAATCTGACAAACGGATTTCCTTCAAGAGGACTGGAGCGTAATTTATTCGAACATAGCGCGTCGTGTAATTTAGTTCCTGTACAAAAACATTACTATTCATAGAATCGCGAGAGAGTGAAGCAGGATAGAACGAACCTGATGTTCCATCTACACTCTCATAAACCGTCCATAGAGAATCTACAATAATCTCTTCACCAATAGCAGAGAATGCTTTGAAAGACACAATACTTGGAGCACCATTGAAAGCGAATGTTACCGAACGAACAAGTTCACTACCAGGGTTTTGCATTACTACTTGACGATTAGTAGCGTCCCACTGTACATACGATGAAGCCTTTGTTATAAAGTGATATCTTTCTACATCATCCTCAGCCAACTTAATTGGTAATTCTTGAGGGAAATTGTATGCACTTACTATTACTCTGACAGTATTACCGTCCTCGGTAGCTGTAAATTCATATTCATTCTCTACTGTGGTTGCAGTAGTAGAAATCGTGACGGTAGTTCTATAATATGGTGCACCTGTTGTGCCTAAGTTATCTGATTTTTCAGCAGTATATTTCAAACCTTGCTCGAGGCTAATAATTGGGATTGCGTTTTGCGTATGCGTAAGTACAATGGTTTGCTCGGACGTTTCATCTGCATAAATCGGTAAATAGATTTTAGCTGTATTTGCAGATATAAGCAATTCTGACACGCACACATCTGTTAATGTACCTACTTCAGATGTGTTACTACCATACTGAATACGCACTTGGCAAGTAGTTGGATCCAATTGATAAGACACCTCTTCGCCAGAAGTCAAAGAAGACCATACCAAAATATTTCTCCATTCAGCGTTTTCTGATGAACGCTGCTGAATATTCCATGTGTTATTTCCAGTTGGCGTAAATGTTAGTTTGTCAGGTGTACCAGTAAAGCGGAAAATCCATTCAGAACCAGATGATGTAGAGTTGAAATCTATGGTACTATTAGTAGTATTATAACTTACATTCGTACCCGCAAACAAACGTTTATTAAACTCTGTCAATCCACTTTCTTCATCTATACAGAATGGTATAGGATATACATTAGGATCAATTACTGCAATAGTTTTTGAAATAGTCTTTCCAAAATAAACTTGACTTTCCTCTTGAGTCGCAGTAATAGTAACGATACCCAAAGAATTTGGTTTCACCTTATAAGGGCTGTTTGTTCCATCACCCGAGATGGTAACAATACCCGTTTTAGGATTAACCTCAATTCCTGAAGCTGACAAATTGGTAGTTGCATCAATCAAGTTGAACTCAGAGGTTGTGGTATAAATAGGTTGTGGGAACTCAGCAAACGCCAATGGGTTTGGACGCAAGTTAGCAGTAGCTTTTAGTGTAATTGTCACCGTAGTATCTTGGTCTATACCCGCATCGTCTTGATAAGTGGCCGTTATAGACAGAGCACCTTCATGAGCACCCGCAAATTTTGGAGCATATACCAATTTTGCACTGGCATAAGGCATCGTAGATTTAGTTCCATAAGTAAACTCAAATGGAGCTGCACATACATCAGTTGCTGGTGTCCAGGTAGCGAAAGCATTTGCCACATTGTTGCCATCTGCTGTAATAACAATAGGGAATGATAGTCTATCATTTACCAATGTACCTGCCGTTGGCAATGAACATGTAGAACCATTAACATACTCCGTACCATTAATTGACACCTTGAATTTAGGGGTGTAATCTTCAGTCGCTTTGAGAATAATTTCTTCAGTATATACTACTGCATTTGAAGTCAAATCCTTACATTTCACAACCAAATGCTCGAAAATATTAGGATTGCCTACATTATGTCTATTTTTATGTGTATATTTAACTGGTATAGTCAATATCTCATTTGTTTTATCATAAACTATATTACCACTCAAAGTAAAGAAATCGTTGGGTGCTAACTCTACGACAAAGTTATTTTCTGTAACATTCTTATTTTCAGTATCTACATAACACAACACATTTTGTATTGTATCTTTGGGCAATGTAATAACAATAGAATCTCCAACTACTTTTGAAATCTGCAAAGACTGTGGCAAAGACCACATACCTAAACTCTTTATATAGGTATATGTTTCCTTAGGATTTGCATTTGCATCGACATTTGCACCAGCAGAATATGGTTGTGTCGAATTTTTCACCTCATCATTGTGCAATTGAGCATTGGTAATTGCTATTTCGGGCCATCCTGAAATTTCATTACCAACTTGATATGCTTGGTAAGTCTTTGCCTCAGTTCCTTTCACACCAAAATACACCTTACCATTACCATCGGAAGTAATATCCGCACCGCTTGAAGTGGTATAGACTCCACCTCCATTAATCGTCACTTTACCATTTATCAACCAACGTGCATCTGTTAACTTCTCAGCCGTACGCTTTTTAGGGGCAGTGGAACTATACGTATCATTCTCATACTCTGTATTGCCGGGTGTATATGGAACAGTCTTTACAACACTATTACCTGTACCAAAATATCCTATTGTGATTGGATTACCATTCGCATCGGTTCCAGAATACGAATTTTGGTCTTTGTCATATAGATATTGGCTTTGTGATACAATAAATTCAGAATTTTCATCCAATGACAATGTTGATCCCGCCATAAACGCAAGTCGTGACGATGCTGTAACCGCTGTATTTGTAATCGACACATCCATATTGTTATTAACAGGAAGGACAAAAGTACTGGAACTAATTTTCATATCAAAATTAATCGTAATCAGCACTGTAATAGAGATACCAGGAAAGACCAACTCTATCTTGTCAACTCGCGCTTTAGAATCAGCGCCAGGAGTTCCTTCTATAATGAACTTTTGTCTATCTTCTGTTCTATCATAATATTTTATCAGTTTGGTTCCCTGTCCAATTTTAAAGAAACCAGAACCAGAAGAGTAAGTTGCATTATCTGGTACTACAAACGCTGCGTTAGCAGAAAAATCTCCAAATGTACTGCCCAAACCGACTGCGGTCACTAATTTCTCAATAGCCTCATATTCCAATATCAATTTAGTCTCAATATTTTGTACAAAATACTGTCCAGCGGGGAATACGTCTTTCTCGTTTCCAGGAGATTCAAATACACCTCCTATCACAGCACCTGCCAATGCTCCTAAATTATTTAAATCAACACCTACCATTCCTACGGTAGCATTTCCACCACGCCAATCGGCGATTTGGAAAGATTCGTAAACCAATGCACCCGCCTTAGCCGTGATTGAACTTGTTTCTGGATTACCAATTATATATCCTAATGCAGATAATACGCCACCCGACTCTATGGTGATATGACAATTCTTACCCATATCCATACGTCCATACGAATATGGTGTACCATTCATCGGTTGGGTCTTGGACATTTTCGCATACACACTTATCGCGCCGCCATTCTTAACCGTAATCGTGGTGTTATCCTCCATTGTGAGATACTTCTTACATTTAATGGCAGTACGGGTAGCACCACTAACAAAATCATTAATAGTCACATCTCCTCTGCTCACAGTATAAGCATCATCACCAGGAACAAGGAGAGTTACACCCGAAGGAATATCATATTCACCCGCGGCAAGATAACCCGATTGATAAACCAACACTACACCAGAACCGTTGGCAGCTTTAATTGCATGATTCAAATCATTATAATATACACCATCTTGACCCCTAATCATAAACATGGCATATCTATCTTCTACAAATTCCGCAGAAATCTCATCACCATCTAAAGTGGTATAAATATATGGATTTTCGCTCGTAGATTCTTGCTCAGCAAATACCCACCTATCAAATCGATAACCACTTTCAGCATCTGCTGTAAGAGTATATGTATCAGCATTTTCCATTATAATAGTAGTATCTGCACTATTATTAGAGAATGTTTTAGTATGGAAATCACTACCACGCAAATATGTATAAGATCCCTTACCAACGGTCGGTGCTTTAAAAGTAATTTTAATATTCTCATATATATTGACGGTGATTATGTGCTTCGAATTATTAGTAGCAGTAAGAGTAATCGTAAACACATCTCCCTTTTGCGCATTCTGTAATGCAGTAACCTTAAACTCAACAATATGCTCTCCTGTTGCAGGAACCGATGTAGCATCAACACCATCTACTTTCTCAACAACACAAGTAAGATCACTAGTTAATTGATCTCCCTTTCTGACTTCTATCTCAAAATCAGCAGCATTATATACTGTTGTACTAAAAGGTTCAGTATTTTCATCTGCAGTTTTGGTAATACCAATTGTTGACCTATTACATTGAATAATAGATTTGAATACTGCATAACAAGTCTCTGTAGTAGGTTGCGATTCTGTTTTACTTGTCACATTAATTGTCCGTGAAAATCTAGTCGTTCCTGTTGCACTATTTTGAATGAGACTATTTCCATTTTCTGTAGTACTCCAACCATAATGGCTATAGCCCTCACTGGCTAAAGCATACAAATAATATGTGTGCGTACTATTGGTACTTCCGGTTGAAGAAGAAAATCCTCCTTCGGCATTATCCTTGTAATCTCCAACATTTGGTGTACTATTGTTAGCATTAGTTACCCATACTTTTCCGCCTCCAGTAGCCGCTACTCGTACTTCCATTTTCGAATAATACGTGTCCCAGGCTGCAGCAGTAGCAGAGAACAACAAACACACAACAACTATTGCCAATCGCATCACATGATTGAACAACGATGATTTGAAAAATTGTGAAAAAATACTTTTCATTTTTTTATTTTTTTAATTAAACTTCTATTTTGATTTATATTAAGCAACAGCTTGTGTTACTAATCGTTGCAGGATATTCGATTGTTTCAATAGAACAATGGCAAAAGCCAACGTAAGAATAATATGGGGAGTATCTACCAACATGTGAGGCACCAATACCATCACTAAGCACCATACTATCAAAACCACAGCGTATGGCAATGCCCAATACTTGCGCCATTTCCAACAAATAACAGGCAAGATGTTAAATGGAATGAGCAACCAGTTCCAATGTGCTGTAGGGAAGGGCAAATATGCCACCCACATCATAACCATCATAAATATTCCAGCTAAGGTTTGCAAGGATAATATCGTATAGTCTATGCCATTACCTATAGTCTCCATCCATTTTCGTTGGCTAAAGAATATCGTAGCCAAAGATAATAATGACAATAACAATAATACTATTGCCACGTGGATAGGTTTAATCATTGTGGCTGTCATCACTTCAGATGTAGTATGTACTGTTAGCTCGTCTGACAGAATAGGTTTGCTACATAATGTCGTGTTATGCCATAATGCCAACAATTGCAAAGGGAAAAGGACTTTCTTGGCGGTGCTCATATTCACATTATCCACGTATGAACTGCCAAGAATAGAATTAATCAGGAATAGTTGCCAAGGCGCTTCTTGTGCATACATATTCATCAATTCATGCATCGTGTGTTCAGGTTCGCCCAACCATTGAGTTTGCACACTATCCTTTGGATAAGCAGTTGCAATGGCACGATTGATATACTGCGAAACCATTTGTGCACAACTACCTGCCACACAGTCGTATGGTCGGTCGTAACCTTTAGCAGTACTTTCATCCAAGATACGCCATAGTTCAGTTTCTACCTGTGGAGGTAAAAACATAACATATTCGGTAATACCTCTAAACTCCTCTTCTATATATTGCTCTGTCGGAACGGCAATAAGTCCCATGGTTGGACGAATAACGATATATTCTAACGCAGCCGCATCACTATGGATTGAGATATACGAGAATACATAATCCAAATCGAAAGCAGGACATTGCAAGCGCAAAGCAGCGTGACCAAAAATAGAATATACGCGTACATCACTGGGCTGCGAGATAAGTAGCGACACCGTCACAAAATCCTCCGCTGTGCGATCCACATGGTCATTGAAGACCGTATCCACATACTGCCCCTCTGCATCCACAATCTGTGCGGATACGGAGAAAGTGCCAGCTACAAGGAGCAGGAGGGAGAGGAATAATATGTTCAATCGTTTTTTCAAAACGCTTGTTGGTGTAGGGCGTAGAGTGTTGCTTGGGGCTATTGGCTATAGGTAATTGGCTATAGGCAATGTTTACATCGCTTTGCTCTATACTGTTTTTATGTTGTCGCCCGAGGGCGTTTGCTATCTGTTTCGCGACCACCATAAGACATCTATAGGACATCTATAGCACTTCTGTAGCTCTTATTTGTGAGCACGGTTCAACGGTCACTTTTGCGGCGGAGCCGCAGGTATATTTTATCGAAACAATAGAAAGGGGAATCTTAACAAAAAGCACTTTTTAATGGCTGGGAGTTGGGTCGGAGTTCTCTCGGTGTTCTCTCGGTCGTCAGTCGGTGAAATTGGGGTAAATATAAGAGAAGATACAGAAACATCAATCTTAATAAAACGCACTTTTTCGTTTCTTTACTATTGTTTCAATATTTCAAAGGTCACTTGCGCGGCGAAGCCGCTGTTTTTTAGGTTAAAGGTTAGAGGCGAGAGGCTAAAGGCACAGAGTTCTCGGCGGACAACCGCCGAAATGCACCCCGAGCACTAAACCAGTGGCGAGAAGCAATTCTCTTTCTACGATTACCCGAATAATATTCGGGATAATGGACAAAGAAAGAACAACTACCGTGAGCAGCAATAAACAAAGAACAACTACTAATATGTACACATGCGGGGGCGCATGTGTACATATTATATATATTACTCCGCCAATGTAGTCGTCAATTGACCTTCCAACTCGGTCAGGAAACGCACATACAAGTAGCCATCTGCATCTACATATTGAGCCAAAGGAGCCAAAATAGCCTTGCTCAATACCACATTACCCTCAGCAGGCACTTCGGTATAGTTCACCACATCCTTATGATAAATAGCCACGGCGAACTCGCAGTCCTTAGCCACGAAGGTATGCAATGCACCCTTGCCTGTCCAAACGAGATTTACACCACTTGCCAACCATGCCTCATAATCAATGCGATAGATGTCAAACGCATTACCAAGGTTCAAAGTCAGTTCTGCTACTGGCTCGAGCAATGTACTTGCTGCCACACATGGGCTCACAGGTTTTTCCTCTGGAAGAACGGTGAGAATCAATGTAGCTTGGTAGTCGCAACCATTCTCATCTTGGAGGGTAATGGTATATTCGCCTGACTCGGCGTAAACAGTACCATGCCACTCATAGGTCTCAGCGAACTTAACGGTTACCTCCTCAGTAGTTGCAGGTGTTTGAGGATAAACGGTGAGGGTGAGGGTGATAACGCTATCGCAACCGTTCACATCTTGCAATGTAACGCTATACTCGCCTGATGCGGTATATTCTTGATCATGCCAGGTATAAGTCTCGCCGTAGCAAACAGCGGCTTTCTCATTGGTCACTGGCACCTCTGGAAGAACGGTCAGGTCGAGAGTCACGATGCTATCAGCGCCATTAGCCGATACAGTAGTATAGGTGTATTCGCCTGACTCCGTGTAGGTTTGACCGTTCCACTCGTAGGTCTCGCCGAAGCAAACAGTAGCAGACTCGGTGGTGTAGATTGGATCGAGTACTGGACCTTCTGGGTCAGTTTCTGCTGGTTTAGCGGAGGTAAAAGTAATATTACCTTGACGACTTGTTGCAATACGAAGATAAATAAAACCATCAGCCTCCAAAGTTGCCCCCCAGGCATCTAACACATCTGCTTTCGTTGTTACTGTTTTGTTTGCAGGAACACTAATCACACCTAAACGCTCAGGATCAGTAGTTGCGAAGTCACAATAAGACGCAAGATATATGCTCAATCCTCCACGTTGTTCCCATTTAACATCAAAATCATAATTCGCCCAGTCTTTATAATCCATACGATAAACAGTCTTATCCGATGTTGGGCTGACAAATGTTTGACCCGAGGTAATCAGGATGGTATTCTCAACACATGAAGATACATTCCACAACGAAGGAGTCAATGTGGTTGCTTTATTACAAACAAAACGAACATACAGATAATCATCCGTAGCAGATGCACCTAAATTAGCAATATCACCTTTTGAAAGTTGCAATTTGCGTTGGTTAGCCTCTTTGCTGAATGGATATACAGAAAATACATTCGCATCGCCCACCTCAAACTCAGGTGTATTAGATACATGCATAGCCATCAAGTATTGAGTATTAGCCAAGAACTCTGTAGATTTCCAAGTTTTAGGGAAGCAGAATACGCGGCTATCATTAGCTTGCAATTGTACGGACTCATTATGCTTGAGCAAGATAGCATCGCCTTGAATCTCACCCAATGGAATACGCTCAATCACCAATTTACCAGGAGCATCAGAAAGCACCTTACCATAGAAGACACCCGCACCAATCCAATTGTCAATAGCTGCTTGCATATCAGATGGAGTCAGCACCTTATTGGTATTGGCATCTAAATCGTATTTTGCTCGGATATATATACTTGCATCAGTAGGTGTGAAACGGCACTCATCTTCTGCCACCCAAACACGTGCAGGTTGCTCACCTACCCATACAAAACGAACCTCCTCGTCTTTCCACTCTGAGAAAGGCAAGACAATCATCTTGTTAGAATCATTAGCAGCAATCTCAATCGTATCGCTCAACTTAGCATAATGGCCATTCTCCATACAATCTTGGAAAGTTGGGTCTGGGGTCAAACGAATCTCACCACCATCAGGGAAATACACTTTCACAAAAGCTTGGATATCGTGGGTCAAACCATATTCGGTCAATTGGTCACGATAACGCTCGTCAATAGACAAGTCCCACTCTACTTTGCCGTCTCGAACCACCTTATCACACATAAACTCCACTGGCAAAGTCAAGCCCAACATCTTCAAGATATTAATAACACTATCCAATTTATGGTCATGACTATAATCACCATACTGGCAAGTAAAATCAATTTGTACCTCAGGACTCCATGTGCTATTATCTACATCAGGAGAAAAATATACATGCAATGGCAAATCCCATGTTGAGGCGGTGTACCACAATTCATCATCAGCATTCACATGAGCAGTATAACTCTTATCTACAGGAATAGGATCCTCACAAGAGAGACCCGATTGCGCCATCATTGAAGTGGCGAAGAACACTACAAAAAGTGTTGAGAAAAAGTGTTTCATATCAATTAAATTTACAATTTGACAATTTACTATGTACAATTGATGTACAATTTTCTTATTTAGTCATTTACTTGTGTACGACATTTAGTACGCACATACATTGCTACAATATACAACAAAGCGATGAGCAATAATGGGAGAATATCGCCAACAGGTGTAAGAGATCCCCAATAGTAATGACGACCATTATAATTATAAAATCCTTCACCACTAGCAATAGCCGCTAAATACCATTCTTTCCAATCATCAAATGACGGAGCTTCGCCCATGCCTGAATTCCAATAACCTGCAATAAAAGCATCATAAACGTTTCTTAAAGAACCATCATCAAAATAGAAATCACCATTTTCATCTCGATAAGCACCACCATTCGAAATAGCCCAAGTGTCAAACCATACCCACCACAAATCATCAAAACCTTGTGCATTCTGTCTTCCGCGGACACCCATACGACCGCCACCACCGAACATGCCTGTATATTGACCATAGTTAGCAGAGCCAGAATAATCCATTGCTGTATAACCGCCATAGAAACCATTGCTCATACCCGCATTTGCAGCATTCGTCATAGCCATCACAGGATTCTCGGCTGCCATCTGAGCTAAGTTCTCACCCGCAGCAACAGTCATATCGCTACGACGAGCAGTGCTATAAGCGATAGGTGAGATACCTACCCCTGCCCCTCCCAGGGAAGGGGTTGATAAACCAGAATTGGATCGGCCATTGGACATAGCACCGCCACCCATAGCACCACCATTGCCACCGCCACCATAGCTATGGAAGGTCTGGCTGGATGTGGTGTAGAGACCTTGACTGCTCCCCGCACCACCAGAGGTTAAAGGTGAAAGGTTAGAGGTTAAAGGCATGGAGTTCACACCATATGATATTGTGTATGCGCCCGCGTATGAAGGAGCAGCACTATGACGCATAGTACGAGAGGGCGACAAGGTCATCACCCCACCATCATTAGAAGGTCCTGCAAAGGTCGCATTCGTATATGCCGCACCATTATTAGAATAAGCAGGTGCTTCACCATAGGTGTCGTGGATATTCCAACCTAATTTCTCATCATTCGCCGTCTGCAACCAAATAATTCCACCGCACAACACTGCTACCAGGACAACGGCAATAAATACATTTACGTTTCTTTTCATCTTACTTTTTTAAAATTCTTATATCTTATCAAACAAACTATTATTCAATCATTTACCACACTCATCATCTGAACCTTGTTTGACCGATAACCGAATCCCTAAGAAACGATATGTACATAACAAAGCGCAGACCTCGAGTTGCCTATTCGCAGTTCGAGGCCTTCGCATTGCCCACCTAATAAATAAACAACAGGAAACCTACGCTGATATGACGATACAATACACCCAGAACGGCGTATCGTACTATGAGTCATACCCATAGGCATCTACTGTTACTTTGGTCTTTATTAGGTTTCAAAAGTTGCGAAGTTTCGAACTACAAAACGCAAAGCGCCAATAAACGCTATTTTAAATATGTCTAAAATCCACCCTTTTTTACGAAGAGACACTTCCCTCCAGCGTAGATTCGGGTGCAAAGGTACTACTTTTTTTTGAATGTACAAAAGATTCTGCGATTTTTTTGTAAAAAAGTGTCATTTTCGTAATTTTTGTCCTATTATCTTAACAAATGACACTTTTTGAGCCGCTATACGATTAACAGGACAAGTATTCCGCTGATAATCAAGCAATTACTTAAGCAATCGCCCTATATATAGCATCCATAAGCCGGGAACCGAAGGAGGATTGGCAACCAGACGCCGGAAGCCGGGAGCCACACATTACACAGAACAACGGCTGCGGGTCTCGCAGCCGTTGTTCTGTATAGTGTGTAGTGTCAAACAGGCTTAGTTCTCTGCACGGTAGGCATCAACCGCCTTCTTCACACTGCCATGGAGCAGAAGCAGATCTTTAGCCTTATCATACTCCAGACCCAACTCCTCAATAATCATACGTGTACCACGGTCCACCAACTTCTTATTGCTGAGCTGCATGTTCACCATCTTATTGCCCTTCACACGCCCCATCTTAATCATCGTGATGGTCGTAATCATGTTACAAACCAACTTTTGCGCGGTACCTGATTTCAGACGAGTAGAGCCCGTCAAGAACTCAGGACCTACCATAGGCTCAATAGCAATCTCAGCCACCTGACCCACTGGCGAACCAGGGTTGCAAGACACAGATGCGGTCAAACAACCAAACTCGCGCGCGCGCTCGAGCGCGCCTATCACATAAGGTGTCGTACCTGAAGCAGCAATACCTACCACCGTATCCAAGGTAGTGATATTGTGATCAAGCAACTCCTGCCATGATTTCTCCTGATCGTCCTCCGCGTTCTCCACAGGATTACGCAACGCTGTATCACCACCTGCGATAAGACCAATCACAAATGATGGTGGCATACCAAAAGTAGGAGGAATCTCGCTGGCATCCAACACGCCCAAACGGCCACTGGTACCTGCACCCATATAGAAGATACGACCGCCCTTCTGCATGCGCTCCACAATACCCTCTACCAACTTCTCTATCTGAGGAATACACTCACGGACAGCCAAAGCTACCTTTTGATCCTCCTCATTCATCTCACGCAACAACTCGCCCACCGACTTCTGATCCAGATTATCGTGCAGCGAGGTTTGCTCAGTTACTTTTACAAAATCCATAATAGACAATTTTTGAGTGGTGAATGGTGAATTACATGGTAGGTACAAGATTCTTCTTGTGGTACTCCTTCAAGCCCTCCATAGGACCTTGGAGAATCTTACCCACTTGGAAGCCATTGTCCGCCAAAACCTTCTTCAATACATCTTGGTAGTAATAAGCGATTGAACCAATGAAACCAACTGGCAAAGCAGGATACTGTGGCAAAATACGCTTAGCGAAATAATCAAAGTGGTCGTAAACGAGTTGTGCAATCAATGGATTATCCATATTCTCAGAGCAGAACTTGCTCAATGAGGCTAAGTAACGATTAGGGAAAGGTTTACGATACACATTATCAATAATATCAGCTGCAGTCACGCCATATTGTGCTTGAAACTTCTCCTTGAGTTCCTCACTCAGTTGGTTCTTGAAGAGGTCAGACACGAGGCGCTTGCCGAGCACAGCACCACTACCCTCATCGCCCAAGATAAAACCAAGCGCAGGCACGTTCTTCTCAATCTCCTTACCGTTCCAAAGGCATGAGTTACCACCTGTACCCAAGATACAAGCTACACCACGCTCCTCGCCCAATACACCACAAGCAGCACCAACCATATCTGAGTACACCTCTACCTTGGCAGACTTGAAGATAGTCTCAAGTGCATATGCCACTACAGGACTCTTCTCTGGAGTACAACCCGCTCCGTAGAAATAGACATTAGCGATAGTGCCAGCCCACATGGAACGAGCCATCTGAGGAAGCAACTGGTTATTTACACTGTTCTTAATTGCGTCAGAAGTTTGTTGAAATGGATTGATACCATCCGTAAAAAACTCCTCACAATGGCCGTTAGCCGCCATTAAGCACCAATGGGTCTTTGTAGATCCCGAATCTGCTATTAAAATCATATCATTAAAATTTATGTTGTTTTCCTATGGTTATTTCCTATGGTTGCTTTCAAACGCACGAACTCCACACCAAAAGCAGTTTGCAAAGGTACTATTTTTTTTTCATGCGCGCAAGTGCATATACCCTATTTATGTTGCATAACATATAAAAAGCTTTTTTTTCTCAAAAAAGCACGCAACCGTTTGCAACACTCACAAAAATATTGTACCTTTGCAGCACGATATATCAAAAAATCTACTAAACATATGAGAAACAATCTTAGTCAAATGATTTCTCTGAGTAAAATCGAGGAGAAATTGTATCGCCCTGCGAACGCGTATGAGCAATCACGCGTTACGCGCATGGAACATGTGCACACCACCATTCACGAGAAACCTCAAGAGGGTATTGCCAGTGTTGCTCAACGCATTGCCAAAGTCATCCGCGAGCGCGAAGCCAGTGGCAAAATGACTGTATTGTCATTGGCATCTGGTCGCTCCATGCGCGACATCTTCGTGGAACTCGTGCGTCTGCACAAGGAGGAGGGCTTGAGCTTCAAGCATGTCATCATCTTTGGTTCCTACGAGTTCTATCCACTCAGCGACAAGTCACTGGGTAGCATGGCACAAATCCAAAGTCAGTTGATCGACCACATAGACATCCTACCTGAGAACGTACACACCTTCCCAGGTGACCTACCTAAAGAGACCGTCTTCACCTTCTGCGAGGAATATGAGAAAGCGATTGTAGAGGCAGGCGGCATTGACATCCAGGTATTGGGTATCGGTCAATGCGGTAACATCGCCATGAACGAGCCAGGTACACAACCTAACTCATCCACCCGCTTGGTCATCATGGACAACAACTCTCGTGTAGATGCTAAGTCCCTGTTCGGTAACGTAGCACAAGTGCCTACCTGCGCCATCACATTGGGTATAGAGACTATCCTCAAAGCCAAAGAGGTGATTCTCGTAGCGTTTGGTCAGCACAAAGCAGGCATCGTGAAACAAGCCATCGAGGAGGTAGCATCTGCAGAGTGCCCAGCATCGTACTTGCAACTGCATAAGAATGCATCCATCGTACTCGACTTGGAAGCAGCCAACAAGCTCACTCGCATTAATCATCCATGGAAGGTGACCAACTGCGAGTGGACAGACCAATTGGTGCGTCGCGCTGTCGTTTGGCTCTGCGAGCAAACCAAGAAACCTATCCTCAAGCTTACAAACAAGGATTACAACGATTTCGGTCTGAGCGAACTCATTACCAAATATGACTCTGCATACAAGTGCAACATTAAGGTATTCAACGACCTACAACACACCATCACTGGCTGGCCAGGCGGTAAGCCAAATGCAGATGACACCAACCGCCCTGAGCGCGCTAATCCATTCCCAAAAGACATCGTAATCTTCTCTCCTCACCCAGATGATGACGTGATCTCCATGGGTGGCACCTTCCAACGCCTCATCAACCAAGGTCACAACGTGCACGTAGCATACGAGACCAGCGGTTGTATCGCTGTTTGCGACGAGGAGGTAGTACGCTTCATGGACTTCATGAAGGGTTACAAGCAAATGCTGTTGCCTGAAGACCAAGTGATTGAGAAGAAGTACGATGAGTACATGAACTTCTTCAAGAACGAGAAGGTAGGCGACAACGACACCCGCGAGATCCTCAACCTCAAAGCCCTCATCCGCCGCGGCGAGGCTACCGCAGCATGTCGCTTCATGGGCTTGCCAACCGACCATATCCACTTCCTCAACTTGCCATTCTACGAGACAGGTACCATCAAGAAAGGTCCTCTCTCACAAGCCGATGTGGACATTGTGAAAGCCCTCTTAGAGGAAGTAAAACCACAACAGATCTTCGCCGCAGGCGACTTGGCAGACCCTCACGGTACACACCGTGTATGTCTGGATGCTGTACTCGCAGCATTGGACGAACTGAAGCACACCGCCGCATGGGACGAGTGGCTCAAGGACTGCCGTATCTGGATGTACCGTGGTGCATGGATGGAGTGGGAGCTTGACCTCATCGAGATGGCTGTACCAATGTCACCAGAGGAGCTCCGCTCAAAACGTAACTCTATCCTCAAACATGCCAGCCAAATGGAGTCTGCGCCATTCATGGGCGATGACGAGCGTCTGTTCTGGCAACGCGCAGAGGACCGCAACCACGACACCGCGAGAATGTACTCCGATCTGGGATTGGCTGAGTATGAGGCCATAGAGGCGTTTGTGCAATATCATATCTTGTAATCCGGACGCCGGCTGCCGGTCGCCAGCCCAAAAATGGACGCCGGAAGCCGGCCTTCGAAAAAAACTGACAACAACCAATTAATTTATAAACAATATGAAGAATATCACATGTTTTATTCCTTTCCAAAGCGAGGAACAAGTAAAAGCTACCGTTGCTAACTTGAAGGCTCAAGAGCTCGTAGCTGACATTCATTTCATCCACGGTGACATCCGCTCTACAGCAAACGTTCGAGAGATCGCTGCTAAGGCCAACACCGAATACACCTTGATTTACACCAAGTACACCACCCTCTCATTCGTACTCTTCGCTCTCGAGCGTATGGAGGCACTCATCGAGGACACCAAGGCAGCTATGGTTTATGCAGACCACTTCAACCAAGTAGGTGAGATTCGCACCAACGCTCCTGTGATTGACTACCAATTGGGTTCTGTTCGCGATGACTTTGAGTTCGGTTCTGTACTCTTCTATCGCACCAGCGCTGTGAAAGAGGCAGTGGCTCGCATGGATGTAGATTATCAATACGCTGGTCTCTATGACCTCCGCCTCAAAGTTAGCCAAAAGGGCGCTTTGGAGCATATCAACGAGTACCTCTATTACGATGTAGAGCTCGACAACCGTACCACTGGCGAGAAAAACTTCGACTACGTAGATCCTAAGAACCGTGGCGTACAAATCGAGATGGAGAAAGCTGTTACCCAACACCTCAAAGATATCAACGGTTACCTCGCTCCTGGCTTCAAGGATGTAGATTTGCTCGGCGGTGGCTTCGAGTATGAGGCATCTGTGATTATCCCTTGCAAGAACCGCGTTCGTACCATTGGTACCGCTATCAAGAGCGCGCTGAGCCAAGTAGTGAAAGCTCCTTACAAATACAACGTTATCGTTGTAGATGACAACTCAGAGGACGGCTCTGTAGATGTTATCAAGAGCATCGTTGCTGAGGGTCATGATAACCTCGTGTATATCGCTCAAGACAAGACTTGGCACGCTATCGGTGGCAACTGGAACGTAGCGCTCCACCACGAGAAATGCGGTCGCTTCGCTATCCAATTGGACTCTGATGATACTTACTACGATGAGAACACCGTACAAAAGTTCATCGATGCATTCCACGAGCAAAACTGCGCAATGGTGGTTGGTACCTACCAATTGACCGACTTCGACGGCAATATGATTCCTCCTGGAGTAATCGACCACAAGGAGTGGACACCAGACAACGGTCGCAACAACGCACTCCGTATCCACGGTCTTGGCGCACCACGTGGTTTCTATACCCCAATGCTCCGCACCATCAACTTCCCAACTACTAAGTATGGTGAGGATTATGCAGTAGGTTTGCGCGTAAGCCGCGAGTATCAAATCGGTCGTATCTATGACGTAGTGTATAACTGCCGTCGTTGGGATGACAACTCTGATGCTAACTGCGATATCGTGACCATGAACAACAACCACTTGTACAAAGATCGTATCCGTACATGGGAGTTGAAGGCA
>JBGVEG010000163.1:0-11903 GCA_045119955.1 Paludibacteraceae bacterium
TTTTTGGATAGGCAGCTAGACCCTTCACACCTTCTTTGGCATAAATCTGACTCCAGGTTTGTAATACTCCAGAAGGGATCTTGAGTTGCTTACTTACCGAACTAATAGATAATCCAGTTTTAAGTAATCCTAATGCCTCCAATTTTAATTCTAATGATACTTTTTGTCTCATAATTAAACACTTAATGTGTCCAAAAAATGGGGGTCAGTACATTCACAGGATATACGTGGGATATTTGTAGGGTATTCATGGGATATACGTATGTATCGGGTATGTGTCGGGTATGTATCGGGTATGTATCGGGAACGTCTCGAAGGAGACGGGGCGCGAGGGGGGGGCTATGGGTGGCACGGAAAAAGGAATATAGACATCTTTGCTCGCAAGCTCGCAGAAATCTAAACTATCCAAACTAAAAGGTGATTGACGACAATAGAGACAATAGTTTTGGTAAAGACAACTTAGACAACTTTGGAAACAATGAAGACAATTATATTCAACAATACAAACAATAGCATCCTATGGCGCAAAAGCGCGAGAAATCTAAACTATCCAAACTAAAAGGTGATTGATGATGAACTACTTATTTATGAAATATACAATTTTTTCAGCTAAAAACCTACTTTTCTTTGCATAATTGCAGAAAAAGCAGTATCTTTGCAAGCAAATCACAATTCGTATGAAACGCAACATTCTTTTTCTAACACTGATTATATCCGTCTGCTCGGTGTGGGCGGTGGAGAAAGTGCAGTTCCCTGAGTCGTTTGCCAACGGTTGGGAACCCTACATCGGCAAAATGGTACAAATCACCACCCCGCTCTACGTCTGCGGGAATTACTACGACTCCCTTATCCTCGCTCCCGAGCGGCTATACGTGCCCGAGGAGCATGCCATCGGCTTGGCAGAGGGCGACAGCACGGCGTATTGGGCTATTAAGCAAGCAAATAGGTCGAAAACGCTCAACCTATCCTGCAAGATCACGAACTACAAAGTGCGCACTGGTGCCATTGTCAAGAACCTCACCGCACGCGTTGTTGCCCCTGGTAAACTGGTGACAGGCGCTACGCCTAAGTTCCTCAGCAACAAGCCCGAAGCGCGACCCAAAATACCCAAAGGCGACCTACTCGTTTGTGCCACGAATATCCAGAACTACTTCTATGACCTCGGCGGCTACGCCCACCGCAAGACTACCAAAGAGCAACAAGCTCTGCAAACAGAGAAAATAAGCAAAGCGCTCACGCATATCAATGCCGATATCTATGCACTATGCGAGATTCAGAAAGGCGATAGCGCAGCCCAAACATTGGTCAATGCGATGAACGCTATGGTCAAGAAAAATCAATACGCCTACATCTCACAAGGTTGGAGCAATGGCGATACGATCTCTTGCGGATACATCTATCGTACCGACCGCGTACGTCCCTACGGCGACTTGCAATATGGCTACCACGACCCACAAAGCCACTATCGCTATCGCATGGTGGCATGCGGGTTTGAAGAGATAGCGAGCGGCGAGAGGTTTGTGCTGAATATCAATCACTTGCGCTCCAAACGCGGCACAGGCGATTACTCCAACAGCCGCCGCATGGCGAACGTGGACAGTCTGCTGGTTATGCTCAATACGATTCAGGAGGAGCAGGTATTCGAAGACGCAGATATTCTGCTCGTTGGCGACTACAACTGCTATACGCAGGAGCAACCCATACAGACCATCATTGAGGCAGGATATGAGGATATGGTCATGCGATATGCCCCAACAGAGTACTCCTATGTCTATCAAAGCGAAGCCGGGTACCTGGATAGAGTGTTTGCCTCGGAGAGCATGGCAGCGCAAGTGACAGCGGTGCATCCCTATCACCTGAATACGGACTACTTCTACACGCGCGGGTATAAAAGAGGATTGGATAAGACGATTTTCCGCTATGCCGACCATGACCCGATACTGATTAGCGTGAGATTGGTAGAAGGCAATTAGTACAACAATAACGAGAACTATAAAACAACAATATAGACAATTATAATCAACAATAAAAACAATTATTATCATGAAGACATATAAAATGATTCTATTGGCAGTTGGGTTACTGTTGGCCATTGTTCCTGGGCAAGCCGCTGAGCGGTGGTTGGAAGGTTACAAGAAAGTGCTGGTAATTGGCGCACACCCCGACGACCCAGAAACCATGTGTGGAGGCACAATGATCAAACTGCGTGAAATGGGCGTGGAGGTGGTCTCCGTCTATTTGACTGGGGGTGAGGCAGGTATCCCTGGCAAGAGCCATGAGGAGTCACGCACCATTCGCACCGCCGAAGCCACAAAAGCCTGCGAGATGATGGGCGTACGACCTGTCTTCATGACACAGATTGACGGCAATGCCGAAATCAACAAAGCACGTTACGCCGAAATGAAAGCCCTGATAGAAGCAGAGAAACCCGATATGGTCATTACCCATTGGCCTATTGACTCGCACCGCGACCACCGGGTGTGCTCCATACTCGTTTATGATGCTTGGCGCCAAACGGGTTACACTTTCGACCTCTATTACGGCGAAGTGATGACAGGTTTGCAAACACAGACGTTTGCACCCAACCATTGGGTAAATATCACCGAGCAGCACGAGCAGAAAGTCCGAGCATACTACTGCCACGAGAGTCAAGATATGCCCGTCGTTCAAGAGTGGCACGATGCTATGGAAATCCTTCGCGGTATGGAATGTCATACCAAATACGGCGAAGCCTTTGTCAAACAAGTATGGACAGAATAAGGCGTAAGGTGTAAGGTGTATGGTGTAAAGGCTGGGCGGCATATCCTTGCCTTTAAACTTTAAACCCTACACTCTACACCATAAACTATAAAAAACAGAATTATGAACACCGCATTAGCAGCAGTCATTGGACTTACACTGTCCATCGTATTGATTATCAGAAAAGTATCGCCCGTATTCAGTCTTATGCTAGGAGCCCTTGTGGGTGGATTATTAGCAGGTTGGGGATTGGAGCAGACCGTTGCCCAAATGATTAGCGGAGTGAAGGACATCACTCCTGCCATCGTTCGCATTTTGGCAGCAGGTGTACTCACAGGTATGTTGGTCAAAACGGGTGCCGCTTCCACCATCGCACACAGTATCATTCGTGCGTTGGGTGAGAAATATATCTATCTTGCCTTAGCGCTTTCTGCGATGATACTAACGGGTATGGGTGTTTTCATTGACGTGGCAGTCATCACCATTGCCCCTATTGCCATCATTATGGGCAACAAGTTGCAACTTTCCCCTCTCAAATTACTCTTAGCGATGATTGGCGGGGGCAAGTGCGGTAATATCCTTTCCCCCAACCCCAATACCATTATTGCAGCCGAGAACTTCAATGCTCCCCTATCGTCTGTTATGGCAGCAGGTATCGTACCTGCAATCATCGGATTGGTAATCACCGTATTTGTGATTATACCGCTGATACCTGAGACGGCGAAAGGCGATAAGGTGAGAGGCGAAAAAGCACCCCACGACACGAGTGCCGTCGGGGACCCCGATGAGGCGAAAGGCGAGGAGGCAAGAAGCAATGAAGAGTTGCCTGCATTGTGGCGCAGTTTATTAGGACCTATCGTAACGATTCTGCTATTGGCACTTCGCCCTATTGCAGGTATCGTGATCGACCCAATGATTGCCTTACCCGTTGGCGGCGTAGTCGGCATACTTGCCACACGCAAATGGCGCGAAACTGCCACATGCCTCTCATACGGATTAGAGAAGATGTCGGGTATTGCTATCTTGCTTGTCGGCACTGGCACATTAGCAGGAATCATCAAGGCATCAGCCATCAAAGATGTATTGGTAGATATGTTAGCCCATTGGAGCAATGGCGGTACGTTTATGGCCCCTATCGCAGGTGCGCTTATGTCCGCAGCCACCGCCTCTACTACGGCAGGTGCGACTATTGCCTCTGCTTCGTTCGCCGAAGCTATCCTTGCAGCAGGTGTCACGGCGGTATGGGGAGCAGCTATGACCAACGCAGGTGCTACTATCTTGGATCATCTGCCCCATGGCTCGTTCTTCCACGCCACAGGCGGTTCGATGGGCTTCTCCGTCAGCGAACGACTAAAATTAATTCCTTACGAAACCCTTGTCGGATTTATCCTCACATTGGGTAGTATAGCGATGTATTTTGTGTTAGGTTAGAGGCGAGAGGTTAGAGGTTAAAGGAAAGGAATATGAAGATAGTTATAGCATCTGACTCGTTCAAGGGGTCACTCAGTTCGATAGAAGTAGCGCAGGCTGCGACACGCGGTATAAAGAGCGTTTACCCTGGCTGCGAAGTAGTGGCGGTAAACGTAGCTGATGGTGGTGAAGGCACCGTAGAGGCTGTGGTCAAAGCATTAGGTGGTGCGATCATCACCACGACTGTGAGCGACCCACTCTCTCGCCCTATCCAAGCGCGTTATGGTATTGCAGGCGACACAGCAATCATCGAGATGGCTGCTGCCAGCGGGTTACCGCTACTCCGTCCCGAAGAACGCAATCCGTGGTTAACGTCCACGCATGGTACAGGCGAGATGATTATGGATGCTATCCGTAGAGGTTGTCGCCATTTCCTTGTCGGCATTGGCGGTAGCGCAACCAACGATGCAGGCACAGGCATGCTGCAAGCGATGGGCTTTCGCTTCTATGACATACACGAGCAAGAGATACTCCACTGCTGTGGTGGCACTATGCACGAGATTGCGCGCATAGACGACACCCAAGTACCCGAAAGTCTGCGCCAATCGGTGTTCACTATCGCATGCGATGTGGATACACCCTTCTGCGGCAAAGAGGGCGCATCCCCCGTCTTCGCCCCACAAAAAGGAGCCGATACCACAATGGTACAACGCTTAGATGCAGGTATGGCTTCATTGGCACAAGTGATTGAAGATAAATACCATATCAATATAGTCCCCATAGCAGGGGCAGGAGCAGCAGGAGGCATGGGAGGTGCTTTTCGTGCCTTCCTAAACGCCACACTCCAACGCGGTATTGATATGGTGTTAAATGCGATAGAGTTTGACAAAACGATAGCAGGCGCTGACCTGATTATCACGGGCGAGGGTAAGATTGACATTCAGACCGCTAAAGGCAAGACGGCGGCAGGTGTGCTGACACGTGCCAAAGCGCAAGATATACCCGTGATAGCCATCGGTGGCTGCGTAGAGAGGTGCGAGAGCGTTGAGCAAATGGGATTTGCAGGCATTTACCCTATCACGGAGGAAAAACTCCCCCTCGAAATAGCCATGCAAGCGGAGGTAGCCGCTATGAATATCGAAAAGACTGTGAGGAAGAGAGTGGAAGGTGTAAGGTGTAAAGGCAAGGATATGCGGGCTACGCCCTCGCATTAAGCGACACACTTGTACCTTCGGACACCGCCTTGCTCGTTTGAGCAATTCCCCCGAAGCTACGGTCGCTTAATGCAGCCCAAAAGCAAGAAAAACTCACTTAAAAGTGAACTTTTGCTCGTTTTTTCTTGCTTTTGTGCATTTTTTGTTGTACCTTTGCAGCCCGAATAAAAATATAGTCCTAACAATTAACTATGAATTAAATGTAGATTTATGGCAGCACGAACAGCAAGACCCACACGCCCAACGACAGAGGGCAACAAACCCAACACAGCCCGCAAAGCACAGCACAACGATTTTTGGCAATCGCTGCGCACTTTCATACACAGCCAACAATGCCAACTCATCGTCGGCATTCTGTTGCTCTTCATCGCACTCATGTTGCTGATAGCGTATGTCAGTTTCTTCTTCACAGGTGCCAATGATATGTCCATCATACAGGAGAGTGCTACCCGTTCGACCCTGCGCGAGGGAATCACCAACGCCCTCGGACTGCCAGGTGCGGTGATTGCCAGTTGGCTGATAGACAGCATGTTCGGTGTACTGATTGTACTGCCTATTCTGCTCCTCGGTCTATACGCATTGCGCATACTCTTTGTCTTTCCGCTGAAAGCATGGAAATGGCTCTTCTGCACCCTCTTTGGCTTAGTATGGGGTTCTATCACATTGAGTTTTGTGCAACAACTGCTCCCTGTGGACTCGTTCTTCCGCTGGGGCGGCGCCTTTGGCGAACAGATAGCCACCTACGCCGTCTCCTACCTGCAAGCATTGGGTTTGGGACTGATCCTGCTCGCCGTGCTCATCGTCTTCCTGATTGTGGCAGACAAGCATTTTGTGGAGCATTGCCAGCAGGTAGGCGCATGGATAGCGAGTCTCTTTAAGCGCAAACCCAAAGAGGAGGAAACGATAGCTATTGAACTGGAGGACAACGAACCCGTCCAAGAGGAGACAGTTGCTCCTATCGACCTTGAGATAGAAGACGCACCTACACCAGAACCCATCGTGCCAGACATCGCGTTGGATATAGAAGTACCTCAACAAGAAGAGGCGATAGAAGAACTGCCTACGTCCGTAAGCGAGGAAGAAACCGAAGAGGAAGTTGAAATATCGGTGGAAGAAGTCAAAGAGGTCGAACTCTCGGAGGACGACCCAGAGTACCTGCTCAAGAAACTCGGTCCATACGACCCACGCAAGGACTTGGAGCACTATAAGTTCCCATCGCTCTCCCTACTGAAGGTATATGACAACGAGACGGCTCCCGTCATCAACCAAGAGGAGCAACACGCCAATGCCATTCGCATTCAAACCACCCTGCGCAACTATGGCATCGAGATAGAGTCTATCAAAGCGACCGTTGGTCCTACCGTGACACTATACGAGATTGTGCCTCAAGCAGGTGTGCGCGTGGCGAAGATTCAGAACCTGGAGAACGACATCATGCTCTCGCTCTCCGCCATGGGCATTCGTATCATAGCCCCTATCCCCGGCAAAGGAACGATAGGTATAGAGGTGCCAAACGAGAATCCGCAAACGGTATCCATGCACTCCGTCATTGCCTCCAAACGTTTCCAAGAAGAGAAGAAGATGCGTCTGCCTATCGCCTACGGTCGTACTATCACCAATGATGTCTTTATGTTTGACTTGGCGAAGACCCCCCACCTGCTGGTGGCAGGTGCTACGGGTACAGGTAAGTCGGTGGCCATCAATGCTATTATCACCTCGCTGCTCTACAAGAAACACCCAGCCGAGCTCAAGCTGGTGATGGTGGACCCTAAGATGGTGGAGTTCGCACCATACAAACCACTGCTGCGTCACTACCTGGCGGCTATGCCGGACACCGACCCCGAGCAAGTAGTCATCACCGACTGCGACAAGGTGGTCAATACCCTCAACTCCCTTGTCATCGAGATGGAGAACCGCTACAAACTGCTCATGGACGCTGGTGTGCGCAACTTGGAGGACTATAACGAGAAGTTCGTTGCGCGTCGCCTCAACCCAGAGAAACTCGTGGCAGACAGTTTGCACCACCAGTTCTTGCCTTACATCGTGATAATCATTGACGAGTACGGCGACTTTATCATGCAAGCGGGTAAGCAAGTGGAGACCCCTATCGCACGTATCACACAGAAAGCGCGTGCCGTGGGTATGCACATGATTTTGGCGACCCAACGTCCATCGGTGAACATCGTGACGGGTGTCATCAAGGCCAATATCCCTACCCGTATGGCGCTGCGCACGCAGTCCGTTGTGGACTCACGCACCGTGCTTGACACCAAGGGCGCAGAGCAACTCATCGGACGCGGCGACTCACTCTATGCCGGCAACGCCAGCATCACCCGTGTGCAATGTGCCTTTGTGGATACCCCAGAAGTGGATGCGATTGTGGAGCACATTGAGAAGCAACAGCACTACTTCGAGCCATACCAACTGCCAGAGTATATCCCAGAGGGTAGCGAAGGCGAAGCACTGGCACCAGGCGCAGTGGATCTGAAACGCCTCGACCCTATGTTTGCCGATGTGGCACGCTACGTAGTGACCAAGCAAGAGGGTTCGACATCGCGCTTGCAACGCGCATTCGAGATTGGTTATAACCGTGCTGGCAAACTCTCCGACCAACTGGAAGCAGCTGGCATTGTGGGACCCAACAAAGGCCCTAAAGGTCGTGATGTGCTGATACAGAGTTTGGATGAACTGGATAAGAAATTAGAAGAATTAGGGTGCAAAGACTAATTAGGAATTACGATTCGCATGAAGTTACTACTAATCATATTGACCGTGCTGCAATCGCTGCTCGCGACATTGGAACAGAAGACATTGGTGTCGGATTTCAGCATGACCTATACCCAATCGCCAATCGCCAATAGCCAATCACCAATCACCTACACTGGCAACCTGGCTATGCACGGCAAGCAGTTCTCGCTGAGTATGTTCAATATGGAGGCAGCCTACGACGGCAACACCTTATATATGTATAGTGATGAGTTGGAGGAACTCTCTCTTTCTACTCCGACCGAGGAAGAACTCGTGCAAACCAATCCTTTCCTCTACGCGCAAGCCCTCTTGCCTGTATGCCAATATGCCGAAAAAGTTGTGGGCGACAAGACACAAATCACACTCACGCCCACCTCGCCCATCGCTAATAACCAATCGCCAATAGCCAAATTCGTACTGCGAGTAACCACAGCTACCCTAGTCCCCACCATGGTGGAGATACACGAGACAGAGGGGCCACTGACCACCCTCCGCCTCAACAACGCTCGTTATACGAATGAAACGCCATCGTTCGTTATAGAGAAAGAAGGGGCGTTCATCAACGACCTGAGATAACAGAAATTAAATTATAAGAAGACAACATAAACAACTTGCGCCCCCATCAACTCCCTGGGGCGCTCAAGGAAAAATACAACGTGTCAACGAGTATATTATAAATTGTTAACTATTAATTATTAGCTATAACATGAAATGTCTTATTATCGGCTCTGGCCCTGCTGGCTATACCGCAGCTATTTATGCTTCACGTGCTAACCTCCAACCTGTACTCATTGAGGGCATGCAGGTAGGCGGACAACTGATGATCACCACCGAGGTGGAGAACTTCCCGGGTTACCCAGACGGTGTAGAACCATATCAAATGATGGACGACATGCGCCGTCAAGCCGAGCGTTTCGGCACCGAGTTCGTGTCGGGTATGGTCACTAAGGTGGACTTCTCTTGTTCACCCAAGAAAGTGTGGGTAGAGGATGAGCAACTCTATGAGGCAGACACCGTGATTATTGCCACAGGTGCGAGTGCTAAGTTCCTCGGTATCCAATCCGAGGAGGATTATAAGGGTCGCGGCGTGAGCGCATGTGCGACTTGCGACGGCTTCTTCTATAGAAAGAAGACCGTAGCCGTAGTAGGTGGTGGCGACACCGCTTGCGAGGAAGCAAACTACTTGGCAGGATTGTGCGAGAAGGTATATATGATCGTGCGCAAGCCATACCTGCGTGCATCGGAGATCATGCAACAACGTGTGAAGGACAATCCTAAGATTGAGATTCTCTTTGAGCACAACACATTGAACCTCACGGGTGAGACCAAGGTAGAAGGCGCTGACCTTGTTTATAAGAAAGGTACGCCTGAGGAGGAAATTCGCCATATCGCTATTGATGGGTTCTTCCTCGCTATTGGTCACAAGCCAAACACCGACCTCTTTGCAGAGTACATAGAGCGCGACGCGGAGGGATACATTAAGGTAGAGGGCCATAGCCCATGCACCAACGTGGCAGGTGTCTTCGCCGCAGGTGACTGTGCCGACCCCCATTACCGCCAAGCCATCGTAGCAGCAGCCAGCGGTTGCAAAGCAGCCATGGAAGCCGAGAAATACATCGCTGCATTGGGATAAAATAGCCAAAAAGCAGCAAAAAAGCGCTTTTTTTGAAAAAAAGTACCAAAATATTTGGTCATGTCAAAAAAAAGCAGTACCTTTGCACTCGCTTTTGAGATTTGTGCTCAATGCGAGGGGTGCCATAGCTCAGTTGGTAGAGCAAAGGACTGAAAATCCTTGTGTCCCCGGTTCGATTCCTGGTGGCACCACAAAAAAGACTTTGAGAAATTCTCAAGGTCTTTTTTTTACTTTATACAATATTGGACCGGGCTGAAGCCCTATGAGACCACTGCGTTGTGAGACCGCCCTACAGGCTGATAGATATTAGACCATCGGTATCTAACAGCGAGCAAAGTGAGCGGTCCTACAGTGAAACGGTCTAACATCTAACAGCTAAGCGCTCCTATTCACTAAACACCAAACACCCCATGCAACTCCAAGTTATCGCCCACGCCCGCAACGGCTTCTCGCAGAAGTTCGGCATACCCCGTCAGGGTCGAGAAGACTCATGCATTGAGACACATATTATATTTGCGCCCGCGTATCGCGTGCGCGAGGCCCTGCGCGGCATAGAAGATTATTCGCACCTATGGCTGTTGTGGGGATTTCATGAGGCGATGAGGCGAGAAGGCGAGGAGAGTTGGTCTCCTACCGTGCGTCCACCGCGATTGGGAGGCAATAAGCGCATGGGCGTCTTTGCTACGCGTTCCCCCTTCCGTCCTAACCCTATCGGACTCACCAGTGTCAAACTGCTGCGCGTAGAGGAAACAAAGGACAACGGACTGGTATTGGTAGTCTCAGGCGCTGACCTGTTGGACGGCACACCCATTTACGACATTAAGCCCTATCTGGCTTTCTCCGACAGCCACCCTCAAGCCAAAAGCGGCTTTGCCGAAGCCACACAAGACTATCGTTTGCAGGTACAGATTACGGAAGACCTATTGCAAACCATACAACGTAGTAACTGCCCATGGGAGGCCCTAAAAGAGATACTGAGCCAAGACCCAAGACCCGCCTACCAGCATGACCCAGACCGCGTGTATCACCTTGATTATGACGGTTGGACAGTGGATTTTATGGTGGATAATGCAACCGTTTGCATAAAAAATATTAGCAAAAAACATCCAGTATAATAAAAAGATTTGTATATTTCAAAAAAAAAGCGTACCTTTGCGGACTGGATATATTTTTTATAAAAAAAATAGAAAAAACAAATTAAATTTAATATAATGAAAAAGATTTTTACTTTTTTTGCAGCGTTATTGTGTTTGCTCTCTGCAAATGCAAGAGTTATTTATTTAGTTCCTAACGAATGGAGTTCGGATAATGCAAGTCTGTTTGTACACTCTTGGGGAGGAGGCTCAGACATTGCTGGTAAAATGACAAAAGTATCAGACAACTTGTATCAGTTTGAGATTGGCAACAATACCAGTTGTCTCTTCGTGCGTCAAAGTCCAGATTTAGGAGACCAAATCAACTGGGATCAAAAATGGAATCAAACAGCAGATCTGACTATCCCTGCCGACAAAAACTGCTATACCATTACAGGTTGGGGCGAAAATGAAGGCACATGGAGTGTACAAGGAAATGTTACCCCTCCCACCCCAGATCCTAACGCCACATATTATGTAACAGGAAATGCGGAACTCGTAGGTGCAGACAAAGCGTGGAACGAGAAGGCTATCGCCATGACCAAGAATGCGGACAACACCTTCACCCACACTTTCAGCCAACTGGCAGCAGGCACCGTATATCGCATGAAGATTACCAATGGTACATGGGCATCTAACTGGGGTTTCAGCGCCGTTCAAAACGCACCTGTTGGCGTAGTCGGCGATACGGATGGCAATATCGTATTTGAATTGAAAACCAAAGACGATGTAGTAGTTACCTTCAACGGCACAAACATCACCCTGCAAGGTGACTTCACCGAGGAGGAGCCCATTAAGCCCGTTCATGGCAGTTCGGTTCCAGCAGAATGTGAGGATGTGATGTTGCAAGCATTCTACTATGACTCATACCGCGATGGTGCCCCTGGTGATGTACTTATAAACGGGACCCAATTAGGAAATACCAAATGGAATGTGCTGTTAAAGCAATCGGGCGAGATAGGTACTTACTTCGACCTCGTATGGCTGCCACCATCAGGCAAATCAGAAGGTGGTACAGGTTATCAC
>JBGVEG010000164.1:0-24448 GCA_045119955.1 Paludibacteraceae bacterium
TTCAAACTGAGTTTGCATGCACCTTGTTGTGGAGCACACCAACCGATACCGTGAGTCATACCAGAGATGTCAGCGATCTCTTTAGCTTTCACCCACTTACCCTCTTCTGGGATTGGAGCTGGACCATGGTTAGGTCCTTTAGCTACTTGGCACATTTCCTGTACCTCTTTGCTGTAAATCATGTGTAGTTAATAATTAATAGTTAATAATTAATATTTCCGTTTGGCTGCAATCAGCCACAATATTCCATAATCGGGTGCAAAATTACGAAAAAGTTTGGATATATGCAAATTTTTTTGTACCTTTGCAGCAAAATAATGATGAATTAAGAATTTTGAATTAAGAATTTCGAATTTTATACTATCATGAAAAGCAAATTATTACTCCTCTTGCTGATTGTATGTGTCAGCTGTTGCCCCAAGGCAAAAATCGAGAACCAAGCAAGTCAAGTCGTAGTCACTGCGTACCCCTCCTCTATCGGTGAGGCAGGCGTTGCTGTCTATCTACCAGCAGGATATGCCTCCTCTGAGGTGGATTATCCCGTACTCTATCTTCTACATGGTAGTGGCGATGATGAGGCCGGTTGGTTGACCAAAGGTAAAGCCAAAGCTATCCTCGATTCGCTGATTACCAATGAACTCTGCCCTCCTATGATTGTAGTCATGCCTAATGGCTATCTGGAGCAGACAGGCAAATACGTTACTCCAGAGGAGCGCCTATGGATGGAGAGCACCTTCGAGGAGAACTTCAGCCAACTCATGGCGTGGACCGAGGCGCACTATCGCACCATCAATGACAAACAACACAGAGCCATAGCTGGTCTCTCCATGGGTGGATTCCACACCATGCACACCGCAGCACTGCTCAACCAGTCCTTCGACTACGTGGGTATCTTCTCCGCACTCTACGTACCACATACCAAGCAGCCACACGCAGAACGCAATATCGAAATGAGCTACTTGGCATTGTCCGACAAACCAGCTTACAACCAAACAGAAGCGTTGCTGCAACAACAGTTTGCCAACCCTCCACAATTGTACTGGATTGCTTGTGGCGTGGATGACTTCCTCTACGAGGACAATGTGATTTATCGTCAATACCTGGACGAGAAACAATATCCATACGAGTACCATGAATCCGCAGGCGGACACTCATGGGAGAACTGGATAGACTACCTGACTATCTTCGCGCAACGGATATTTTAAAGACCGCCGCTCTGCGGCTGAGAGAAGATAGACCGCCTACGGTTGTTAGACCGCCACTTCGTGGCTGAGAGATCCCCCAGAGTCTAATATCTAACAGCGTAGCACTCTAACATGAATTTTGAATTAAGAATTAAAAGACAACGATATGAAAAAGATCCTCTTGACATCACTATTTGTGATGACCATAGCGCTATGCAACGCAGCAGAGCCATACTTCCGTGCAACATGGATCAGTACGGTGGCGAATATCGATTTTCCTAAGAAGGAAGCTATCGGCAATTATGAGCAACAGAAAGCAGACATGATAGCCATGCTGGATGCGTTTCAGGCCATGCACTTGAATGCTGTTATTTTTCAAGTACGTCCTACAGCCGATGCGTTGTACAAGTCCGAATTGGAGCCATGGAGCGCTTGGCTCACTGGCAAGCAAGGTGAAGCAGCAAGCTACGACCCACTGGAGTTCGTGTGCGCGGAGGCGCACAAACGCGGTATAGATGTACACGTGTGGGTGAATCCTTATCGCGTGACAGGTGGCGGTAGCAAGATTGAGGATATAGCGCCTAATCACGTGTATCACAAGCACCCAGAGTGGTTCTTGAAGTACGGTACGCAGTGGTATTTCGCTCCTCACCTGCAAGAGACACGCGACTTCCTATGCAAAGTGGTGGCTGACCTCGTGACACGCTACGATATCCAGGGCATACATATGGATGACTATTTCTATCCATATCCAGTATCGGGCGAGGAGTTTCCTGATGCTGAGGCGTTTGCTAAAGACCCACGCGGCTTCGACAACGTAGGTGACTGGCGCCGTGATAATGTGAACTTAGCCATTGAGCAAGTGCGCAACACCATCAATAGTATTAAACCTGAGGTACAGTTTGGTATCTCGCCATTTGGTATCTGGCGTAACAAAGCCAACGACCCACGCGGTAGCGAGACCAACGGTCTGCAAAACTACGATCAACTCTATGCCGATATTCTGCTGTGGATGGAGAAGGGCTGGATAGACTACGTAGTACCTCAACTCTATTGGGAGATAGGCAAGAAAGTAGCAGACTACGAGATATTGGCACACTGGTGGGCGCAACACGCTACCGACAAGTGCCGCGTGTATATAGGCATGGCACCTTACCGCTTGGGCGCTGAGAAAGGTCCTGCTGCATGGCGCGAGGGTAATGAGATTTGCCGCCAACTGCGTCTCAACCGCACGATAGAGGGTATCACGGGCGAATGCTACTTCCGCGCATGCGACTTGGAGCAAAACCGTTTTGGTTTGGCAGATAGTCTCAAGCATGTGTTCTACCCAACATACGTGGCAGCGCCGTAAGGGTAGAGTGTAGAGTGTAAAGGCATGAAATATGAAAAAGGCGAGAATTTTTCTCGCCTTTTTCTGTTTCCAGCCTTTTGCCTCTAACCTTTCGCCTCTTATCTTACTTATACAAGAATCGCTTAATGCTCTTCTTAGGTGTTTTCTCGAAAGGTTCTTGCTTCACCTCTATATCGTGTACGCGCGAGTAGGAAGGTAGGAGGTCGTTGAGCTTCTTGAGGTTGTCTTTCATCATGCGCTCTACCTCTGCGAGTGAGAAGCCCTTGGTAGCCTCCTCATCCGGGAAGACAAGACCAATGAGTTTGCCCTCGCGTTCTACTACGACTGACTCTGCTACACCCATCTGGTTGTTGAGTTTATCCTCAATCTCCTCTGGGTAAATATTTTGTCCGCTGGCGCCGAGGAACATAGATTTGATACGGCCGCGGATAAAGATATTCTGCTTCTTATCCATATAACCGAGATCGCCTGTACGTAACCAGCCATCCTCGGTGAAGGCAGCCTTGGTTGCCTCTTCGTTCTTGTAGTAACCCATCATCACATTCTCTCCGCGAACCAGAATCTCGCCTTCGCCTTTCTCGTTAGGATTATCAATCTTAGCCTCCATGCCAGGGACAGGGGCACCGCATGAGCGACGCTTGAAGTATTTAGGTGGCAGACCGCTGACGAGAGGTCCGCATTCGGTCATACCAAAACCGATGGACAATGGGAAATTGACATCCATCAAGCATTTCTCTACAATAGGGTTCATGGCAGCACCACCGCAGAGGAAGTAGCGCACTTGTCCACCAAAGGCTTTGACCAAAGATTTCTTGACATGTCCGCGGATAATATTCATGATACCTGGAGTGTGCCAGAAGAATTTGAGCACAGGTTTGGACAATAGCGGATCCAATTTCTTCTTGTGAATCTTCTCTATCACCAATGGTACTGTAGCCACCAAATAGGGTTGGACATCTGCCATCGCTTTGAGCAGAATGCTTGGGGTAGGCGCTTTAGTCAGGTAATAGATGGTAGCACCCGCGCTGAAAGGATAGAGGAAGTCTGCCAACTGGCCGAACATATGCGCCAAAGGCAACATGCTGACTACGCGTTGTCCTGGTTCGACAGGAAGGATGTGCTGACCGTCCTCGGTGTTGTTGCTCAGCGAACGGTGGCTGATCATTACGCCCTTAGGCGAGCCTGTTGAGCCAGAAGTATAGTTAATGAGTGCGAGTGAATCAAGGTCAATCTCACCATCCTGCACGAGGGAGAAGAAGGTGTTCTCTGTCAATGTAGATGCCTCGCTCATCACATGCTCCACATGGCCCTTGTATGGCTCTGCCAAATGAATGAAAGAGAAGTCATCCATGGACATAATGGCTTGCAGTTCTGGGAGTTGTTGATGTTGCAGTTCGCGCCATACGTATGGTCCCACAATGAGCATTTTGGAGTCTGAGTGCTCAATGAGGCGAGCAAGGTCCTCCGCCTTGAAGTCCTGCAAGAGGGTTACTGCCACTGCCTTGTAGGACATAATGGCCATATAACTCACTACCCAATTGGAGCAGTTGCGACTGGCAATGGCGATCTTGTCACCCGGTTGAATACCCATGAGGCGGAAGAGCTTATGGAAGCGGCGTACCTGCTGAGCTACCTCGCCATGGGTGTATTGTTTCTTCTCTCCGTAATCCACAAAGGCGACATCGCGCCAACGATTATGGATCACTTGATCCATATAATGTAAAAAATGGTGTTTCATAATTCAGTTAATAATGAATAGTTAATAATTAATATCCGCCCATTTCTCCACTAATCAGTAGCGCAGCTGCCACTATATATTTAATGACGCCAGCGCTTCCTCCCGTGTTATTTCCTCTCCTACTTCTGTTTCGACGAAAGGCACCTCCTTAGGTGCGTTAGCCGCATCAAAAGTAAAGTAAGTGCATGTGCAATCCACCAATAATTCCCCTTCTGCACTTCTGATCTCGCCATCCACGATGGCAATGTTGCGCTTCATCTCGCGCAAACGCGCACGCAACTCCACATAATCTTGCTCTATCACCACAGGTTTGCGAAAACGGGTCTCCATCTTAGCCGTGACACCCGAACGGCGCAAGTGGTGCGATACTACCCAACCACAAATCTCATCCAGCAATACCGACTGTACTCCTCCATGCAAAGTGTTCACCCACGATTGATACTGTTCTTGAGGCTTCCAGAAACATACAATGTCCTGTCCGTCCTCATAGAACTGCATCTTCACTCCATAGGGGTTGCTTGGGCAACAGCCAAAGCAGTTATACCCCTCTATGCCTAACCACGGATTCTTAATCAGTCGCATATATTATTTTCCCTCTTTCTTCAACAACGATGGCAGATAAATGTCGCGAATGAACGGGAAGTTAGGTTCCTCCGCGAGTATCTGTTGGCACATCTCAATGGCAGCGTCTTTCTGTCCAGTCTTACCCAAACTCTGCACCAGCGTGATTTGCAGGGCACGATGGTTCCAGCGTGGGTATGCATGTTGAGCGGGTTGGAGTCGGTAGAGACTGTCCGCCTGCTGGTAGAAGAGTAAGGCCTTCTGCTTGCTGCCAAATATTGGGTTGAAAAATTCCACATTACCTTTCATCGTTAGCACGAATGGCTCATTGGGATTGATGGTCATTGCGCTATCGACGTAGTTGTAGATACCTTTGATTTGTTGTGTGATATGACGACGCTCCAACGAGAGCTTGAAGCTGCAAATGCCTGCCCTGTAGGTGTAATACACGGCAGGATCCATGTCTGCTTTGTGTGCCTCTAAGTGCTGCTCAAACTGCTGCAAGCGCAGAGGCGCATCCTCTTGCTGGATACTAATGACGTGGGCGGCATATCCATATTCGTAGTTCAACAGCAGGGAGCGCTCATCGGTGTTGGCGGTCTCCCAGTTGACAGAATCGATATAGTCAGCCCAGACGTCCATGTGGGTCGTCAAGTAGGCATCGTAGAGTTGTTGTTCCGAGTCCTGCGCGAAGCAAGAACTCGAGAACAACACTACAATCAGTATGATTATACTACTACGGAGCATAAATGATTATTTTCCGTTTTGCTCAAGCATGAGTGTACGAGTAGGTTGGTCGCACACCTCAGCTGGACCATAATATTGGATAGGACCTGGGTAGATATAACTGAGTTGTGGGTCAGCCCAGTCTGCACGGTGAGCAGCCAAGTACTTGAATGGCTCGCCGTTGAGGTCCACCAATGCCTTTTGGATCACAGGTTTCATCTTACCGTGGCGGCGCTCCATGTTCATCATCATGGTCACAGGTACACCACCAGCTACCCACTCAGCAGCAGGCTTGGTCAGATTCTTCACGAGTGCCATATAACCGGTCTTACCAGCAGCAATGAGGTGAGCTGCGGTATTACCGAGACTGTAGCAGTAGTCGGCATCAAAGTTAGATGGGATAGCACAACGACCTTCGTAACCGAAGAAGTGGTTGAGTGCAGAGAACTTGCCTTTGTATTCGCCAGCAGCTTTGAGTTGTGCAAGGCGTTTTTGTACCATTTCGATAAGGAGTTTCTCGGTCTCGATTTGGCTCACCATCACGTTGCCGTGAGGGTCACGGTCGAGGGTCAATTGTTTAGCAATACCCTTTGGCAAGCTGCGATAGAGGTCGCAAGAAGCAGGGGTAAGCATTGACTTAACGTACTCACGTTTAGCATCATCGCCCTCAAGAGCAGCGAACTCCTCGTTCTCGGCGAGCATATCGTTGAGCTCTTGGATAAGTACGCGCATAGCTGGGATAAACTCAATGAGTCCCTCTGGGATGAGGATAGTACCGAAGTTCAAACCTGCATTAGCGCGAGCTACGATCACCTCTACGATTTGCTCTACTACCTCGTTGAGGGTCATGTTCTTAGCCTCTACCTCCTCAGAGATGAGGCATACGTTTGGTTGAGCTTGGAGTGCGCACTCCAGAGCGATATGGCTGGCAGAACGGCCCATGAGGCGGATGAAGTGCCAGTACTTCTTAGCAGAGTTAGCATCGCGTTGGATATTACCAATGAGCTCAGCGAAGGTCTTACAAGCAGTATCGAAACCGAAAGAGGTCTCAATCATCTCGTTCTTGAGGTCACCATCGATAGTCTTAGGGCAACCGATGACTTGGATACCGCAGTTCTTTTGGATGTAGTACTCAGCGAGTACGCAAGCGTTGGTGTTACTGTCGTCACCACCGATGATAACGATAGCCTTGATACCGAGTTCGTTGCAAACCTTGATACCGTTGTCGAATTGCTCTGTCTCTTCGAGTTTGGTACGACCAGAACCGATGATGTCAAAACCACCTGTGTTGCGATACTCATCAATGATGTCAGCGGTGAGCTCAGCATACTTACCATCTACCAAACCGCTTGGGCCTCCGAGGAAGCCGTAGAGTTTGTTCTCTGGGTTGATGCGTTTGAGGGCATCAAAGAGACCGCAGATAACATTGTGACCACCAGGAGCTTGACCACCAGAGAGGATTACACCTACATTGAATGGTGCTACCTCAGCTGCCTCAGCAGCAGGTTCAAACTCGATTACAGGCATGCCGTAGGTGTTAGGGAAGAGTTTCTCAATCTCCTCTTGGTCTGCTACGGATTGCGTTTTTGCGCCTTCCTTGAGGCACACATTTCCTTGCAATGCTACTGGCATCTTAGGTTGATACGCAGCGCGTGCAATTTGCAATGGACTCTTTGTCATTGTCATAATTGTAATATGTTTAAAAAGTTTTAATTGTTTTAAAAGTTTTAAGGGTGTTGTCGCAAGTCTCCACCAATGTATTTCCGCCGCAAAGGTACGAAAAATTTGTGGAATATGCAAATCGCAGATTAGTACGCCTCCGAACTATTGGGGAAAGTGGTTTGCTTCACGGCATCAATGTATTCGCCTACAGCACCTTTCACTGCCCCGCCCAATTGGGCAAAGTGGCGTAGAAATTTGGGCTTGAAACCCATGTTCAGTCCCAGCATATCATGCAGTACCAGCACCTGTCCATCGGTCACGTTACCTGCGCCGATACCTATGGTAGGGCAGCTGACGGCCTCAGTGACACGCTTGGCGAGTGCCGCAGGTATTTTCTCCAGTACAATAGCGAAGCACCCTGCCTCATCCAGCAGTTTAGCGTCGCGAAGCAGTTTCTCGGCTTCTGCTTCCTCTTTGGCGCGCAGGCCGTAGCCGCCCAGCTGATTGACGCTTTGAGGGGTGAGTCCTAAGTGTCCCATAACGGGTACACCTGCTTGTACCATATGGCGGATAGCAGGTAGAATCTCTTCGCCACCCTCCAGCTTGAGGGCATCGGCACCTGATTCTTTCATCATACGCAGGGCATTGCGAACGGCATCTTCCTCGCTGACTTGGTAACTACCAAAAGGCATGTCCAGTACCACCAGACAGTGCTTAGCGGCACGAACGACACCGCGCGCGAGAAAAATCATTTCATCCACGGTGATAGGTAGCGTATAGGCATTGCCGCAAACGATATTGGAGGCACTGTCCCCCACGAGGATCATGTCTATGCCTGCTTCATCGAGCAGCGTAGTGAGGGTGTAGTCGTAACTGGTGAGCATGGCTATCTTCTCGCCTTGCTGTTTCATCTGGCGCAGACGAGTGGTCGTCATGCGCGTTGTGTGCGTGTGTACGGACATATAATATGATTTACGATTGGACGATTTATAATGTACTTTTTTGTGTTGTAATGTTTCAACCTGCAAAGTTACTATTTTTTGCGTAGATATGCAAAAAAAATCCACTTTTTGCCTACTTTAAGTAGCAAAAATGTGCAAAATAGCAAAAAAATAGCAGTTTTTTGCATTTTTTTCGAAAAATATTTGGTCATGTCAAAAAAAAGCAGTACCTTTGCACTCGCTTTCGAAAAGGAAGTATGAAATAACAAATGGTGCGGTAGTTCAGTTGGTTAGAATACATGCCTGTCACGCATGGGGTCGCGAGTTCGAGTCTCGTCCGCACCGCAAGAAGAAGCAATCCGAAAGGGTTGCTTCTTTCTTTGTGATCCAGCATCTAGATTCCGGCTGCCAGTACCCGGAATCCAAATAAGAAAATCGCCATTGACCGCATGTCAATGGCGATTTTCTTATATCAGCCTTTCGCTTTATACCGTCGCCTCTATATTCCACATGAAGGCGCGGACACCGACTTCCTCGTTGCGTTTGTCGAGTTTCTTAACGGCCTCAAGCAGCACGGGAGCTTTCTCATCGGGTACAATGGTGATGACGCAGGAGTTCATCTCTGGCCATGCGTGGGTGCCACGGCGTGGTTCTCCGTTCTTGCTGCCGCGTCCTTGCACGTCCTCAAAGAAGGTGAATCCACGTATCTCTAACATATCAAGCATATATTCTACACGTTCGGTGTTGGCTTGATTGAATATGATCATTACAGATTTCATAAAAAACTTTAAGTTTTTTGACCGCTTCGCTGTTAGAAGTTAGATCGTTTCACTGTTAGACCGCTTCGCTGTTAGATATTATACTCAGGGAGTCTCTCAGCCCGTAGGGCGGTCTAACAATGCAATGGTCTCTCTTCTCTCAGCCACAAAGTGGCGGTCTTAGTTATTATTTCTCTTCTTTCACATCGATATCCATGAAGATGAATTGCTCGCGGACTTTCTTGAGTTTGTCGCGTTCGCCTTTCTTGGAAATGGCACCATAAACAACAGGTACGATATACAGGGTCAAGAAGGTAGCTACGGCCAAACCGCCGATTACGACAATACCCAATGGACGCCACATCTCAGCACCCTCGCCTTGGCTCACTGCCATTGGCACCATACCGAGGATAGTGGTAAAGGCAGTCATCAGCACAGGACGCATACGGCTCTGACCGGAGATTTGGATAGCCTCGTTCAGGTCGTGTCCACGCTCGCGCATGAGGTTGATGTAGTCCACCAACACAATACCGTTCTTCACAACGATACCCACCAGTAAGACAATACCCAATGCGCCAATCATATCCAACGATACGCCTGTAATCCACAAGGCGATAATCACACCTGAGAGTGCAAATGGCACGGTGAACATGATGATACCTGGATTGCTGAACGACTCAAACTGACTCGCCATCACAATATATACGAGGAGAAGAATCAATGCACCCAACATACCCAACTTGCCGAAAGACTCCTGTTGATCCTCATACGAACCAGCCAAACGGATGCTGTAACCCGCAGGTTTGTCGATTTGAGGAAGCACTTGTGTGCTAATCGCTTGTGCCAACTCACCGAGGGATGTCTCGTATGGAGTCACCTTAACGGTCACGATACGTTGGCGTGACTTGCGAACGATTTTTGGTGGTGCCCAATACTCATCCACAGAGCAGATCTCAGAGAGTTTGATGGTTTGTCCCATAGGTGTTGGGATAGAGAAGTCGAGCACATCGCTAATAGAGTTTCGGTTCTCCTCTTTGAGGCGGACCAGGATATCGTATTCATCACCATCCTCTTTGAGGAAGCCAACAGCCATACCATTGACGCGGTTACGCAGATAGGTAGAGATGGTAGCAGAGGTGAGTCCATGGCGAGAAGCTTTCTCTTTGTCCACGATAATCTTGATCTCAGGACGGTCGTCATCACGGTCAGAATATACGTCGCGTGCGCCAGGCAGTTCCTTGGTGAGGGCAATGATCTGTTGTGCCATCTGATTGGTGATGTCAAAGTCATAACCGTAGATTTCAATATCTACCGTATTACCACCACCAGGACCGCCACTGCTGATAGCCGCTTGATATTCAATAATCTCTGGATATTGTGCCAACTCCTGACGCAGTACCTCTGCAATCTGCCAGATGGTGCGCTCGCGCTCCCATTTCTTGTTCAGACGGATAGTCATAGAGATGGTATTGTTCATAGTGGTAGAGAAGATGGCACCTGTACCATCATCGTCGTTCGAACCTGCTGAGGTAGAGATCATCTGAATCTCAGGCACGAGCATGGTGAAACGCTCTTCCAATTGGCGGGCTGTCTTGACGGTCTCCTCAATGCGTGTACCGCGTTGCAACTCTACTGTCACACTGAGGCGCGCATTATCCTGTTGCGCCATGAAGTCGGTTCCCACTTTACCCATAATGAATGGTAGCAGAGATGCTGCGAAGAACACGAACAATGCAATGATTGTCAATGCCTTGTGGCGCAAGCACCAACCGAGTGACTTAGCGTATGCAGCATCCACTTTATCTAAGAATGCCACTACGGTGCGGTCATACCAGGTCTTTTTGGCGCTATCATCAATGAGTTTGCCATTCTCCACATGGAACTTGCGTGCTTGCAATAGCTTGGAGCAGAGCATTGGTGTCAGGGTGATAGCGATCACGGTTGAGGTACAGCAAACGACGGTCACGATCCAACCCAGTGACTCGAACATGATACCAGCCATACCGTCCATCATAGTCAGTGGCACGAATACAGCCACGAGCACCAACGTTGTCGCGATAACGCTGACCCATACCTCGTTGGTCGCGTAGATACTGGCCTCGCGAGGGTTCTCGCCACGCTCAATGTGGCGGGTGATGTTCTCCAAGACCACAATAGCATCGTCCACCACCATACCAATCGCAATACTGAGCGAACAGAGCGAGATAATGTTGATACTGGAGTCTGCCATCTTCAGGTAGATGAACGCCACAATCAACGAAATTGGAATAGTGAGCGAGATAATAATTGTCGCACGCCATTTACCCAAGAAGAACAACACCACCAACACCACGAACAGGAGCGCATACATCACGGACTCCTCCAATGAGTTGATACTATTGCGGATATTGTCAGCCGAGTTATAGATCTCTTGGATCTTCACGTCAGTAGGCAGTTGCTTTTGTATTTTAGCCAACTCCTCTTGCACATCCTCGCAGACTTGCACGGTATTGGAGCCTGATTGCTTAGCCACAATCAAACGCGCTGCCTCACGGCCGTTGGTCTTCTCATCGAGCGAGAGGTCCTTGATGGTATCGCGCACCGTAGCAATATCGCGCACAAACACTTGTTGTCCTTGTGGGGTGATGGTCACCATCAGGTCGTTGATCTCGCTACTTTCGATGAACTCAGAGCGCACTTGCATTTGGTATTGCTCTTTCTCCATCTTCACCGTACCGGAAGACAGGTTGAGGTTGTTGGCGGAGATCACTTGACCCACTTGCTCCAACGAGATACCGTATGCATCCAACTTCTGTTGATCGATGTCCACATACACATAGCGGTCTGGCGCACCAGATACCGACAAGTTACCGATACCGTTGATCTTGTTGAGTTGTGGAATCACCTCATCATTGAGGATTTTGTCGAGTGCAGGATATGACTCGTCTGCCGTAATGGAATACTGGCAGATAGGCATGGTGCTGGATGAGAACTTAAACACCATAGGCGATGAACAGCCATCAGGCAACTGGTTCTTTGCCATGTCGCAGAACGACCGCACATCATTGACGGCTTCCGTAATGTCACATCCCCATTCCAATTCCAAAATAACAAGTGATACGTTATCTTTACTGGTGGAGTTGATATACTTCAGGTTGTCCACCGAAGTTAGACTGTTCTCCATGATCTTGGAGACGTTCGTTTCTATCTCCGAGGCGGAGGCTCCAGGGTAGGTGGTCATCACCATTACGTATGGAGGGTCCATCTCAGGGAACTGATCCACAGGTAGCTGCACAAAGCAGAATAGACCTATGATCATCACCGCAACGAACACCAGCATGGTCGTTACGGGATTCTTAATCGCGGTTTTATAAATTGCCATAATCGTAGGATTAAGGAACAAGGAGCAAGGAGCAAAGACGTATTACCTCCGTCTAGTCCAAACACTAAACAGTAGCGAAGCGTCCACTAAACTAATTTGTCTTGGTTCTTGATTCCTTGTTCTTGGTTCATCTTTTTACTTAACTTCAATCTTCACGCCATCTACGAGTTTGCTTTGACCTTTGTGGATGTACTCAACACCGGGTTGAATCTCAGGAGCGATAATCTCAATTTGCTCATCAAAGCGTTGTCCGAGTTTCACGCTCACGCGTTTCGCGTAGCCATTCTCGTTGATGAAGACAAATCGCTCGTTCGAACCGATGAGTTTCTCTACGGATTGATAAGGTACTACGATGGTGTTCTCTTTGCCCAAACCTAATGTGGTGGTTACATACATACCTGGGCGCAGTTTCTCGCTGGCGTTAGGAATCACCACTTTGCATTGGAAGGTGTGGCTGGCTGCATCAATGGTAGGATATACCACCTCGATGGTAGCATCGAAGGTTTCCTCTGGGTAAATATCGCTCTTCACGCTGAGTTTCATACCCTCTTTGATGAGAGGATAGTAGGTCTCTGGTACTGCGATGAGGGCTTTGAGTTTCTTCACTTGGGTGAGTACTACGATAGGCTGACCGCCATAGAGCTCGCCATCCTCGTAGGTCTTGGCTGAGATAACACCCTCAAAAGGAGCTTTCACGTAGGTGTTGGTCTCCAGGAATGAGAGGTTTTGTTTGAGTTGATCATAGCCCACTTTGGTTTGGTCGTAGGTCTGTTGGCTCACGCTACCTGTCTCGAGCAATGCCTCCAAACGTCCCATCTCTATCTCGAGGTTAGCCAATTGAATCTTGCTGGTGAGGTATTGGTTCTGGTCCATGCGAACGAGCATGTCGCCTGCCTTAACTTCGTCTCCCACCTCTACGTATATGTGCTCAATCTTACCAGTGAGGGAAGGTGCTACATTTTGTGTCACATAACCTTGCAGGTTGGTACTTACGTTGAGTACACGCTCAATCTCGTGATTTTCGAGGATCATGGTACTTACCACTTCCACGCGCTCAGCCTCTTGAGTAGTTTGAGCGTCTTTCTTGCCGCAGCCAATCAAACAAACAGCTGCTGCCATCATTAATACAATCTTTTTCATTTATCTGTTTATTATTTATTATCGTGATTAATTATCTAGTTAGGCTATTTCTGCTAGTACTACTATTTCTGCTAGTTTTGCTAGTTAGCCTAGTCTCTCTACAGATTGAGGAACTTCTCCAGTTCCACTTGTGCGTTCACCAGTGTGAGTACAGCTTGTACGTAGCTGGATTGTGCGGTGATGAGGTCGTTGCTGGCGTTCACGAGGTCGAGGTTGCTGGCAGCGCCTTGTTGGAACTTACGTGTGGTGTTGTCAAACACGCGTTGTGTCACGCCCATGTTCTCCTGCTCGTTAGTGAAGGTCTCGTAGGCGTTTTGCAAGTTGTAGCGCAGTTGGTCGTTTTGTATGCCGAGGTTGTTGGTGGTTTCGGCAAAAGTGTTGCGTGCTTCCTCCAGCGCGATCTTCTTCTCCACCACGCCTGCGGCGCGTTTGCCTGATGACCAGAGAGGCATGCTGACTTGTACGCTCAATGCGTTAGGAGGGGTCATATTGAAGCCCTCTTTTTGACCGAAATAGTCTTTTTTGCTATATTGATAGCCCACGCCGATGGTAGGACCGTATGCCCATCCTGCCATGTGTACGTTCTTCTCTGCCATTTCTACGTTTTTCTCTAAGAGTTGATAGTTGAGGTTGTTCTCCAGAATGAACTCATTGCCCAGGAGTTGGAGTACTGTCTCTGCAGAGAGCACATCTTCAAGAGTAGTAGTGAGTTGCAATTCTGTTTCAGCAGGCACATCCAGCAATACTTTGAGTGCATTGAGTGCCAGTTGTGTGCTGCGCAGGTTTGCATTAATGTTGTTGCGCAGGGTGTTGGCACGTACATTGATGAGGTCGGCTGTCGTTTGCTCAGCAGCACCTACATCCACGCTGCGCTGGGTCATAGCTGCCATTTGCTCAATGTTGGCGAGCGAGTTCTCCAGTAGCGTAACTACGTTTTGCAGCACGAGTACGCTGGCGTAGCTGGTCTTGATGTTTGCGCGGAGGTTATCCTCGGACTGCTCAAGGTTGAGTTTCTGCATGTCAATAGCCACATTATTGAGCAATGCGCCCACGATAGCTTGACCATTGATGCCAACGGCTGCGGTGATACCGAGTGTACCGTTATCAGGCATATCGATAGGCATTGTGCCAAAGTTCATTTTGTAGCCCATCATAGACTGGAATGCCCACGACATGTCCACCGATGGCAGCATGCTGGCGATGGTTTGCCAACGGCTGGCGTATGCTTTTTGCACGGCCAGATCGGCGTTGCGCAGACTTCGATTGGTCTCAATGGCGTAGTCTTGTGCCTCTGTGAGGCTTAGGTTTAGGGTGGCGGGCACATCGCGTTCAGGTGCTCGCTTGGTGGCTGCCATCACATGGTCTTCTGCCACCATGTTCGCGGTGAGGGCGAACAGAAACAGACTTAATACAATTTTTTTCATTTATTTAGTTATGTTTAATTAAATTCTCTTTTCTTTCTTAATCCGTGCCGCTCGAGGGAGTTGATTCGAGCGGAAGTTGTTTATGTTGTTTTTTTTGATAACTAATTCTTGTTGTTTTTCGTTGTCGTGTTCAAGTATATAGTTCTTTTTTTTTTATTACTTTTTGACGGCTTTTTCCAGCGTGAGTAGTCCCTCTGGGGTGAACATGCCGCGCAGGAGGATATCCATGGAGGTCTTGCCTATATGCCGCACTTCTTGTGGACTGAGTTCGTGGTTCTCAGCATGTTCTGCCAGCATGAAGTGGGTGTTGACCATGAGCATGGATGCTACTTCTGTGTCTATCTCTTGGCGGAAGATGCCTTCTGTTTGCCCTTTCTGCAATAACTGTACCAAGAACTGTTGCATCACTCGGCGCACGCGTTTGATGTGCATTTTGAAGAGGTTGGGATAGTATTTCTTCAGGTCGTACAGCACGGGTGGTGTTTGGTGGTTGCTCTTCTCGGTTTGTTTGGTGATTTTTGTCCAATCTACAATCAGTTGCACTACGCTTTTGTTGGCAACGAGGTGCTGTACATCTTTGGTCATTTTCTCTTCGTGTGCGTGTAGCATAGCATCCACGAGGTCATCTTTGGAGGGGAAATAGACGTAGAAGGTCTTTTTGGATATGCCGAGTTCCTTGCATAGATCCTCTATGCTGACAGAGCGTATGCCCACTTGTTGCATACGTGGTGTTGCCACTCGGAGTATATTTTCTTTCATATCTGTCATTGCAGGTCTCTTAGTCGTTCCGTTACCACCTCGTTACCACTCCCTTGGTGAAGGTAGATAGTAAATGTTTATTTGTTGGGTACTATGCCATATTACAAAAAGCGTGCAAAGGTACTGCTTTTTTCTCAAATAGGCAAATGTTTTAGGAAACTTTAACACTTTTGTAGTTTCCAAGTGACAAATCTTAAAACAGTGTTTATCGGGTGGATAAGCGGTGGATAAGCGGTGGATAGCTTATTTTTGTTTTTTACAATAAGACAGCAAGACAGCAAGACGGGACGTTTTAAAACTTCTATATTATCATTATACACATATATACTTTTTCAATTTATCTGTCTTGCTGTCTTGCTTTCTAATCCTATAATGGTCTCATTTTTGTGATTTTCTACATTTTTATGAACGACTTATCCGTTCCTCTCGCCTCTTACAAAAAAAATGAGTTGGACATATCTCCAACTCATTTTTTTTCTTATCCGAGCCTTTAGCCTCTCGCCTTTAACCTCATTGCCTCATCGCCTCATCGCCTCATCGCCTCTCGCCTAGATAACAATACAATGCATATAGAGGTACATTGTCTATCACTTCGTTGCTCTTGTAAGGTTTGAGAGAGGTCTTTATTGCCTTTTCTGATTTATTCTCCTGTATGAATTGTTTCAACGATTTAGCTTGCAAGTTCTCTCCTGCTTTGGCTTCTACAGGAATAGCATGATTTTTAATCTCAATCACAAAATCAATCTCTTGTTGCGAGTTCTGCTTGGTGTAATAATACACAGGCAAGTTTGGCACACACTTCAGTTCTTGAAGTACCAATTGCTCTGTCAACGCGCCATTATACTCCTCAAAGATATTATCCGTCAGCATGGCCTCTGTGGCATCTGTCATATTCATGGCGCCTAACAATCCGCAATCCAACAAGAACAATTTGAATGCATCCGACTCTTCATAAAAGGCCAATGGGGCTTCTGGTTTGCTAACCTGACACACTTTGTGCACCAGTCCAGCGTCCATCAACCATTGGATAGCCAATTCAAATTCTTTGGCTCTTGCGCCTTTTTTGAGCATTCCAAATACAAATTTCTTGTTTTCTTTGGCTATTTGTGCAGGAATAGATCGAAATACTTGCGTTATACGGACCACTTGCTCCTTGGGGGCGTGCTTCGAAAGGTCGTTAATATATGCCGTGAGGATTTCGTTGTGAATGCTGCGAATCTCGCGCAAAGGCATCTTGTTGCAATATGCTTGCACCGCCTCAGGCATTCCTCCGACATAGAGATACATGCGCAAGTGCTTTATAATCTTTTCGTGTACTGTATTTGTTACGCTCCATTCTCTATTCACGAGTTGCTGGTATATCTTATCCTCTCCTATTGCCTTAAGAAATTCTAAGAAAGTCATTGGGTACATTTGCAACATATTCACTTTGCCAACAGGAAAACTCTCACCTTGGTGCAGCAATAGTCCCAACAATGAACCAGCAACGACAATGTGTTGCTCAGGTGCATTTTCGGCAAAGTACTTTAGTGCATGCAGTCCTCGTGGCACTTCTTGAATTTCATCTATGATAATGAGTGTTTTGCCCGCAACAATCTGGGTGTTGGTCATCGCTTCCAACGCTTGAATGATGCGTTTGACATCATAATCTTCAAATAATTTGGCAGCCAGCGACTCCTTATCGCAGTTGATATATGCTACATTGTCATAATGTATTTCTCCAAAATGCTTTAGGATCCATGTCTTACCCACTTGTCGTGCACCATTTAGTATCAATGGTTTGCGTCGTGGACTTGTTTTCCATTGCAATAATTCCTCAATAATTAGCCGTTCCATATGTGTGTTTTATTGATATGTTTTTAAATTCGCTGCAAAGGTACTGAAAATAAATGATATATGCAAATGATTTACACTTTTATGAATGACTTTTTATGATTTTATACATTTTTATGAACGACTTTTATGCAATGAGATACACTTTTATGAACGACTTTTTGTGATTTTCTACATTTTTATGAACGACTTATCCGTTCCTCTCGCCTCTTACAAAAAAAATGAGTTGGACATATCTCCAACTCATTTTTTTCTTATCCGAGCCTTTCGCCTCTCGCCTTTAACCTCATTGCCTCATCGCCTCATCGCCCCACAGGGCAGGGTAGAGGGGCGGCCTTACAAACGCTGTCCTTTCGCATCAAAGATGCCATCGGCGGTGCGGATGAAGAGCTTGCCATCGATGAGGAATTTCTTTATCTGGTCTTTCGCCTCTTCGCCTTTCGCCTCTTCGCCTATGTTCTCCACAGAAGTAGCGGTGCGGTCTGGATCGACTACGAGGTAGAAACGGTTCTCAATAGTGCCTGCATCGAGGGTCACGGTATATTCGCTCATCAGCATATCGGTCTGAGTGCCCGTTTGGTTGTCAATGAGGGTGACATTAATGCCCTCTGTGCCATCAGGCATACGGAAGGTATATTCGCCTGCAGTAGCAATGCGCACACCTACTGGAACGATGGCTTTCTCCATAGGCAGGGTGTTACCTGCAAATGGAATGTTCTCTGAGAGGGTGTAGATATTCGCAAAGTTATTGTTGAATACTTTGTTGAGATCCTTATTCAAGTCATAGGTAGTAGTACCCTCGATGTCCAATGCCACGAATGTCTGGTCGTGCTGAACGCCCTCAGCATCCACCAAATCCAAGTTTGTTGTAATATTGGTTGGCACTTGGTCGGTATAGGTGCGTGCACGTAATTTTGGTTGGATAGATTGGCTAATTTCGCTCCATGTCATAGTACCCGCAAACTGTACCATATAACCGAAGAACGCTTTGTAGGTATATCCGATGGTATTTTTTACTACGTATTTCCACTTGTTTTCGCGATTGTATTGAGTGCTATTGTCATAGGTGTATTCATATAGGAACATAGGGGCTGCCCAGTTGTAGTCACCATCTGGTACTGTGATATGGTCGCCATTTTCTTCTGGTTGCCAAACTTGGTCACCTGTGGTAGGGGAGGCAGTTGCTGTTGCACTATTATAACTGAGTGGACCGATAATCTTCCAGTTACCATCTTGTAAGTGACGGTTAGCCGTTTTGATTTCACATGGTTCATCAGTGTAGGTTTTCACGAAGTTGTTATTCGCCTTGAATGTGAAGTCTTTTTCTGTTGATGGGAAATACAATCGCAGCAATGATTTTTGAGTAGTTGTAACACTACCATCGTCATGTTCGGTATGTACATCAAAGGTGTTCCATGTGGCTGCCTTCTTGTCGAATGACAATACGTATCCGACACCTGCTTCCATCACCTCATCGGGACCTAACCACTCCCAGAATGTCTCGGTTTCTTTCCACCATCCTTTCTCAGCGCGTTTCTTACCGTTATAGCGTTGAATACCCCATGTTTGCATATAACCAGGCACACCCGAGATACTTCCTACAATACAATTAAATGGCAGTGTAATCCAATAGTGCTCCTCGTAGTTTTGGTTACCTTTGTTTTCTAACTCCAATGCAAAGAACTGAGTTTGGATACCTTTAATCTGAGGGGTTACACCCTCTGCACCATCAGGATCTGTCATGGTTAACTCTGGAACAGGATCGTTTTCATGGCGCATAAAAAGTACGTCAGCGATCAGTGCCTCTTCTCCAGTGCAGTTGTATGCACCTGGCATCCATGCCATAATCATGCGGTTGGTCTTGAAGTCGTAGATTACGCGCATTTTCTTTGGCTCTTGAGTGCTGTTTTTGGCTACGATTGTACGTTGTGTAGGAACTGTTTGCGCTTCATCATCAAATCCGAAGAGACTATTTCGTGCACCATTGTATGAAACAGCGGTCAAGCATACGGTAACATCTTTGTCGTTTTGTACATTTACCCATACGTCTCTTTCGTACACCCAGTTACTAATATCTGTAAATTTATTGTCTTGGCTTGCCGCAGTTAGTTGAGTCTCTAATGTTCCGTTATTATTGGTTTTATACAGATAACCTTCAGGTAGTGGGTCGAAGATGTTCAAGAAGGTATTGATGTTTCCGGAACCAGTCAGCATAGCACGCTCAAAGTGGTTCGTTTTGGGGTTGTAACCAAAGCGCACGTTTATTTTCTCGCGGTGGTGCTCGTCTGGGTCTAAAATATTGACATTGCCATAGTTGTCGCTGGTGAATTTGTCTGCCTCAAGCATTATAGCGAGGTTGTCGTTGTAGTCATTTGCTACGCACGCCTTTACGTTAACAACGCCATTTGTATGGTCACGAGGGGCTCGTGGCAATGCCTGTACCCAATAATAACTATATTTCTCCTCTTCGCGTGGTACGAAATAGGTCATCTTGTTGTCACTATCGGTTTTGTAGTTACTCCAGCCACCGTTGGCGCCGTCGGTACGAATGTAGTAGTTGCCGTTATAAAGTGCAATCTCAGTAATACCATTTTTAGCACTATTGAGTTTTGCAGTATAAACATTCGATGTCTTAAATGATGTGGGAGGAATATCTGCCACATGAGTGCCTTTATGTTCCAAAGTGATAGTACCTTTTAGTTCGGTATCTTCTGAACCTGGAGCAAAGAATGAAAGTGTCGCCTCTGCATTATCTACTGCATTTGATGTATAGACATTGCCATCTGCCATCGTGATTTTCAGACGATAACCTTTTTCAGGAAACTCAATGGTCAAGAGTTTGCTGACAGGGTCAAAGTGGAATTTGTAAGTACCTGTTAAGTCTGCTTGCAATATTAATTGATTGTTCTCTCCTCCTTCGTGGGGTATTTTCACGGAAGTGTGCGAACGGTGGAGGTTGTATGTATATTCATTATGTGTATAATATTTTTCAATAGATGACATAACCTTAATGTCATAGTTTTTTGCATCGAAGTTATGACTCATGTCACCAGCAATATCAAAACTATAAGCATTATTCCATGACCAACCAATATTATTATTTCCAACTAAACAGTATTTAATCCATGCTTTAACCTCATCTTGATTTTTGTGGGTTCTATCAGCAATAGTAGTTGTAGGAAGAGCTGTGCTGCTAACCTCTTCGCATCCCCAACTTGGACCATAGCAGTATTTGTATTTGAGGGTGCTTTTACATACGTCATATATAGTCACGGTATAGTGAGTGTCGTCCACTTTGGTCATTTCGGTGAATTGTGACCAACCATCCCAATCTCCGATGATATAGCAGTTAGGAGTTCCAGTAGGAACGGTAACATTGAATACGACTGGCTCGTAGTTCGTTGGAGTATGAGTGCTCCATGAACCAGTAAACTTGTCATTATTTTTACTGCCATTGGTAAAGCAATTTTTGCCATCTGTTGGTATAGTTAAGTCAACTGTTTGGTCCCATTTGTTCTCCCACTTCAAATCGGTTTTACTACCATCCATGCGAATGAATATAACATGTGTCCAATCGCCGTCTGGAATAAGCGTCTTGTAGTAGTCACTTCCGCCGCAGGGGTCTTCGTTTTTCATTCGTACCCAGAAGTTGTCGCCTGTACCTTCTTTGTAGAAGTATGCAGCATACCATTCATTATTTCTTTTCCAATCATTAATAGGCTTGAGGTAAAGGACATCTGTATTGGCAAATACCGCTTGAATAGTGGTGTTGGCAGTCAAAGTGTGGGTATATGGGTTGTTTGTTGATACTTTAGCGCCGCTGTCATCTACCCATTGTACGAATGCATATTTGTCGTCTTTGGTAGCAGTCAAAGTGATTTTTGTGCCATGATCTAATGTCGCAGGTGAACTTATCGCATTACCATCTACAGTTGCTGTGGCACTACCGCCTATGTTTCCTTGCACGCCAAAGTTGAGGGTGTATTGGTTGACAGTCCATTTTGCGTAGAGGGTTGTATTTTCGTGTACGAGCCATTTTCCCTCGGCGTCTGTATAACCTGTTGCATTGGATAGCCATGCTCCCTCTGCGGACACCACTTGTACACCAGCACCATTTGCTTCGGTGTAATAACCGCCAAATACATAACCTGTGCGAGTAGGAGCAATGACTGGAGTAACAGAGTAATTGTTATTTTTATAGTTTACAGTAGCTTTCTCTGTACCACCTGTACCGTCTTGGTGATCAAATGTGATAGTGTATTCCCAACCAATAAAGTTCGCGATGAGTTCGCCAGCAGCATCCGTTCCGTCTCCAAAGAGTATAAACGTTACACCACCACCACCAAATGTAGCAGAACCTTTTATTCCCCATTGTGCAACACCATAACCCTCATTTGGTACAGCGGTGACGTTTTTACGTGTCGTTACACCTACTTGTACTGTATTACCAGGTGTGAATGGCTGACCATCTACTTCAATACTACCACCCTCTGCTGGGTTTGTTTTAATGGTGATGGTTGAGAGGATTTCCTCTGCTATTACATTAATGTTGACATCTTTATTAGGCATTTTAAAGGTGTAAGTGTTGCCGCTTGTATTGCTCACTGCAACATCATCACTCGTTATTTTTATAGAATATCCTTTAGTAGGAATAACCTCAAATGTAACTGTAGTACCTTCTTCTGCGGAGGTTGGATTGTTGGCGTCGTATGTCCAACCCGTTCCTTGTTCGGTATAGGTAATGTTATGAATGTTAGCAGGAATCGCCTCAAATTTTACATATACATTTGTGCCACCTGTGATTGTAACTGTGTATGTGTCATTTGTCCCATTGTCGATAGGCGTGGTACAAGTAGAGTTGCTATACCAACCTTCTATTTGATAGCCATCATCGGGTTTTGCTGTAAAAACAACTTCGCTTCCATAGTTCACTTTATCGCCAAAATCGATGCCTGTGTTTCCAACTTTCGCAGTTAGAGTACCATTGCCTGAACTATGTACACCAAAATTGACGGTGTGTTGTTTTCGTTTGAACTTTACATATACAGTTGCTTCTGCAGTTAATGATTCAATAGTGTAAGTTTTGTCTGTACCATTATTAAGAGATGTCGTACAATCAGTATTGCTGTACCACCCCTCTATTTCATAACCGGTAGAGGGGGTCGCAGTGAAAACAACTTTGCTCCCATAGTTCTCTTTATTGCCAGAACTGATGCTTGTGCTTCCAACTTTCGCTGCGAGAGTACCATTGCCAGAACTATGTACTCCATAGGTAACGGTGTATTTTATTGTTGAGAAGCGGGCATAAACAGTAGTTGCTTCTGTTGGATAATAAGTGTATGTTTTCTTGTTTGATAACTGTGTTCCACCTGTCGCAGCTGTATACCAACCATCAAATTGATAACCTGTAGCTACATCACCAACTGTCAATGTGGTTGTTGCTGTACGGGCTGCATCTACATAGGTATCTTTAGCACCAGTTCCAAGCGTTGCAGTTTGTTCTGTCACCTTTCCATTACCCGTCATTTTATAGGAAGTTATGCTAATAGTCGCTTTTGAGTTGGCATCAGCATCATTAACCGCACTCTTGATTGTTTGTTGGGAGTTAAGTGCTGAATAACCTCCGCTCAAATACGAAGTGTTGACAGATTGACTTTTGCTTGTAGATGTAGGTACAATCAAATATGTTGAACCACTATAGAAGTCAAAAGTATTCCAATTAGAACACCAGCCATAAGTGCTCCAGTTGTCAAAATTACTATTTGTTTTTTGAGAAGAGTTGCCAATCACAACCCAACCTAATATTCCTCCCCAACCAGAACCTTGTGGATTGGCAACATAATACAACTTGGTGTTGGAGATATTAGTCATCGTTGAGACTCCAGTCCAACTACTTTGACGCGCACAAAGTTGGATATATGTCTGATTGATGCCAATTGAGTTGTCAAAATAGATATATCCACCTGTAAAAGTAATATCCGCCCACGCGCTATTAACTCCCATTAGTAGGAGAATGAGGATGGCAGTTATTCGTATACCTTTGGTATATCCTTGTAATAGGTTAAGAATTTGTTTCGCCTTCTTCTCGGCGTAAGTTGTAAATGTTTTCATATTGTTTTTATTGTTATTTACTGGTTGGGTCGGTTAATCTTTTATTTTCATAACATAATATTTTGTTTAATTCATAGCGAGTAATGGCTATCGGTTGCTGGCCATCATATTCAACAATATGTTTCTACTCCATCCGTGTTCCACGATTTGAGTAATGTAAAAGAAAGCTTTCTCTGGAGAATATCGTTTGTCCAATAGATAGCGAATATGTCCCCATGGCACGAGCGAAACATAATCCAACGCAGTTTCTGCCACAGGTTGTGGCAGATTGGTGTTGGTAGATTCTGCTACAGGTTGTGGCAGATTTTTATGTATCTGAATAAAAGTAAGATACATATTTTTCATATAATGGAGGTTGCGATATGAAAACCCCTTCGCATTTGGGAATTCACGTTGCAAATCTTCACTTAATCTATAAATCAATGCATCGCCATATTTCTCATGCTCTTGCATCTCAACAATATCTCTTCCGATAGACCAATACAGCATAATTAACTCACGATTCACTCCTATCGCAGTGTGAATGTGAGAATGCTTGATACGTTGCAACAGCGCACCAATCCATTTCGTGTATTTTTCACCAGATATTGTATCTATTTTTGTCATGTAGTTGTTGTTTTATTCGAGGTCTGTTATTTTTTTTCGTGAGCAGAGGTCAAACCAATGGCCTAAGCCCTATCTTCGGGGTATCTTCAGGGTATCTTCGGGATAAATGCCGCTATAGTTTATTACAAACAAAAACGGCAACTCCGTCAATGAGTGGAATTACCGTTAAAATATATGAATGTGTCAAATGTAATTAGTCGATTGAACGATACATCCTTAATGTTTCAACTGTGGGATTGACGAACTCTGCCGCCCAAAAATTGCATTTCTCATAGAATCCTACAGCTGAGTAT
>JBGVEG010000165.1:0-3091 GCA_045119955.1 Paludibacteraceae bacterium
GTACTTCGCATAGTGTGCCATGTCACCGCCCCTCTCTTTCTCCTTTTATCGCTCTCATTCCTTGCATACGTCAGTATGCTTATCATACCATTTTCGGAATGGTATAGCAAGTTAGACCAAAATTCTTACGATTTTGGTAACTTGCAAGGGAGACCCTTGACCCCTTTGTGGAAACTTGCCGTTTGGTAGCACCTTGTTGCAAGCGGTCGGTGCTAAGGAAACGGCTCTTTCCACTCCCCCCTACACTCCATTTTTTTGAAGTGTAGGGGTAGTGTGTTGCAAGCGTATAGTACGCTTGAGGTATCCGTATCAACACACCCAATCATTACTGATTGGCACGATTCAGATTGGTTATCAGCGGTCAAGGTCTGCCATAAAACACCGCACGGTGCAAGCCGTTTTCGTGACCCCCCTCTTGCACCGATAGTCTTGGGTGTCTCACTTCCAAGACGTATGCAAGCGACAGGACGGTAGCTCCACTCTTTCAAGATAACGGTCTACCAACGCACCCTCTAACGGCGATTCCTACGACTGCTACCTCGTAAAGGTTGTTTTAAGGCGGTTGTCCTCTCATCGCCCCTATATCTTCCGTCAAGGTTTTTGACCCTCTGTATATCGTTTTATAAGTTCATCGGTTGCCCATTCAGGAACCTCTCCGTATATCTTTGTAATCCGCACAGATTTACTGTTAATCAGCTTGTAGTGTCCGTCAGTCAGATATACTCTGTTCCGTACTTGTAACCCTTGCCCTTGGCTTGTTCCCGTGTGTCTGTATTTTCCGTTTATTCGTTCTATCACTTCCCACCTAATATCTACAAACCGACACACGTTTTCTTGTCCTTGTTTGACGCTGTTACGCTTGTCCCTTTTCTTTTCAAGCTTTCGTTTGCGTATTTCCATTCCTTTATTCATTTATCCTATCCTTGCTTGTATGTACTCCAAATCGCCCTTATACGGCGTTCCAACGAGATACCACTGTCTGTCGCTTGTCATTTCCATTCGGGTCTGCACCCATTCATCATCGACCAGGACCTCCAAGCCCTCGCCACAGTGAAAGCCGTCATGCTCCCACAAGTCGCTTATTAAAAGCCCATAGCGGTCATTTGTCGAATTGTAACCCAATCTTCCTTGTTTCATGTTCTGCTCCTTTCTAGGGGCATTAAAAAAGCCCCTGTGGTATTCTCATACCACAAAGGCTACTAGGTCTTGTGTCTTGACAAGGACTGTACTTATCGCTTATAATAAGCCTTACAGTAAGGCTTGTCAGTGAAGTCTTTGTCTATGGTATGGTCGAATACCTTAGTTGCTTGTAAGTGCTGGTAACACTTCCAAGAAACTGTCCGATATGTAATTTACAAGGCTTGTGCTTATTGCATGAGCCTTTTTACATTGCTATGTTAACCATTATAGCTTAGTTGCGGTTTTCACGCAACTATTTCTTTTTCGAGTCCACAAATGACATCTGCCCTCTTACTTGCTCATTCTTGACCTTTGCAGACCATATCCACTGTTCAATCGCTCCACTAACTGTTGTGTGATGTTCAAAAGCGTACTGTTTAAGCCGTTCTGCGGTGTCTTGCTCCACCGATATATTCACTCTTATTTTCATGTTCTGCACCTCTCTTTCGTGTGTATATTATACACACGTTTTACACAATTTGTCAAGTGTATTTTTCTCTTGCTTGGGGCTGTGGCAGTCTACCGACAAAAAGCCCAATTATCAAGGGTTTTTCCGCTTTGCTCCAAAAAAATTTCATGGCAGCAGCTTATCCAACTTGCGTTGGATCGGACGCTACCGCCCTAAAATTTCTAAGCCCTTGACAATCGTTCTTTCCGTCTGTGTTCAACACCTAAGCCCAAGTAAGAGAGGGTGTGTTTTCACCCTTTACTCACCGTGATATTAGCGTTCATCTTTGCTACTCTTGTGGTGGCTCTTTTGGGGCTTTTCAGCAGTAAAAGAAGAGGACTTCTGTTGTCGCATTTGTTCTATCTGCTCCTTGTAATACCCAAGTGAACCAACCACGCTTTTCCGCTCTGTGCGTTCGTCTTTTTCCCTTGTCGCACGTTCCGACATATTCCGACAGTATGTGTCAAAAGTCGGCTTGATTTTGGGGTTTTCGACAAATCTCTGCATGAGTGTCAGTTGGTCACCCTTTAAAGCGTCCATTTTGCCCTCTAGGGTGCTTATACTCTTTTCTAAAGCTCTTTCTATTGCCTTTAGTTCAGAAACACCCTTAGAAAGGCTCTCACGTTCTTCAGAAAGGCTCTCCACTTCCATTTGGAGCATTTGCAGACGACCGCCCATCTCATTGTTTTGGTCTATCAGGTCATTAAGAACCTCTGTTTCAAGTGCGTTCCAGTTCTCCAGTTCCTTTGCTTTCAATCCCTCGATTGTGAGGTTGCCGTTCTCCGTTGCTCCATTCAGAACATCGCACTCAAATTCATACTCTTTCTGCTCTCTCCATTGGTCTAACACCTCTTGCAGTTCCGTGTGAAATACCCTTAAATCTTCCCTTGTCACGCACTCCTTTGCAGACACCTTTTCCCTGCCCTTTTTCTTGTCATACACCACGGGAATAAATGCAAAGTGCAGATGTGGGGTTGTTTCGTCCATGTGGACGTATGCAGATACTACATTCTGCTTGCCGTACTTGTCCTCTAGGTGCTGATACACCCTCTCAAAAAACTCTCTCTGATGTTCTTCCGGTACTGTCTCCGGCACTGTCACAACCCAATCGCACATAACCTTTACATCATCACGTTTAAGGCACTTTACTTCCTCTGTTCGCTCTTTGATAAATTCGAGTTGGCTCTGCTGATGAGGGGCGAGGTTGTAATTGAGGTGCGTCCTCTCCAAGTCAATCTCTTGGTTCTTGAACTTGATATACTCCCCTTTACTGTTCTTTGCCCTCTCATAGTGCCTTGTCAGACTGCCCGCAGAACCCCTTGTGTACTTCGCATAGTGTGCCATGTCACCGCCCCTCTCTTTCTCCTTTTATCGCTCTCATTCCTTGCATACGTCAGTATGCTTATCATACCATTTTCGGAATGGTATAGCAAGTTAGACCAAAATTCTTACGATTTTGGTAAC